>NZ_CAWURC010000008.1:0-217715 GCF_963925185.1 uncultured Flavobacterium sp. | reverse complement strand
AAATTGGGATGTAATCATAATTGGTGGTGGCGCTTCTGGATTAGGAACTGCCGTAGATTCGGCAAGCAGAGGTTACAAAACAATTTTAGTTGAAGCAATGGATTTTGCCAAAGGAACTTCTAGCCGAAGCACAAAATTAGTCCACGGAGGTGTGCGCTATTTGGAACAAGGCAATATTTCCTTGGTTATAGAAGCGTTAAAAGAACGTGGTCTAATGGAACAAAACGCTAAGCATTTAGTTCGAAACCAATCTTTTGTTATTCCAAATTATAATTGGTGGGGAGGTTATTTTTACACCATAGGTCTTACCATTTATGACATACTAGCTGGGCGATTAAGTTTAGGTAAATCTAAATATATTTCGAAGAAAAAAACCATAGAATTACTTCCTACTGTCGAAGAAAAAGGCCTGCGAAGTGGAGTTATTTACCACGATGGTCAATTTGACGATTCCAGAATGGCAATTAATTTAGCACAAACAGCTATCGAAAATGGAGCTTGTATTTTAAATTACACCAAAGTAATTCATCTTTTAAAAGACAAAAATCATCAAGTCATTGGTGTTATTGTAGAAGATCAGGAATCGGGTGAAAAACATGAAGTAAAAGGAAAGGCAGTTATTAACGCTACAGGTATTTTTACTAATTCGATTATGAAAATGAATGACAAAGTATATAAGAAATACATTGTTCCGAGTCAAGGAATTCATTTGGTTTTTGACAAATCATTTTTACCAAGCGAAAACGCATTAATGATTCCAAAAACAAGTGACGGAAGAGTACTATTTGTTGTTCCTTGGCATGATAAAGTCGTGGTAGGAACTACCGATACTTTGATAAAAAGCCATAGTTTAGAACCCATAGCTTTAGAAAAAGAAATCCAATTTGTACTAGAAACCGCCCAAAGATTTCTGTCCAAAAAACCAACAAGATCCGATGTGCTTTCTGTTTTTGCTGGATTAAGACCATTGGCTGCACCCGAAGAAAAAGGGCAAAGCACCAAAGAAGTTTCTAGAACTCACAAAATCATTGTTTCCGAAACCGGATTGATTACGATTACAGGAGGAAAATGGACCACCTACCGAAAAATTGCCGAAGACATTGTAGACAAAGCTATTACAGTACATAATTTACCCAAGTCAAAATGCAAAACAGAACACATTTCTATTCATGGTAACAAAATAACCACTACATTAGACCGAGAAAATCACCTTTATATTTATGGAACTGATATTGATGGGATTTTGAAATTACAAGAAAACGAACCGGAGTTAAAAGAAAAATTACATCCAAATTACAACTATACCATGTCCGAAGTAGCTTGGGCAATCCGTTATGAAATGGCGAGAACGATTGAAGATGTTTTGGCAAGACGCGTGCGACTATTATTTTTGGATGCCCTAGCAGCAATAGATTCTTGCGAAAAAGTAGGTGTGTTAATATCTAAAGAATTAGGACATGATGAAACTTGGAAACAAAATCAAATTGCTCAATTTAAAACACTTGCTAATGGATTTCTTTTAAAGGAATTCCGAGTATAATAAAGTATAAAACTAACCAATCTATGCAAAACAAATTAATCTTAGCCCTTGACCAAGGCACCACTTCTTCCAGAGCAATTCTGTTTAACCACAAAGGAGAAATTATAAATGTATCCCAAAAAGATTTCGAACAAATTTTCCCAAAACCCGGTTGGGTCGAACACAATCCGAACGAAATATGGTCTTCGCAAATTAGTGTTGTTGCAGAAGTAATTGCAAAAACTGGCATTACTTTTAAAGAAATTGCCGCAATAGGCATTACCAATCAACGCGAAACCACCATTGTTTGGGACAAAGAAACGGGCGAACCTATTTACAACGCGATAGTTTGGCAAGACCGCAGAACATCAAAATATTGTGATGAATTAAAAGCGCAAGGGCATATTGACTTAATTAAACAAAAAACAGGCTTAGTTTTAGACGCTTATTTTTCGGCGACAAAATTAAAATGGATTTTAGACAATGTCAAAGGTGCTCGCGAAAAAGCTGAACAAGGAAAGCTCTGTTTTGGAACCGTTGACACTTGGCTCATCTGGAAACTAACAAACGGCAAATCATTTATGACCGATGTTTCGAATGCCAGCCGGACGATGTTATTGAACATACATACTTTAGAATGGGATGATGAATTATTGCAATTGTTTTCTATTCCAAAAGCAATGTTGCCCGAAGTGAAACAAAGTAGCGAAATATATGGAGAAACTTCTCCTACCCTATTTACCACACAAATACCCATTGCCGGAGTTGCCGGAGACCAGCAAGCAGCACTTTTTGGACAATTATGCACCGAACCTGGAATGGTAAAAAACACCTATGGAACCGGTTGTTTTATGCTGATGAATACTGGCGAAAAACCGGTTTATTCCAAAAACAATTTGCTCACCACAATTGCTTGGAAAATCAATGGCGTAACAACTTATGCCCTAGAAGGAAGCGTTTTTGTTGGTGGAGCAGCCGTACAATGGTTGCGTGATGGAGCAAAAATGATTAATTCTGCTGATGAAATAGAAGAATTAGCAGCAAGCGTTCCCGACAATGGCGGTGTTTATTTTGTCCCTGCTTTAACTGGTATGGGCGCGCCGTATTGGGATCAATATGCTCGAGGAGCTATTTTTGGAATTACAAGAGGAACAACAAACGCCCATATTGCAAGAGCAACTTTAGAAGGAATTGCCTACCAAGTGTACGATTTGGTTAAAGCGATGGAAGCCGATTCTGGTACAAAAGGAAAAGAACTTCGCGTTGATGGTGGTGCTGTTGCCAATAATTTATTGATGCAATTTCAATCGGATATTTTTGGATTTAAAGTTATCCGACCAAAAACACTAGAAACAACCGCGCTTGGCGCAGCCTATTTGGCAGGATTGGCTGTTGGTTATTGGGAAAGCGTTGACGATTTACAAGAACAATGGTCTATCGACCGTGTATTTTCGCCAGAAATGGACAAAGAAACAGTTGATGAATTAATTCAAAACTGGGAAAAAGCAGTAGGAAGAACTAAAAATTGGATTGAATAGATTTCAATGGCAATTTCAAAAATCTAAAATCAAATATCTTAAATCGCAAATCATTATGACTCCATTTATAGCAGAAATTATTGGCACAATGCTTCTTCTTTTATTAGGTAACGGCGTTGTTGCCAACGTAGTTTTATCAGGAACAAAAGGAAACAATTCAGGTTGGATTGTTATTACAGCTGGTTGGGCATTTGGCGTTTTTGTTGGTGTCACAGTTGCTGGGCCAGTAAGCGGCGCACACTTAAATCCCGCTGTCACAATTGCTTTGGCGATTGCAGGAAAATTTGCTTGGAGCCAAGTTGGGATTTATATTCTTGCCCAATTAATAGGCGCAATGATCGGTTCGTTTTTGGTTTGGTTGTTTCACAAAGACCATTTTGCCATTACCGAAGATGAAGGCGGAAAACTCGCTTGTTTTTGTACTGGTCCAGCTATTAGAAACACTTTCTCCAATTTAACCAGCGAAATCATTGGGACATTTATCTTGATTTTCGTGATATTTTATATCGCCGGCCCTGAACTTACTTTGAGTGCTGATGCAACGGCAAAAATTGGTCTTGGCACCATTGGAGCATTGCCAGTGGCAATTTTGGTTTGGGCACTTGGATTGTCTTTGGGCGGAACGACAGGCTATGCCATTAATCCTGCAAGGGATTTAGGCCCACGAATTATGCACGCAATTTTGCCTGTAAAAGGAAGCAGCGATTGGAGTTACGCTTGGATTCCTATTGTTGGGCCAATTATTGGAGCGGCATTGGCGGCTGGATTGTATTTGGTTTTACAGTAATTACAAATTAATTTAAAATCTACATAACCTTTAAGGGACTAAACCCTAAAAGGTTTTTTTGTTATAAAACAATGTTAATTCTTCGGCTGACATCTTGTCATATTCATTCAAATAATTGTAACTTTGCATTCTTATTAAACACACTTTTGAAAGTGACTATGGAAAAGATTATTGAAGAAAGCAAGCAAGGCGAAAGTCTTGTTTTAGAACATAAACCTCAGAATACGAAGAAACTTTTCATAGAAAGTTACGGCTGTGCGATGAATTTTTCGGATAGCGAAATAGTGGCTTCCATCCTATCGTCAAACGGATATAATACCACACAAATCCTTGAAGAAGCGGATTTAGTTTTGGTAAATACCTGCTCGATTCGGGACAAGGCGGAACAAACTATTCGCAAACGTTTGGAAAAATACAATGCGGTGAAACGGATTAATCCGAAGATGAAAGTGGGCGTTTTGGGTTGTATGGCAGAGCGATTGAAAGACAAATTTTTGGAAGAAGAAAAAATCGTGGATTTGGTTGTAGGACCTGATGCATATAAGGATTTGCCGAATTTATTAAGCGAAGTTGAGGAAGGTCGTGATGCAATTAACGTGATTTTGTCGAAAGATGAAACGTACGGCGATATTTCACCCGTTCGATTGATGAGCAACGGAATTACGGCTTTAGTTTCAATTACGAGAGGTTGCGATAACATGTGCACTTTTTGCGTAGTTCCTTTTACGAGAGGTCGTGAACGCAGCCGAGAGCCGCAAAGTATTATGAAAGAAATTCAAGATTTATGGGACAAAGGTTATAAAGAAATTACGCTTTTGGGTCAGAATGTGGATAGCTTTCTTTGGTATGGCGGCGGTTTGAAAAAAGATTTTATCAACGCCACCGAAATGCAAAAAGCAACTGCGGTAGATTTTGATCAATTATTAGAAATGGTAGCCGTTGGTTTTCCAAAAATGCGTATTCGGTTTTCGACATCCAATCCTCAAGATATGCACGAAAGTATTTTACATATTATTGCGAAATACGATAATATTTGCAAGCACATTCACCTTCCCGTTCAGTCTGGAAGCAATCGCATTTTAAAGGAAATGAATCGTTTGCATACTCGCGAAGAATATATGACTTTGATTGATAAAATCAGAACTATTATTCCGAATAGCTCGATTTCCCAAGATATGATTACGGGTTTTCCAACAGAAACGGAGCAAGATCATCAAGATACTTTGAGTTTGATGGACTATGTAAAATATAATTTTGGTTATATGTATTCGTATTCGGAACGCCCAGGAACATTAGCAGGACGAAAAATGGAAGATGATGTTTCGGAAGAAATAAAAGCTCGAAGATTACAAGAAATTGTGGATTTACAACAAAAACACGCTTGGTTTCGTTCTGAAGAATTCATTGGAAAAACCGTAGAGGTTTTGGTTGAGAAAGTTTCAAAAAAATCAACTGAGGAATTTTCAGGTAGAAATTCACAAAGTATTACGGTGGTTTTTCCAAAAGAGAATTATAAAATAGGTGATTTTGTAAATGTAAAAATTACGAGTTGCACGAGTGGAACTTTGAAAGGAGTTGCGGTGGGTTTGGCTGAAATGAATTAAAAAAGTTTAAAGTTTTCCTTTATCGAGGAAATTTTAAACAAAAACAAAATGGAAACAAAAACAAAATGGAAACAGTTCAATCAATAAAACAACGATTCGAGATTATAGGGAATGACCCAAAACTAAATCGCTCGATAGAAAAAGCCATTCAGGTGGCTCCTACTGATATTTCAGTACTAGTAGTTGGAGAAAGTGGTGTCGGAAAAGAAAGTATTCCGAAAATTATTCATACGCTTTCGCACAGAAAACACGGAAAATACATCGCCGTAAACTGTGGGGCAATTCCAGAAGGAACGATTGACAGTGAGCTTTTTGGTCACGAAAAAGGATCTTTTACAGGAGCGACAAGCACTCGTGAAGGTTATTTTGAAGTCGCAAGTGGTGGAACCATTTTTTTAGACGAAGTGGGTGAATTGCCTTTGACAACACAAGTTCGATTGTTACGAATTCTAGAAAACGGAGAGTTTTTAAAAGTAGGTTCCTCACAAGTACAAAAAACAGACGTGCGAATTGTAGCCGCAACCAATGTCAATTTATTTGATGCCATAGAAAAGGGGAAATTCCGGGAAGACTTATATTATAGATTAAGCACAGTAGACATTACATTACCTCCTTTGCGCGATCGAAAAGACGATATTCATCTATTATTTAGAAAATTTGCTGCTGATTTTGCCCATAAGTACAAAATGCCTCCTATTAAACTAGACGATAATGCAGTACAACTATTGCAAAAATTTCGTTGGAGTGGAAACATTCGACAACTGCGAAATGTGGCCGAACAAATCTCGGTTTTAGAGACGGATCGAGATATTACGGCGACTACTTTGCAATCTTATTTACCCCAAGAAGGAAGCAATTTACCTTCAGTAATAAAAGATGAAAAAAGCAAAAATGATTTTAGCACTGAAAGAGAAATTTTATACAAAGTTCTTTTTGATATGAAAAGTGACTTACACGATTTGAAAAAACTCACTTTAGAATTGATGCAGAACGGAACTTCAAATGTGCAGGAAACAAATTCACATTTGATTAAAAAAATATACGGTTCAAAAGAAAATGACAGTGAAATAGATTTTGAGGAAGAACCTAGAACAGCTGTAATTACTACTCAAAACAAAGAAAACACATACGAAGAAGACCAAGAAGACAATTACCAATTTTCTGAAAGTGTTGAAGAAGAGGAAGTATTGAAATTAGAACAAAAAGAGGTTGAAATGATTAAAAAATCCTTGGAAAAAAATAAAGGAAAGCGAAAAATTGCGGCTGAGGAACTAGGCATTTCCGAAAGAACTTTGTATCGGAAAATAAAACAATTTGATTTGTAGTTTTAAAAAAAAACAGATTTCACGTATTAATACAGATTAATTTCTTTAAAATAATATCTTTGACACGAGTCTCAATAATTCTTTGAACAAACTGGCAAAGCAATTTTTAAAAAATAAAATGAAATACATTAAAAATATCTTAGTTATTGTAATCCTTTTTACCTTCAGCGGATGTTCCGTTTACAACTTTACCGGAACGGGAAAAATTGACGCAAAAACCTTTCAAGTAAATTATTTTCAAAACGATGCCCAATTAACTGAGCCCGGAATCGACAGAACATTTACTTTAACTCTACAGGATCTTATCCAGAATCAAACTAACTTAAATTTGGCTAAAAACGGTGCTGATTTGACCTATGAAGGAGAAATTGTAGATTACAGAATAAGCCCGATGACCGCCACAGCAGATCTTAAAGCCGCTCAAAATAGGTTGACGATACGGGTGAATGTCCGGTTTACCAATAAAAACAAAGAGGCCGATAACTTCGAAAAGACATTCGACTTTTTTTATGATTACCCTGCCACACAACAACTCACGGGATCGACACTGAGTAGCGCAATAAAAGTGATTTTTGAAAGAATAACTCAGGATGTATTTAATGAATCACTAGCAAAATGGTAAACTAATATACGATTTCTGATATTAGATCTAAAAAATCTATTTCTAATATCAAATACCATAAATTATAAATATTATGAACGTAGTCGATTATACTTATTTAATTAACAAACCAGAAGCAATAAACCAGAAGCAAACAGATGCATTGGGGAAAGTATTGGATGATTTTCCTTTTTTTCAAAGCGCGCGTTCTTTGCGATTGAAAGGGCTCTACAATCAAAACAGTTTCAAATATAATTATGCTTTAAAAGTTACCGCGGCACACACTACCGATAGAACTGTTTTATTCGATTTCATAACTTCTGATACTTTTGTTGCCATCCAAAAAGGATTGTACGATAAAAAAATACTCGAACTTCTTGACATTGATGTGGTTGACATAGAAGTAATCAAGCCTGAGATAAAGCTGGAGCCAAAAACAAACACTTTGGAACAATCCATTCTTACCACTATAAAAGGCGCTTCACAACCAGAAATTGAACAAACTACGAAAATCGCGGTTGACAAACTAGACATTGGTAAACCTTTAGACTTCTCTATAAACGAAAAACATTCGTTTCAAGAATGGCTCCAACTTTCCAGAATTCAACCCATCGAAAGAGATAAAGAAGTTCTCGATAATTCGAAAACTTACTTTACAAATGAAGAAAAAAAGAAAAAATTAGAATTGATTGACAAGTTTATTGAAGCAAGTCCGAAGATTTCACCAATAAATAAAGGGCTAGCATTACCAGTTTATTTTGAACCAAATAAGCACGATAATTCCTCTTTAATGACCGAAACTTTGGCCAGAGTATATTTAGAACAAAAAAAATACCAAAAAGCGATGCAAGCTTATGAGATATTAATTTTGAAATATCCAGAAAAAAGTAGTTTCTTTGCAGACCGAATCTCGGATATTAAGATTTTACAACAAAATAATAATTAAACAATGAGCACATTTTCAATTTTTTTAGTTTTAATAACAATAGTTTGTTTCCTCCTAGTTGTAGTAATAATGGTTCAAAACCCTAAAGGTGGTGGATTGTCATCTTCATTCGGAGGATCAGCTCAAATGGGAGGAGTGCAAAAAACATCTGACTTTCTTGACAAAAGTACATGGACTTTAGCGGCAATTTTAATTGTATTAATAATGCTTTCAAGTTTAAGTTTTGGGGGTTCATTAAGCGACACTGGCTCTAAAATTTTAGACAACACCGAAACTGTAGTTCCAAGCACTACAACTCCAGTAGCTCCAGTTCAAAACGCACCCACAGGTACGTCTCCAGCAAATTAATTTTTTTCAAAATATATAAAAGCGTTAGCAATTTGTTAACGCTTTTTTTGTATGTAAACGGCAAATTTTTAACTACTTTTGCAGAGTTAATTTATCATCAAAATAATATAAAAACAAACAATATGGCTTTAAATATTAAACCTCTTTCAGACCGCGTTCTTATTGAACCTCTGGCTGCCGAAACAAAAACAGCGTCAGGAATTTTTATTCCGGATAACGCAAAAGAAAAACCACAGAAAGGAACTGTTGTTGCTGTTGGAAAAGGAACGAAAGAATACGAAATGACTGTAAAAGTTGGAGATTCTGTTTTATACGGAAAATATGCAGGAACCGAATTGAAATTAGAAGGAAAAGATTATTTGATAATGCGTGAAGACGATATTTTAGCAATCATCTAAAATCAAATACACAAATAAACGAATCAACAAATAAACATTAAAATGGCAAAAGATATAAAATTTGATATTGAAGCACGTGACGGACTAAAACGGGGTGTTGACGCATTAGCAAATGCAGTAAAAGTAACTTTAGGGCCAAAGGGTCGTAATGTAATTATTGGAAAATCTTTTGGAGGACCAACCGTTACAAAAGATGGAGTTACTGTTGCAAAAGAAATAGAATTGAAAGACCCATTGGAAAATATGGGGGCTCAAATGGTAAAAGAAGTAGCGTCTAAGACCAACGATTTAGCTGGTGATGGAACTACAACTGCAACTGTATTGGCGCAAGCAATTGTAAAAGAAGGCTTGAAAAACGTTGCTGCTGGAGCTAACCCAATGGATTTGAAAAGAGGAATCGACAAAGCTGTTGAATGTATCGTTGCTGACTTAGCTAAACAAGCTAAAGTGGTGGGAAGTGATTCTGAAAAAATAAAACAAATTGCCTCTATTTCTGCAAATAACGATGAAGTTATTGGTGAATTAATCGCTAATGCTTTCGCAAAAGTTGGAAAAGAAGGTGTAATTACTGTTGAAGAAGCTAAAGGAACTGATACTTATGTTGATGTTGTAGAAGGAATGCAATTTGACAGAGGCTATTTATCGCCTTATTTTGTTACCAATCCTGAGAAAATGGAAGTGGAATTAGAAAATCCATACATTCTTTTATATGATAAAAAAGTATCTTCTTTAAAAGAATTATTACCAGTTTTAGAGCCTGTTGCGCAATCAGGAAAACCATTATTGATTATTGCAGAAGATGTTGATGGCGAAGCTTTATCGACATTGGTAGTAAATAAATTACGTGGTGCCTTGAAAATCGCAGCGGTAAAAGCACCTGGTTTTGGCGACAGAAGAAAAGCAATGTTGGAAGATATCGCTATTTTGACTGGTGGAATCGTAATCTCGGAAGAAAGAGGATATACTTTAGAAAATACAACAATTGAAATGTTGGGAACTGCAAAAAGAGTAACCATCGACAAAGATAATACTACAATTGTGAGTGGCGCTGGCGAAGCAGATATGATTAAAAATCGTGTCAACCAAATTAAAGGTCAAATGGAAGCGACAACTTCTGAATATGACAAAGAAAAATTGCAAGAACGTTTGGCTAAATTAGCTGGTGGAGTTGCTGTTCTTTATGTCGGTGCCGCTTCCGAAGTTGAAATGAAAGAGAAAAAAGACAGGGTTGACGATGCGCTTCACGCTACTCGTGCTGCAGTTGAAGAAGGAATTGTTGCTGGTGGCGGAGTGGCTTTGTTAAGAGCAAAAAACGCTCTTAAAGATATTAAAGCTGACAATGCTGACGAAGCAACAGGAATTCAAATCATCTCTCGTGCAGTGGAATCTCCATTGAGAACTATTGTTGAAAATGCCGGCCTTGAAGGTTCGGTTGTTGTGGCAAAAGTAGCTGAAGGAAAAGGAGATTTTGGTTATAATGCCAAAACTGACGAATATGTTGATATGCTAAAAGCTGGAATTATCGATCCTAAAAAAGTAACTCGTGTAGCACTAGAAAACGCTGCATCTGTTGCCGGAATGATATTAACTACAGAATGTGCATTGGTAGAAATCAAGGAAGAAAATGGCGGCGGAAATCCAATGGGTGGAGGTATGCCGGGAATGATGTAAAATAATTTTGAAATTTGAAATTTGAAATTTGAATAAAAAAATCCGAAGCTGACAGCTTCGGATTTTTTTTATGAATTATGTTCCTGTTTACAAATGAACTCTTTTTTTTAAAAGTTTGAATAAAACGGGAACGGTTGTTATAAGTACAATTATTATGACAATATATTCGATGTGACTTTTTAAGTCAATATTAAATTTTTCTAAGAATATAGCTGACAAATAATGTCCCGAAAGAATCATACTGAACGACCAAAGAATTGAACCAAGTATATTATTGAACATGAATTTTTTCTTATCCATAGATGCAATTCCGGCGACTATAGGCGCAAAAGTTCTAAAAATAGGTAAAAATCGCGCAAAAATAATTGCTTTTCCGCCATATTTATCGAAAAAATCTCTTGATTGCAAAAGGTATTTTTCCTTAAACCAAAAAGTATCCTCCTTGTTATAAAGATAGGTTCCGCCTTTTACCCCAAACCAATAACCAACCATATTACCAAAAATACCAGCAAAAGAAACAAACGAGGATAACAAAATCACATTAGCAAAATCGTTGCCTACTGAAATTTGTTTCATCAATAACTCACTGTAAATACCTGCCAAAAATAAAAGACTGTCTCCAGGAAGAAAAAAACCTGCAAACAAACCTGTTTCGGCAAAAATTATAAAGAGTATAACCAATAGCCCTATTTTTATCCCGCCTAGTTCCATTAAAATATAAAACTCAGGATTAATTAGTTGAGACCAATCAAAATTACTCATAAAATTATTTTAAATATTATTTTGATCGTGAAAGTAATTATAATTTGGCAAAACAGCACTATTGAGATAATTGATTTCCGGTTTTTTAATAAAAGTTTAATACAATCAAGTCTTGATTGTATTAAATAAAAAAATCTTGCCCCATCAAAGAAACACAACAATCAAAATGGTATCTTTCAGTGATTTTTATTCGAAGTTCATCGGCTGGTTGATTTTCTCAGTGAACCAAAAATACTTTTGTAAGTTTCTTTTCCAAAGCAGAAAGCCAATTAAACAATTTTTTTTGATTACCATGAGTAGACAACGCCCCTATTTTGAGAATATTAGCTAATATGGATGCTGTTTCACGTATGTTTTTATCTCTTTGGCACCTTCTAATAATTTTTTACCTCGCATTCCTTCTGCTTAGCAACCAACCAAAATGATCCAAATGACAGTGGGTGAGCAACCCGAAATCTATAGTTGAGGGCAAAATAGGCAAGGATTCCCAATTGAGTTCCCGCAAAGATTTAACACCTTGAAATTGTCAGCAATCTATCAATATCGGAACACCGTTACTTTCGACTAATGTTTTCGAACCGGTTACGGTTCAGGCTCCACCAATAAATATAATTTTCATTTGTGTTTTATTTTAAATAAACTACCTCGGGGCATAGCCCGCGAGGTATTAGAACGGTTTTAGTTGATTTGAATAGATTTTTTATAAACTTCTTTTGGTTTACCTTGATTTTCAACATACTTCCTTATCACTTCCTCATTAGCATATTGACCTACTGTGTTCAAGTAATAAGAACTTGTCCAAAATTTACCTCCCCATAATTTTAACTTTATTTCTGGAAATTTTTTAAAAGTTCTTTTGCTGTTATACTTTTTATCGTTCGGGTCATTTTCTAGACTGAATTTGAAGGAACGCTTTGAATCAAAAAATGAACGTGATCTTCCTCATAACCAATCTCTACAAAATTAATCTCATGTCTTTCGCTGATTTCAATACAGATTTCTTTTAAACCCTCTCCTATTTATCTTGTTATAACCTTTTCCTGTACTTTAAAGGAAAACCCAAATGATACAACAGCAAAGTCTTATTATGACTCTTATAAATAGGTTCCCCCATTTTACAAAGTTATGTTTTTTCAAAGCATATGAAAACCTAGAGTTTTCAAACTTTCCACTTTACGCAAGAGGCAGAGCCTCGGGAAATCCTTTTTGATTAAATTTATTTTGACAATTCGTTTTTCATATACTTAAAACCTTTTTTTTGGGTATTAATATTTAATAAAAATAAAATAGACCCTATTATGGATACCATATTTAGTTTATTTAGTAATATAAATAAGTTTGTCTACTTAAACTTTGTAACTTTGGATTTCAAAAAAATTAAATTTGATTTCACAAGCCACCATTGACACTGTTTTCGAAACTGCTCGAGTAGAGGAGGTTATTGGCGATTTTGTGCAATTGAAACGCGCTGGTAGCAACTTCAAGGGATTAAGCCCATTTTCAGATGAGCGCTCCCCATCGTTTATGGTTTCGCCTGTGAAACAAATTTGGAAAGATTTTAGTTCTGGAAAAGGTGGGAATTCTGTAGCTTTCTTGATGGAACACGAGCATTTTACATATCCTGAGGCCATTCGATATTTGGCAAAAAAGTACAATATAGAAATCGAAGAAACCATTCAAACTGACGAAGAAAAAATAAATACCGATGTTCGTGAAAGTATGTATTTAGTTTCTGAATTTGCAAAAGATTATTTTCATAACACACTTTTACATTCCGAAGAAGGTAAAGCTATCGGCCTTTCGTATTTCAAAGAAAGAGGCTTTAATGCTGAAACAATAAACAAATTTTCACTTGGATATTCTCCGGAAACTTGGGATGCATTTACCAAAGAAGCTTTGGGAAAAGGGTATAAATTAGAATTTCTTGAAAGTACAGGTTTAACAATCTCCAAAGAAGACAGACCATTCGACCGTTTCAAAGCACGCGTAATGTTTCCCATACAAAGTATGTCAGGAAGAGTTTTGGGTTTTGGTGGAAGAATTTTGTCAAATGATAAAAAAGCGGCAAAATACCTCAATTCACCCGAAAGTGATATTTACCATAAAAGCAAAGTTTTGTATGGAATCTTTCAAGCCAAACAATCAATAGCCAAACAAAATAATTGTTATTTAGTCGAAGGTTATACAGATGTCATCCAGTTTAATCAAGCTGGAATCGAAAACGTTGTGGCTTCTTCTGGAACCGCACTGACCCCAGACCAAATCCGTTTAATCAATAGATTAACAAAAAACATAACCGTTCTTTTTGATGGCGATGCCGCTGGACTTCGTGCTTCTATTCGAGGAATCGACTTGATTCTTGAGGAAGGAATGAATGTAAAAGTGTGTGCTTTTCCTGATGGCGAAGATCCAGATAGTTTTGCTAAGAAAACACCCTATGAAGAGTTGGTTTTGTATTTAGAAAATAATTCAAAAGATTTTATTCAATTCAAAGCATCACTTTTGATGAATGATGCAAAAAATGATCCAATTAAAAAAGCCGATTTAATTCGGGATATGGTCGTGAGTATTTCTAAAATTCCGGATAGAATTCAACGTGAAATCTACATTCAGGAATGCTCTCGAATTATGGATATTTCCGAGCAGGTTTTGATAAGCACATTGGCACAATTAGTCAAAAAAGACATTTCTGAAATTGGAAAAAAGCAAAAACAAGAACAAAAAGCTTTTGAAGTTGTAAAAAATGAAAATCCAATTCAAGTTGAAAAAATTGATATTCTCTATGGGTTAGAAAGAAAAATTATAGAAATTCTTTTGTTGTATGGAAATAAAATTGAAATATTTGAAGACGTTCTTTTAAAGACAAATGAAGAAGGAGAAATTGAGAATAGTTTCGAAAAGAAAGAGTATAAAGTCTATCAAAGAATATATTTGAGTTTGCAAGAAGATGAAGTAGAGTTGGCAAATCCTTTATTTAGGGATATATTCAATAATTTGATAAACTATTATCATCAAAATGAAAACTTTAGTATTGAGCAATATTTAATGCATTTACAGCCAGAATTTGCTCAAGAAGTTACGGATATTTTAATGGAAGATGAGAGGGTAGTTTTGCATAATTGGGTAGGTCAGAGTATTTTTCCGAAGACTAAAAACGATACTATTAGTCAATATGTGTCCGAAACTATTTTGACTTTGAGGTGGTTTCTTGTAGATAAAATTATCGAGGAAATAAAAAGCTCAATATCAACAGAACAAAATTCTGATAATATTGAACCTTTATCTATGGCAATGGATTACTACAAACTAATCAATTCTTTTTCGAAAAAACTAGGTAGAGTAATGTCTCGCAATAACTAAACTATTTCTAGGGTTTTAGCTTTGTTAACTAAATCTACTAAATTGGTAACGTTTAATTTCTGCAACAATCTTAATTTATAAGTACTTATTGTTTTTTCATTAAGACCAAGAATTTTAGAAATCTCTTTATTTTTCTTTCCATCGCTCAAGTATCGCAAAACTTCTACTTCGCGATTAGACAACTTTCTGTACAAACGCTCGCTTTTATTTTGCTTTGCAATTAAGGCAAGGTTTTTCTTGACAGTTTCGTCCATAATGACTTTGCCTTGGTTTACTTTCACAACTGCTTGACCTAAGGTTTCCAGTTTTTCTTTTTTGGAAACAAACCCTGAAACACCTGCTTTAATAGCATTTGGCGCATAAATTTGTTCCGAAATATTACTAAAGATAATCATCTTTGTTTTGGGAAAATTTTTCAAAATGTTTTTGATTTCAAAAATGCTAGAAAGACCTTCCAGTTCCAAGTCAATTATTAAAATATCAATTTCTTTTGTTAGAAGTACATCTCTTACCATCATAAAATTCCCAACATTGGCAACTATGGAAATGTCGTCATGGTCTTTAAAATAGGATTTTACGCCATAATGCACGACTGGATTATTATCCGCTAAACAAACTTTTATCATAATATTAAGTTTTAGAGTAGTTTTTTATTAGTAGGTTTTTTTATAGTAATGTAAATTTAGTAAAAAAAAACAGGAAAATCTAGCAAAAAAAGCAGAAAAACTACTTTAAATCATTAATTATCCAACAAACTGGTACTTTTTTCATTTTGTGTTGATTAATTGCGTTCAGTCTCTTGTATATTGCAAAAACCGTCTTTTCTCTACCTGTAAAATTCGAAGAAATACACCCTTTTTCATCTTCAAGCATAGCCCATTCTAACTCATCATAACTCGCTCCAAGCTGATCTTCATCGGTTCTGTCGTCTCCAAATAATCCATCAGTAGGAGAGGCGGCTAAAATTGTAACGGGAATTTTTAAATATTTTGCTAAGGCATAAACATCCGATTTCATTAAATCAGCTATTGGACTCAAATCAACTCCTCCATCACCATATTTGGTATAAAAACCAACCCCGAAATCCTCCACTTTATTTCCTGTTCCGGCAACTAATAATCCGTGAATACCAGCAAAATAGTATAAAGTTGTCATTCGTATACGGGCGCGTGTATTTGCTAAAGATAAATTGACCTTGTCTGAATTTACATTAGTTGGGACAACAGTTTTAAAAATTTCAAAAACAGAAGTCAAATCAGCTTCAATATTGGTTACATTAGAAAATCTTTTTTTCAACTGTTCAATATGTTCTCTGCCTCTAGATACTTGACTTGGGTCTTGATGAATAGGCATTTCTACACACAATGTTGGCAATCCAGTTTGTGCACAAAGTGTCGATGTGACGGCAGAATCCACTCCGCCAGAAATCCCCACAACAAAACCGTTTACTTTTGCGTTTTCAGCATACGCTTTTAACCAATTGACAATATGTGCATTTACTTTTTCGACTTGAATAGTGCTTTTTTTTGGCATAATAGATTGAGTTTTTAAAAAACAGGAATTGTATATTTGCAAAAATAATAATTTTCAGGAGCTATTCCCGCTATTCATTTCAATCTTTTACTTTTTGAAGAAAAAAGTAAAAGGATTTCCATTAGTATCGGGGCTAAAAAAAATAAAATGAGAAAAATCCTTTTTATAATTACTATAGTATTCACTTTGATTTCTTGCAACAAAAAATCTAAAGTCGAAAAAGAAGTCGAAAGAATTCCTGTTAAACTCAATGTAGAACGTTTTGATAAACTATTTTTCGAAAGCTCTCCAAAAGATTTAGACAAACTAAAAAAAGAATTTCCATTTTTTTTTCCGCCACAAAGCAACGATAGCGTATGGTTAAATAAAATAAAAGACCCACTTTGGCGTGAATTGTATACCGAAGTTCAAAAAAAATATTCAAATTTCGAACCCATTCACAATGAATTAGAAACGCTTTTTAAACACCTGAAATATTACTTTCCCCAAACTAAAAACCACAAAATAATCACCATAATATCAGAAATGGATTACAATAAAAAAGTGATTTACACAGATAGTTTGGTCATTATTTCCCTTGAATTATACCTGGGAAAAGATCATAAATTTTACCAATTTCCAAAATATTTAAAACAAAATTTCGAAGAAAAACAAATTATTCCAGATGTGGTTTCAAGTTTTTCGATTACAAAAATAGCCCCCGTTACGGATAATAATTTATTGAGCCAAATCATATATTTTGGCAAACAATTATACCTAAAAGACCTACTCTTGCCTGGTTATACCGACGCTGACAAAAATGGATATACACCGCAACAAATTATTTGGTGTCAGGAAAACGAAAGCTATATGTGGCGCTATTTTCTGGAAAGAGAAATGCTTTATAGCGACAATCAAAAATTGAATAATCGCTTTATCAATCCAGCTCCATTTTCTAAATTTTATTTGGAAATTGACAACGAATCTCCAGGAAGAGTGGGTACTTGGATCGGCTGGCAAATTGTTCGTTCTTTTATTAAAAATAATGAAGTAAGCGTTGACCAATTATTAAAAATGAATGCTAAAGAAATATTTGAAAAATCTAAATATAAACCAAAAAAAAATGTCGAATAACAACACATCAGAAATTAAAATTCAAATCCAATTAGATGAAAATCGAATTCCCGAAAAATTAGTGTGGTCTGCGGTTGAAGGTGGAGTAAATGCTGAAGAAGCAAAAGCTTTTATGCTTTCCGTTTGGGACAATAGCGATAAAGCTACAAAATGCATCGAATTATGGACAAAAGACATGCCTGTTGATGAGATGAAAATTTTCTTTCACCAAACACTATTGTCTATGACTGAAACTTTCGAACGTGCCACTAGTGATGAAAAAATGGCCGCAACAATGAAAGATTTTTGCGATTATTTTGCCGAGAAACTAGAGCTAAAATTGTAAGTTAATTTAATAAATAAACCCAAAAATAAAATAATTTAGTATTGAAATTTTAGTGTTTTGAAAGAAAAGAGATTCTTTAATATTAAGAATTATTCTTAAAAACTTCTTGGTTCACTTCGTCAATATAATTTAAAACGGCTTCTTTTCCTGTAGCTTCTGTAGCTGATGTCACGAAATAATGAGGCATTTCGGCCCAGTTATTAGCAAACATTTTCTTTTTGTAAGCCGCAATATGTGAATCAATTTTCACCTTGCTAATCTTGTCAGCTTTGGTAAAAACAATGCAAAATGGAATTTCACTTTCACCCATATAAGCCATAAATTCGATGTCGATATTTTGTGCTTCATGGCGAATATCTATCAATACAAAAGCGCAAACTAGTTGTTCTCTTGTTTCAAAATAATCAGTGATAAACTGTTGAAAAACAGATTTAGTTTTCTTTGAAACTTTGGCATAACCATAACCTGGTAAATCGACTAGAAACCAATTATTATTGATTAAAAAATGATTTATCAATTGAGTCTTCCCAGGTCTTCCAGATGTTTTAGCTAGATTTTTATGGTTGGTTAGCATATTTATTAACGATGATTTCCCAACATTGGATCGACCTATAAAAGCATATTCCGGCAAAAAATCTTTAGGACATTTGTCAACTTCTGAATTGCTAATAATAAATTCGGCAGTATTAATTTTCATAATCATGTTTGTAAATTCTTGATTGAAAGCTAGTGGGCATTCAAGTGGGTTTCGTTTAACCAGATTCCCAGCAGACGATTAAACTCCTCTGGATGCTCCATCATCGCGGCGTGACCACATTTATCAATCCAATACAAAGTAGAATTGGGCAATAATTTATGAAATTCATCAGCTACGTTTGGTGGTGTAACATTGTCGTTTTTACCCCAAATTAGACAGGTTTGAACGTGCATTTTTGGCAAGTCTTTTGCCATATTATGTCGAATGGCACTTTTGGCTATAGTTAATGTTTTTATCAATTTTATCCTGTCGTTTACAGATGCGTACACTTCGTCTACAAGTTCTTTAGTTGCTATTTTCGGATCATAAAAAACATCTTCTGCTTTTTTCTTGATGTATTCATAATCCCCTCTTTTTGGGTAACTATCACCCATGGCATTTTCGTAAAGTCCTGAACTTCCTGTTAATACAAGCCCAGCCACTTTTTCTGGATACATTTTTGTGTGATACAATGCGATATGTCCTCCAAGAGAATTCCCTAAAAGGATTACCCTTTCAAACCCTTTAAAAGTGATAAAATCTTTTACATATTTTGCAAAAGCTTTAACATTAGTTTTTAAAATACTTTGCGTGTAAATTGGCAAAGTTGGTATGATTATTTTGTATCCTTTTTCAGAAAAATAGCTAGCTACCGCGTCAAAATTACTCAATCCACCCATTAATCCATGTAAAACAACAATAGGAATTCCTTCGCCAGCTTCAAAATAACTGTATCTACCTTCTTTTTTATAGTATTTTTCCATACTTTTTATTTCGAATTTTCATTTTTCACAAATATAGGTTTTAATAGACAAAAAAGGATTTTTGAAGCCAAATTTTAAAATAAATTTCAATTTTTTATCAAAATTATCTAGTTATTCTTGCTGAAGTTTTCGTTTTTTTTGTTTAAAATAAATTTTAAAACACATAAAATTTCCTTTGAATTTCCAATCTTTCCGCAATTCGATAGTTCTTAACAAAGAGTTTAAAAACGCCGAATCTTCTGATTGACTAAAAACTAAGGTTTCTTCCTTGAAAACAGTAAAACTTATTAACAAAGTGGGATATTGTGGTAAATTGTGGTAATTATTTTTATATTTTTGCTCAACACCATTTAAATTTTTTCTTTTGAATACAATTGTTGGAACATATGAATGTAAGGTTGATGCTAAGGGAAGGGTCCTCTTACCTGCGCCTTTAAAAAAGCAATTGGCATCGTCTCTTCAAAACGGGTTTGTTTTGAAGCGTTCCGTTTTTCAAACTTGTTTAGAATTGTATCCAATGGAAGAGTGGGATTTGATGATGCAAAAAATCAACAAACTCAATCGATTTGTAAAGAAGAATAATGACTTCATTCGAAGGTTTACCGCTGGTGTAAAAGTAGTTGAAATTGATGCTTTGGGAAGAGTATTGGTTCCTAAAGATTTAGTGAGTTTTGCAAGTATTTCGAAAGAAGTCGTGTTTTCATCGGCAGTGAATATAGTTGAAATTTGGGATAAAGATTTATACGAAAAATCAATTGATGGACAAGATGTTGATTTTGCCGATTTGGCCGAGGAAGTAATGGGAAACACAAATAGCGACGACAATGGAATATCATAATCCGGTTTTACTCCAAGCTTCGGTAGATGGGTTGAATGTAAACCCTGACGGAATTTATATTGACGTGACTTTTGGCGGTGGCGGACATTCAAAAGAAATTCTAAAAAGACTTAGTTCAAAAGGAAGACTGTTTGCTTTTGACCAAGATGAAGATGCATTGGAAAATACTTTGTCAGACGAAAGATTTACACTTATCAATGAAAATTTTAGGTTTATAAAAAGGTTTTTGCGCTTTTATGGCGTTAAAAGTGTCGATGGGATTTTGGCTGATTTAGGAGTTTCATCGCATCAATTTGATGTTCCTGAAAGAGGGTTTTCTACTCGTTTTGATGCCGATTTAGATATGAGAATGAGTCAAAAAAATGACTTGAATGCGTATCGAGTGGTCAACGAATATGATGATGCTAACTTGAAAAGAGTTTTCTTGGATTATGGTGAATTAAAAAACGCTCCAGCTTTGGCGCGAACAATTGTAGAAGCTAGAGAAGAGCGGCCTATTAAAACTACGGATGATTTGAAAGAGGTTTTGACAAAATATTTACCAGAAAGAGTTAGAAATAAAATATTGGCTCAAATCTACCAGGCCATTCGGATTGAGGTCAATCAAGAAATGGATGTTTTGAAAGAATTTCTCGAACACTCATTAGAAATATTAAATCCAGAAGGAAGATTAAGTGTAATTTCCTATCATTCCCTGGAAGACCGATTGGTAAAAAGATTTATGAAAAACGGAATGTTCAAAGGGGAGCCAGAGCGTGATTTTTTTGGCAATTTTTCAGTTCCATTTAAAATCATTGGAAAACTAATTGTGCCAGATAATGCAGAAATTAAAATTAATAATAGGGCGCGAAGTGCAAAATTAAGAATTGCAGAAAAGAAATAATCCATATTAAAAATGAAAAACGGGGTTTACGGCATATTAAAAGCACGGTTTCTTATCGAAGATGACGCTATAAAGAGCTGGCGTTTTATCGTTTTTGTTATTGCCTTGTGCATTTTTATGATTGCCAATACACAACGTTTCGAACAAAAAGTATTTGAAATTAACAAATTGACAAACCAGGTAAAAGAACTGCGTTCAGAATTCGTTGACAGACGTTCAGAATTAATGAAGCTAAAAATGGAATCAACAGTTTCAGAAAAAATGGCGGAGAGACTAATTTTTCCATCGACAGTTCCTCCAGTTAAAATAAAAATTAAAAAAGTAGAAGAAAAAAGTTTTTTAAAAAAAATATGGCAGTAGAAGATAAACACATATCCTACAGAATTTATCTAGTAGCTTTCGCTATCTTTTTGATGGCAATAGCTATCGCCGTAAAGTTGACAAATATTCAGTGGGTAGAAGGCGATTATTATAGAAAATTAGCCAAAGATAGAACTGTCAAAAATTTTATCATTCCCGCCAATAAAGGAAATATTTATTCTGCCGACGGGAGTCTTTTGGCAACTTCAATCCCAAATTATGAAATCCGATTTGATGCCGTTGCTCCAAAATCCAATACATTCGAAAAAAATATAAAACCACTTTCTGACTCTTTAGCTTTGCTTTTGGGAAGGCCAAGCAGTTTGTTTCTAAACGAATTTAGAAAAGCTAGAGCAAACAAAAACAGGTATTATTTAGTAGCTCGCGATTTGAGCTACACTGAATTTGTAAAAATTAAAAGTTTTCCTTTATTCAATTTAGGAACTTACAAAGGAGGAATTATCGTAGAACAAGAAACCGTAAGAGAACATCCGATTGGTAAAATTGCAGAGCGCACCATTGGATACGAAAGAAGAAATCCAAATGGGGATTCAAATGGAAAAGGAATCGAGTGGGCTTATCGAAGATATCTTAATGGAAAGGATGGTAAAATCGTGAAACAAAAAATTTCTAAAGGGCAGTGGAAACCCATCCGCGATGTTAATGAAATTGACCCTCAAGATGGCTACGACGTGATTTCGACAATTAATGTTTTTATTCAGGATATTGCACATCACGCTCTGTTGAAACAATTAGAAGAATACCAGGCGGATCATGGTTGTGTAGTGGTTATGGAAACTAAAACAGGGCACATAAAAGCCATTTCTAATTTAGGAAGAGCAACCGATGGCTCCTATTACGAGACCACAAATTATGCTGTTGCCGAATCACACGAGCCGGGTTCGACATACAAGCTTGTTGATTTAATGATCTTGCTCGAAGATAAAAAAATTGATACAAGTACTGTTTTTGATACCCAAGGAGGAATTATAATGTATTCCGGAAAAGCGGTGAGAGATTCCCATAAAGGAGGTTACGGTAAAATAAGTTTGGCTCGTGGATTTGAATTGTCATCAAACACGGTAATGGTTCAAGCTGTTTATGATAATTACAAAAATAATCCTTCCCAATTTGTAAACCACATAAATGACTATGGATTGAATAAAGCTTTAGGGCTTTCAATTAAAGGAGAAGGGATGCCATCTGTCCCACAGCCAACGGATAAAAACTGGTCTAATATTTCACTTCCGTGGATGGCTTTTGGTTATGGAGTTTCTATCACACCATTGCAAACATTGACTTTTTATAATGCTGTTGCTAATAATGGTGAAATGGTAAAACCACAATTTGTTTCAGAAATTAAGGAATGGAATAGAACAATCAAAAAATACGATAAGGAAGTCATCAACCCAAAAATATGTTCCCAGGAAACCATTTTGAAGTTAAAAGCGGTTATGTTAAATGTGGTCAAAAAAGGAACAGGTTCTAAATTGTATTCCAAAGACTTTTCGATGGCAGGAAAAACAGGAACGGCTCAAGTAAATTACGCAAGAAACGGAGGAGCAGAAAAATATTATGCATCCTCATTTGTGGGTTATTTTCCCGCTGAAAACCCAAAATATTCTTGTATTGTGGTGGTTCATAAACCCAACACGGCGAATAATAATTATTATGGTGCTGATGTAGCTGGTCCCGTTTTTAAAAGAATTGCCCAAAAGATTTTTACAGATACTCCTTCGACTAACGAAATAAAAAACATTAGCAGAAAAATACAGAAACAAGAAAATGATTATGGTAATTATGAAAAATTACAAAACCTGCAAACATCAATTGTCCCAAATGTTAAGGGAATGTCAGGAATGGATGCCGTTTCCCTTTTTGGAAATCTTGGAGTCAAAGTAAAAATAATTGGTATTGGAAAAGTAAAAAAACAATCCATTCAACCAGGTGAAAACTTAGATAAAAACACAACTATAATATTAGAATTATCGTGATTATTTTAAAAGAAATAATGTACAAAGTCGCTATTGAAGCCGTTAAGGGCTCAACAGATGTTGCCGTCAACAAAATGGATTTTGATTCCCGAAATGTTGGGAAAAACGATATTTTTATTGCGATTCGCGGTACGATTTCTGACGGCCACGATTATATTGAAAAGGCAATTTTGCGAGGAGCAATTGCAGTGGTTTGCAACAATTTTCCCGAAACAATTGTAGACGGAATAACCTATATTCAAGTAAAAGACACTAACAAAGCATTGGCTTATATGGCCGCTAATTATTTTGGGAATCCCTCGCAAAACTTAAAATTAGTCGGGATTACCGGAACAAATGGCAAAACAACGGTGGCATCATTATTATACCAATTATTCAAAAAAGCAGGTTTCAAAGTAGGGCTTTTATCCACAGTAAAAATATTAGTTGACGAAAAAGAATATAAAGCCACGCATACTACTCCAGATTCAATAACGATAAATCATTATCTGAAAGAAATGAGTGATGCGGGGGTTGAATATTGTTTTATGGAAGTGAGTTCGCACGGAATTCATCAAAAACGTACCGAAGCCTTGTATTTTGCAGGAGGGGTTTTTACTAATTTATCGCACGATCATTTAGATTATCATGCCACTTTCGCTGAATATCGGGACGTGAAAAAAATATTTTTTGACAATTTGCCAAAAACTGCTTTTGCATTGTCGAATATTGATGATAAAAACGGGCAAGTGATTTTGCAAAACACAGCCGCCAAGAAACTCACGTATGGCTTAAGATCTTATGCTGATTATAAAGCACAAATTCTCGAAAATCAACTATCGGGATTGTTGTTAAAAATAAATGGTAACGAAGTTTGGGTCAAACTCATTGGCACTTTTAATGCTTATAATCTATTGGCTATTTATGGAACTGCTGTTAAATTAGGATTGGAAAGCCTAGAAGTTCTAAGACTATTATCTGATTTAGAAAGTGTTTCAGGACGTTTTCAATTTATTGTTTCCAATTCTAATATTACGGCGATTGTAGATTATGCTCACACTCCAGACGCATTGGAAAATGTACTAAAAACAATTAACGACATCCGTACTAAAAACGAGCAATTGATAACCGTTATAGGCTGTGGAGGAAACAGGGATAAAACAAAACGGCCAATTATGGCGTCAATTGCATCTGAACTTAGTGATAAAGTTATCCTTACCTCGGACAATCCAAGAAATGAAGATCCCGATAGTATTATCCAAGAAATGGAACAAGGTGTAGCTGCTCAAAATTATAAAAAATCATTGTCGATAATCGATAGAAAACAAGCTATAAAAACGGCTTGCCAACTCGCTCATTCAAACGATATTATTCTGATTGCAGGAAAAGGACACGAAACCTACCAAGAAATTCAAGGTGTTCGTCACGATTTTGATGATATAAAAATAGTTACAGAATTACTAAACCAACTCGATAAATAGAAATATATGTTATACTACTTATTTGAATATTTAGACAAAATACTGAATGTTTCTGGAACAGGAGTTTTTCAATACATTACTTTCAGATCGGCTTTGGCCCTTATGCTTTCTTTGCTTTTATCTACAATTTACGGAAAAAGGGTTGTTAGTTTTTTGCGCAAGCAACAAATTGGGGAAACAGTCCGTGAGCTTGGATTAGCCGGGCAAAACGAAAAAGCAGGAACGCCTACTATGGGCGGTTTGATTATCATTTTTGCCACTTTAATTCCGGTAATGCTTTTTGCCAAATTGCATAATATTTATATCGTTTTATTGATTGTCACCACTTTGTGGATGGGAACTATTGGTTTCATTGATGATTACATCAAAATTTTCAAAAAAGACAAACAAGGATTAAAAGGAATCTTTAAGGTTTTCGGACAAGTGGGTTTGGGATTAATTGTGGGTTTTGTCCTGTATTTTAATCCCGCTGTAACTATACGAACAGATACGGGCAATAGTGATGTTTTCAAAGTGACTACAGAAAATGTAATTAAACAAGTTCCAGTTTATGAAAAGTCTACGGCGACCACAATTCCTTTTTTCAAAAATAATGAGTTTGACTATGCAGAAGTGTTGGCTTGGACGGGGGAAGGATATGAAAATTGGGCTTGGTTGATTTTTATTCCGGTGGTAATTTTTATTATAACGGCGGTTTCCAATGGGGCAAATTTAACCGATGGAATTGATGGATTGGCTGCGGGAACTTCGGCGGTTTCGGTCTTGGCATTAGGGATATTCACCTTCGTTTCGGGAAATATTATTTTTTCTAATTATTTGAATATTATGTATATCCCAAATTCGGGCGAAATGACTGTTTTCATTGCTGCATTTGTGGGAGCATTGATCGGATTTCTTTGGTATAATTCCTATCCGGCATCCGTATTTATGGGAGATACTGGAAGTTTAACCATTGGCGGAGTGATTGCTGTTCTTGCCATCGCTGTTAGAAAAGAGCTGTTGATTCCTTTATTATGTGGAATATTTTTGGTAGAAAATTTATCGGTTGTGTTGCAAGTGGGATATTTTAAATATACAAAAAAACGGTTTGGCGAAGGCAAAAGAATATTCCTGATGGCGCCATTGCATCATCATTACCAAAAGAAAGGCTACCACGAAAGCAAGATTGTAACCCGATTTTGGATTGTTGCCATAATGCTCGCCATATTATCAATCGTTACTTTAAAATTAAGGTAATGAGATTAGTAGTTTTAGGTGGAGGCGAAAGTGGAGTAGGAACCGCAATTCTTGGAAAGAAAAAAGGATATGATGTTTTTGTGTCCGATTTTGGTAAAATAAAAGACAATTATAAAGAAGTTCTTATCATTAACGAAATAGCTTGGGAAGAAGGGAAGCATTCCGACGACCTGATTTTGAATGCCGATGTAGTAATGAAAAGTCCTGGGATTCCAGAGAAATCTCCAATAGTAAAAAAACTCCTTGCAAAAGGAATTTCGGTAATTTCAGAAATTGAATTTGCCGCTCCATTTACAAAAGGGATTACAATTGGTATAACCGGAAGTAATGGCAAGACAACAACGACAATGTTGACTTATCATTTGTTAAAATCTGCCGGATTGAACGTTGGATTAGGAGGTAATATAGGAAAGAGTTTTGCTTGGCAAGTTGTCGATGATAAATACGACAGTTATGTATTAGAATTAAGCAGTTTTCAGCTTGACGGAATTATAAATTATAAACCGCATATTGCCATTATTACCAATATAAGTCCAGATCATTTAGACCGATACGATTACAAATATGAAAATTATATCGCCTCGAAATTTAGAATTACAAGGAACCAAACCGAGGAAGATTTTCTCATTTATGACGCAGATGACGAGACGATCGCCGAATGGTTAAAAAACAACAAAACAAAAGCCCAATTAATTCCTTTTTCATTGACAAAAACATTCGAAAATGGAGCATTTTTAAAAGATAAAAATATGGAAGTAAACATCATCAACGAGGAAGAATTTATTATGGATACAGAATACATTGCATTGGAAGGGAAACACAACATGAAAAACGCGATGGCAGCAACTTCTGTGGCAAAGTTGATGAAAATTCGAAATGCAACAATTAGGGAAAGCTTATCCAATTTTCAAGGAGTGGAACACCGTTTGGAAAAGGTGTTAAAAATTCAAAATGTACAATACATCAACGATTCAAAAGCGACAAATGTAAACGCCACTTTTTTTGCATTGGATAGTATGAATACCCCAACAGTTTGGATTTTGGGTGGTGTTGATAAAGGAAATGATTACAACGAATTGATGTCGATGGTTCGCGAAAAAGTTAAAGCCATTATTTGTTTGGGTGTTGACAACAAAAAAATTATTGATGTTTTTGGCAATGTGGTCGATATTATGGTCGAAGTTGATAATATGGAAGACGCTGTAAAAATGGGACAACGTTTAACCGAAAAAGGAGATACAGTATTATTGTCACCTGCTTGCGCGAGTTTCGATTTATTCGAAAACTACGAAGACAGAGGAAGACAATTTAAAAACGCAGTGAAGAACTTGTAAAAACATATCCGATATTAGATAAATGATTTTCGATTTGTGTAGTAGAAAAATCTTAAATCATTGTCAAAATATCGTGTTTCAAATATCGTAAATAGCATGTCTAATATCAAATGAAAGAACTAGTAAATAATTTAAAAGGAGACAGAGTAATATGGTCATTTGTGGCTTTATTAGCGTTGTTTTCGTTTATGCCTGTTTTTAGTGCGAGTAGTAATTTGGCTTATATGAACCATGGGACAGGAAACACAATCAGTTTCTTGCTGAAACATTTGGCCCATATTTTCATTGGTTTCATCATTATTTATTGGGTTCATAAAGTGCCATTCCATTACTACAGAGGAATTTCTAAAATTGCTTTGCCCATTGTTTGGATACTTTTGGCTTACACAATGATAAAAGGAACTGTTATCGCTGGGGCCAATGCCAGTCGATGGATCCAGGTACCGTTCATTGGAATAACCTTTCAAACCTCGACATTGGCATCTATTGTTTTGTTAATATTTGTGGCCAGATATTTATCAAAAAAAAGAGAAGAGGAAGTTACTTTTAAAGCATCATTGTTGGAGCTTTGGCTTCCAGTTTTCATAACGTTAATGTTTATTTTGCCGTCTAATTTTTCTACGGCGGCGTTGATATTCTCCATGGTTTTGATGTTGGCTTTTGTTGGAAAATACCCGTTGAAATATATCGGATTTATCATTGGGACTGGAATTGCGGCATTGGCTTTATTTGTTTTGTTGGCCAAGGCTTTTCCGGATTCTCATTTTTTTAGTAGAGTGGATACTTGGACGAGTCGGATCGAAAATTTCAGAACGAACAAACCTGGCGAAGACGATTACCAAATAGAAAAAGCAAAAATCGCAATTGCTTCCGGAGGAATTTATGGACTTGGACCTGGAAAAAGCGTACAAAAACACTTTTTGCCACAGTCATCCTCCGATTTTATTTATGCTATAATTGTCGAAGAATGGGGATTAATTGGTGGCTTGGGAGTTTTGTTTTTGTATTTGCTGTTGTTTTTTAGATTCATTGTTGCGGCGCACAAAGCCAATTCTTTATTTGGAAAATTGCTGGTCGTCGGACTTGGTTTTCCAATGATTTTTCAGGCAATGATCAACATGGCCGTTGCAGTCGAATTATTGCCCGTAACAGGACAGACATTGCCATTCATAAGTAGCGGTGGAAGTTCTATTTGGATGACGAGTATCGCATTGGGAATCATCATCAATGTGACCAAAAAAGACGAAGAAATTGCCGAAGAAATAAAAGACAAAGCAAGAAGAGAATCGGCACTTAAAAAATTAATTGATAAGCAAATAGAAGAAGAAAATGAGGTGGAATTAAATGATTCAGAAGTAAGTTATTCTATCGAAGACAAAGCGAATAATCCAATGAATGCGGTTATTGGTAAATAAATAATTTAAAAATAAAATATAGTTCATTAAAATGGCAAAATACAAATTCATATTAAGTGGTGGCGGAACGGGAGGACATATCTATCCTGCCATTGCTATTGCCAATGAATTACAATTCCGTTTCCCTGATGCTGAAATTCTTTTTGTGGGCGCCAAAGACAAAATGGAAATGCAAAAAGTACCTCAAGCAGGTTACAAAATTAAAGGTCTTTGGATTGCCGGTTTACAACGAAAATTGACTTTGCAAAATGTAGTTTTTCCATTCAAATTAATCGATAGTTTATGGAAATCTAGAAAAATAATTAAACAATTCAATCCCAATGTAGTAATTGGAACTGGAGGTTTTGCTTCAGGTCCACTATTACAAATGGCAAATATGCTCAACATACCAACGGTGATTCAGGAACAAAATTCGTTTCCGGGAATAACCAATAAATTATTGGGTAAAAAGGCAAACAAAATTTGTGTTGCCTACGAAAATTTAGATCGGTTTTTTTCAAAAGAAAAAATGATTTTGACCGGAAATCCAGTCCGTCTGGATTTAATTGACATCGGAAGTAAAAGAGAAGAAGCAATTAAGTATTTAAATTTAAATACTGACAAAAAAACTTTATTAGTTCTTGGCGGAAGCCTAGGTGCGAGAAGAGTTAACCAATTAATTGAAAAAGAATTTGAAAATATAGTTTTTCAAAATGTGCAGATAATTTGGCAATGTGGTAAATTATATTTTGAAGAATACAAGAAATACAATTCGAATAATGTTCAAGTTTTGGCATTTATTGACAGAATGGATTTGGTTTATACTGCTGCTGATATTGTGATTTCTCGAGCTGGCGCATCATCGGTTTCTGAATTATGCATCGTAGGAAAACCAGTAATCTTTATTCCTTCTCCAAATGTTGCCGAAGATCACCAAACCAAAAATGCAAAATCGATAGTCGATAAAAATGGTGCGATTATGATAAAGGAAAGTGAGCTTGAGACAAAATTTAGTCTGGTTTTTGAAGACTTACTTAAAGATCAAGAAAAACAAAATCAGTTAAGAAAGAACATCAAACGATTGGCTTTGCCAAACGCCACAAAACAAATTGTTGACGAAATCGTGAAACTAATACAACATCAATCGCAATGACAATGTCAATGTGAGTAATAAAAAAGTAAATAATTAATACAGTAGTAAAATGTCAATTCTAAATCTTTTGGACATTGTCATTGCTATTGAAATTGAAATTAAAGATGAATCTAAATCAAATACATAACGTCTATTTCATAGGAATCGGAGGAATCGGAATGAGTGCTTTGGCGCGTTATTTCAAAACCATCGGTAAGAATGTATCGGGTTATGACAAAACCGAAACGCAACTAACAAATGAGTTGCAACAACTTGGAATTGGTATTCATTTTGAAGATAATATTGATTTAATTCCTGCCGATTATTACATTGAAAACACTTTGGTAATTATTACTCCAGCAGTTGCAGTGCAACATTCAGAGTGGAATTATTTCATAGAACGCAATTTTGAAGTAAAGAAAAGAGCCGAAGTTCTTGGAATAATTACAAAAGACACTTTCTGTTTTGCAGTTGCAGGAACCCACGGAAAAACCTCGACTTCAGGAATTTTAGGGCATATTTTATTTGAAAGTGGAGTTAATGTTACCGCTTTTGTTGGCGGAATTGTCGAAAATTATAATTCGAATTTAATAGGAAATGGAAAAACAGTAACAGTTGTCGAAGCAGATGAATTCGACCGGTCCTTCTTGCATTTACATCCTAATATTGCTTGCGTGACCTCGATGGATGCGGATCATTTGGATATTTATGGAGACAAATCAGCAATAGAAGCATCGTTTGTGGAATTCGCGGATAAAGTAGAAGACAAAAGCAAACTTTTTATTACCAAAGACTTGCCAATTAATGGCATCACTTGTGCCGTAAACGAAGAGGCTAATTTTTCTGCGTTTAACATCAGGATTGTTAACAGTCAATACGTTTTTGATGTGCGAACACCTATGGAAATCATTCAAAATTTAGAATTTGGCTTGCCTGGAAAACATAATTTAATGAACGCACTTATGGCATTGGCAATGGCAAAAACTTTCGGCCTATCAAATGAAGACATTGCTGCTGCCTTACGTTCATTTAAAGGAATAAAACGACGATTTTCGTACCAAATTAAAAGAGAAAATTTGATTTATATAGACGATTACGCACATCATCCAACTGAAATAAATGCGGTTCATCAAGCCGTTCGAGAACTGTATCCCGAAAAAAAAGTTTTGGCGATTTTCCAGCCACATTTATTTAGCAGAACCAGAGATTTTGCCGATGATTTTGCAAGAAGTCTTGCCGCTTTTGACGAAGTGATTTTATTAGATATTTATCCAGCTCGTGAATTGCCGATGGAAGGAATTACGTCAACTTGGTTATTGGAAAAAATAAACAATAATCATAAGAAATTAGTTTCAAAACAGGGATTGATTTCGTCAATTTTAGCAAGTGATGCAACAATTATTGTAACTATTGGAGCAGGAGATATTGGAGAAATGGTACCATTAATCAAAAAAGCGTTATATGAAACTATTTAATTGGTCAAATATTCGATTAGTGCTAATGTTTGGATTAGTTATTTTCCTTTTTTCATTCACTTCAAAACGAAATGAAAGTAGGAAACTAAAAAAATCAGTTGTTATTTTTATAGGAGAAAACGCACCTTTTGTGAACCAAGAAACGGTTAATAAATTGTTAATAGAAAATAACAAGGATGCGCAAAGTATTGGTAAAGATAAATTAGATTTGAATAAACTGGAAAAGGCTTTAAATACACAGGAAATGATTGAGAGGTCAGATGTGTTTGTAAGCATTGATGGAATTTTAAAAGCAGTAGTTAAACAAAAAACTCCAATAGCTAGAGTTTTTGACGGTGATGATTCTTTTTACATTGATTACGAGGGAAATAGAATGCCGTTATCAACAAATTTCACAGCTAGAGTTCCACTTGTTTCGGGAGAAATTAATAAAAAAAATAGCGAGGATTTAGCTGAATTATTTCGCATAATTCATGACGATGAATTTTTGAAAAAAAACATCATTGGTGTTCAAATTATGCCAAACGGAGGCTTGAGGATGCTTAATAGGAATTTTAATTATCAAATTGATTTTGGCAAAACCATAAGAGTGAAATCAAAATTCAATAATTACAAAGCTTTTTTTCAAAAAGCAGTTTTAGATAGTTCGTTATATAAATATAAAACAATTGACCTCAGGTTTGCGCAACAAGTCGTGTGTTCTAAATAAGAGATAATGGAAAAAGAGAATATTGCAGTAGGTCTAGATATTGGAACAACAAAAATTGTTGCCATGATAGGCAAGAAAAATGAGTACGGAAAACTTGAAATTTTAGGCGTTGGAAAAGCTAAAAGTTTAGGTGTCGCAAGAGGTGTTGTAAATAACATTACTCAGACAATACAATCTATTCAGCAAGCTGTATTAGAGGCCGAAAATAAATCGGGTTATAAAATTAAAGACGTTGTTGTGGGAATTGCAGGTCAACATATTCGCAGTATTCAACATAGCGATTACATCATTAGGAGTAATGCCGAAGAAGTAATTGGAGGAGATGACATTCAACTTTTGATTGATCAAGTAAATAAATTGGCAATGTTGCCTGGAGAAGAAATAATTCATGTTTTGCCACAGGAATTTAAAATTGATGGGCAATCCGAAATAAAGGAACCTATTGGAATGTATGGCGGAAGATTAGAGTCTAGTTTTCATGTTGTAGTGGGACAAGCGGCCTCTATTAGAAATGTGGGTAGATGTATTCAAAGTTCGGGAATAGAATTGTCAGGTTTAACCTTGGAGCCATTAGCTTCAGCTGATGCGGTTTTGAGTCAGGAAGAAAAAGAAGCTGGAGTTGCTTTAATTGATATTGGTGGTGGCACAACAGATTTGGCCATTTTTAAAGACGGAATTATTCGTCACACAGCCGTAATTCCTTTTGGAGGAAACGTGATTACCGACGATATTAAGGAAGGCTGTTCAATTATCGAAAAGCAAGCCGAATTATTGAAAGTTAAATTTGGTTCAGCTTGGCCAGGAGAAAACAAGGACAATGAAATTGTTTCGATTCCGGGATTAAGAGGAAGAGAACCAAAAGAAATTTCATTAAAGAATTTATCCAAAATAATTAACGCCCGTGTTGTTGAAATTATAGAACAGGTTTTCACCGAAATAAAAGACTATGGTCATGAAGATCCGCGTAAAAAATTGATTGCGGGAATTGTGCTAACAGGCGGTGGAGCTCAATTGAAACATATTAAACAATTAGTGGAGTATATCACTGGCATGGACACGAGAATTGGATATCCAAACGAACATTTAGCCGGAAATTCCGATGAAGAAATATCAAGTCCTTTATACGCTACAGCCGTAGGATTGGTAATGAACAGTATCGAAAACAAAACACAAAGTGCTATCATGATTGATACAGGAGTTCCGGAAAAAACCTCTGTAGTGAGAGCGCCAGTTATTCAAAAACAAGAAATTGAAGAAGTTGAAAGTCAAGTTGAAAGACAAAACGGAAATAAGAAAGAAGAATCTACGGATGAAAAAATAAGAAGATCGTTTTTTGATAGATATGTAGACAAGATTAAAGATTTTTTGGACAACGCAGAATAAAAAAACAGGAAAAAAAAAATTAAAAACAATAAATACTAAAACCCAATAAGATGATGAGCAACTCAGAATTTGGAAGCATTTCATTTGATTTACCTAAAAACCAATCAAATGTAATAAAAGTTATTGGAGTAGGTGGAGGCGGAAGCAATGCTATAAACCACATGTTTAAACAAGGCATCAAAGGAGTCGATTTTATCGTTTGTAACACCGATTCACAAGCCTTGGATAACAGTTCTGTACCCAATAAAATTCAGTTAGGAGTAAACTTGACCGAAGGACTTGGTGCCGGAGCAAACCCAGATGTAGGACAACAATCGGCTATAGAAAGTATTGCCGACATTGAAAAAATGCTCGACAGTAATACCAAAATGGTTTTCATCACAGCAGGAATGGGTGGAGGAACTGGAACGGGTGCTGCGCCAGTAATTGCACAATTGGCCAAAGAAAGAGATATTCTGACTGTAGGAATTGTCACGCTGCCTTTCTTGTTCGAAGGAAAAGTGCGTCAAGAACAAGCACTTATAGGGATAGAAAAATTACGCAAACAAGTTGATTCTTTAATTGTTATTAATAATAATAAATTAAGAGAAGTATACGGAAATCTTGGTTTCAAAGCAGGATTTTCAAAAGCAGACGAAGTCTTGGCGACAGCCTCAAGAGGAATTGCAGAAGTAATCACACATCACTACACCCAAAATATCGATTTAAAAGATGCTAAAACAGTTTTGGCAAATAGCGGAACTGCCATAATGGGATCAGCTACAGCTTCGGGCGAAAATAGAGCCAAGGACGCAATCATGTCGGCTTTAGATTCTCCTTTGTTGAACGATAATAAAATCACCGGTGCCAAAAACGTATTGTTGCTCATCGTTTCCGGTTCTGATGAAATTACGATTGATGAAATAGGTGAAATCAACGATTTTATCCAAGTAGAAGCAGGTCATAATGCCAATATTATTATGGGTGTTGGTGAAGATGAAACCCTCGGAGGTTCTATTTCGGTTACAATAATTGCAACTGGATTTGATGTTGAACAACAAAATGAAATTGTAAACACAGAACCTAAAAAGATTATTCACACCCTTGAAGACGAACAAAAAAACGAGTATGATTTGACAAAAAAAACAGTTGCAGCATTCAATTTGGACAATGAATCTAAAGTATCAAATTCAACCGAAAGAATTGTTTTTGAATTGTTAGAAGATACCGTTGTTGAGCCAGCTGTTGTCTCAATAAATAAAGAAGAGTTAATGGTTATGTCTGAATTTATTAAAAATTTAGACGTGACTTTCGAAATAGTTTCTCCAATAAATGATGTCGATTTTATGGTTGAGTCCCCAAAAATAATTGACACGAACATAAGCGAATTGGTGAAACAAATAGAAGTTGTGGCACCAAAAGTTTTTGAAAATGAAGAACAAACTACTTTTTCTTTCGACTTGCCTCTTTTTAAGAAAGAAACAGTTGTAAAAACCGAGGATAAAATTTTATTTGAACTTACTAATGAAACTCGGGATATTGAAGTTAATGAACCTGTACAATTTGTTCCGGTAACTGAATTGACCGACAAAGGAATTATTAGATATTCACTTGAAGAATTCACCGAATTAGAAAACATTCTTTTAGATGCAAAACCATCAATGACAACCGTTGAAGAAGTGATTCCCGAAGAGATGAATATTACGATGAAAAGGGTAGATACGTTTGAAAATAAAACTTCTACTTTCGAAAACGTTTCTCCAATGGAAATGACTATTGAAGAAACATTAAAGTTCAAGGCTGACGAAAGAAGAAAAAAATTAAAGGAATTTAACTATAAATTCCATAATAATATTTCAAAAATTGACGAATTAGAAAAAGAGCCAGCCTATAAGAGAGTGGGAATCGATCTTTCTAACACTCAAACGAATAGCGCGAATTCTAGGATTTCTGTGGGAACGGATAGTAATGACGATCTTCAGTTACGCTCTAACAATTCGTACTTACATGACAATGTTGACTAACTAACCAAAACTAATGTTACCCAACCCGAAAATTGAATTCAATTTTCGGGTTATTTTTTGTCTTTATTAGTAACAAAACAGTCTATTGCTAATCCCATTAAAATTTTTTAAATTTGTCGGGCCTTAATCCGGCTGTTCGTTTCAAGCTTTTTCCGTAAATGCTTTTTTCCAAGAAACTAAAAGAGCTTCCTTTGGTCGCTTTTTAACTTCAGGAAAAAACACATTTTCTCTAAAAGGGCTTTTCACTTCCATCTGGGGCAAAAAAGGAATCAGTTTACAGTCTGCCTGTCGGCATACAAGTATTCAGTTTTTAATAAAATCATAAATCGTAAATTAATATGAGTTTATCAACACAAATCATGGAGGACATCAAAACCGCCATGAGAGCCAAAGATACTGTGGCATTAGAAGCGTTAAGAGCTATTAAATCCGAAATCCTTTTAGCTCAAACAGCTACAGGATCAAAAGAGGAAATATCAGTCGCAGACGAAATTAAATTGCTTCAAAAATTAGTAAAAACCCGCAAGGAAAGCGCCAAAATTTTCACAGAACAAAACCGTTTGGATTTAGCGGAACCAGAATTGGCACAAATAGCTGTAATTGAAAAATTCCTTCCAGCACAATTAAGCGAAGCAGAAGTGGAAGCTATCATTGCAAAAATCATTGCAGAAACTGGAGCGTCTGGTATTGCCGCAATGGGAAAAGTGATGGGGTTAGCCGCCGCACAATTAGGCGGAACCGCCGAAGGAAAAACCATTTCGACAATCGTTAAAAAACTTTTAGTATAAATAATTACGAATTTCAAATTACGAATTACGTTCACATAATTCGTAATTTGAAATTCGTAATTAAAATATTGGCTGCGTAGTTCAACTGGATAGAATTTCAGATTTCGGCTCTGAAGGTTGCAGGTTCGAACCCTGCCGCGGTCACCACAAAAAAACCCAAAGATTTAGTCTTTGGGTTTTTTTATTTAAAGCTATCTCTGAATTTTTAAAAAGCAGTCAATTTCTTTAAGTCTGCAATAGTTTGTGTTGGATTTTCTGCTTTGAAAACAAAGTTTCCAGCAACAAGGACATCGGCACCAACTTCTACTAATTGAACTGCGTTTTTATTGGTAACGCCGCCATCAATTTCAATAATAGTTGAAGCGCCTTTTTTATTGATTAATGCTTTTAGTTTTCGAACTTTCTCATAAGTGTTCTCTATAAACGATTGTCCTCCAAATCCAGGATTTACGCTCATAACACAAACCAAATCGATGTCGTTGATGATGTCTTCCAATAAGTCAATGTTTGTGTGTGGATTTATGGCAACTCCCGCTTTCATTCCTTCGGCTTTAATGGCTTGTAGTGTTCTATGAAGATGCGAACAGGCTTCGTAATGAACGGATAATACATTTGCGCCTAAATCGGCAAAGGTTTTAATGTATTGGTCTGGATCTACAATCATCAAATGCACGTCGATTGTTTTCTTGGCGTGTTTTGCAATGGCAGCCAAAACTGGCATTCCAAAAGAAATATTGGGAACAAAAACACCATCCATAATATCAATATGAAACCAGTCGGCTTCGGAATTGTTTATCATTTCGATGTCACGTTGCAAATTGGCAAAATCAGCTGCAAGGATTGATGGAGCTATGAGTGTATTTTTCATTGTTTATTTGTTATGTTGATACGCACTGCAGTGCGTCTTTACAAGTTGTATTGTTTATGCAAAGGTATATATAAAAAATAAAACTCCAGATACCCGAGCAAAGCGAACTTAGCTGATTTATATTATTAAAAAATAAAACCTCGGTAATCAGCCGAGGTTTTAACCATCAATCAAAAAACGAACAGCGTATCAGACCGTCGTTACTATTATGTTAACCTAAATAGGTTTTTAATATTTTACTTCTTGAAGTATGCTTCAATCTGCGAATGGCTTTTTCTTTAATCTGACGAACGCGCTCCCGAGTTAGGTCGAAAGTTTCTCCTATTTCTTCTAATGTCATTGGGTGTTGATCACCAAGACCAAAATACAAACGAACGACGTCGGCTTCTCTTGGAGTTAATGTTTCCAATGAACGCTCGATTTCGGTACGTAATGATTCTTGAATTAGGTTTCTGTCTGGATTTGGAGATTCGCCTGAACGCAATACATCGTAAAGGTTTGAATCTTCTCCTTCAACAAGTGGCGCATCCATAGAAAGATGACGCCCTGAGTTTTTCATAGACTCTCTAACATCATTTACGGTCATGTCTAATTCCTTGGCAATTTCTTCTGCTGTTGGCGGTCTTTCATTAGATTGCTCTAACAAAGCATACATTTTGTTGATTTTATTGATAGAACCAATTTTGTTCAATGGCAAACGAACGATACGAGATTGTTCTGCCAAGGCTTGCAAAATCGATTGACGAATCCACCAAACGGCATACGAAATGAATTTGAAACCACGTGTTTCATCAAAACGTTGCGCTGCTTTTATCAATCCTAAATTCCCTTCGTTTATTAAATCGGGAAGCGTCAAGCCTTGATTTTGGTATTGTTTGGCCACCGAAACCACAAAACGTAAATTGGCTTTCGTTAATTTTTCTAATGCTGCTTGATCACCTGCTTTAATCTTTTGTGCCAATTCTACCTCTTCATCGGCAGTAATCAAATCTACCTTTCCAATTTCCTGTAAATACTTGTCTAATGATGCAGTTTCACGATTGGTTACCTGCTTGGTGATTTTAAGTTGTCTCATGTTTTTGTGTACTCAATTTTAAGTGTACAAGTGATTATACGTATAAGGTTTGTAAAAAGTTACAAAAAGTATAAAATAATTTTTTGTTTAACGAAAAACCCCATTTCAAACAAATGAAACGGGGTTTCCTATAAAGAACCTTTAGTAAACTAAGATCTGATTACTCACGTGGAGGTCTTGGCAAAAGTGCTTTTCTTGACACTTTTTCTTTTCTCGTTTTCGGATCCATACCAAGGTATTTAATCATAAAAACATCACCCATATTTACCACATCAGAAACATTTTCAGTACGTTCCCAAGCTAGTTCAGATACGTGAAGCAATACTTCGTTTCCGGGTACTGCTGTATATTCTACAACTGCACCAAAATCAAGCATTTTAATTACTTTCACTTCGTATGATTCGTTCATTTGTGGTTTAAAAGTGATCGATTCAATTTTAGCCAATACTGCTGCAATTCCAGCAGGATCAGTTCCTAAAATTTCGATAACCCCTTGTTCATTCACTTCATTGATAACGATAGTTGTTCCAGTAGCTTTTTGTAATTCTTGAATTACTTTTCCTCCAGGTCCAATTAATGCACCAATAAATTGACCAGGAATAGTTCTGGTGATAATTTTTGGAGCATATGTTTTAACATCTTCTTTTGGAGCCGCTAATGTATCGGTTAGAATTCCAAGAATATGCAAACGGCCATCTCTAGCCTGAGCTAAAGCCGCTTCCATAATTTCGTACTTCAATCCGTCAATTTTTATGTCCATTTGACAAGCAGTAATTCCTTCTGAAGTTCCAGTTACTTTGAAATCCATATCACCCAAGTGATCTTCATCACCAAGAATATCTGATAAAACTGCGAAACGATCACCATCTGTAATCAATCCCATTGCAATTCCAGAAACAGGACGAATCATTTGAATACCAGCATCCATTAATGATAATGTACCCGCACAAACAGTAGCCATTGAAGAAGAACCGTTAGATTCTAACACTTCAGAAACTACGCGAATTGTATAAGGACAATCAGCAGGAATCATATTTTTCAAAGCACGTTGGGCCAAGTTTCCGTGACCTACTTCTCTTCTTGAAGTTCCTCTTAAAGGTTTAGCTTCTCCAGTTGAGAAAGGAGGGAAGTTATAGTGTAAGTAAAATTTTTCTTCACCTTGTTGTGATGGAGAATCAATCTGGTTTGCCTCTCTTGAAGTTCCTAAAGTGGCTGTTGCCAATGCTTGCGTTTCTCCACGAGTAAACAATGCTGATCCGTGTACCGATGGTAAATAATCAACTTCACACCATATTGGTCTAATTTGGTTCGTTTTTCTACCATCTAAACGTGTTCCTAAATCTAAGGTTACATTACGAACCGCTTCTTTGTTAGTTTTGTAAAAATATTTACTCACTAAATCACCATCAGCCGCTAATTCGTCTTCAGTAAACAACCCTTTTACCTCTTCTTTTACTTCTGCAAATGCAGCAGTTCTTTCTTGTTTTGAAGAACCAACTTTTGCAATTGCATATATTTTATCATAAGCTGCCGCTTTTACTTTAGCGTAAATAGCATCATCTTCTCTTTCTAATTCGTATGTACGAACTTCTTTTTTACCAAAAGCAGCAACTAATCTTTCTTGAGCTGCAATTTGTACTTTGATGTGTTCGTGAGCAAATTTAATGGCTTCAACCATTTCAGCTTCTGATATTTCTTTCATTTCACCTTCTACCATTGCGATAGAATCTGTTGAAGCACCAATCATCATATCGATATCAGATAATTCCAATTGGGCACGACTTGGATTGATGACAAATTGACCGTCAACACGTCCTACACGAGCTTCTGAAATTAAAGTTGCGAATGGAATATCAGACAAAGCCAAAGCTGCCGAAGCGGCTAATCCTGCTAATGCATCTGGCATGATATCATCATCGTGTGACATTAATTGTATCATCACTTGTGTTTCAGCATGATAATCACTTGGGAAAAGTGGACGCAATACACGGTCAACTAATCTCATGGTCAACACTTCGTTGTCACTTGGTCTAGCTTCTCTTTTGAAGAAACCTCCAGGAAAACGGCCTGCTGCTGCAAATTTTTCGCGATAATCTACCGTAAGAGGTAAAAAATCTACTGGACTTGCTTTTCTTGCGGAAACTACTGTTGCAAGCAACATACATTTTCCAATTCTTACTACTACAGCACCGTCAGCTTGTTTAGCTAAACGTCCTGTCTCGATTGTGATGCTTCTTCCATCACCTAAATCGATGCTTTCTACGAACAATTGTGGAATCATAATTTTTCCTTTTTTAATTTTACATTGGTTTTTCTGCCTGTCAGCAGAATAGTTGTGTTGTTGTAGTTGTTGTGTTCCAATGAAAAACCAAACTTTTTTAAAAACGTATTAAAACAAAAAGAGGCACTTTCGCACCTCTTTACTATTGATTATTTTCTGATATTCAATACTTTGATAATCTCACGATATCTGTTGATTTCTGTTTTCTTCAAGTAATCCAACAAAGATCTTCTTTTACCTACCAACAAAACTAATGAACGCTCTGTGTTATAATCGTGACGATTTTTTTTCAAGTGCTCTGTCAAGTGGCTAATTCTGAAAGTGAATAAAGCAATTTGCGCTTCTGACTTCCCTGTGTTTGTTACTTCTCCGTGTTTAGCGAAGATTTCTTCTTTAACTTCTTTTGTTAAATACATTCCAATATTATTTAAATGATTATTATGTATGTCATACAGCTATTGTAAGACGGCTGCAAAGGTACAAAATAATTATGACACGAACAAAACAAACATTTGTTTATTTTGAGAAGTGGCAAAGCAATCATAAATTATTTTAAATCTTAATACAGTTTCGCAATTTCCTGATTTACAAACTCCAAAAAGCGTTCGTCTGCTGTGGTAAATGGATTTATGACGTGGCTGTCAATATCTATCTGGCCAATATTTTCCCCGTTTACAAATAAAGGAACCACAATTTCTGATTTCACCGTGAAGCTACAAGCAATGTAATTATCTTGAGCCGCTACATCTGGGACCACAAAATTTTCATTGGAAACAGCCACTTGTCCGCAAATACCCTTTCCATATGGAATAATTTTATGGTCTGTTTCTGCGCCAACATAAGGCCCAAGATGTAATGTTTTTGTCTCTAGATTAGCGAAATAAAAACCAACCCAATTATAATATTCAATGGAGTTGTTGAGAAGCTCGCAGATTTTTAGCAACTTTTCGTCTCTTGAAAGAACTGAATTTGAAATAATATAGGTCACTTTGGGTTTTAAGTCTTCAAAAGTCATAGGAGTATTTTTTTGTAAAAGTATTTAAATGATGTTACCTATTTTTATATAAATTTGTTAAAAATTCAATTTGAAAAAATATTTTATTACATACAAGCCGTTTCTGCTGTTTTTAGGAAAGTTTTTATTGACTTATTTGTTATTAACTTTTATATATGAAAGTTACCTAGGGCAATTTAATGTTCAAAAATTCGAAGTAGATGATTTAACTGAATTAGTTGCAAAACAAGCTAAGGATGTGCTTTTGGTATTTAATCAGGATGCTTTTATAGTTCCAAATACGAGAGAACCTGCTGTAAATTTCTTCTTTAATGAAAAACAAATGGCTAGAATAATTGAAGGTTGCAATGCATTAAGCGTAATTATTTTATTTTCGTCTTTTATTATTGCATTTTCAGGAAAAGCAAGAACAACTATTTTATATATTATTGGAGGGAGTTTACTAATTCATATTTTAAATGTCATACGGATTTCAGCTCTATGTGTTTTGATGTACTATTTTCCAAAACAGCAACACTTTTTACACGGAGTAGTTTTTCCGTTGTTTATTTATGGAGTAGTTTTTCTTTTGTGGATTATTTGGGCCAATAAATTTTCTTTATATGCTTCGAAAACTGTCAAATAATAAAGGAAAAACTGTAGTATTGATGATGCTTTTGCTTTTATTGGTTCTAATAAGAGCCTATGAAGATGATTTGTTTTACGACCCTTTTTTAAATTATTTTAAATCCGATTATTATAATTTGCTACTACCAGAAATCGATAATTTTCAATTATTTCTCGGCTTATTTTTCAGATATTTTATTAATACGTCACTATCTCTAGCAGTAATTTATGTCTTGTTCAAGGATTTTGTAGCCGTAAAATTTGCCTCATTATTGTATCTGTTATTTTTCATAATTCTTGTTATCGCCTTCTTTTTTGTGTTTTCTTTTTTTGGCGAAGCAAATAAAATGACCTTGTTTTATATTCGGAGATTTCTCATTCAACCTCTTTTTTTACTATTGTTTCTTGCTGCTTTTTATCACCAAAAGCAAGCTAAGTAATTTTCCCCCGTATCTTTATTAGCCTATTTGATTTGATAACCAATGAATAACCCCGAAGCAGAGCTTCGAGGAATTCTTTTGATTAAATTACTGGTCGAAGTAGGAATAGTATCAATTGAGTTTAGAAAATCAATTCCTTGCTGTTTTACTTTTTCGAGGATATTTTCTATGTCGAATAAATCTTGTTGAAGGATTGGGTGCGTTTTTTTATTTGAATTTAAATACCTGTCAGGTCTAATTGAAGTTACGATTGCTTCGTTCCCCGCAATGACTTTAAAAAACCTTACTCGCTATTTGCCTAATATTTTCTGATTTTCCCATAGAATAATAATGTAACACAGGAACACCAGCAGCTTTCAATTCTAATGATTGTTGGATTGCCCATTCCACGCCCACTTGACGAATATCGGCTGAAGTTTTGCATTTCTCCACAGCATGTATTAAATCTTCGGGTAAATCAATTCGAAAAATTTGCGGCAAAATTTGCAAATGCCTTTGTATGGCAATAGGTTTGATTCCCGGAATAATTGGAACGGTAATTCCCATATCTCTGGCTTTTTTTACAAACTCAAAATATTTTTCGTTGTCAAAAAACATTTGGGTTACAACATAATCTGCTCCAGCATCTACTTTTTCTTTTAGTCTTTTCAAGTCTGAAATCAAGGATGGCGATTCTAAATGTTTCTCAGGATAACCCGCAACACCAATACAAAAATCAGCCTTGTTGTCAATGTGCATTACATCGTGCAAGTATTTCCCCTGATTCAATTGGTGGATTTGTTTTACCAAATCTACCGCATAATTATTACCGCCTTCTTTTGCCACAAAAGATTGTTCATCTTTCATTGCATCGCCACGCAAAGCCATTACATTATTGATTCCTAAATAATGACAATCTACTAATAAATACTCTGTTTCTTCCTTTGTAAATCCTCCACAAAGCACGTGAGGAATTGTGTCAACAGAATATTTATGTTTTATGGAAGCGCAAATTCCCAAAGTTCCGGGACGCATTCTGGTTAATTTTTTGTCCAATAATCCATTGCCTTTATCCACATAAATATATTCTTCGCGAGAAGTCGTCACGTCTATAAAAGGTGGCTTGAACTCCATTAACGGATCAATATTGTCGTATAATTCCTGGATACTTTTCCCTTTTTGTGGCGGAATAATTTCAAAAGAAAACAATGTTTTCCCTTTTGCTTCATCTATATGTTCTGTTACTTTCATTTTATTAGTCTGCTATATTAGGATTCAACCATTTTACTGCTGTTTCCGTTGGAATATTTCTTCGTTTGGCGTAATCGACAACTTGATCTTCTTTTATTTTTCCGAGTCCAAAATACTTGCTTTCAGGATTTCCAAAATAATATCCTGAAACCGAAGAAGCCGGCCACATTGCCATACTTTCGGTCAAAGTTACTCCAATTTCTTGTTCTACATTGAGCAATTTCCAAATTGTTGGTTTTTCTAAATGGTCGGGACAAGCTGGATAACCTGGTGCCGGACGAATTCCTTTGTAGATTTCTTCGATTAAAGCTTCGGTTGATAAAACTTCGTTTGCGGCATAACCCCAAATTTCTTTTCGCACTTTTTCGTGTAAATATTCGGCAAATGCTTCGGCAAATCTATCCGCCAATGCTTTGACCATAATTGAATTATAATCATCCAAATCTTTTTGGAATTCGGCTGCCCATTCGTCAACACCAAAACCAGTAGTTACACAAAATGCACCCATATAATCGGTTTTACCTGTCTCCTTTGGCGCAATAAAATCAGCCAAAGCGATATTTGGAGCTCCTTTTGTTTTCTGTGCTTGCTGACGTAAAGTCAAGAATTTCTCTAATTCTTTTCCTTTTTCATCATACAACTGAATATCATCATCATTGACTTGATTTGCTGGAAAAATTCCGTAAATCCCTTTGGCAGTCAATTTTTTTTCTTTCAAAATAACCTTCAACATTTCTTGAGCATCGTGAAAAACGGAGTGTGCGTGTTCGCCCAAAACGGCATCAGTCAGAATCGCAGGATATTTTCCGAACAATTCCCAAGTTCTGAAAAACGGTGTCCAGTCAATATACGGAACCAAAACATCCATATCGACTTCGATAGTTTTTGTACCAATAAAATTGGGTTTCATTGGATTGTAATTTTTCCAATCTAATTTTAATTTATTGACACGCGCTTGCTCAATTGTCAAGAAATTCTTGTCACGAGAACGGTTCAAAAAAGTTTCTCTGAAAGCATCATATTCGGCACGAATATAACTTGCATATATTTTTCGATTCTGATCCAATAAATTTCCCGCAACAGTAACAGCTCTCGAAGCATCGTTTACGTGAATTACGGTTTCTCTATATTGAGGTGCGATTTTCACGGCTGTATGCGCACGAGAAGTGGTTGCGCCACCAATCATTATTGGAATTTTAATATTTTGCTTGTCTAATTCTTTGGCCAAATAAACCATTTCGTCTAAGGATGGCGTGATTAATCCGCTTAATCCAATGATATCTACGTTGTGTTCTATTGCGGCTGCAATGATTTTCTCTGGAGCAACCATTACGCCAAGGTCAATGATTTCATAATTGTTGCAAGCCAAAACAACTGAAACGATATTTTTTCCAATATCGTGAACATCTCCTTTAACGGTTGCCATCAGGATTTTTCCATTCCCTTGCTTGTCGCCAACTTCTTTAGAAGCTTCAATATAAGGCAACAAATAAGCCACGGCTTTTTTCATAACACGTGCTGATTTCACTACTTGTGGTAAAAACATTTTCCCGCTTCCGAATAAATCGCCAACGACATTCATTCCCGCCATCAAGTTGATTTCGATAACTTCGATTGGTTTATCCGCAGCTAATCGGGCTTCTTCAATGTCTAATTCTATAAATTCGTCAATTCCTCTTACCAAGGAATGCGTTAATCGTTCTTGAATCGTACCTGAACGCCATTCCTGAATTGCTTTTTCATTGACTTTAAAATCACCTTTTACATTTTCGGCGAAGTCTAATAATCGTTCAGTGGCATCTTCTCTTCTGTTTAATAAAACATCTTCAACGTGTTCTAAAAGATCTTTTGGAATTTCATCATAAATAGACAACATTTCGGGATTTACAATTCCCATTGTCATTCCGTTTTTGATGGCGTGATATAAGAAAGCCGAATGCATTGCTTCACGAACTGTGTCATTTCCTCTAAAAGAGAACGAAACATTACTCACACCGCCACTTACGTGTGCATAAGCAAGATTTTCTCTAATCCATTTTGTAGCTCGGAAGAAATCTAAAGCGTTTAATTTATGTTCGTCCATTCCTGTGGCAACAGGAAAAATATTTGGGTCAAATATGATGTCTTCGGCTGGAAAACCAACCACGTTTACCAAAATATCATAAGAGCGTTTGCAAATTTCGATACGTCTTTCGTAGTTATCAGCTTGCCCTTTTTCGTCGAAAGCCATAACAATTACAGCAGCTCCATAACGTTTTACCAATTTGGCGTGATGAATAAATAGTTCTTCTCCTTCTTTCAAAGAAATAGAATTCACTACACTTTTACCTTGAGCCACTTTCAAACCGGCTTCGATAATTTCCCATTTCGAGCTGTCGATCATCAAAGGAACTCGAGAAATATCCGGTTCCGAAGCGATTAAATTCAAGAAAGTGGTCATTGCATAAACGCCGTCAAGCATTCCTTCATCCATATTAATATCGATGATTTGTGCGCCACCTTCTACTTGATCACGAGCCACAGCAAGTGCTTCGGCATATTTCTCCTCTTTGATAAGACGTAAAAATTTTCGCGAACCAGTTACATTCGTTCTTTCACCAACGTTTACGAAGTTGGTTTCCGGCGTAATGATTAACGGTTCAAGACCTGATAATTTTAAATATTTATGTTTTGCTTCTGCCATTATATCGTTTCTGTAATTTTTCTCGGTTTATAATCCTTCGCCACTTCTGCAATTAATCGGATGTGATCCGGATTTGTACCGCAACAACCGCCAATAATATTGATTAAATTTTCGTCTAAATATTCCTTGATTTGCCCTTGCATTTCTTTTGGTGTTTCGTCGTATTGCCCAAAAGCGTTTGGCAATCCAGCATTGGGATGCGCCGAAATATTGAAAGATGTATTTTGTGATAATTGTTTCAAATACGGTTTCAGTTGGTGCGCTCCAAGAGCACAATTGAAACCTACACTCAACAACGGAATATGCGAAATCGAAATCAAGAAAGCTTCCACGGTTTGTCCTGAAAGTGTTCTTCCTGAAGCATCAGTAATCGTTCCTGAAACCATTATTGGAATGTCGATTTTGCGTTCGTCTTTGACTTCTTCGATGGCGAAAAGTGCTGCTTTTGCATTTAATGTATCAAAAATAGTTTCGACCAAAAGTAAATCTACGCCACCATCAAGTAGCGCTTCGACTTGTTGTTTGTATGCAATCCGTAAATCGTCGAAAGTTACGGCTCTGTAACCCGGATCGTTTACGTCCGGCGACATACTTGCCGTACGGTTTGTTGGCCCGATAGAACCGGCAACAAAACGGGGCTTTTCTGGATTTCGTGCGGTAAATTCATCGGCTACTTCGCGAGCGATTTTTGCCGATTGAAAGTTTAATTCGTAAACAATATCTTCGAGATGATAATCCGCCATTCCGATTGTGGTGCTTGAAAAAGTATTGGTTTCGACAATATCAGCTCCCGCTTCGAAATATTGTGCGTGAATAGCTGCAATGGCTTGTGGTTGTGTTATGGACAACAAATCGTTATTCCCTTTTAAGGAATAGGGAAAATCTTTGAAACGTACCCCTCGGAAATCTTCTTCGGAAAAATTATAGCGTTGCAACATCGTTCCCATTGCTCCGTCGAGTACGAGAATTCGTTTTTGAATAGCCCCCCTAACCCCCGGAGGGGGAGTTGTTGCAATATCTTTTGTGTTGTTTGACATTTTAGTTTTTTAAAATTATAAATGTTCATCGTGTTTCCTGATTAGCCCTGATTACTTCACTTCGCTTTTATTTTAATCGGAGTTCAGTGAACTTCGTTTGCAGCGGTATCCCACGCTTTTGGGCGTGGATAAAGCGAATAGCAGGAATTAGCTCCTAAAAAAGTACTGTTTCAAAAAATTGTAATGTTATCGTAAAAAGGGAGAGGATTTCTCGTGGTTATCTTTTCCCGATAATCGGGATAGAATGTAGCACCTTCTTTACAGATAAAGGGTTGCTAAGGTTTCATTGGGTCTTTCCCTCCGCCTTTCGTGATAACAATCAATAAATATAGGAACACTGCAAATGTAATACTAAAAACTATAATATGAAATAATTTCTAATCTTGCTTTAATTTAAAATTAGAATCAACACCAAGAACAGCTCAAAAGCGAGGACATATTTGCTGTTTAGTCAAAATCAAAAAAGAATTGTGCTCTTTAAGATTCTGGTGCTAGCGCAATTTCTAAACCTTCTAAAGCATTTGTTATATAAATTTGGCAACCCAATCGGCTGTTGTCTTTTACATAAAAAGCTTCTGAAAGCATGGCTTCTTCATCGTCGTTCCTTTCCGGCAAAGTCACTTCGTTTAAAACATAACATTGGCAAGATGCACACATCGCCATACCACCGCAAGTTCCAATAGTTCCTTCGGGAGCTAATTCATAGGCTCGTACGAGTTCCATGATATTCATATTCATGTCGGTAGGTGCTTGAACAATATGAATTATCCCGTCTCTATCGGTAATTTTTAGGGTAACATCTTGTGCCATATTAAATAATTTATAGGAATATTGAGGGCTTATCGAATCAACACATGTTCTAGGTTATCGCTTTTACCACTGTTTTTGGAGCTTCTTTACGAGTGCCATCAAATCCATCTACTCCTGAAACCGTAGTATATTTCATAACATATTTTTTGCCTGGATTGATAATTTGATACGCTGCTTGACACATCATCGTAGCTTCGTGGAAACCACAAAGTATCAATTTTAATTTTCCAGGATAGGTGTTTACGTCCCCAATAGCGAAGATTCCGGGAATATTAGTTTGATAATCTAAAGCATTATTTACTTTGATCGCGTTTTTCTCGATTTCCAAACCCCAAGTTCCAATGGGACCTAATTTTGGTGTAAGTCCAAAAAGTGGAATAAAATAATCCGTTGGAATATTTCGATGTGCACCATCGATATCAACATCTACAGATTCTAAATGTTCGGCACCATTCAAACCTACTACTTCGCCTGGAGTGATCATTTTGATCTTTCCTGCATTTTTCAATTCTTGTACTTTTTCTACCGAATCTAAAGCGCCACGGAATTCATTTCTGCGGTGAATCAAAGTTACCTCTGAAGCTATGTTAGACAGAAAAATACTCCAGTCCAAAGCAGAATCTCCACCTCCAGAAATTACAACTCTTTTGTCTCTGAATTTCTCGGGATTTTTGATAAAGTACTTTATTCCTTTGTCTTCGTAGAATTCGATATCTTCTATTAATGGTTTTCTTGGTTCGAAACTTCCTAAACCACCAGCAATAGCTACAACTAGAGCGTGGAATTTTTCCCCTTTATTAGACGTTACAATAAAACTTCCGTCTTCTTGTTTTGCTATCGTTTCTGCGCGTTCGCCAAGTGTAAATCCAGGTTGAAATTGCTTAATCTGCTCCATCAGATTATCGACCAAATCTCCTGCCAATACTTCTGGAAATCCAGGGATATCATAGATCGGTTTTTTGGGATACAATTCTGATAATTGCCCTCCAGCTTGTGGCAAGGCATCAAGAATATGACATTTCAATTTTAACAATCCTGCTTCGAATACAGTAAATAAACCTGTTGGTCCTGCGCCTATTATAAGTATGTCTGTTTTAATCATTTTTTATTCTTTATTTTTTAATGCTTCTGTAATTTCATTCATCTTTTGAACTTTTTCTTCGAAATCTCCTTTTAGGGTTTTTCGGTATTCGTTCAAGTTCTTTAACATCTCGTTTATGTCGGCTGGAATCACTTCTTCAAAAAACTCCCGCAATCGTTTGGCAGTTGTAGGTGATTTCCCGTTGGTGGAAATGGCGATTTTAACGTTTCCTTTGGTCACAATTCCACCCAAATAATAATCACATAATGGCGGTGTATCAGCAATATTACAAATCAGGTATTTTCTTCGACACAAATCATAGATTCGTTTATTGACTTTCAAATCATCTGTACAAGCAATAACCATGTGACGTTTGCGAAGTATCCAGCGATTGAATTTTTTGTAAGTCAGTTTTACCGAAGGATGTTTTTGTGCTAAAGCTTCTAATTCTGGGAGAAACTTTGGGGCAACTACCTCAACATTCGCATTGGGACTGGACTTGAGCATAAACGACAATTTTTCTAAACCTACATTTCCTCCGCCTACAATGAGTACATTGAGGTTGTGTAATTTTAGGAAAATGGGGTATAATTCATTTCTTTCCATTATTCTCTGGCGTAGACTCTATTCGACGCAAATTCATTGTAAAATCCTTTCAAGTTGTTTCGTTCTCTAACCACTTCACCAATGACAATTATTGCTGGATTGCTTAATTTATTCTCGGCAACAACTTCTTGAATGGTATTTATGGTTCCAATACCAACTGTTTCATTTTCCAAAGTTCCGTTTTGAATAATCGCAATGGGAGTTTCTCCCTTGGATTCTTTTTGGAATAAGGAAACTATTTGCGAAAGTTTACTCATTCCCATCAAAATCACTACGGTTGCTGTTGACTTTGCCGCAAGTGCAATATCAGCAGATAAATTCCTTTCCGAAGTTGTTCCGGTGATTACCCAAAAACTTTCGGAAACTCCTCTTTTTGTCAATGAAATTCCTTGATTTGCAGGAACGGCAATCGCCGACGATATGCCGGGAACCACAAAGGTAGGGATTCCAAAACTTTCTACAAATTCTATTTCTTCGCCACCACGACCAAAGATGAATGGGTCGCCCCCTTTTAACCGAACCACATTGCCATATGTTAACGCATTATCGACGATTAACTGGTTGATTTGGTCTTGAGAATAGCTGTGACAGCCTTTTCTTTTCCCAACAAATATTAGAATCGCGGATTTAGGAGCGTGATTCATTATTGCTTCATTTGCCAATGCATCATACAAAACCACGTTCGCTTCAGCAAGTGCTTTTACGCCTTTGAGCGTAAGCAAGTCTGGGTCGCCAGGTCCTGCGCCGACTAAAGTTACTTTGGGTAGTATTTTATTATTCATTTGCTAAATCTTTGGCTCTATAACTTTTTAATTTTTCGAAAAAATCAATTGCTTCTTGAATGTATTTTTTTGCAAATGACTCAGAAGGTTCGTTTTGGTTAATTTGGTATACCAATTCCCTGAAAGTAGATTTCAATTCGATTTTGTTTGTCGCCATAAAAACAGTGTCAAACAAATCGATGATTCCTGCGTGATGATTTGTTTTTTCATTTTCGGCAAGCAATAATGCTTTGGCACCATTTACAAAACCTGCATAGGCTAAATAAATAGCATCTGACCATTTTTTATCATCAAAAGCTTCTTGGGCAAAAGTTAATTTGTCTTTGGCTTCAAAAATTAGAGTAGCCACCAAGTCAATTACAACACCTGCGCATTCTCCTACTCCAATGGCTTTTACATAGTTGTCAGCATTTCCCCAATCTACAAAATCAGCTTCGGTGAGATTCGTGATATTAGCTAGTGGTTTTAATAATTCAAAGAAATAATTTTCTCCTTTGTCATCATAGTACCCTAAGAAAGATAATCCGTTTGCATTCGCTTCGAAATCATTTAATATAAAACGCAAAGCATCCGGTCCTCTTCGACTTGGGATTTTGATTACTTTATCAGAAAAACGACCTTGGCCATTTCCTAAATTTCCTCCACCTAATAAAACTTGTAATGCTGGAGCCACTAATTTTCCTGCATTGATGGACATTCCTTGAAAACCAATTTCGGCCATATTGTGTTGTCCACAAGCGTTCATACAACCACTGATTTTAATGGTGATTTCTTGATTATTGGTATATTGTGGATATTCTGCATTTAAAACGCGTTCTAATTCTACTGCGATTCCGGTGCTGCTTGCGATTCCTAAATTACAAGTATCGGTTCCGGGACAAGCGGTAATATCAGCAGTAGAATTATATCCTAAAGAAACGAAATCTAATTTGGATAATTCTTGGTAGAAAAAGGCTAAATTTTCTTGTTTTATATGACTAATAAGTATGTCTTGTCTTAATGTAAAACGCAATTCATCCGCTGCGTAATTTTTGATTAATTCTGCCAATAATCTTGCTTTGTCCGTGTAAAAATCCCCTAATGCAACTTTGATTCCAATGGCTACATATCCGGCTTGCTTCTGTGGAATAACATTCGATTTTTTCCAAGCTTCAAAAGCAGCTGTATCTTCAATAACCACTTTTGGCGCTACCAATAAAGGAGCTGGAATTCCACCATCAAAAGCAGTCGTATCAATTTCAACGGTTTGGTAGGACAAGGCGCGTTTCTCTTCATCTACCAATCTTAAAAACTCATCTCTACCAATATCTTTGATTAAGAATTTCATACGCGCTTTCAAACGTTTCGCTCTTTCGCCATATCGGTCAAAAATTCTCAAAATGCCTTCTGTTGTTGGGATAATTTGGTTTACCGGAATAAATTCTGATAATAATTCGGCGTGGTGTGGCTGCGAACCTAATCCTCCACCAAGCATTACTTTAAATCCTCTTTTGCCATTTACAATTTTTGGAATAAATCCTAAATCGTGCAAATAACTCAAAGCGGTATCTTTATCTGACGACGAGAATGAAATCTTTACTTTTCTACCCATTTCTTGGTTGACGGGGTTTCGCAATAAAAACTGAAACAAAGCGTGCGCATAAGGTGATACATCAAAAGGCTCATCGATATCGATTCCTGCATTTTCACTGGCAGTTATATTCCGAACTGTATTGCCACAAGCCTCGCGAAGGGTAACATCATCTTTTTCTAATTCAGCCCAAAGTTGAGGAGTTCTATCTAAACTTACATAGTGAATTTGTATGTCTTGACGTGTTGTAATATGCAAGCGTCCAGTAGAATATTCATCTGATACGATGCAAATACGGTGCAATTGTTTGCCACTTACTTTTCCGAAAGGCAATTTGATACGTATCATTTGAACGCCTTCCTGACGCTGACCATAAACTCCTCTAGCCAAACGAAGGCTACGAAAACGTTCATCATCAATTTTTCCGTCGCGAAATAAAGCAATTTTTCTTTCTAAATCGATAATGTCTTTTTGGACAATCGGATTTTCAATTTCTGTTCTAAAACTTTCCATATTTTTTAGCTTTATGCTATTAGTTTTTGGCTTCTAGCTGTTTATGATTATGGTTTTTTACTAAAGGCTAAAGGCCAATGGCTAAAAATTATTTAATAAATCCGACTCCCGCCGTTGTGTTTGTAGCAGCATCTATTAATATAAAAGCCCCATTTGATTTATTGTCATTATAAGTGTCAAAATAAATGGCTTTGCTCAATTTGATATTAACTTCTCCAATTTCGTTTATGGCTAATTGAGACGCTTCTTTTGTTCCTGAAAAATCAGTTGCAATAACATTTTTCACGCTGTCAATTTTTGCTAAAACTCTGTTTGTGTTGTGTTGTACCAAATATTTTGTACCAGCAACTAATTTTTTACTGTCCATCCAGCAAACGGTGGTTCTGATGTCTTTTTCAACTTTAGGCAATTCGTTTGATTTTACAATCATATCGCCTCTAGTCACATTGATGTCATTTTCTAATTCGATTGTTATGGAAGATCCCGCAGTTGCTTCATCAAATAGTTTATCAAAAAAGTGGATGTTGGTCACAATAGATTCAGTCAAAGAAGGCAATACCGTTACGGCATCTCCTACTTTAATAGTATTCCCATATAATTTTCCTGCATATCCTCTAAAATCGTGGTATTGCTCTGTTTTTGGTCGAATTACCGTTTGAACTGGAAAACGTGCTTTCCCTTTTTCATAAACATCAGCTGGTTCTAATGCTTCAAGATGTTGTAAGATCGTCTGACCAGTGTACCAAGGCATTCCACCTAAGGACTCTACCACATTATCTCCAGTCAAAGCACTCAACGGAATGTAGCTTACGTTTTGTTCTTTGAAAGTACTTTTAGCATTTAATGCTTGAAAATCAGCTTTGATTTTATTGTACACTTCTTCTGAATAATCAACCAAATCCATTTTGTTTACGGCAACAATCACTTCTTTGACACGCAATAAATTATTGATGAAAAAGTGACGATAGGTTTGCTCAATAACTCCTTTACGTGCGTCTATCAAAATGATGGAAACTTGCGATGTCGAAGCTCCAGTAACCATATTTCTAGTATATTCAACGTGACCAGGCGTATCAGCAATGATGTAACTTTTCTTAGCAGTCGAAAAATAAATATGCGCTACATCAATGGTGATTCCTTGCTCGCGTTCGGCAACTAAACCGTCCGTAGCCAAAGAAAAATCAAGATAATCATATCCTTTTTGCTTACTACTTTTTTCGATTGCCTCTAATTTATCGGTAGTTAACGATTGGGTATCATATAATAATCTCCCGATTAATGTGCTCTTTCCGTCATCTACACTTCCTGCTGTTGCTATTTTTAAAACTTCCATTTTATATTTTTTGTTTCAGGTTTGAAGTTTAAAGTTAGAGCAACTTTGAATATAAACCATTCTGTTTTTTTATTTTTATATCAATACCTTTGAGCATTGTGAATTCTAAAAGTATCCTTGTTGTTTTCTTTTTTCCATTGCGGCTTCAGAACGTTTATCATCAATTCTGGCGCCTCTTTCTGAAATTGTCGAAGTCCTGATTTCCCCAACTACTTCTGCAATTGTTGCAGCATAAGAATCAACCGCTGCAGTGCAACTCATATCGCCAACGGTTCTAAAACGAACAATTCGTTCTTCGACTGCTTCGTCTTCTTCTTGATAAACAAAAGGAGAGTGTGACCAAATCATTCCGTCCCTTAAGAATACTTTACGTTTGTGCGAAAAGTAAATCGATGGAATTTCAATTTGCTCTGATTCGATATAACTCCAAACGTCTAATTCTGTCCAGTTCGAAATTGGGAAAACACGAACGTTTTGACCATTTTCTATTTTACCGTTCAATAAATCAAATAATTCTGGTCGTTGATTTTTTTCATCCCATTGTCCAAAATCAACACGAACCGAAAAAATACGTTCTTTGGCTCTTGCTTTTTCTTCATCGCGACGGGCGCCACCTATGCAAGCGTCAAATTTAAATTCTTCTATTGCATCCAAAAGTGTGGTAGTTTGCAAACTATTTCTACTGGAATATTTACCAGATTCTTCCACTACTTTTCCTTCGTCGATAGCATCTTGTACATTTCGAACGATTAATTCCAGTCCTAATTCGGCAACTAATCTATCTCTAAATTCAATAGTTTCAGGGAAATTATGTCCCGTATCAACGTGTAATAATGGAAAAGGAATCTTTGCTGGAAAGAATGCTTTTTGCGCCAAACGCACCAATGTAATGGAATCTTTTCCGCCAGAGAAAAGCAAAACTGGTTTGTCAAACTGAGAAATTACTTCTCTAAAAATGTAAATCGCTTCGCTTTCGAGAGCGTTTGTTTTTAATATGGAACTCATAATATTAGCCCCCTAACCCCCGAAGAAGTAACTGTTGGGGTATTTATTGGTTAATAATTTAATTTTTCTCTTTACTAATTTCCCCTTCGGGGGTTAGTGGGCTATGTAAACCACATTCTTTATGACTCGATTCCCACCACCATCTTCCAGCCCTAATGTCTTCGTCTGGCGCGATCGCTCTAGTACACGGTGCACAACCAATACTTACAAATCCTTGTTTGTGAAGTACGTTTTGTGGCACGTTGTTTTCTTCTAAATAAACTGACACTTCTTTTAAATTCCATTTTAATAATGGATTGAATTTTATGATTTCGGATTTTTCGTCATATTCAAAAAATGCTAAATCATTTCTGTTTTCAGATTGATCGGCTCTTAAACCCGTAATCCAAATTATATTTCCTTTCAAAGCTTTAGCCAACGGCGCTACTTTTCGAATGAAACAACATTCTTTTCTGTTTTCCACTGAATCATAAAAGCTGTTTGGTCCTTTTTCATCAAGCAGTTTTTCTATTGCCGAAGCTTCCGGAAAACAAACTTTGATTTCTTTCTTGTATTTTTTTAAGGTCTTGTGAAAAACATCATACGTTTCTTGAAATAATCTTCCTGTGTCCAAAGTAAAAATAGAAATTGGCAAATCGTTTGTAACGATTAAAGCTGTAATCACTTGGTCTTCCTGTCCAAAAGAAGTTGAAAACACCACTTTTTCCTTGTATTCATTCGCTAAAAAAGTCAAAGTTTCTTCTATGGAAAATCCTTTGGTTTTTTTTATTAATGTATTTACTATTGCTGTACTCATTTATTTCTATTTTTAATAAACCCATTATCCTATCGGAATAGTAGATTATTTTGCAAAAGTACTATTATTTTTTAAACAACAAAATAATATTTATTGTTTTTTAGACTTAAATAATTTATTTTTTTAAATAAACTTAAATAGTCTATTTTGTCTATAGGATAATCGTTTATTAGTGTTATTTTTGTCCAAATTTTATTTTATGGATTTTCAAATAGGATTAGTAATTGCCGGTTTAACAGTTGGATTTGTAGTAGGATTGACTGGTGTAGGAGGTGGATCTTTGATGACTCCTGTTTTATTGTGGTTTGGCATCCCCCCAACAACGGCAGTTGGCACCGATTTGTTGTATGCGGCTTTTACTAAATTAGGCGGTGTGTATGTGCATCATAAAAAAAGGACTATTAACTGGTCTGTCACGGGCTGGCTTTCTTTGGGAAGCATTCCTGCTGCATTACTGACTTTATGGATTCTTCATAACCTGAAAACCGATACAGCTGCTATGAATGCAACAATAAAATACAGTTTGGGTTGGGCGCTAGTTTTCACTTCGGTGGCCATTTTATTCAAAAAGAAACTCTTGGTGTTTTCTCAAAAACATGCTGGTGATGCGTTTCATAGTAAAAGTAAAACTCAGAATATTCTAACCGTCGCTATTGGCGTAATGCTAGGAATAACTGTAACTCTGACTTCGATAGGAGCAGGTGCTTTAGGCACAGTTACTTTATTTTTCCTTTATCCCCTTTTGTCTACTCCAAGATTGGTTGGAACCGAAATCGCTCATGCCGTTCCATTAACTCTTGTTGCTGGATTAGGGCATGCCACTATGGGAAATATAGATTTTGGATTATTAATACAGCTATTAATGGGATCGCTTCCCGGAATTGTTATAGGAAGCTTGTTGAGTGGAAAAGTACCCGATTTGTTTCTTAGGAATGCAATCGCGGTAATGTTATTTATCGTGGGATATAATTTGATTTTTTAGATCCTCTTCCCAAACCGCTCCAAAGGAGAGCGAGTCGAAACTGGAAAAAATATAGGTTCCATTAAGTCCGAATAGACTAAAATGCAATATCGGCAAGAGAATTATTATCCAATATCATTAAAGTATTGTCCCGAACTTCGATCATTAGTTTGCGAACCGCACAAGCAGCTTCATCGGTACAATCGTCGCATTTTTCATAGAAATTTTTACTAGCACAAGGCAACAAGGCAATGGGTCCTTCGAGAATGCGATAGACTTTTGCCATATTAATATCTTTAGGGTCTTTGATCAAATAATAACCTCCACCCTTTCCTTTTTTTGCTCCCAAAAAACCAGAATGACGTAAGAGTAACAAAATACTTTCGAGAAACTTAATCGAAATGTGCTCTGCTTTAGCTATCTCTGCAATTTGAACAGGTGTTTGATCTTCTCGGCGTGCCAAAAAAGTCAAAGCTTTTATTCCGTATTTTGTTTTTTTTGAAAGCATTTTTTATGTTTAATATTTGACACCTAAAATCCAATATTTGTGAATTGTAAATCAAATATCGTGAATTATTTTGAAAGCATTGTTAAAGTTTAAAACTTTGACAATGCTAATAAATTTTTACGACAAAGCCTGCTCCAAATCAGCAATTACATCTTTCACGGTTTCTAAACCTACTGAAACTCGCACCAATCCATCAGTAATACTTACTGCCAAACGCTCTTCGACAGATAATTTGCTATGGGTTGTAGAGGCTGGATGCGTTACAATGGTTCTGGTGTCGCCCAAATTTGGAGACAACGAACACAATTTTATTTTATCTAAAAAGTTTCTACCCGCTTCGAGACCGCCTTTAATTTCGAAAGCCACAATATTACCGCCTAACTTCATTTGCTTTTTGGCAATTTCATGTTGAGGGTGTGATTTTAAGAACGGATATTTTACCTTATTTACATTTGGATGTTGTTCTAAAAACTCGGCTACTTTCATTGCATTTTCACAATGTCTGTCCAATCGAATTGCCAAAGTTTCTAAACTTTTCGACAATACCCAAGCATTAAACGGTGACAAAGAAGGTCCAGTAAGTCGAGAAAATAAATAGATTTTTTGAATCAATTCGGCATCGCCTACTGTTATACCTCCCAAAACTCTACCTTGACCGTCCATTAATTTTGTTGCGGAATGCACAACCAAATGTGCGCCCCATTTTATAGGTTGTTGTAAATAAGGTGTTGCAAAACAGTTGTCGATTATCAAAATCAGATTGTGTTTTTTGGCAATAGCCCCAAGCAATTCCAAATCAATAATATCTATTGCTGGATTCGTTGGTGATTCGGCAAAAAGAATTTTGGTGTTTGGCTGGATACAACTTTCAATAGTTTCTGGCTTGTTAATATCAAAATAGGTAGTTTCAATTCCCCATTTCGGAAAATAATTAACAACCAAAGAATGCGTTGCGCCAAATACACTCCCGGCCGACACCACGTGATCGCCTGAGTTTAACAAAGCAGCCAAAGTCGAATACACCGCAGCCATTCCTGATGCAAATGCAAAACCAGACGCCGCTCCTTCCATTTGGCAAACTTTATATATAAACTCGTTAGTGTTCGGATTGCTGTAACGGGAATAAATATTCCTGTCTTTTTCTTCGGCAAAAGAAGCACGCATATCTTCAGCATCTTCAAATACAAAACTAGAAGTTAAGAACAAAGGCACAGAATGTTCTAAATATTGAGTGCGTTCTAATTGATTGCGTATTGCATTGGTTTCAAAACCAAATTCTTGTTCGATCATTTTTTTTATTTTTCCTCACCCCAGCCCTCTCCAAAGGAGGGGGAGCCGAAAGTGGATTGTTAATGTTTTATTTGTCTTGACTCCCTTCCCTTTGGGAATGGTCGGGGATGGGATTTCCGTTTAAAACTACTTTGTAATGAATTGTTGCTGTTGGTTCCAATGTTTTAGAAACCGAACAGTATTTTTCGAAAGAAAGTTGGGCTGCTCTTGCCGCTTTCTTTTCATTTATTGGACCTTCCAAAAAGAAAACTACATAAATATCTTTAAATGGCTTTGCTTCGCCCACTTGAACACGTACGCCTTCGACCTCAGCTTTGAAAGAAGTAATTTCCTGACGTTGCTTTTTTAATATCGAAATCATATCAATTCCGCTGCAACCAGCAACTCCCATCAATATTAATTCCATTGGGCTTGGCCCCATGTCATTACCGCCAAAATCAGATCTGGCATCTACATTTACAATATGTCCCCGATCATTTTTTAGTTGAAAGTGGAAGTTTTCGTTTACTCTGTTTAATGTTATTTTCATTGTATTTTTTTTTGGACACAGATGGCGCGGATTTTCAAACGCTATTTTTTTATTTTATTAAAGTCAAAAGACCCTTTTCTTTCTTTTCAAAATTGGCGTTTTCTTCCTTTATTAATATTTTATAATCTACAAAATCTCCATTTACTCTTGGTAGTTCTGATATTTTAATTGATTTGTTATTTTTTAAAAAAACTAAAAGATTAATATCGTCCGATGAATGAATATTATTTTCACTTATATTTGATAAATCTACTTTTAGCTCTTTTTCAGTTTTTTCAATATTTGAATAGGGCTCCAAAATTAATAATTTATCATAATCCAAGTCTTCTATATTTGATAAACTGATTTTTTTTGGATTCTCTTTAATTTTTGTTTCTATAATTTTTGTCAAATCGTTGTCTGAATTCAATTGAAATAAATAATTACAAGCCGTCAAGCTTAAGATAAAAAATACAGACAATACTTTTGTCTTCATAATTTGCTTTTTGGCGCTGATGATACGGTTTTTTAAACGCAGATTCAACGGTTTTTTTATTTTTTACTAAACACTCTTACCCTTTCTCTGACAACCTTAAAATATCTCCAAAAACGCCTCTCGCTGTAACTGCCGATCCTGCGCCAGCTCCTTGAATTACGATGGGTCTGTCGCCATACGATTCGGTGTAAATTTCGAAGAAAGAATCAGAACCTTTCAATCCGCCTAAAGCGGTGTCCGAAGGTACGGAAACTAACTTTACTTCGAGGTTTCCTTTATCATTTTGCAAATCTCCTGACAATTCGCCTATGTATCTCAAGACGTGATTGGGTTGTTGTTGTTCTTTTATTGTAGCATAAATAAGATCAAATTCTCTTAATTTATGCAAGAAATCGGTAACGCTTCCTTCTCTTAAATGTTCTGGAATCAGGTTTTGAATATTAATTTCTTCAAACTCATTTTGCAAGTCTAATTCTCTTGCCAAAATTAGCAGTTTTCTACCCACATCGTTCCCGCATAAATCTTCCCTTGGATCGGGTTCCGTGTAACCGTTATCAACGGCTTCTTTCAAAACTTCGCTAAACGGAACTTCTTTTACAGAGAAATTATTAAATAAATAGCTCAATGTTCCGGAGAAAACTCCTTTTATTTTAGTGATATTTTCACCTGAAAGATGCAATAATTTAATGGTGTCTATTAATGGCAAACCTGCACCAACATTTGTTTCATACAAATATGTCTTCTGATTATCGGCCAATACTTTTCGCAAGTCTTTGTAAAATTTATAACTCAAGGTATTCGCCACTTTATTGGACGAAATCAAGTCGAAACTACTTTCGGCTAATCTGACATAATTTTCTACAAACGCAGTGCTTGCTGTGTTGTCAACAGCAATTAAATTTTCAAGATTGTTGTCATTGGCATAAGCGATTACATCCTCAATTGTATAGGAAAATCCGTTGTTTTGAATCTCGTTTTTCCAATTTTGTGAAACCCCATTTTTGTTTAAAAGTACATTTTTAGAATTGGCAACCGCAAAAACATTCAGTCTGATGTCTTTTCTTTTTTCGATGGTTGCTGCTGATTCCAAAATTTGATTAATCAAAGTTCCGCCCACTAATCCGTGACCGAAAATGGCAATATTTATTTTCTTAGAAACCCCGAAAATTTCTCCGTGAATTACATTTAACGCTTTATGAAGTTGTGCTTTTTTAACCACTAAACTCACGTTTTTCCCTGTAACTGTATTGTTGAAAAGAATCGGAATCACTTTGTTTTTAATCAAAGCGGCATACGGTTTATGAAAAGTGCTCAAATCTTGTCCAATGATCGAAATCACTGAAACGTCATCGGTAATCGAAATCTTATTGACGTCTTTCGAATAAAAATCATTTTCGAATTCTTTTTTGAGTTCAATCATCGCTTTTGTCGCTTGATCGGCGGCTACCACAAGCCCAATTCCCCGTTCAGAAGAACCTTGTGAAATGATGCTCACACTAATATTATTGTCGCCCATAACCTTGAAAATTCGAGCGTCAACACCAGTTTTACCAAGTAATCCTCTTCCTTCCAAGTTTACCAATGATACATTTTCTAAAACCGAAAGTGTTTTTATTCCTTCCTTATTTGATTTCGATGTGATTAAAGTGCCTTGATTTTCGTAGTTAAAAGTGTTCAAAATTCGCAAAGGAATGTTTCTTTCCAATAATGGAATAATGGTTTTTGCGTGCAAAATAGTTGCTCCGAAATTGGCAATTTCATTCGCTTCATTAAAGGACAAACGGTCAATTTTTTTGGCATCAGGAACTAAATCTGGGTTTGCTGTGTAAATTCCATCAACATGCGTGTAGTTTTGCAATTCTTCAGCATCTAGAAAATTAGCAATCAAAGAAGCCGAATAATTACTGCCATTTCTGCCTAAAGTGGTGGTTTCGTGATTTGCATTCGAACCAATAAAACCTGTAATAATAATAACTTTGTCGGTATTTTTCTTGAAATAGTCAACCACATTTTTCTTTGAAATTTGTTCTAAAGGTAGGGCATCTCCAAAATTGGAATCTGTTTTTATCAATTCACGCGAATCAGCAAATTGGGCATTTATCCCTTTTTCATTTAAAAGAGACGTTACTATTTTGGCTGAAATTACTTCACCTTGCGACAAAACCTGATCCTTGATTTTTTCGCTATAATCTCCAATCAAACTTATGCCTTCAAAAAGCTTGTCTAATATTGCAAATTCTTGCGACAAATCAATATTTGTGAAACCATTTTGTTGGTAGCTCTTGAAACTTTCTAGTAAGGGTTTGTAATTTCCGTTTTTACCAGCAATCATCAAAATATCTTCCAATTCATCAGTTGCATTTCCTCGAGCAGAAACAACGACAGCGATGTTTTCGTCTTTGCTTTTTTTGTCGATAATAATATCCAAAACTTTATTTATTCCTTCACCGTTGGCCAATGATTTTCCGCCAAATTTTAATATTTTCATTTTATTCTTTTTATTTTTAAAAACAACATCCAGTAAATTGCTTAGTTGGTCGTATTCCATTAAAAATGCATCGTGACCGTGTTGCGAATCAATTTCGCTATAAAATACATTGTTCTTAAATTTTTTTATTTCGTGGTAGGTTTCTCTATTTTCATTCGCGGTGAAAAACAAATCCGAGTTAATTCCGATAATATAAATGTTAGCTTCCACTTCGGAAATTATTTTTTCCAATGAAGTTCTGCCTCTGGTAATATCGATGGTTTTGAGCAACTGATTCATCGTTTTGTACGCCGAAAGCTGAAACCTTTTTTGCAGTTTTTCTCCGTGATGATTCAGCCAACTTTCCACTTGAAACGACTCCAAAGATTCGGTCGAATTTCGCTGGAATTTTTCTTTGAATGATTCGGGTGTTCTATAGCACATCATGGCGTGAATGCGGGCATCTTCGATGGGATGAGAAGAATTATTTAGAATTTTCTCTTGCAAATAACAATTTGCGATCAACCAATCGGTAGATTTCCAATCGGTAGCAATAGGAATCAAGTTATGCGTTAATTTTGGCTCCAAAGCCACCATTTCCCAAGCAATTCCTCCACCTACAGAGCCTCCGATTATTGCAAACAATTCTTTTATTTTTAAAAATCGAATGCCTTCCAAGAAAAGTCTGGCGATGTCTCTGGCATTAAAATCCAAATAATTGTCGATTATGTTTCCATCGAAACCATTTCCGGGAACATCGAAAGCAAGGATTGTGTATTTACGGGTGTCGATTGTTTTATCGATACCCATCAAATCATTCCACCATCCATTTTCGCCAACTATTTGGGAATTTCCCGTCAATGCGTGATTGACCAATACTATAGGGGCGGTATTTAGAGCTGGTCCAAAAACCTGAAAACTTAAGTTTAAGGATGCATAAAATACGCCACTTTCGGTGGTGAAATTTTGTAATATAATATGTAATAATTTATTTTCCAATTTTCAAATCTTTATGATTTAATGATTTGTATTTGGAAATATTAGAAAGAAGGCTAGAAGTAAACTAGAAGAATTCTTTGAGTTATCTTTCCACGCTGGGTGTGGTAGAATGCAGCACCTTCTTCGTTTACCGAAGGGTTGCTAAGGCTTCATCGGGTCTAATCCCTCTGCCTTTCTTTATAACATTTCAATACGTTTGTGAACTTAAAGGCACAAATTAACTACATTTTTTTTAAATAACCAAACTTAAAGTAAGTTGGTTTTTGATTGTAAAATTAAAAAAAGCATTGAAAAGAGTAAAAAAACACACTAAATACTTTGTTTATTTTAAAATTAAATTGGCTTTTCGCTCAATGGTTTTTTAGATGAAAAACGGTTAATTCTCTTTAAAATACATTTGGTGAACCAAAGAATTTGGCACTTTACCTATAGTCGAGTTTTGCATTAAATTTACTCCTATTTTGGTAAGTATGAATTCGAAGTCATCTTTATCTGTAGCAATTACTTTTGTTTCTTTATTTAAACTTTTAAAAACGGAAATAATTTTAAGATCTCCTTTAGCTTTTTCATAATGTTTAGATTTTTTTTAAAATAAAACAAAGAATAATTTGCAATTCAAATTGGTTTCATACATTTGCATTCGAATATTAGAGGAAAAATTTGAACTGATTGCAACCTCGTTAAAAAAATGCTAAAGCAGAATTCTTCTTTAGCCTTTACACGCAATCCTCCATTTTTTATCTAAATTAATTTAAATAATTTTAATTATGGCTTATTTATTTACATCAGAGTCAGTGAGTGAAGGACATCCAGACAAAGTAGCTGATCAAATCTCAGATGCATTAATTGATAATTTCTTGGCGTTTGACCCAGAATCAAAAGTGGCTTGCGAAACATTAGTGACAACTGGATTGGTAGTTTTGGCGGGAGAAGTTAAATCTGAAACTTATTTAGATGTTCAAACAATTGCAAGAGATGTTATCAAAAAAATTGGTTACACTAAAAGCGAATACATGTTTGAAGCCAACTCCTGTGGGGTTATTTCTGCGATTCACGAGCAATCAGCCGATATTAACCAAGGAGTTGATAGAGCGAGTAAAGAGGAACAAGGAGCTGGAGACCAAGGCATGATGTTTGGTTACGCAACGAACGAAACTGAGAATTTTATGCCGTTGGCGTTAGATTTATCACATAAATTATTACAGGAATTAGCCGTTATACGTCGTGAAAATAATGAAATTACTTATTTGCGTCCTGATGCAAAATCACAAGTAACTTTAGAATATGACGACAACAACAAACCGACTCGTATTGATGCGATTGTAATATCGACCCAACACGATGATTTTGATGAGGAAGCCACAATGTTAGCAAAAATTAAAAGTGATTTAGTTGGTATTTTGATTCCAAGAATCATCAAAAACAATCCACAATATGCCCATTTATTCAACGATAAAATCACCTATCATATCAACCCAACCGGGAAATTTGTTGTTGGGGGACCTCACGGAGATACTGGGTTGACTGGAAGAAAAATTATTGTGGACACTTACGGTGGCAAAGGAGCTCATGGTGGCGGTGCTTTCTCTGGAAAAGATCCAAGTAAAGTAGATAGAAGTGCGGCTTATGCAACACGTCATATCGCAAAGAACCTAGTTGCAGCTGGTGTTGCCGATGAGATTTTGGTGCAGGTTTCGTACGCTATTGGAGTGGCAAAACCAATGGGGATTTTTATTGAAACTTACGGGACTTCAAAAATAAAATTGACCAATGGTGAAATTGCCAAAAAAGTGGAATCTCTTTTTGATATGCGTCCTTACTTTATTGAGCAACGTTTAAAATTAAGGAATCCGATTTATAGCGAAACTGCGGCTTATGGACATATGGGTCGTAAACCCGAAACAGTAACAAAAACTTTTTCTGCACCTGGAGGAATCGCAAAAACTGTTACCGTTGAATTGTTTACTTGGGAAAAATTAGATTTTGTAGATCAAGTGAAAGCAGCTTTTGGACTATAAAATTTAACCGTAAAGTTTGCAAAGAAAAACACAAAAACCTGACTATTGAATTAGTCCGGTTTTTTTATAAACTACAAATTATACTTTAACGAAAATATCAAATACCTTGGTTGTACAAAGTATTGAGCGGTTCTTGTAGAAAATTGAGAAAAACTGTCATCGTTTAAAGTGGTTGTATTTAAAAGGTTTGTTGCTGCAATTTTGTATTCCCATTTGCTGTCTTTTTTTTGATAAATCAAACTTGTGCTCAAAAAATCATATTCGTTATCTACGGTTTTATCGTTGTTTGTATAATGATAAAATTCGTACTCGGTTACAAACGAAAAACTTTTTAGAAAGAAATAATCAAGTCTTGCCGAAGGCTTTTCGGTGTAAAATTTTGTCCCTTGATAATCATTTATGGATTTGTTATATCCAAACTCTATGTTAGGCATGTTTTTGAAATTTGTTGAAGCTTTGAAAGTGTAACTTTTTGTAAAACTCTCTGTCGTTGCAGCCAAATTATTTTGGATATTATTGAATTTTGCCCAATTAAAATTCACATTTACTGATGCTTTATAGTTTTTCAAAAAAGAACGACCATAACTTCCCATTCCTGAGAAAGTCTCATCGGCAAAATTTGAATTAAAAGGTGTTGATGATTGATTGACACCTACAAAATTTGCTCTAGTCTTTATAGCATCTACCTTTTTGCTGTAATTCATGTTGGCAAAAATATTTTCGAAATTGAACATGTTGTATTTAAAATACCGCATGGAATGAACTTGCGATGTAGCGTTTTCTAACAATCTATTTCCGCGAAACAAATTGCTGTAACTTGATAAAACATACCCATTGGCAAGCTGGTTTATATCCGTAAAATCATTTGTCATCGAGAAATTATAGGTTAGCGTTTCTGCTTTTTTCATTTGATACAATGCAAAAAAATCAGGTAAAACTTTGAGAAAACTTTGAGAAAAACCCGAGCCTAATTGCTGATTGTTTGTATTGTAAGAATGAATACTTACCCCTGGTGTGAACGTAAATTTTCCGGATAAAATTTTATAATGCATTCCTAAAAACACATCATTAAAACTATATTTTACACTATTGTTATTCTCAGGATTACCCAAATCGTTTATGGTATTATTGTCTAAAATCTGAAAAATGTGGGAGTTAAAATTTTGATAAGAGTAAGTGTTTCCAATGGTAATATTAATATTGCTTTTAGGCGTTAGCATGTAATAATAATCTAGTTTTGAGTCTATTTTATTGGTTTTAACAAAACGGTTTTGGTTCAAATCATTTCTATTTTGACCTGAAATATAGCCTGATAAATTAAACGGCTGGTTTTGTAAGTTGGCATTATAAAATGGATTTTCGTCTTGGTATAAATGTTGCATTTCAAACGCGAAAATATTTTTATCACTTTGGGTATAATACAAGCTAAGGCTTTGATTTACTGATGTTGGATCTTGATTTTTCTGAGTAAAAATGTCTTCGGTTGCTGTTGCATTTTCTATTATAGTTTGTCGAATTAAATCATTATTCTCGTTTTGTTTAGAAAGTTTTGTTAACACATCATAATCAAACTGAAACTTAGCGTTGGGTTTGTAGGATGAACTCAACTTAAACAATCCTAGATTATTTTTTTGCCTTGCCATTTCTTGGCTATTCTGTTTTACTCCACTTGATAAAATGGTACTTTGCGATTTAGTTTCAATATCATTTAGAGACGAAGAGAGAATCCCAAAACCCGAAACGCTCCATGCTTTAGTAACATTATAAGTAAAGTTTGTAGCGCCAAACTGGGTCTCGATTTCTTTGGCTCTGTTGTTTCTCAGAAGCGAAATTCCTAAATTATTTGAAGAAACATTAAAATTAGAACCGCCTTTTTGATTAGGATTTCTAAAACCGCCTGTAAGTTTAAAATAATCTTGAATAGTAAGGGGTAATTCACCAATATTATTAAAATTGGTGATAAAATTCACACTGTATTTTGGGCTGTAGTAAAATAATTTTGGGTTTACGATATAGCGCTCGTTAGGTCCAGCTCCAGCAGTAATATCGCCAAACCAAAAGTTTTTCTTTCCTGATTTTAATTTGATATTCAGGGCAAGATTATCTTGGTCGTTTCCTAACCCTTTCAATGCACCAACTTCATTGTAATTTCTTAATACTTGAACTTTATCGATAGCATCGGCAGGAATGTTTTTTAAACCAAGTTTTGTATCACCATCAAAAAAATCTTTGCCTTCAACCATTAATTTTGTTACTTTTTTGCCTTCTACTTCGACTTCCCCATCGGCATTAACTTCGACTCCGGGTAATTTTTTAAGGATGTCTTCGAGTTTGCGTTCTGTTCCAGTTTTAAAAGAGTCTGCGTTGTAAACAATCGTATCACCTTTTATTGAAACCGGCATTTCTCTAACAATTTCAACTCCTTGCAATTCGATACCGCCTTCTTCTAAGGCAATCGTCCTGGATATGTTTTCGTTAGTAGTTACAACGCTAATTTCTTTGTTTTGCATACCTAGATAGCTCATCTTAATACTGTAAGTTGTCTTTTGTTTAAGTGTAAGAAAGAATTTTCCTTTGTCATTTGTAATTGCATAGGAATCCATTGTTTTTGTGTCAAGATTTACGGCCATTACATTAGCCATTTCTAGGGGAGCGGCATTTGAATCTTCAATAATTCCTTCAAATTTTATGGATTGAGAAAATGAAATCGAAGTAACGAAGAATAATAGTAGAAATTTTTTCATTTAATTTATTTGCTAACGATGTTTAACTTTTATAATTAATTAGAAGTTGCATTTAATTTATAACTCCATTTGCTGGAATCAAACCAATAAAGTAATTAAAAAGGAAATATTTAATTTATGAAAAAGCTAAATTTAGAGTTCTAATGTCCCATTCTTATTTGCATTCCGCCATTCCCTCCTCGTCCTTGATTCATTTGTCTAAATTCTTCCATTTTTTTAACAATGGTTTCATCATATTCTTTTTGAGAGATAACTTTCCCGTTTGATGATTCTTTTATATTTACTTTGTCTTTTGGATTTAAAATTATTTTAGAACATAAAATAATAGTCTTTCCATCATTAACTTCTAATATTAATCCTGGTAAGCCCCAATATCCTTCTGGACCTTGATTTACAGGGATTTCGGGTGTGTACCACGCAGTAACGGAAATGTCTTTAGGCATCTCGATTTCGTCCATAAAATTAGTTTTCTTTTCTTTAGAATTATTAAGGGAATCATTTGCTTTTTTAGCTTCTTCTTTTTTAGGGCTAAAATTTCTAAAATCAGTTTTACTTGCGGGAAGAATAGCGGTAGCTTTGAAACAATTATAACCACCAATAACTCTGGTTTCGCCTTCCATTTTCCACTTTAAATTAGGAAGAGAGTCTTTTATAAGGAATTCTTTACCCATAAATTCTTTGTCAACGGTGTAGGTTTTATATTTGACATTTTTGTAATAAGTTCCACCACCACCCATCATACTGCTCATTGTTCTCATTCCACCACCATTTTTACCAGGAGCGTCTAGTTTTTCTTCTTCTCTATAAATAGATGTTGATTTGTCGAAGTTAAGAATAAATGTTTTTTCAAACATTTTTATCATTCTTTCCTCCATATTCTTTTGCATCTCAGGAGTGAAATTTTTATTGCCTTCAAATCTAGATTTGAAATCTGCAGTACTGGTTTTCGATTCATACACTGCCATTCCTTGAAACTCTTGTGCCCTCAGTTCTAAATGTCCAACCAAAATAAATATTAAAGTGAAAATGACTTTGTACATAGTAATTAATTTAAATTGTAATGTAACAAATATGTATACCTTAAAGTGTTTTTGTTACCAAATTTTTGTTAAAATTTACAGTTAGACAAAAGAAAGTTTAAAAGGTTTAATGTAATTTAGCAAACCATGAAAAAAACAATTTTAGTATTACTATTACTATTTGAATTTGCTAGTTTTTGTGAAGGCCAAAATTTAGCCCTCGAGCTGCTGTCTTTTAAACCATTAAAAGCAGAGTCTTTTATTGGTATTGATGGTTTAAAAAACATGTATTTCATTAATAACAATATATTAAACAAGAAAAGCGCATCCGAATCGTGGCAATATAAAAACATTTCACTTGGTAAAATTACTAGTGTTGACATTCAAAATCCTTTAAAAATTGTACTTTTTTATGAAAACTTCAATACAATTGTTTTACTTGATAATCAATTAAATGAAATAAAAAATATAAATTTTTCGGAAAATAATGTGCCAATAATAGTTGGTGCGACAGGAATTGCTGCTCAAAACAAACTATGGATTTATAATAGTTTGTCTCAGCAAATTGGCGTTTTTGATTATTTTAAAAATACGTATCGGTTTATAACGCCCTCGTTTCAGGGAAATATAAAACAATATCAATCTGATTTTAACACATTTTATTGGATAGACGAAGCAAAAAGTGGGTTTTCTTGTGATATTTTTGGAAAAATAACCGATTTAGGAAAGATTCCAGATTACGACCAGATTCAAGTGATGTCAAATATTTCCGTGCTTTACAAGAAAAATGATTTACTCTATTATTATAGCTTACTTGACAATAAAACCTATTCAATTGATTTTGATAAAAAAACCTTTGATTATTTTTATTACAAAGACAAAATTTTATCTATTTTTACATCAGAAGGAATTACAAATTATAAAATCACAATACCATAATGCACATAGCGATAGCGGGAAACATAGGAGCGGGAAAAACGACATTAACGCGTTTGTTGGCAAAACATTTTAAATGGGAACCTCATTTTGAAGACGTAGTTGACAATCCGTATCTAGACGATTTTTATCACCAAATGGAGCGTTGGTCATTTAATTTACAGATTTATTTTCTGAATAGCAGGTTTCGCCAGGTTTTGCAAATTCGCGAAAGCGGTAAGAAAATAATTCAAGACAGGACCATATACGAAGATGCGCACATTTTCGCCCCCAATCTTCATGCAATGGGCTTAATGACTAACCGTGATTTTAAAAATTACACTTCGCTTTTTGAACTAATGGAATCAATGGTTGAAGCCCCGGATATGCTTATTTATTTAAGAAGTTCTATTCCTAATTTAGTTGGACAAATTCACAAACGTGGTCGCGAATATGAAAACACGATTTCTATTGATTACCTCAACCGATTGAATGAGCGTTACGAAGCCTGGATTCAAACTTATTCAAAAGGAAAATTGTTAATTATTGATGTGGACAATATCAATTTTGTGGATAATCCCGAAGATTTAGGAATGATTATCAACAAAATTAACGCTGAATTAAACGGGTTGTTTTAGATAAATACTGCATTTTATTTTTTAAATCCTTATTTTCCATACCTTTGAATATCAATTCATTAAAATCATAATTGATTTTAAATTGAATGTTTTTCTATTTCCAAAAATATATAATTCTCTGCTATTCATTGGTTTTCTGATTATTAATTTAAAAATATAAATTACAAAAAAATGATGTTTTTATCAATAAATTAATTTTAAATTAAATAAAAAATCCCGACGAATCGGGTTTTTTTATTTAAAAATATTAAAATTTTATTTCAATTTCTTTTTGATAGCCACTTCATGGTAGGATTCAATAACATCTCTTTCTTCAATGTCGTTGTATCCTTTAACTTGAATACCACAATCATATCCTTTAGCGACATCTTTAACATCGTCTTTAAATCGTTTCAATGCCAATAATTCTCCTGTAAAGACAACAACGCCGTCTCTAATGATTCTCATTTTGGCATTTTTAACAATTTTACCATCCATAACCATACTTCCTGCAATAGAACCCACTTTCGATATTTTGAAAATCTCTCTAATTTCAGCAGTTCCAAGAATTTCTTCTTTCATTTCAGGTGCTAACATTCCTTCCATTGCATCTTTCAAGTCGTCAATAGCGGCATAAATAATGGAGTAATAACGGATATCAATTTCTTCTTTGTCTGCTAATTGTCTTGCATTTCCAGCAGGACGAACATTAAATCCGATAATAATTGCATCTGATGCAGAAGCCAACATTACGTCAGTTTCTGTAATTGCTCCAACACCTTTATGTATAATATTGATTTGGATTTCTTCGGTAGATAATTTAGAGAACGAATCCGACAATGCTTCAACAGAACCATCCACATCCCCTTTCAAGATGATGTTCAATTCTTTAAACTGACCTAAAGCAATTCTACGTCCAATTTCGTCAAGCGTAATATGTCGTTGTGTACGAACCGATTGTTCACGCATTAATTGAGAACGTTTTGAGGCAATTTGTTTCGCTTCTTTTTCGTCTTCAAATACGTTGAACTTGTCACCAGCAGTAGCTGCTCCATCTAATCCCAATACAGATACTGGAGTTGAAGGACCTGCTACGGTTACTATATTTCCTCTTTCATCGTGCATGGCTTTTATTTTACCATGGTGTTTTCCAGCCAACATGTAATCCCCAATTCTTAGAGTTCCATGTTGCACTAATATGGTAGAAACATATCCTTTTCCTTTATCTAAAAACGCCTCCACAACAGTTCCTTGTGCTGCTTTATCTGGATTAGATTTCAAGTCCAAAAGTTCTGCTTCTAATAATACTTTTTCTAATAATTCTTTTACTCCTGTTCCAACTTTCGCCGAAATATCATGAGATTGAATTTTTCCGCCCCAATCTTCAACAAGTAAATTCATACCTGCTAATTTTTCTTTTATTTTCTCAACATTAGCATTTGGCTTATCAATTTTATTGATTGCAAAAATGATTGGCACGTTTGCTGCTTGAGCGTGAGAAATTGCTTCTTTAGTTTGCGGCATTATATCGTCATCCGCAGCAATAACAATAATTGCAATATCGGTAACTTGAGCTCCACGGGCACGCATTGCAGTAAATGCCTCGTGACCTGGTGTATCTAAAAATGCTATTTTTTGTCCGTCGTCCAATGTAACTCCATAGGCTCCAATATGTTGGGTAATTCCTCCAGATTCACCAGCGATAACATTTTCTTTACGAATATAATCTAGCAAAGATGTTTTACCGTGATCGACGTGACCCATTACAGTAACAATAGGGGCTCTAAAAACTAAATCTTCCTCTTTGTCTGGTACAACTTGGATCGCTTCTTCAATATCTACTGTGATAAATTCGACTTCGTATCCAAATTCATCGGCAACAATTGTCAATGTTTCTGCATCCAAACGTTGATTTTGGGTTACCATGATTCCTAAAGACATACAAGTTCCAATTACTTTTGTAATTGGCACATCCATCATGATGGCAATTTCACCAACAGTAACAAATTCCGTAACTTTTATAGTTTTACTTCCTTCGTCTATTGCTTTTTGCTCATCATCCGATTTTTGACGGTGCGTATCTCTTTTGTCTCTTCTATATTTAGCAGCTTTAGATTTACCTCCTTTACCTTGTAGTTTTTCTAAAGTCTCTCTAATTTGATTTTTTACTTCTTCCTCTGTTGGCTCAACTTTAGCAACAATTGCGGGTCTGGCTCCTTTTACAAAACCAGGTCTAGCTCCTCTGTTAGCATTAAATCCTCCACCTCCAGCATTTGGAGTAATTTTATTTGGGTTTGGCGCACCCGGAACTCCAGGAGTCGCAGGTAGCCTTGGAGCGCCCGGTTTTGGAGCAATCCTTTTTCGTTTATTTTTATTAGCATTACTAGCCGCACTTCCAGGAGCACCAGGTGTTCCGGGTTTGTTTGGCGTAATTTTAGGGTCTTCTTTTTTCTTTTTTGGTTTATTAAACTGAGACAAATCGATGGTTTGACCCGTCAACGTAGCTCCAGATAATTTATGGTATTTTGTCGAGATAGATTCCTCGGCAGGAGTGGTAGCCTCTTCGTCTTTTTTTGGCGTTGCTTTTGGAACTTCAACCACTACTTTTTTGGATTCTTTTGTTTCAACATTTTGTTTAACCTCTTTTTTGTCTAAAACAATTTTTTCTGGTATAGTTTCTTTTTGAATTGGTTTCTCTTGAGGAATTTTAGCAATTGGAGTTTCTTTAATCTCAACAACTGGAGGAGACAAAACTGAAGCTGGTTTTTTGGGATTAAGATCAACGTTTCCAATATGAACGGGCCCCGTTACAACAGCTCTCGCTTTGATAACTTCTTGAATTTTTAGGCGTTCTTCGTCTTGTTTTCGTTTGTCATCAATTTCTTTTTCACGTTCGACACGTAATGCTTCTTTCTCTTTTCTTTTCTCTTCTCCCACCTCTTTTGAAGCCTCTTTTTTTCCCTTATCTCCCGCAAACTGATCACACAGAACATTATATATATCGTCAGAAATTTTTGTGTTTGGGTTTGACTCAACGGCAATGCCCTTATCTTTTAGATAATCCACAGCTCTTTCTAACGAAATGTTTAATTCCCTTAAAACTTTGTTTATTCTAATAATTTTCTCTTCAGACATAAAACCTTTTTAATATTACCTTCTTTATTGTTCCTAACATAACTCTCAGTGGGAGAGATATAAGGTTTAAAATTTATTTGAAAAAATTGACTAGCTATCAAATTCTTCTTTTAGTATTCTCATTACATCTAGAATTGTTTCCTCCTCTAGATCTGTTCTTCTAACTAAGTCATTCACATCTTGTTTCAATATACTTTTTGCAGTATCTAAGCCAATTTTTGCAAATTCCTCGATAACCCATTCTTCAATTTCATCTGAAAACTCTGTTAATTCAACGTCATCTTCATCTGCTGCAGCACCGGCAACATCTCCTTCACGAATAACGTCAAGCTCATAACCTGTCAATAGGCCCGCCAATTTAATATTGTGTCCTCCTCTACCAATTGCTTTAGAAACCTCTTCTAATTTCAAAAACACTTCTGCTCTCTTTGTTTCTTCATTAATCTTAATAGAGGAAACTTTTGCTGGGCTTAATGCTCTAGTAATGTACAATTGAATATTACTAGTGTAGTTGATAACGTCAATGTTTTCGTTTCCTAATTCACGAACAATTCCATGAATACGAGATCCTTTCATTCCTACACAAGCACCTACGGGGTCAATTCTATCGTCATAAGAATCAACGGCTACTTTTGCTTTTTCACCTGGAATTCTCACTACGTTTTTTACCATAATCAAACCGTCAAAAACTTCTGGAATTTCCTGTTCGAACAATTTTTCCAAGAACGTTTCTGATGTTCTTGACATAATAATTTGAGGTTTGTTTCCTTTCAATTCAACACTTTCAATTATTCCACGAACATTATCTCCTTTTCGGAAAAAGTCAGATGGTATTTGTTTTTCTTTTGGAAGAATGATTTCGTTTCCGTCATCATCAATCAAAATAACAACTCTTGGTCGAACGTGATGCACTTCAGCAGTGTATATTTCACCTATTAAATCTTTAAATAATTTATAAAGATTCGTATTATCGTGTTCGTGAATTTTCGAAATCAAATTTTGGCGCAAAGCTAAAATAGCTCTTCTTCCTAAATCAATTAACTTCACTTCTTCAGAAACTTCTTCTCCAATTTCAAAATCGGGTTCAATTTTTCTCGCTTCCGTTAATGTAATCTCTTCATTCTCCAAATCTAAATCATCATCGGCAACGATAACTCTTCTTCTCCAGATTTCCATATCCCCTTTGTCAGGATTGATAATAATATCAAAATTATCATCTGAACCAAATTTTTTCTTCAATGCATTTCTAAATACATCTTCTAATATCGCCATAAGCGTCACACGATCAATAAGTTTATCATCTTTAAACTCTGAAAATGAATCGATTAATGCTAAGTTTTCCATGCCAACTAATTAATTAAAATGTTACTGTAACGATTGCTTCTTTTATTTCTGTATAAGGTATTTCTTGTTTTTTTTGAACCGTTTCTTTTCCTTTTCCAAGTTTTTTCGGTTCTCTTGCTTTCCATGACAAAACTATAAAATTATCATTAGCTTCAACTAATTCTGCCTCAATAGTTTCGGTTGCTAATTTTACTATTAATGTTCTTCCAACGTTTTTTTTGTATTGACGAACCATTTTTAATGGCGACCCAACCCCTACCGAAGCCACTTCTAGAGAAAAATCTTGTTCTTCCCGGTCTAAATTAGCATCAATCGCTCTGCTGATATCAATACAATCTTGCAAAGCTACTCCGTTGTCACCATCTAAAGATACAATTACTTTAAAAGCATCAGTAATTGTCAAGTCTGTCAAAAAAACCGAAGGTTTTTCTAGAAGGCTATCGGTTAATAATGTGTTTATTTTATCTTTAAATGTCATATTTTATAAAAAGAGGCACGCTATGCGTGCCTCATTATCTAGTTTTTTTAGTAAATAACAGCGCAAATATAGTGTTTTTTTATAAATCAAAAACCATTGTTTTTTTATATTACACTATTTTCTACCAATGTTCCGATTAATTTGATGGTTTTAGCTAACTGATAAAAAAATCCCCCCAAAAAATTGAGGGGATTTTCGTTGGTCTACCAGGACTCGAACCTGGAAAGACTGCACCAAAAACAGTTGTGTTACCATTACACCATAGACCAATTCCATTGCCGTAAAGCGAGTGCAAATTTAATACAAATTTTAATTTTCACAAATTTTTAATCTCTTTTTATCAAAAAACTTTTAATTGGCGGTTTTACAATCTGAGAAGTCTTTAAAAACAAGCTATTACCGATAACGGTCTGTTTTTTAGAAAATTTTGTTAATGCTCGTGTCGTTACACAAAAAAACATTTTCTTTGTATTTTAAAATAAAACTAAATTTTAGCATATAAATATGGCAAATTTCAATTTCAATAAATGGAATACGATTACCGGTTGGTTTGCATTTGCAATTGCATTAACTACATACACACTAACCGTTGAGCCTTCGATGAGTTTTTGGGATTGTGGCGAATATATTGCCACTGCAGCAAAACTACAAGTTGGACATCCACCAGGGGCTCCCTTATTCCAGATGATTGGCGCTTTTTTTGCTATGTTTGCTATTGATGACAATCATATTGCATTGATGGTAAATATGATGTCTGTTTTTTCGAGTGCGTTTACCATTTTATTTCTGTTTTGGTCTTCATCGATGATTTTGAAGAAAATAATTTCTCAGTATTCTGAGGTAAATAAAAACAATTCTATCGTTATCCTTGGAAGTTCGCTTGTGGGTTCATTGGCTTATACTTTTTCCGATAGTTTCTGGTCTAGTGCAGTGGAAGCCGAAGTTTATGCAATGGCTTCGTTATTTATTGCTTTGCTTTTTTGGCTGGGTTTGCGCTGGGAACAGGACATGGACACACCAAGAGGCAATCGATGGTTGTTGATGATTTCACTGGTAGTTGGACTTACTTTTGGCGTCCATTTTATGGCGTTATTGACTATTCCTGCTATAGGTTTTCTTTATTTTTTCAAACATTATAAGGAAGTTACAATCAAAAAATTTATCATTGCCAATGTTGTTGTTATAGCTGTTTTACTGTTCATTTTTAAATTACTTCTCCCACTGACTATGGCTTTCTTTGGGAAGACCGAAGTTTTTATGGTCAATAATTTAGGACTGCCGTTTGACTCGGGAACAATTTTTGTTGTTTTACTTCTAGTTGCTTTCTTTTATTTCAGCTTAAAATTCACCCATAACAAAGGATATGTTAACCTCAACACTCTTGTATTGTGCATTTTATTTATCTTAATAGGGTTTTCAACTTGGATGATGTTGCCTATTCGTGCCAATGCAAATACGGTAATCAACGAGAATAAACCATCAGATGCACGAGAAGTTTTGGCTTATTACAACAGGGAACAATATGGCTCAAATCCATTATTCTACGGACCACAATATACCGAAGCGTTTGCAGGTTTAGATATAAACAACCCTTATTTAGATAAGGCTCCAAACTATGAAAGAGATTATAAAACTGGCAAATATATCATTGTAAACAACTACAAAAATGCCGAACAAAACAGTGATGATGCCCAAAAAACGATTTTACCCAGATTATGGAGTGGTGATAATATAGAGAATTACATCAGCTTTACAAATCCACCACAATTTAAAATAAACAATAACTATCCTTATGAAGACGATTTGCAAAAATATGGAGTAGATCCTAGCCAACTTTCCGAGGAGGATTACAATAAGGCGTTAGCACAGTTGAAAAATGAAATTGAAAAGACAGTTCAAGAGTTCAGACAAGCTTATGCTCAGAAACAAATTGATAATGAAGGTTATATTAAATTCCTGAAAAGTTATGGCGATTATTTAATTGTCGAAAAACCAACAACTGCCGATAATTTACGATTTATGGTCGAATACCAATTTGGCTATATGTATTTCAGGTATTTAATGTGGAATTTCGTAGGGCGTCAAAACGACATTCAAGGAAGATATGACTATCAAGACGGAAACTGGCTTAGCGGAATCACTTTTATTGACGAATTGCACCTAGGCTCACAACAAAACCTTCCCTCGGATGTGTTGAATAACAAAGGCCGAAATGTATATTTCTTTTTACCGCTAATACTAGGTCTTATTGGTGTTTTTTATCACGCCAGCAAGGATCGGAAAAGTTTCTACGTGCTTTTGGTTCTATTCCTGTCTTTGGGAATTGCCTTGAAGATTTACCTCAACGAAAGACCGTTTGAACCCCGCGAAAGAGATTATGCCTTGGTAGGTTCTTTTTACGTATTCGCTATTTGGATAGGTTTTGGGATTTACTCCTTATATGAAACTTTCCAAAATTATTTGGCACCAAAAATAGCCGGACCAATAGCTATTGCCACCAGTTTATTGGCTGTGCCGGTTTTAATGGCTTCGCAAAACTGGGATGATCACGACCGTTCAGAAAGATATACTGCAGTGGCTTTGGCAAAATCCTATCTCACATCGTGCGACGCGAATGCTATTTTATTTACCATTGGTGACAACGACACCTTCCCGCTTTGGTACGCCCAAGAAATTGAACACGTAAGAACAGATGTCAAGATTGTCAACACAAGTCTTTTTATGACCGACTGGTACATTGATCAAATGAAGGCGAAAGCTTATGATTCAGAACCTTTACCAATTTCATTTACACACGACGAATATGTGGGTGACAAACTCGATTATGTGGCGCATATTCAAAAAATTGATAGTCGTTGGGATATCAAAGATTTTATCAATTTTATAAAAAACCCAAAATCGACCGTTGAAATGCAAAACGGACAAACTATTCATTTTTATCCAACAAATAAAATTAGAATTTCTATAGACAAAAATAGCATAATCCAGAACAAAGTGGTTTCCACAAAATACAACGACTCCATTATTCCTTTTATCGACATAGACATCAAGGGGAATGCATTATACAAGAACAGGTTGATGATGCTTGATATTGTGGCAAACAATAATTGGAAAAGACCCATCTACTTTAGTCCAGGAGCATTTGATGCTGACGATTATTTGTGGATGAAGGACTATCTGCAATTAGAGGGAATGCTCTACAAATTAGTTCCCATAAAAACAAAGTTCGAAAAAGATACAAGTCCAATGGATATGGGAGGTCTTGATGCCGATAAAATGTATTCCATCGTTATGAAATGGGACTGGGGCAATAGCGACAGCAACAGCATTTATCATGATGTTGAAACCAGAAGAAACAGCATTTCCTATCGATCCATTCTTTCTAGATTGATGGATAAGTTAATTGCCGAAGGAAAAACAGACAAGGCTAAAAACATTATCAACTTAGCGATGACAAAAATGCCTTTAGGCAAATTTGGCTATTATTCAATGGTAGAGCCTTTTGCAACGGGATATTATGAAGTGGGCGAAACGGCAAAAGCACGTCAGCTTCTCGAAAAATTAATTATAAAATACCAAGAAAATCTTAACTATTATGCCGGTCTAAGATCGTTTGAACAATCCGATTTGGCTATTGATATTATTACCGACATTGAACGTTATCGTAGTTTGTTGCAAGTGATGAAAGAAAACGATGATGTCCAGTTTTATAATAAAAACAGAGCTCCATTTAATACTTATATAAAAATGTTTAGCCGTTTTGAAAGAGATCAAGAGTAACAAATTAAAAAAGTAGGAGAATTAAAAAAGTAGCGATGTTGAAAATACCGCTACTTTTTTTTAATTTATAAAACTTGGATTATGAGCTTTTACTGGATAAAAACAAATCCACTCCTAAAAAAAATATTTCAAAATTACATTTGGGACATTCCTAATAATGAGAATAAAATCTATCTCACTTTTGATGATGGCCCAACTCCAGAAGTTACCGAATGGGTTCTTGAACAATTACAAAAATACAATGCCAAAGCGACCTTTTTCTGCATTGGTAACAACATCAAAAAATTTCCTGAGGTTTTCTCAAAAGTAATTAACGAAGGACATTCCATCGGGAATCATACTTTCAATCATTTAAATGGTTGGAAAACTTCGACCGATGAATATTTAGAAAATGTTAAACGCTGTGAAAGTGAAGTCAGCAAACTGCACCCTGTTTCGCCCTCCTTATGGCAAAATAAAGCCCTCACAGTCAGAAAAATTACTTCAATTAGGCTATAAAATAATAATGTGAGACGTTTTGAGCGCTGATTTTGATACAACAATTTTCCCCGAAAGATGTTTGAAAAACGTTTTGAAAAATGTAACATCTGGAAGTATAATCATTTTTCACGACAGTGCAAAAGGATTCCCTAGTTTGGAATATACATTGCCAAAAATATTAAAAATCTTAAGTAAAAGGGGATTTGTTTTTGAAAAAATTGACTAAATATGCTCTTGAACCAAGCCAATAATTGTATTGGCATCTAATTCGCCAGATTGTCTCCAAATCATTTGGCCACCTTTGTAAATCATCAAGGTAGGTAGGCCTTTAATGCGCAAAGCATCGGCTAGTTCTTGATTTTTATCGACATCTATTTTTATCACTTTAGCTTTATCTCCCAAAGCTGCGGCAACATCCCTAATTACAGGATGCATCGAAACGGATGATTCGTTCCAATCTGTGTAAAAATCAATTAACACAGGGACTTGAGTGTTTATAAGTTCTCCAAATTTTGACATAAAATCAACGAATTTAATTTTCTAAATCTACTGAAAAGAGATATTTATTTTACAAATGTAGTATTTTAAACGAATTAAGCCACATTCTTGCCTTTTTTTAGTTCGATGACTGTAATCTCAGGCATAATTCCTACTCTTCCAGAATAAGCGTGAAACCCAAAACCTCTATTTACATATATGTATCTTCCCAAGTTTTCATACAATCCAGCCCATTGTTTATAAATATATTGAATAGGGCTCCATCGAATGACTCCTGGAATTTCTATTCCAAATTGCATTCCGTGGGTATGCCCCGAAAGCGTTAACTGAAAGTTTTTTTTATGATTTTTCACTTCATACTCCCAATGACTTGGATCATGACTCATTAATATTTTAAAATCTTCCTTTGTCAAATTGGAGGAAGCTAAATTAATATCGCCCACTTTTTTGAAATTTTTACCCCAATTCTCGACGCCAACCAAAGCAATTTTATCCGTTCCTTTTTTGATAAAAATATGCTCATTCAACAACAATTTGAAATCAATTTGCCCATGTAAATCTTTTATCGCTTGAAAATTCTCTTCTTTGGCAGCTTCTGATGGCCAAGTCACATATTCTCCATAATCATGATTTCCAAGTACCGAATATTTTCCATACTTATGTTTCTTGATTCTATTGAAAGTTTCTAACCAAGGGTGCATTTCCTTAGCATCAGTATTAACGATGTCACCAGTAAACAAAATCATATCTGAATTTTGTTCATTAACCAAGTCAATCGCATAATTAATTTTTTCTGGATTATCGAAACTACCGCTGTGAACGTCCGAGATTTGAGTTATTGTAAAACCGTCGAAAGCATCAGGCAAATCAGAAAAAAATATACGTTGTTTAATTACTTTATAATTATATTTACCTATGGTAATCCCATAAATAAGCGACAAAAACGGAACCGCCGCTAGCCCTAATCCTATTTGACTAACAAACTTTCTCCTCGAGGCAAGGAAATCAATACTGTCGTTAAGCTTTGTAAAATGATTGATAGAACCGGCGCCAATTCTGAAAATATCTTCCCCAAACAACACCAAAGTCAATATAATTTTGGGAATGTAAATTACAAGAAGTAATCCCATCGTTCGCATAGTTTGACTAGTTTGCCCCACTGAACGGTCAAATTTTGTAAAAGAATAAACAATAAAAACTAAAAGCAGTAAGCTTATTCCTAAATACGCAAGTAAAACCCATTTTGATTTTACTAAAGTTCTTAATGCCTGATAGGCATATAGTTCAATAATGAAAAGGACAATAAATAATATTAACAAACGGGAAATCATTGTGATCTATTTTTTGTGCAAAATAACAAATTAAATAAGTGAAAAAGATTCATATTAAATCAAATTTAACTAAAATCGCACCAAAATTATTTCGAGTCATGCTTTTATAGAAAGGGTGAAAAAACAGTAGTCAACACCTCTTTTATAAAATAATCAAAATAATTTCAGTTGAAACTACATTAAAAACATTACAAAAAGTTTTAAACTTTCGTTACTTTTACGTTTTTAAATTTATTTCATTATGTCACAAAAACGTCTTTTCCTTCTCGATGCTTATGCTTTAATCTTTCGCGGTTATTATGCTTTTATAAAAAACCCACGAATCAACTCCAAAGGAATGGACACTTCAGCAATTATGGGATTTATGAATTCTTTAATGGATGTCATCAAACGCGAAAAACCAGATCATTTGGCTGTGGCATTTGACAATGGCGGAAGCCAATTGAGGAATGAAATTTTCCCTGAATACAAAGCACATCGTGATGCCACTCCCGAACCCATAAAAATCGCAATTCCATACATCCAAAAATTATTACAAGCAATGCACATACCAATTATTGAAGTAAAAGGCTATGAAGCCGATGATTTAATTGGAACCATTGCCAAACAAGCCGAAAAACAGAATTACAAAGTCTTTATGGTAACTCCTGATAAGGATTTTGCACAACTAGTTTCAGAAAATATTTTTATGTACAAACCCGCTCGAATGGGGAATGGAATTGAAATTTGGGGAATTCCCGAAGTTTTGGCAAAATTTGAAATCGAACGTCCTGACCAAGTAATCGATTTTCTTGGAATGATGGGTGACGCAGCCGATAATATTCCCGGACTGCCTGGTGTTGGTGAGGTAACCGCCAAAAAATTATTGAAGGAATTTGGCACAATGGAAAATCTTTTGGCCAATACCGACAAACTGAAAGGCAAAATGAAGGAAAACATTGAATCCAACAAGGGAAAAGGTATCTTATCCAAGACATTGGCAACAATTCTACTGGATTGTCCCGTGGTTTTCGACGAAACTGATTATGAATTATCGACGCCAGATGTTGATAAAACCGATGCCCTTTTTAACGAGCTGGAATTTCGAAGAATGGCAGAACAATTTGATGCTATATTCAAAAAAGGAGGAACGGCAACGACAAATTTTCCTGTAGATGAAGCTAAACTTTATAAAAAACCGCAGCCTAAAAATGAAGAACAATTTGATTTGTTTGGAAGTGCTATTTCCGATGACACTTCGGAAGATACAAGACATCAATATTACAATACTTTAGAAAACACCACGCATTCCTATCAAATTATTCAAGGAGATTTGGGCTTGAAATTGCTGTTGCAAAATCTGCAAAATCAATCTTCGGTTTGTTTTGATACCGAAACGACTGGCCTTGATGCTTTGCACGCCGAATTGGTCGGTATTTCATTTTCTTACGAAAAAGGGAAGGGCTTTTACGTCCCGTTTCCGAAAAATCAGGAAGATGCGCAAATTTTAATCGATAAATTCATCCCGTTTTTTGAAAATGAAAAAATTGAAAAAATCGGACAGAATTTAAAATACGATTTGAAAATTCTTTCCAATTATAATATTAAGGTAGAGGGAAAATTATTCGACACGATGATTGCACATTATCTCATCAATCCAGATATGCGACATAATATGGATGTTTTATCGGAAACTTATTTAAAATATTCGCCAAAATCCATAGAAGAATTGATTGGTAAAAAAGGGAAGAACCAAAAATCGATGCGGGATGTTGCGCTTGAAGAAATCAAGGAATATGCCGTTGAAGATGCCGATGTGACCCTGCAGTTGAAGGAAATTTTCACATTGGAACTAGACAAAACAGAAACAAAAAAATTATTTGAAGACATTGAAATCCCGTTGGTAAAAGTGCTTGCCGATATGGAAAAAGAAGGTATTCGAGTAGATACTAATTTTTTGAAATCATTGTCGAAAGATTTGGGCAACGACATCAAATCATTAGAAAAAACAATCTATGAAACTGCGGGTCATTCGTTCAACTTGGCTTCTCCAAAACAATTAGGGGAAGTTTTATTCGACAAACTCAAAATTGGCGGAGCCAAACAAAAGAAAACAAAAACCGGTCAATATGCTACTGGCGAAGAGGTTTTGAGTTATTTAGTAAACGAACATCAAATCGTTAAAGATATTCTTGAATGGCGCCAATTGATAAAACTACAAAATACTTATGTCGATGCTTTGCCCAATCAGGTCAACAAAATTACAAAACGCATTCACACTGATTATATGCAAACCGTTGCTGCTACAGGAAGGTTGAGTTCTAACAATCCGAACTTGCAAAATATTCCAATTCGTACGGAACGTGGACGATTAATCCGAAAAGCATTTGTTGCCCGTGACGAAAACTACACCTTAGTTTCTGCGGATTATTCCCAAATAGAATTGAGAATTATTGCGGCGTTATCTGGAGAAGAAAATATGATTGCTGCTTTTAAAAACCACGAAGACATTCACAAATCGACTGCTTCAAAAGTGTTTAATGTTCCACTGGAAGAGGTTACTCGTGAACAACGAAGCCATGCTAAAACGGTGAATTTTGGAATTATTTATGGGGTTTCGGCATTCGGTTTGAGCAATCAAACTTCCTTATCAAGAAGCGAAAGTTCGGCTTTGATTGAAGCTTATTACAAAACCTATCCGAGACTTAAAACCTACATACAGGAACAGATAGAATTTGCCCGAGAAAATGGATATGTTCAAACAATTTTAGGAAGGCGTCGTTATCTGAAAGATATTAATTCACAAAACGCAATGGTTCGTGGTGGCGCAGAACGAAATGCTGTAAATGCACCTATTCAGGGAAGTGCTGCTGATATTATTAAAATTGCAATGATTAATATTCACAAGAAATTAGTTTCAGAAAACTGGAAATCGAAGATGTTATTGCAAGTACACGATGAGCTTGTTTTTGATGTTCACAACTTAGAACTGGAAAGAATTCTGCCAATGATAAAACACGAAATGGAAAATGCGTTTATAATGAATCTTCCTTTAGAGGTAGATTTAGGTACTGGAAAAGATTGGTTAGAAGCGCATTAGAAGATTTTAAAAATCAGAAAAAGGAAAATTAAATTAATAAATTAACCTTTTTATATTATTATAGTTTCCTTGTTGATTCCCGCTGTCTCAATTCAGTTTTTATAACCGTTGTTTTATAAGGAAGATTCTCTTCTTTACTTTCCAGTCTCTCTATAAGCAATTTAGCAGCAGCTTCGCCAATTTCTGGACCGTGCTGACTCACTGTAGACAAACTTGGCGACAATCTTCTTGAAGCAAGAATACCGTCGGCAAAACCTATTATGGAAAGGGTTTCGGGTATCATATAACCCTTCTTAAGGCCAATTCGCAAAGCAGCGACTGAGTCATTTTCATCTAAAGCAAAAATTCCGTCAATTGAATTTTTATCAAATAAAACATCTGCTTTGTCTTTTAAATCTTCTTCTGATTCGGTTCTAAGAATTATATCCTGATTAATTGCAATATTGTTATTTTCTAAAGCTTTAAGATACCCGGCGGCTCTTAGTTTACCTACACTTAAATTATCTACAGAAGAGAATAAAGCGATGTTTTTACACCCTAAATTAATTAAATGTTGAGTTGCGTTTAGTGCTGAATCAAAATCATCAACTACAACTTTATCACATTCTACCCCATCGGCAATTCTATCGAACATGACAATTGGCGTTCCATCATTTATGATTTCTTTAAAATGATTGTAATCCTGTGATTTTTGAGCTTCCTCAGAAACTGATAAAATAAATCCATCTATCGTTCCGTTACTTAACATTTCCAAAGTATTAATTTCTTTTTCCAAGGACTCATTCGAAATACAAGTAATCACGTTATATCCTTTTTCTTCAGCAACTTTTTCAATTCCGGTGAAAACTTTGGCAAAAAAAGAATTCAGGATATTTGGAATAATAACTCCTATAGTTTTTGTTGATCTGTTTTTGAGATTCAGACCTATAACATTAGGTTTGTAGTTTTTAAGTTTTGCGTATTCTTTTATTCTGGTTTTTGTTTGTTCACTAATTTCAGGACTATCGTTTAGCGCTTTTGAAACTGTGGAAACAGAAACATTAAGTTCTTTTGCAATTTGTTTTAGAGTTGCTTTAGCTTTCATAAGTAGATATTTAACAGCATTTGATTTTTATAATAACCTTAACCTTAAGAAAAAACTCGGTTTTTCCTTTTAAAAATTGGAATTTACGATTTATTTTCGAAATCAGACAATGCAAATATATAAAGTCTACAATTAAGTACAATTTCAAAAAACACAAATAAATTTAACTTTAAATATCCATTTGATAATCAGCTAAAAAACATCCAAAAAATAATCTTTTCTGACAATTTGTATTTCAAGAAAATAATTGTACTTTTGCGCTCCCTTTATTGGGAATGGAATGTTTAATTAAAATAAATTATTGTGAACGCATTAAGCTACAAAACAGTATCAGCAAGCAAAGCAACCGTATCCAAAGAATGGATTGTGGTAGACGCTGACGGTCATAACTTGGGTCGTCTTGCATCAAAGGTCGCTATGATCCTTAGAGGTAAGTATAAGCCAAGTTATACGCCACACGTGGACTGTGGAGATAACGTGATTGTTATCAACTCAGAAAAAATCAACCTTACAGGTAACAAAATGGATGAAAAAACATACATCCGTCACACTGGTTATCCTGGAGGACAAAGAACTTTAACCGCTAAAGTATTGCAAAGCAAAAACCCAGCTTTACTAGTGGAAAAAGCAGTAAAAGGAATGTTGCCTAAAAACAAATTAGGAGCAGAACTTTTCAGAAATTTAAATGTTGTTGTAGGATCAGAGCACAAACAAGGCGCTCAAAAACCTAAAACAGTTAACCTTAACGATCTTAAGTAATGGGAGTAATTCACAAAATCGGGAGAAGAAAAACTGCTGTTGCACGTGTTTATGTTTCGGAAGGAACGGGAGTAATCACTGTAAACAAAAAAGAATTTGCAACTTACTTTCCAACAGCAACTTTACAATACAAAGTGATGCAACCTATGTCTATGACAGAAAATGCAACTAACTTTGATGTAAAAGTTAATGTTTACGGAGGTGGTTCAACTGGTCAAGCAGAAGCTGTAAGAATGGCATTAGCACGTGTTATGTGTGAAGTAAATGCTGAAAATAGAGCTATCTTAAAACCAGAAGGTTTATTAACAAGAGATCCAAGAATGGTTGAACGTAAGAAATTCGGTCAGAAGAAAGCTCGTAAGAGATTTCAATTCTCTAAACGTTAATAGTACCTGTCTTGTTCTATTTGAACAAGACATCGTTTATTTATTGAATTTAAAAACAATGTTGTTGTTGCCTACTGAGGTAGGAATTAGTTTAGCATCTAAATGTATTCAGCCGAGAAATCGCCATCCATACATTGCTAATCAACAGAACGTAAACTAAACAAAAAATGTCAAACAAAGTAGAAGTAAAAGAATTACTAGAAGCAGGTGTTCACTTTGGACACATGACTAGAAAATGGGATCCAAACATGGCTCCGTACATTTATATGGAACGTAATGGAATTCACATTATCAATCTATATAAAACTGCAGCAAAAATTGAAGAAGCGAATGAAGCTTTGAAAAAAATTGCTGCATCAGGTAGAAAAATACTATTCGTAGCTACCAAAAAACAAGCAAAAGATATCGTTGCTGAAAAAGCAAAAGCTGCAAACATGCCTTACATCACTGAAAGATGGCCTGGTGGAATGCTAACTAACTTCGTTACAATCAGAAAAGCTGTTAAAAAAATGGCCACTATTGATAAAATGAAGAAAGACGGAACATTCATGACGCTGTCTAAAAAAGAGCGTTTGCAAGTAGATCGTCTTCGTGCTAAATTAGAAAAAAACTTAGGTTCAATCGCAGATATGTCTAGACTTCCTGCAGCATTGTTCATAGTAGATATCAAAGCGGAACACATCGCAATAAAAGAAGCTCAGAAATTAAACATTCCAGTTTTCGCAATGGTAGATACCAATTCTGACCCAAGAGAGGTAGAATACGTAATCCCATCAAACGATGATGCTTCTAAATCAATCGATAAAATTTTAACTTTGGTAACTGCCGCTATAATCGACGGTCTAGCTAACAGAACTTCTGATAAAGAAGGTGATGCTCCAGCTGAAACGACTGAAGTAGTAGCTGCTCCGGCTCCTGTTGCTGAAGAAGTTGTAGTAGTTGCTGAAGAAGTAGTAGTTGCTGTTGTTGCCGAAGAAGTTGCTCCAGTTGAAGTGGTTGCACCAGCTGTTGAAGCAGAAGTTGAAACTCCTGCAACTGAAACGGAAGCTCCTGCAACTGAAGAATAACAAAAAAATTACGAATTATAAATTATGAATTATGTGTGTTATGCGCAATTCCTAATTTGTAATTCGTAATTTATTTTAAAATAATTTTTAATCTTAAAATAAAAACAAAATGGCAACAATTACTGCTGCAGACGTAAATAAATTAAGAACAATCACAGGTGCAGGAATGATGGACTGCAAAAAAGCACTTGTAGAATCTGACGGAGATTTTGATTTAGCAATCGAAAACCTTCGCAAAAAAGGACAAAAAGTAGCTGCAAACCGTTCTGATAGAGAATCTACAGAAGGTGCTGCAATTGCAGTTGTAAATGCTGACAAAACTGCTGGTGTTGTTATCACATTAAACTGTGAAACTGACTTCGTAGGAATGAACGAAAGCTTTGTGAAAATGGCTACTGATATGGCTAATTTGGCTTTGACCTTCAATACTAAAGAAGAATTTTTAGCTGCTGATTTCAATGGAATCTCTGTTGCTGAAAAATTAATCGAGCAAACTGGAGTTATTGGTGAAAAACTAGAAATTAGAACTTTCGAAAAATTAGAAGGTGCTTTTATTGGTTCTTACATTCACTCTGGAAACAAAATCGCGACTATAGTTGCACTATCTGCAAATATTGCCGGTGCTGACGAAGTTGCTAGAAACATCGCAATGCAAGCGGCAGCAATGGCGCCAATTGCTTTGAACGAAGCTGGTGTTGATTCAGAAATAATCGCAAAAGAAATAGAAATTGCAAAAGATGTTTTGCGTCAAGAAGGAAAACCAGAAGCGATGTTAGACAATATCGCAAAAGGTAAACTAGCTCGTTTCTTTAAAGATAACACTTTGGTAAACCAAGATTATATTAAAGACAACAAAATGAGCGTTGCGGCTTATGTGAAATCTTTAGATAAAGATCTTGTCGTTACCGGTTTCAAAAGAGCAGCTTTAGGATAATTTATTCTAAAACTAATTTCAAAATCCCATTTCGAAGCAATTTGAAATGGGGTTTTTGTTTACATTTGAAATTTAAATTCAATAAAATGGAAAACAAAACAAGATGCAAATGGTGCGTGGGAATTGATATTTACGAAAAATACCATGACGAAGAATGGGGGGTTCCAGTTTATGAAGATAAAAAATTATTTGAATTCTTGGTACTCGAAACCTTTCAGGCTGGCTTGAGTTGGATAACCATTTTGCGAAAACGAGAGAACTTTAGATTGGCTTTTGACGATTTTGATTATAAAAAAATAGCGCAATATTCCGAAGACAAAATTCAGGAGTTACTACAAAATACAGGTATTATTCGTAACCAATTGAAGATTCGTTCTGCCGTCTCGAATGCCGTTTCATTTATGAAAGTACAGGAAGAATTTGGTAGTTTCAGCAAATACATTTGGCAATTTACCAATGGAAAACCAATTAATAATAATCGACAAAAGCTAAAAGAAGTTCCTGCCACTACTCCCCTTTCGGATACAATTAGCAAGGATTTGAAAAAACGCGGGTTTAAATTTGTGGGTTCAACTGTAGTTTATGCTCATATGCAGGCGACCGGAATGGTTAATGATCACGTGGAAGATTGCTTTATAAAAAGTGTTTAGTTATCTAGTTTTAAAATTTCAATAAATTCCTCTCTTTCAATTTCCCTACACCCCAAACTTTCAAGATGTTCGTTATAAACTTGACAATCTAACACTTTATAATTATCTATTTTCAATTGGTTTGCCAAAGCAATAAAAGCCGCTTTCGAAGCATTCGAAACTTTAGAAAACATACTTTCACCACAGAAAACGTGTCCTAAATCGACACCATACAAACCGCCCACCAATGCGCCGTTTTGCCATACCTCGACTGATTTTGCTATTCCCAATTCATGCAATTTACAATAAGCTTCAACCATATCATTGGTAATCCAGGTGCCGTTTTGTCCATCGCGTTTAATTTTTTGGCAATTCGAAATCACTTCTCTAAAATTCTGGTTGAAAGTAACCGTGAAAATATTTCGATTTAGAATGTTTTGCATACTTTTTGAAATCACTAATTCCTCTAGAAATAAAACCATCCTGAGATTTGGCGACCACCATAAAATGGGATTATTATTTTCGAACCAAGGAAATATTCCGCTTTTGTAAGCCAGCATTAAACGCTCTGGAGACAAATCGCCCCCAACAGCCAAAACACCCTCTACATTAGCAAGGGAAACTGGAGGGAAAAATAATTCTTTGGATAAAAAATACATAGTTTTCGAACAAAAGTATAAATCTTTACTTGTAAATTTGACGAAGCTAATTTACATTTTAAAATTCAATCTTAACTCTTTTCTAAAAACCCTAAGACGGTATGAAAATTAAACTTTTAACGATTCTAATTTCTTCAATCGTTTTCTTGGGGAATGCACAAACTAACGACACGATTTCTTCAATAAAAAAGCAAAACAAAATCTCATACAAACAATTCATTGTTCCAGTCGCATTAATAACTGCAGGAACCTTGCTATTAAACACCAATATTAATACTGATTTACAAATAAATGCACGAAAATCGTTTGGCGAAAATTTTCATACTTCGGCTGATAATTACATCCCATTTGTTCCGGTTGCCCAAATTTATTTAGGAAAATCATTGGGATTCAAACCGAAAAACGATTTTTATCATCAAACCATCAATATTGCAATTGCCAATGTAATTATGGTAACCGTAATTTACTCTTTAAAGAATACTTTCGGTGCCGAAAGACCAGATCATTCAGATAATTTAAGTTTCCCTTCTGGCCATACTGCGACAGCTTTTACAAACGCTGCGCTTCTTTATTATGAGTATAAAGATTCGGATTTATGGTATGCAAGTAGCGGGTTTTTGTTTGCAACGGCAACAGGAATTCTCCGAATTGCAAATAACAAACATTACACTTCCGATGTTCTTGCCGGCGCCGGAATAGGATTAGCGTCGGGATTAATTATTTCCTATTGGAATCCTTTTAAGTCAGTAACTTTTGGAAAAAACAAAAAAACAACGGCTTTTGTTTATCCACAAATTGGAAATCAAATTGGAATGGGAGCAATTGTCATACTCAATTAGCACCACTAGTTTTATAAATTGGTCCAAAAAAAATTGACTTAAACCTATTAATAAATTGTATGATTTCATAAAAAATGAGTTGCCCTTTTGCAGGACTACTATAATACATAGCAATTTAAATTTTTATTTAAATGCCGGAATTCCTGTTATATCCATTCCAGTTATCAATAAATGAATGTCGTGAGTTCCTTCGTAGGTAATCACCGATTCTAAATTCATCATATGTCTCATAATCGAATATTCGCCAGTAATCCCCATTCCACCTAGTATTTGCCTAGCTTCACGTGCGATATGAATGGCCATATCTACATTATTTCTTTTTGCCATTGAGATTTGTGCTGTCGTGGCTTTTCCTTCGTTTTTCAAAACTCCCAATCGCCAAGTCAACAATTGTGCTTTTGTAATTTCGGTTATCATTTCGGCCAATTTTTTTTGTTGCAATTGAGTTCCAGCAATGGGTTTGTCAAATTGGATTCTTTCTTTGGCATAACGCAAAGCGGTGTCATAACAATCCATTGCAGCTCCAATGGCTCCCCAAGCAATTCCAAATCGTGCTGAATCTAAACAGCCGAGCGGCGCTCCAAGTCCTGATTTATTAGGCAATAAATTCTCTTTAGGCACTTTGACATTATCAAAAATTAATTCTCCCGTTGCCGATGTGCGAAGGGACCATTTATTATGCGTTTCAGGAGTTGAAAAGCCCTCCATACCGCGTTCTACAATTAATCCATGGATTCTTCCTTCTTCGTTTTTTGCCCAAACGATAGCAATATCTGCAAATGGCGCATTCGAAATCCACATTTTAGCACCATTCAAAAGATAATGGTCACCCATATCCTTGAAATTAGTAATCATACTTCCAGGATCTGATCCGTAATTGGGTTCGGTCAAGCCAAAGCAACCCATGAATTCTCCAGAAGCCAGTTTGGGTAAATATTTCATTCTTTGTTCCTCGTTTCCGTATTTCCAAATAGGATACATCACCAAGGAGGATTGAACCGAAGCTGTTGAACGAACACCCGAATCACCTCTTTCGATTTCCTGCATAATCAAGCCATAAGAAATATGATCCAAACCAGCACCGCCATATTCTTGGGGAATATAAGGGCCAAAAGCACCTATATCAGCCAAACCTTTGATGATTTGTTTTGGGAATTCTGCCCTTTGTGCATAGTCTTCTATGATTGGAGAAACTTCCCGTTTTACCCATTCACGAGCTGCATCACGAACTAATTTGTGCTCGTCTGTCAATAATTCATCAAGGTTGTAATAATCTGGAGATTGAAATAAGTCTGGTTTCATATTTTATTCATTGTGATTGCTTCAGTGTTTCTTCTCGCAAAGACAGCAACGCTATGAAGCGAAGCAAGCTATTAATAATTGTCTTGCAAATCTACATAAAGAAATATAACAAAACAACGTTAAAATGTTATATTTTTAAAATATAAAAAGAAGCTAACGAATACAAATATTGGATTAAAAAAAATTACATCTTTAAATAAAAAAACTTAGTCAATTCGATATATTCTGACGTATAAATATGTCTGGCAGTTTCGATAACCAATTCATCAACAGGAAAATCCTGATTATCATTTCGGCTAAAAGCCAATAAACTTCGCTTGGTTTCGGTAGTTGGAGTTCCTTTTACACGAGTAATTTTGATAGGGAATAATTCATGTTCTTTGGCAAGAGCCAAGAATTTTTCTTCTTCTTTGAAAGGTATAATAACGGAGAAAATTCCATTTTCCGAAAGTAACAAAGCGGCGGCTTCAATCAAATTCTCGAAAGGCATGGCATCTTGAAAACGAGCTAAATCTCTTTGTTCGTCATTTGATTTGTAATCTTCGTTATAAAAAGGAGGATTGGACACGATTAAATCATACTCGTCTTCGGGTTCTTCGACAAATTCATCCAAAGCGGCGTGAAAACAAAATAATCGTTCGTTCCATGGGGAATTTTCAAAATTATCTGTGGCTTGTTCGAATGCATTTTCGTCGATTTCGAAAGCGTCAATTTGGTTTGCAGAACTTCTTTGCGCCAGCATTAATGCGATGATTCCGGTCCCTGTTCCAATGTCAAGAATGCTGTTTGGATTGTTCTCGATAGGCGTCCAAGCACCTAGTAAAACACTATCAGTTCCAATTTTCATGGCGCAACGGTCTTGATCAAGAGTGAATTTTTTGAATTGGAATTTAGACATAATAATTTTAGATTTCAGAATATTTGATTATCCGAATAAATTTTCTAAAGATACATTTCAATCAAGCCTTCTGGCAAATCCATAATAACTTTTTTGTTTTCCCTGTCAATTTTTACGAGGAAATGATCAATCATTGGAATCAGTATTTCTACATCGCCATTCAAAACTTCGAATAACGGTTGAGCGGAAGAATCATTTATAGATTGTATTTTACCAACAACACCAAGACGTTTGTCTTCAACTTCAAAACCTATTACTTCATGAAAGTAGAATTTATTGCCAGTAAGTTTTGGCAACATATTTAAAGGAAGGTATAAATCGTTACCTAAGATGGCATCCGCTTCTTCTTCTGTATTCATATCTTCAAAACGAATGCGGAGAAAATCGTTTTTGTGAAGGGAACTGCTTTCAATAAAAAATGGAACCAAGTGTTTGTTGCATTCAACATACACTGATTCCAAATTTTCGTATAACTGTGGTTCGTCCGTGTCTAAATAAGCAAGAACTTCCCCTTTGAAACTAAATTTTTTTGCGATTTTACCTAAATAGAAACAATCTTCTTTACGCATCGTCGCTTGAAAAATTATACTTCTTTTGTTTCGTTGTTTTCTTCAGCAGCAGGAGTTTCTTCCGCCGTAGCTTCAGTTTCAACTTCTGGAGTAGCTTCTAATTCAGCAACTACTTCTACTTCAGGAGCAGCTTCTGTTTCTACCTCTGTAGTTTCAGCTTCAACTTCGGCAACAGGAGCTTCTTCAGCAACAGGAGTTTCTTCTTCTGTAACTTCTTTAGCGGCAGCTTCTACTTCTACTTCGGCAACAACTTCTTCTACTTCAGGAGCAGGAGCATTTGCAGCAATTAAATCAGCTTCAGCTTGAGCAGCAGCAGCTAAACGTTTAGCGTTTACAGCTTGTTCTGCTTTGAAAGCTTTGGCTTTGGCATCAGCTTGCGCTTTTGTTAAACCTTCTTTTTTAGAATCTACCGTTCCAGATTTTGCTTCTAACCAAGTAGCTAATTTTGCATCCGCTTGTTCTTGAGTCAAAGCTCCTTTACGGATACCTCCATCAAGATGATGTTTCAATAAAGCGCCTTTGTAAGAAAGAATTGCTTTGGCAGTTTCTGTTGGTTGAGCACCATTGTGCAACCATTTTACCGCGCTATCAAGATTTAAATCGATAGTTGCAGGATTCGTGTTTGGATTGTAAGTACCAATTTTTTCTAGGTATTTACCATCTCTTTTTGAGCGAGCATCAGCTGCTACAACCCAGTAAAAAGGTTTTCCTTTTTTACCGTGTCTTTGTAATCTAATTTTTACTGACATAATCTTATGATTAAATTTTGAGGTACTCGACCTCGATTAATTAAGGGTGCAAAGATACATTTTTTATCGATAAATACTAATACGATTTGTATTTTAATGAATAGCACTGTATCATGTCTGTTTTTGATGTGAATTTTAAGTTCTGTTTCCCTTTTTTAATCAAAAAAATTACTTCTGTGAAGATCAATAATACAAATTATGAAAAACCAGTTTTTATATATAATCGTATTATTTGCTTTTGTTTCTTGTCAAGAGGACGTTGAATTTAACAACCCTTCTTTTCAGGACCAAAAAGACAATGTGTTTTGGAGAGCCATTAATATTAAAGCTACACTTGCCGCAAATGCTTCTTTAAGTATTGAAGGGTATACCAGAAAAGAAAAGCTGACCTGAAAACTACTTCTAAAAATCCTGGATCTTATATTTTAGAAATCAACAATTTTAATACTGCAACTTATGTTTTAGAAGATGGTAGTCCTATAATCACTTTTAAGACTAGAACCGATAAAGAGGATGAGGAGATAGTTATAGGAAATATGATGAGGCAAACAAAAACTGATACAGGGACATTTAAATTTAATGCAGTAAATGTCGCTAATAATCCATTATCTGGACCTCTTTTGAATTTTCAATATGGATATTTTTATAAAGTTCCAGTGGCTAATTAGTTTTATAAATAGGGGAAAATCTATATAAAACGCTAGTAATCGCTACTATTATATTTTAAATTTGATTTTTTCGCGAAAATAAAACCATAAATTAGCTAATACATAGTAGATTATAAAAAATAAGACTACATTTGTCGCAATTATTTTAAATAAGTACATATGAATATTTTTGTTGGAAGCCTTCCATTCAGTATTGAGGAAGCAGATTTAAGAGAGTCTTTCGAGGCATACGGAGCAGTTGACTCTGTAAAAATTATTACTGATAAATTTACTGGAAGAAGTAAAGGATTTGGTTTTGTTGAAATGTCAAATGATGACGAAGCTCAAAAAGCAATTGATGAGTTAAACGGAGCGACTGTTCAAGGTCGTGCTATCGTAGTAAATAAGTCTGAGCCAAAACCAGAAGGCGAAAGAAGAAGTTTTAACAGCAACAGCCGTGGTGGAGATTCACGCGGAGGTTATGGTGGTGGAAACAGCCGTGGTGGAGACAACCGTGGCGGTGGAAACAGAGGAGGATATTAATATTTTTCTTTTAAACATAAAAAAAGGTGTCAATTTTCATTGACATCTTTTTTTATGTTTAAATAATCTAGGATTACAAATTGGCAACCAACCAATCTCCAACTTCGCTAGTTTTATAAGATTTGGCTCCTTTCGTTGCCAAATCTTCTGTGACAATTCCTAACTCTAGTGATTTGTTGACAACTGCTCTTATTGCTTCTGCTTCTTCTTTTAATCCAAAAGCATCTTCGAACATCATTGCTGCCGACAATACTGTTGCTAATGGATTGGCAATATTTAAACCCGTTGCTTGTGGATAAGAGCCATGAATTGGTTCATATAATGAAGTATGTTCTCCAACAGAGGCTGATGGCATTAATCCCATAGATCCTGAAATTACTGACGCTTCATCTGTTAAGATATCTCCGAATAAGTTTTCAGTAATCAATACATCATACGAATTTGGCCATTGTACTAATCGCATGGCAACTGCATCAACGAATTCATAACTTACAGTTACTTCTGGATAGTCTTTTTCCATTGCTTGTACCGTTTCTCTCCACAAACGAGAAGTTTCTAATACATTAGCTTTGTCAACACAACATAATTTTTTTGTACGTGTCATCGCTAATTCAAAACCTTTTTTTGCTAAACGTTGTACTTCTGCTCTGGTGTAAGTACAGGTGTCGAAAGCGGTTTCTCCGCCGTCTTTTCTTCCTTTTTCTCCAAAATAAATTCCGCCAGTAAGTTCTCTTAAGAAAATTAAATCGGTTCCCTCTATGCGTTCTCTTTTCAAAGGCGAATTGTCGATCAAAGAGGGGAAAGTAAATGTTGGACGTACATTGGCAAACAAACCTAATTTTTTACGCATCAATAACAAGCCTTGTTCTGGTCTTACAGTTGCTTTGGGATCATTATCATATTTTGGGTGTCCGATGGCTCCAAACAAAACCGCATCGGCTGCCATACAGATTTCGTGAGTTTCGTCAGGATAAGGAACTCCAACGGCGTCAATAGCACAAGCACCTGTTAATGCTGGTGTCCAAGTGATTTCGTGGTTAAATTTTCTTGCAATGGCATCAGAAACTTTTACGGCTTGACTGATTACTTCGGGACCTATTCCGTCTCCTGCTAAAAGGGCTATATTAAATTTCATTCTTAATTATATTGAGTTATTGATTGTTTTTGTTTTTTATGATTAGGAGCTAACGACATTCAGCATTTTTTGAGTTGCCTTGATTGCCGCAACGGTTTGATCTGAATCTAACCCTCTTGTTTTAAATTCTTTTTTACCATTTGTCCAAGTGATTATGGTTTCGCAAAGCGCATCTGAACTACTTCCTGGTGGAATACGAACGGCATAATCAATAAGTTTAGGCAACGTCATTTTTTTGCTCTTATATATTTTTGTCAAGGCATTCATAAAAGCATCAAATTGCCCATCGCCTTGAGCGCTCTCTTCAATCATTTCTCCGTCTATTTTTAAACAAAGCGTTGTCGATGGACGAATTCCTTTGGAGTGAACCAAGACATACGATTCAATGACAATTTTATCTTCATACGTATGACTGTCCAAAACATCAGAAATGATGTATGGCAAATCTTCTTTGGTAACGGTTTCTTTTTTGTCTCCTAGTTCGATGATTCTTTGGGTAACCAATTTTAAGTCTTCTTGATTTAGTTTCAATCCTAATTCTTGAAGATTTTTTTCTATATTGGCTTTGCCAGAAGTTTTTCCCAAGGCATATTTTCGTTTTCTGCCAAAGCGCTCTGGCAATAAATCATTAAAATATAAATTATTTTTATTGTCCCCATCTGCATGAATACCAGCCGTTTGCGTAAACACATTGTCGCCTACAATAGGCTTATTTGCAGGAATTCTATACCCTGTAAAAGTCTCGACTAATTTACTCACGGAGTACAATGAAGATTCTTTTATGTTGATTTTTACTTCCGGCATAAAATCATTTATTACCGCAACAACACTTTCTATTGGCGCATTTCCTGCGCGTTCTCCCATCCCGTTTACAGTAACATGCAATCCTTTGATGCCCGCTTTAATAGCTTCCATTACATTTGCAACACTTAAATCGTAATCGTTATGTGCGTGAAAATCAAAATGAATATTTGGATATTTGGTTGTGATTTTAGAAACAAATTCGAACGCATCCGAAGGAATAAGCACCCCTAAAGTGTCTGGCAAAAGTATTCTTTTGACAGGTTGAGTCGTCAAAAAGTCCAAAAATTGAAACACATATTCTGGAGAATTTCTCATTCCATTACTCCAATCCTCCAAATAAACATTGGTTTCAATATCGTTCTTTTTAGCTAAAGCTATCATTTCAGAAATTTCGAAAAAATGTTGTTCTGGAGTTTTTTTCAACTGGTGTGTCAAATGATTCATCGATCCTTTGGTCAATAAATTCTGGACTTTCGCCCCTGCTTTTTTCATCCATTCAATAGAGATTCCACCATCTACAAATGCCAAAACTTCAATTCGTTCACTATATCCTTTTGTTGTGGCCCAAGCCATGATGTCTTTTACTGCCTGAAATTCTCCTTCGCTCACACGAGCCGAGGCAATTTCTATTCTATCAATATTTAATTCTTCCAGCAACAATTGTGCAATGGTTAATTTTTCTGCAGCAGAAAATGACACGCCCGATGTTTGTTCCCCATCGCGAAGCGTCGTATCCATTATTTCAATTTTCCTTTTTCTCATATTGATTGTATAAATTCTCTTTGTATTATAATATTTCCTCCCGAAAGGCCATTACTTTTTTATCTCAATTTGAAATAAACTCAACGTGATTCCTTCGTAATGTTTTGGTAATCCTTTGTATTCAGGAGTTATAACACCTAAAAAATCAAACCCACATTTTTGATAATATTCAATTAACGATACGTTGTCGCCCCAAGTGTCCATTCTCAAAAAATCTAAATTTTTTTCTTTTGCAAAAGGAATTCCCCATTCGATAATTCTTTCAACAAAATGCTGCCCTCTAAATTTTGGATGTGTCACAATCCGGTGAAAATAAACTGCTTTATCCGTATTTTTTTCTTTCCAAATGCTTTCGTCATCAAATGTAATAGCAAAAACGCAGGCAACTTCATCATCAATTAGCATTTTCCATTGTCGGTTTTCTGAAATTTCTTCCTTAACCAAATCCCTTTCAAAACCTTTCCATTGCTTGTTAAATTTTGTTTTTTGATATTCAATAGCTAAATCATAAAATTTAAAAATTTCATCAATATCTTCTATTCTACTTGGTTTGAAATTCATTTATGGATTTATTTTAGCTTTTTTGTGGTTAAAAAAATTTTAAACCTCAAAGGTTTTGCAAAACCTTTGAGGTTTGGTTTCATTAAAACCTTGAATTTTTTAATAAGGCAATTTGTCAGCAAATGTTATCACTTCTGATTTAATGTTTTGTAAATAATCAATGTCGTCAAAACCATGAATCATATTGTCTTTTTTGTAACCAGAAATATCAAATGATTCTTTTTCTCCGGATGATTTAAGCGTAATTGTTTGTGCTGAAAGGTTGATTTCCAATTCTGTTTTTGGATCTGCTTCAATTGCTTTAAATATAGTTTCCGCAAATTCAGGACTCACCTGAACCGGCAAAACACCAATATTCAAGCAATTCCCTTTGAAAATATCTGCAAAGAAACTAGAAACAACAGCACGAAATCCGTAATCGTAAACTGCCCAAGCTGCGTGTTCTCTTGAAGAACCAGAACCAAAGTTCTTGCCACCAACAAGGATTTGTCCGCTATAAGTTGGATTATTCAAAACGAAATCTGCTTTTGGAGAATCGTCTCCGTTGTATCTCCAATCTCTAAAAAGATTGTCCCCAAAAGCCTCTCGTTTTGTCGCTTTCAAGAAACGAGCTGGGATAATTTGATCTGTATCTACGTTTTCTATTGGTAACGGCACTGCGCTACTCGTAAGGATATTGAATTTATCGTATGCCATTTGATTTTTGATTTTTGATTTTTGATTTTTGATTTTTGATTTTCCGTTGAGGAAAAATAAATCATATTCTTTAAAATCATTTATTTTTAATTTTTTTTGAGAAACAGTATTCTAAAATAAATCTCTAGGATCTGTTAATTTTCCTGTAACTGCTGCTGCTGCTGCCATAATTGGACTAGCCAATAAAGTTCTAGAACCTGGGCCTTGACGACCTTCAAAGTTTCTGTTGGAAGTGCTAACTGCATATTTCCCAGCAGGAACTTTATCATCATTCATAGCTAAACAAGCCGAACAACCTGGCTGACGTAATACAAAACCAGCTTCGGTAAGGATGTCTAAAAGACCTTCTTCTTTAATCTGAGCTTCTACAACGTGAGAACCTGGGACTAACCAAGCAGTAACATTATCCGCTTTTTTTCTTCCTTTTACAATTTCCGTAAAAGCTCTAAAATCTTCAATTCTACCATTGGTACAACTTCCCAAGAAAACAAAATCAATTGATTTACCAATCATTACGTCGTTTTCTTCAAAGCCCATATAGGCTAAAGATTTTTTATACGTTTCGGCGCCACCTTTAACTTGGTTAGCGTTCGGGATATTCTTTGAGATACCAATTCCCATTCCAGGATTTGTACCATAAGTAATCATTGGTTCGATATCAGCCGCATTGATGTTTAGTTCTGCATCAAAAATAGCATCCGCATCGGTTTTTAAAGTTTTCCAATAGCCAACAGCTTTTGTCCAAGCTTCTCCTTTTGGAGCGTATAATCTTCCTTCCAAGAAATCGAATGTTTTTTGGTCAGGAGCAATCATACCACCACGAGCACCCATTTCGATACTCAAGTTGCAAACAGTCATGCGACCTTCCATAGACATGTCTTCGAAAACATTTCCAGCGTATTCAGCAAAATATCCTGTACCTCCAGAAGTGGTTAACTGCGAGATTATATAAAGTGCTACATCTTTTGGACCCACCCCTTTACTCAAAGTTCCGTTTACGTTGATACGCATTTTCTTTGGTTTGGGTTGCATGATACATTGTGTAGACAACACCATTTCCACCTCAGAAGTTCCAATTCCAAAGGCAATAGCGCCAAAAGCACCGTGCGTAGAGGTATGCGAATCTCCACAAACTATAGTTGCTCCTGGCAAAGTAATTCCGTTTTCAGGACCTACCACGTGAACAATTCCGTTTTTTTTATGACCTAATCCCCAGTGAATAATGCCGTATTGTGCAGCATTGTCTTCCAAAGCTTTTAACTGATTGGCAGATAATGCATCTTCAACAGGCAAATGTTGATTTATTGTTGGTGTGTTGTGATCTGCAGTTGCAAAAGTGCGTTCTGGATACAAAACCGTGATTCCTCTTTCTTTTAAACCTAAAAAAGCAACAGGACTGGTAACTTCGTGAATGAAATGGCGGTCTATAAAAAACACGTCTGGTCCATCTTTAATTTTACGCACCACGTGCGAATCCCATACTTTGTCGAATAATGTAGTACTCATTTTTAACTATTTTTTTTAAGTGTATTTCATTTTTAACAATTATGACTGTTATACATAATTGTAACAATTAAGAGCAAATTTAAAAAAAGAAATAAAATTGTCAATTTTATTATTTACTTATATACGATGCCCAAAATGATTTTATAGTGCTCAAGGGTTTGTGATTGTTTATTAATGATTTAATGTTGGTTTTTTATTTTGTACTTGTTTTCTTTTTTTGATGATTAAATATTTGTTGAAAGCATTTTTAAAAATTATTGATTTGATATTTTATAGAGCTTTAAGTCCATTTATTCCGAATATTACTCAGCCAGAATCATTTATTTTTTAAAAATCAATAGCAATTAGCTCTTTTAAAATTTATTGAAGTAAAATTTATTAGATTGAAAATATTATAAACAAAGCGTTTTTAGAGTTAAATTTTTCTTCTTATTTTTTGATAAAATACTACGACATCCAAAAAAATGGATTTACAATTTTATTTCGTCTTCAGAGTTCGTTTTTTGTTAATAACTAAAATTGAAATTCAACCTCATAAAATGTATTTTTGTTTTTATCAAATTTGCCAACTTTTGCCTTATGGCCAAAATCTAACGCCTAGAAAATGTACTTAATATTCGATACCGAAACCACTGGATTACCAAAGCGTTGGGGAGCACCTATTTCTGACACGGACAACTGGCCAAGATGTATTCAAATCGCTTGGCAGCTCCACGATGATATGGGAAAACTCATCGAACATCAGGATTATTTGGTCAAGCCTGATGGGTTCAATATTCCGTATGATGCCGAAAGAATTCACGGTATTTCGACCGAATTGGCCGAAGCCGAAGGAATTCCTTTAGCCGAAGTTTTAGAAAAATTTAATATTGCCTTATCAAAAACCAAATTTATTGTGGGTCAAAATTTAGGTTTTGATGTCAATATTATGGGTTGTGAATTTTATAGATTGGGAATCGAAAGTCCAATGAATTCGATGCCAATTCTCGATACTTGTACCGAAGTTACGGCTTCTTTATTGAAATTACCTGGAGGTCGTGGAGGTAAATTTAAACTGCCAACGTTAACCGAATTACATTCTTACCTTTTCAATAAATCTTTTGGCGAAGCACACAACGCCACTGCCGATGTGGAGGCAACCACACGTTGCTTTTTTGAATTAATTCGTACCGAAGTTTTTATGAAGACGGAGCTCGAAGTGAAACAGGAATATTTTGAGGATTTCCAATTAAAAAATCCGAAAATTATTCAGCTCATTGGCTTACAACATATCAATTTAAAAGAAGCATCTGATAAAATTCGCCAGCAATTGGGTAGTCAACAAACCGCCACAATATCGAAACAGGAACTTTCAGATAACACCCAAAGTTTAATCGGAACTGATTTTGTGCATTTGCATAATCACACCCAATTTTCGGTTTTGCAATCCACCATTAGCGTTGCAGCATTAGTCAAAGCGGCTTCACAACAAAAAATGCCTGCTGTGGCGATGACAGATCACGCTAATTTAATGGGAGCTTTTCATTTTGTTCGTGATATTTTATTCCATAATAAAGCGGCTGAAGCCAAAAATAAGGAAGTGATTGCAAAGGGCGAAGAACCAACCGAAGTTTCGATGAAACCCATCGTTGGTTGTGAATTTTTCGTTTGCGAAGATCACAAAAATAAGTCGGTAAAAGACAATGGCTATCAAATTGTGCTTTTGGCGAAGACTAAAAAAGGTTACCATAATTTAGCTAAAATGTCTTCGATTGGTTATACCGAAGGTTTTTATTATGTGCCAAGAATTGATCGAAAAATAATTCAAAAATACAAAGAAGACATTATTGTTTTATCGGGAAATCTCTATGGAGAAATTCCAAATAAAATCTTGAATTTAGGTGAAAACCAAGCCGAAGAAGCTTTGCTTTGGTGGAAACAAGAATTTGGTGAAGATTTCTATATCGAGTTAATGCGTCACAATCAAGAAGACGAAAACCGCGTAAACGAAGGCTTAATTTCATTGGCAAGAAAAAACGATGTCAAAATAATTGCCACTAATAATACTTTTTACATCAATAAAGATAACGCTAATGCGCATGATATTTTATTGTGTGTAAAAGAAGGCGAAAAGCAATCCACGCCAATAGGTCGTGGTAGAGGCTATCGATATGGCTTGCCCAATCAGGAATACTATTTCAAGACGGGCGAGGAAATGAAGGAAATCTTCAACGATTTGCCAGAAGCAATTTCGAATATTTCCGAAATTGTGGACAAGATTGAAATTTACAATTTGTCCCGCGAAGTTTTACTTCCGAAATTTGAAATTCCAGCTCAGTTTAATGTACCGCAAGATGTAATAGACGGAGGAGTACGAGGTGAAAATGCGTATTTGAGACATCTTACTTTTGAAGGGGCGAATAGAAGGTATAAAGAAATCACACCCGAAATTCAGGAAAGATTAGATTTTGAATTACTTACCATAGAAAATTCGGGATATCCTGGATATTTCTTAATTGTTCAGGATTTCATTGCCGAAGCACGAAATATGGGTGTTTCAGTAGGACCTGGTCGGGGTTCTGCGGCTGGTTCTGTAGTGGCTTATTGTTTAAAAATAACCAATATCGACCCGCTTTTATACAATCTCCTTTTCGAAAGATTTTTAAATCCCGATCGTGTGTCACTTCCCGATATTGATATCGATTTTGATGACGAAGGCCGAAGCAGCGTAATGGATTATGTGATTCGAAAATACGGTTCGAAACAAGTGGCACAGATTATTACCTATGGCAAAATGGCGACGAAATCAGCGATTCGAGATACGGCTCGCGTACTGGATTTGCCTTTATTCGAAGCAGATAAAATAGCAAAGTTGATCCCGGGAATGATGCCCTCAAAATGGAATTTAGCTCGTTTTTTAAACGAAAAAGAAGACCTAATAAAGAAGGCTGTTCGTCCAGAAGAATTCGATAAAATCAAGGAATTAATTGGTCTTGCCAATGAAGATGATTTGGCTGGAGAAACCATTCAGCAAGCCAAAGTATTAGAAGGAAACCTTAGAAATACTGGGATTCACGCTTGCGGTGTGATTATTACGCCTAGCGATATTACTGATTTTGTTCCTGTGGCAACCGCCAAAGATTCGGATTTGTATGTGACGCAATTCGACAACTCGGTCGTAGAAAGTGCTGGTTTATTAAAGATGGACTTCTTGGGTTTGAAAACCCTGACTTTAATAAAAGACACTGTCAAATTAGTAAAATACAGAAACAATATAGACCTCAATCCCGATGAATTTCCAATTGATGATTTAAAAACATACGAACTTTTTCAGCGTGGAGAAACAGTGGGGATTTTTCAATATGAATCCGCAGGAATGCAGAAATATCTGAAGGAATTAAAGCCAACAGTTTTTCCTGATTTGATTGCGATGAATGCCTTATATCGACCAGGACCTATTGCCTATATCCCAAGTTTTGTCAAACGAAAAAATGGAGAGGAAAAAATTATTTATGACCTTGAAGCCTGTGAAGAATTGCTGAAAGACACCTACGGAATTACCGTTTACCAAGAACAAGTAATGCTATTGTCGCAAAAACTAGCCAATTTTTCAAAAGGGGATGCGGATGTTTTGCGTAAAGCAATGGGAAAAAAACTGATAGATGTTTTGGCAAAAATGAAACCCAAATTCATTAGTCAAGCAATGGAAAATGGTCATCCACAGGACAAACTAGAGAAAATCTGGAAAGACTGGGAGGCCTTTGCGGAATACGCGTTCAACAAATCTCACTCTACTTGCTATGCTTGGATTGCGTATCAAACGGCTTACTTAAAAGCGAATTTTCCGGCTGAATATATGGCAGCGGTTTTGTCGAATAACATGAGTGACATCAAGCAAGTTTCGTTTTTTATGGAAGAATGTAAACGCATGGGATTGCAGGTTTTGGGACCCGATGTGAACGAATCTTTTTATAAATTTACCGTAAATGATGATTATGCGGTTCGTTTTGGAATGGGAGCCGTGAAGGGTGTTGGTTCTGGAGCCGTGGCAACAATTGTCGAAAGCAGAAAGGACGGAAAATACAAATCAATTTTTGATTTAACCAAGCGCATTGATTTGCGTGCCGCCAATAAAAAAGCATTAGAAAATATGGCTTTGTCTGGTGGATTTGATTCGTTTTTGGGAACCACAAGAGCGCAATATTTTCATGATGATGGAGATGGAATTACCTTTTATGAAAAAGCCATTCGGTATGGAGCGAAGTTTCAGGAAAACGAAAATTCGTCGCAGGTCAGTTTATTTGGCGAAAGCAGCGATGTTCAAATAGCAGAACCTGTTGTCCCGCCTTGCGAGGATTGGAGTACGATGGAAAAATTGGCAAAAGAGAAAGAAGTTGTCGGAATTTATATTTCAGGACATCCTTTGGACGATTATAAATTCGAGATGAATTATTTCTGTAATTCGAAATTGGAATCATTGAAAAACTTGGAATTGCACGTGAATAAAAACCTAACTTTTGGTGGAATCATAAATAATGTGCAACACCGTGTGGCAAAGAATGGCAAAGGATGGGGAATATTTTCACTTGAAGGTTATGACGAAAGTTATGAGTTCAGAATTTTTGGTGAAGAATATTTAAAATTTCGCCATTTCTTGATTCAAAACAATTTTACTTTTATCAAAGTAATGGTAAAAGAAGGTTGGACTGACAAGGATACCGGCAAAAAAGGAGAGCCAAGATTACAGTTTATGGTGATCCAATACTTGCAGGATGTTTTACCAAGTTTTGCTAAAAAGTTAATTATTCATATGAATATAAAAGACTTACAGACTAATTTAATTCATGAATTGAGTTCGGTTCTTCAAGCTAATAAAGGAGAAAATCAAGTTACATTTGAAGTTATGGAATTAGAAACTATTAAAAAACAAATTGAGATAATGCCAACAGAAATCGATGTAGACGAAATTATTTTAGATGAAAATGGAGACACTTTCGATCCTGAAATTTCGGAAGAAAACCCTGAAACAATCCTCACTACGGAAATCGAAGAAACAAAAATTATCACGAGATTGTCAATGGCAAGCAGGAAATTAAAAATTAAAATTTCGAATGAGTTATTGGTCGAATTAGAGAAGATGCAGATAAATTTTAAATTGAATTGATAAGTTATAACAATTGAAAAATAGCTAAAAGTGATAAAAGTTACACTTCTTAACCCAAATGTTTCTTTATCTTTGCATTACAAAAACAAATAAATTTAAACAAAAAAATATGGCATTAGTAATAACAGACGCTACTTTTGAGGAGGTAGTTTTGAAATCAGACAAACCAGTAATGGTAGATTTTTGGGCTGCTTGGTGCGGTCCGTGCAGAATGGTTGGACCAATTATTGACCAACTTGGCGAAGAATACGAAGGAAAAGTGGTGGTAGGAAAAGTAGATGTTGACGCAAACCAAGAATTTGCTGCAAAATACGGAGTACGAAATATTCCAACCGTTTTGGTTTTTCACAACGGAGAAGTAGTGGGAAAACAAGTTGGAGTTGCTCCTAAACAAACTTATGCGGATAGTTTAGACGCATTGTTGTAGTTAAAATCATTGTAAGTTCGGTTGATTATCGGAACGAGGCAATCTCACGATATTAAGAAAGGTTTGGCGAAAGTCAAGCCTTTTCTTAATTATAATCCATTAATTTTTTAATCATTCCATCTTGTATTATATTTGAATGATGAAGATCGAATCGCAAATAGAAAAAATTTCCAGTTTCCAGCATCTTGAATTGCTGGCTAATCAAATCGTGGAAGGTTTTATTTCGGGAATGCACAAAAGCCCTTTTCATGGTTTTTCTGCTGAATTTGCCGAGCATAAAGTCTATAATGTTGGCGAAAGTACGAAACACATCGATTGGAAATTGTTTGCCAAAACCGATCGGTTGTTCACTAAGCGATTCGAAGAAGATACTAATTTACGTTGCCACATTATTATTGATAATTCGTCTTCGATGCATTATCCAAAACTCGAAGACAAAGAAAAGTTTTTCCAAAATAAGATTGGATTTGCGGTATTGGCTTCAGCTGTTTTGATGAATCTTTTAAAAAAACAGCGCGATGCCATTGGTTTAAGCGTGTTTTCGGACTCATATGAATATTATACCCCCGAAAAAGGAAGTGATCGCCACCATCGAATGATTTTGAATACTCTAGAAAATCTATTGGAGAAACCAAAAGTCCAAAAAAGTACGGACACAATTACCTTTCTGCATCAAATTGCCGAAAAAATTCATCGCCGATCGATGATTATTCTGTTTACAGATATGTTTCAATCAGGCAATGAGGAAAAATTATTTACGGCTTTGCAACATTTAAAACACAACAAGCACAAAGTAGTTTTGTTTCATGTTATCGATAACAAAACCGAAGTGAATTTCGACTTTGACAATGCCCCAAGGAAGTTTATAGACCTAGAAACTGGAGATGAAATAAATATTTTTGCCAATAATGTGAAGGCCGAATATGAAAAAGGAGTGAATACCTACTTCAAAAAGTTAGCATTAACTTGTGCACAAAACAAGATTAAGTATGTTCCTGTTGGGGTTGGCGATAATTTTGAAAAAGTATTGACCACATATTTAGTTGAAAAACAAAACTTTGGGTAAAACATATAAAATTTATGAAATGTTTTTGGCAGAAACACTTGTAGAAACAAAATTCTATAGTATATTTGCAACCGCAATAAAGCAGAGGTTTGGTAGTTCAGTTGGTTAGAATACATGCCTGTCACGCATGGGGTCGCGGGTTCGAGTCCCGTCCAGACCGCTAAATTGGGGAGAAGCGATTCAGAGATGAATCGCTTTTTTGCCCTTTTAAAGCATTTAAGAAAGTTGTGTTGTTTCGTCACGCCCTTGTAAAGCGTGACACGGTTTAGTAGTTAGACCAATGAAAAGCTTTCCACTTTTGTGGATAGCTTTTTTGATTTTAGTGCTGTTTCTCATCTCCTTTTTTAGCTATTTTTTTTTATTCTCTTCGGTGATATTTGCAAAAAAGGACATCGTTAGATATCCTAAATCAAAAGAAAAAAGCGTCAAAATATTGAAGTTAATTAGAGACTAAAAAAAGTTTAGTTCATACTCTGTTTTTAGAGAATTGATTTGTTCAAAAATCTGGAAGATTGCGCTGCTAGAACCCATCTGAAATTAGAATCAGACAAAACAAACAATCAACAAAAGGGATGTTTTATAAAATCAAAAGATTTTTATACTTTTAAACAAAAAAACCTCATAATGAAAAAACTCCTATTTTTAATCCTATTTTTTTCAGGATTTGTACAAGCCCAAAAAAACGAAACGATGCTTGTAAACGACCTGTTAAACGCTTGGCATAAAGCCGCCTCCGAAGCTAATTATCATACTTATTTTAATTTAATGGCCGAAGAAGCTGTTTTTATTGGGACTGATGCCAATGAAAACTGGAATAAAAAAGACTTTCAAGCATACGCAAAACCTTATTTTGACAAAGGAAAAGCTTGGAATTTCACCCCATTGGAACGCAATGTTTATTTTGACAAAACCTTTAAAATTGCTTGGTTTGATGAATTATTGAACACCCAAATGAAAATTTGTAGAGGTTCCGGGGTACTCGTGAAAATTAATGGACAATGGAAAATTCAACACTACGTTTTGTCGATGACAATCCCAAATGAAAACTCAACCGAAATTATCAAAATCAAGACCCCTATCGAAGAGGGTATTATAAACAAAATTCAGATGAGATAAAGAGGCGGAATCTTCGGGTTTTTTCAAATAAGCCAATTTATTTGAAATCATAAGAAAGCGGCATCTCTTACGAATGCATCTGAGTGAAAATTATTTTTTTAGAATTGTTTTTCTAAGTTGACAAACAGCCTTTGTAGATCCAAATTTTATTTTTTAGGATGTAAATTGGCTCCTTTTCAACTTTCACAACATCATTAATGTAGTCAATAAGCTATTCAGGGACGTTATTTAAAATCAAAATCACTACAGGTTTTGATTGTCAAAAAAGTGACTCAAATTCAATTATTTCTCTTGGTTTTATCAACAAAACAGAATAAACCACTACCCTTGAAAAGGAGTTTAAAATTTATTTTAGGAACAATTAAACGGTCAGTTCTATTAATTATCAAACAACAAGGAAGCTAATTGCTCGTCTCTTTGATACACGCCTTGGTGGAAATGGATATCCTTGTTGCTGTCTGACCAAGCGGTGAAATAACCAATATAAATAGGGTTTTATTTTTGAGGGTGTGCCAAGTTTCTACTCTGCTATTCATGGCGGCATCAATTTTTTCGGATGTCCAATTTTCGTCGTCCCTCAAAATAAGGTTGGCTAATTCTTTAGATTTTCGATTCGAATACAACCGTCGCTAAAGGCTCTTTTTTTCTCATCGAACAAATTTTCAGAAGGCGTGTCGTGCAAGTAAATAGAATTCGAATTGGGAAATAAAATTTAGCTAAACCAAGGGAGTTATAAGGTCCGTGTCTTTGTCTAAGATTATTTCCATTCCATTTGTTGATGTCTAGCAAGATAATAACTGTTTTTAGCAATAGCCGGTAGAATCTATTTTCTAATAATGCTCTTGGGAACATTCATTTGGGCAATATGCTTTGGTGTAATGGAAGAATCGGGATTAAAATTAAACCTTTTTTTAAATTTTAAAATTCCTAATTCCGGTTCAGTGTCATATCGATTACTTTTGGAATCATTAGAAACATCTCCGGCAACATATAACCATTGTCTAATTTAGACAATCGTTCTTGAAGTGTCTCCGGGTTTTAATGATTTTAACTTTTGATTAAAATCTATGGTTTTCCATCCGCCTTTTATTTAATTTTCTATATTCTTGAAGAACCACTTTGAGACGTTAATATTGACTTAACCCTTCTTTTTCATCTTTATTAATTAGAGAAGGAATGACATTAAAAGTGAATCTAAATAATTAACATATGATAGTTTTTTTTCGGGACAAATACCAACCCATTCCCTTAGATTTTTTGGTGTCAAGCCCTTTGTAAACTTTGTCGGCATAAAAAAATAGAGTGATGATATTAAGAGTTCTGGTTCCAGATTTGGTGTTTCGGACTCAGTGGGAAGCTGATAAAGTCAACTAATTTTTGTTTATAAGAACCCAAAATCCCTCCCTCTTGCAAATTGTTGATTTTATCACACAACAAATTCCCCACTTCATTAATGCCATTATCATTAAACCATATTTGTAAACAAAAATCCAAAAATAATGATTAAGGTTGTTACAATTAATTTTTTCATAATTTTTTGATTTCCTAATGAATCACAATATAAAAATACGCAAAAAAGAGATGCTTAGCTATCATATTGCAGCAACCTTTCCCAATTAAGAGCGGAATCGTTGTTCTCCATAAAAAGTTCTAAATTACAGAAATTTAAATTTTCAGAAACGATATCAATTGGTCTTAGATATTTCCTTAATTTTGCCGAAATATTTAAAAAAGCGTGGGAAGTAAAAACAAATTAAAAAGGTTCAGGGAAAACGAAACATTCAATAATGTTTTTCAACCAACAAGGGAAGAAGTAGTAGGCGATTTGTTTCCACTTAAAGGAAAATGGAATACTGATTTTTTTAAAAATGACAATCCATTAGTACTCGAATTGGGTTGTGGGAAAGGCGAATACTCTGTTGGCTTAGCCGAAAAATATCCGAACAAAAATTTCATTGGAATTGACATCAAAGGTGCCCGTTTTTGGCGTGGTGCAAAAACTGCCGTTGATACCGGTTTGAATAATGTAGCTTTCATTCGCACCCAAATTGAATTAGTCGATCATATTTTTGCTGGGAATGAAGTCGACGAGATTTGGATTACTTTTCCAGACCCACAAATCAAATACAAACGTACCAAGCACAGAATGACCAACTCTGAATTTTTGCAATTGTATAAAAAAATTCTTAAGAAAAATGGCGTCGTAAACCTGAAAACTGACAGTGAATTTATGCACGGTTACACGCTAGGATTGCTTCATGGCGAAGGACACGAGGTGTTGTATGCCAATCACAATGTATACGTAAACGAAGGAAGTCCAGAGGAAGTTACTGCTTTTCAGACCTTTTACGAAAAACAATATTTGGAGATTAACAAATCAATTACGTATATTAGATTTAAAATTAAAGAATAATGTTTTTTTTAATCTGATAAGTTGTTAGTTTTTTAAACGCTTGACTCACTATAAATGAATTTTATAACGCCGCTTTTTTTAGGTTTCATTACAGCATTTATAGGCATTACTCCTCCGGGATTAATCAACATGACTGCCGCTAAAGTGAATCTTAAAGAAGGCAAACGACATGCTTTGTGGTTTATTATTGGCGCAGTAGTCGTTATTATTTTTCAAGTTTTTCTTGCCGTATTATTTGCAAAAATCATAAATCGTCGCCCAGATTTAGTCACTTTGTTGCGCGAAGTAGGACTTGGAATTTTTGCAACCCTAACGATTTATTTTTTATGGTTGGCAAAAAAACCAAAAGACAAAACCAAAAAATTTAAAAAAAATAGTAAAACCAATCGATTTTTTCTAGGAATATTACTTTCGGGGCTCAATTTCTTTCCTATTCCTTATTATGTTTTTGTTAGCATAACCCTAGCTTCCTTTAAATTATTTTCTTTTGACATGACTTCTATTTTTGTTTTTATAATTGGAGTTGTTATTGGTTCTTATTCCGCCTTTTATTGTTATATCATTTTCTTCAGCCGGATCGAAAACAAAACGGATTTTGCTTTAAAAAATATGAATACCATAATTGGAATTATTACGGGATTAATTTCAATAATCACGTTGTTGAATATTATAAAATATTATTGGCAATAATAATGACCAATCTAACTGACAATTTTTTCAACAAGGTCTACAACATTGTTCGACAAATCCCATACGGAAAAGTGACTTCTTATGGAGCTATTGCTAAAGCATTAGGAACCGCTCGATCTTCTAGAATGGTAGGTTGGGCAATGAATGCAGCCCACAACATTGATGATATTCCGGCGCATCGAGTCGTTAATAGAAAAGGTCTACTCACAGGAAAACACCATTTCGACGGAACTAATTTGATGCAACAATTACTCGAAAACGAAGGGATTAAAGTGGTAGACAATCAAATTATAGATTTTGAAAAGCATTTTTGGGAGCCTATGATTCAGTTTTGATTTTGTGAAAAGTTTTTATTAACAACACGCGTTTCAAGCAATAAATCATCTCCAAAACCTTTATAATAAGAACTTTTCACAGTATCTTTGCTGTCGATAATTCTTAACTTAATTAGTATAAATAAACACAATAGTTCAATTGATAATCATCAACTGAAAACCATAAATAGAATATGAAATTAGACAGAAAAGAAATTCTTAAAGCATTGGAAACCATAACCATTGCTGGCGAAGGAAAAAACATGGTAGAAAGCGGAGCAATTGCAAACGTATTGACTTTTGGTGAAGAAGTTGTAGTTGATTTAGTACTTCATGTACCTGCTATGCACATCAGAAAACGTGCGGAAGATGATATTAAAAAAACCATTCTCGAGTTAGTTTCACCTGACGCCAAAATAAAAATTAATGTTAAAGTTGAAGCTCCTCAAAGTACAGAAATTAAAGGAAAATCTATTCCTGGAATTAAAAATATTATTGCCGTTGCTTCTGGAAAAGGGGGGGTCGGAAAATCTACGGTTACAGCAAATTTATCAGTAACACTAGCTAAAATGGGGTTTTCGGTTGGAATTCTTGATGCCGATATTTATGGCCCATCAATGCCTATTATGTTTGATGTTGAAAGTGCAAAGCCGCTTTCTGTAGAAATTGATGGCAAATCAAAAATGAAACCTATCGAAAACTATGACGTTAAAATCCTTTCAATAGGCTTTTTTACTTCTCCAAGCCAAGCCATTATATGGAGAGGTCCTATGGCTTCAAAAGCATTAAACCAAATGATTTTTGATGCTGATTGGGGGGAATTAGATTTTTTACTTATTGATCTACCTCCGGGAACTGGAGATATTCACCTTTCGATAGTTCAGGCTTTGCCCATTACTGGCGTAGTCGTTGTAAGCACTCCACAAGCCGTTGCTCTTGCAGATGCCAAAAAAGGGGTGTCTATGTTTATGTCAGAGGCTATAAATGTCCCTGTTCTTGGAATCATTGAAAACATGGCTTATTTTACTCCTGAAGAATTACCTGAATATAAATATTATATTTTTGGAAAAGAAGGCGCTAAAAATCTTGCCGAAGATTTAGCTGTTCCGTTTTTGGGGGAAGTGCCAATAGTACAATCTATTCGTGAAGCGGGTGATTTTGGCCGACCTGCAGCGCTGCAAACCGGATCGATAATAGAAGCTGTTTTCGAAGAAATCACAAGAAATGTAGTTCAGGAAGTGGTAAGCAGAAACGAAAATTTACCCGCTACCGAAGCTGTTAAAATAACTACAATGGCGGGTTGTTCAGCAGTAAAAAAATAATTATTCAATTCGAAAATTTAGAAAAAAAATAAACATTCAAATGATCCCGTTTTCAATCCTCAAATAAAAAAAAATGACAACAGAAGAATTAAATATCGAAGTTCTAAAAGCACTCGAGGAAATTCGTCCTTTTTTGAATGGTGACGGCGGAGACATATCGCTCGTGTCTATTGAAGACGGAAAACACGTAACAGTAAGACTCGAGGGAGCTTGCACTAATTGTAGCGTAAACCAAATGACACTTAAAGCTGGAGTAGAAACGACCATCAAAAAATTTGCTCCTCAAATAGAAACTGTTGTTAATATTGAATAAAAATTATTGTACTAAGCTTTCGAAGAAGTGGCCAAATAGTATATGCAATATCTTTTGTTGCATAACGATCTGACTTAGTTGTATCCATTAGAACATATTAAATGAAGTTTATTTAACTTCAAAAAAAGTGGTATTGTAAAGCAATCCTGTGCACAAATAGCAAAACCCTAGAACTAAATAATGGATATTAAAATTAAAATTACTGACCGAAAAGGGGTAACTCACGAAGTAAAAGTCCCTACCGATATGGGGCTAAATCTAATGCAAGTTGTTCGTGCTTATGAACTTGAACCCAACGGAACAATATGAGTTTGTGGCGGAATGGCAATGTGTTCTACTTGTCAATGTTATGCCATAAAAGATGTTAATCTACCTAGAAAAGGGGAAGCAGAAGAAGTTATGCTTGCAAAATTATTGCATGTAAAACATAACAGTCGTTTGAGTTGTCAAATTTCAATCGTACAAGAATTAGATGGTTTAGAGATAGCAATGGCACCAATGATGTAGTTATTATAATCCCATAAAAAAAGGCTTTTCGGAAACGAAAAGCCTTTTTGTTTTTTTAGAAAGGCAAATCATCTGGTTCGTCTTCGTTTAAGCTAGCCGCAGGCGGGAACGCAGCTGCTGCTGGTATTGGAACAGATTGTGTAGGTTCTGCCTCAGCTTGAGCTTTCCCAATTCTCCAACCTTGGATTGTATTAAAATAAACGGCTTCTCCTTGTGGATTAATCCATTCTCTACCTCTTAAATTAATGTCGATTTTTACAGCATCTCCAACTTGGAAGTTATTCAACAAATCGCATTTATCTTGAACAAACTGTACCAAAATACTTTGTGGGTATTGTTCGTCAGTTGTAACAACAACATCTCTTTTTTTGAAACCTGCTGATCCAACCTCTTTGGTTTGATCAATCATTTTGATTTTTCCTGTAACTTCCATTTTATCTATTTTTATTATTGTTGTTTTATATTTAAATTCCTTTGGCAGAAGCGTTTTATATGTAACGGAACCTCTAAAGGGAAAATTTGATTTACAAATATATCAATTTCTTCAATAGTAGGCAAACTATTAATGTTGTCAATTTTTATCCAATATGGTGCTAATTTTAATTTAAACAAAAGTAGTAAATAGGAATAAGAGTGTGAAATTTTAGAAAAAAAATTATTAAAAAAACGACTGCCCTAGCCCTGATGGAAGGGAAAATACTTTTTTTATCAAACCTCAAAGGTTATAAAAACCTTTGAGGTTTTTTTGATAAAAAAAGATTTGGAATGACAGCGGGAAAAAGCTCCAGAAAAAAAATTCAGCCATACTTCTATAATTTCGTTATATTTATGCCACAAAAATTAACTTATGAAGTTTTCTAAAAGTAGAAACGCAACTCGCTGGATCATCATCTTTGCCTCCTTTTTAATCATTTCATTAATTCTTTGGAATACCTATACTTTTTTCCAAATTTTTAAAAATGAGGAGCGATTGAAAATGGAGGTTTTGGCCGAAAGCATAAAAACCATTAATAGGGCGAATCTTGAAACGGACGATATTGAGTTGCCTAGACAAATCATTAGTAACAATAAAACAATACCTGTTATTGTAACAACCCAAGAGGGAACAATTGTCAATACAGCAAATATTGACGAGGACATTTCCAAAAATCCAATAAAAATAAAATCTCTTTTGTCAAAATTAAAAACTGAAAATAGTCCAATTATTATTGAACTTTCGGGGGAATTTCAATATCTATATTACGGAAATTCTACTTTAATAAAAAAACTTAAATATTATCCTGTGGCATTATTGCTCATCATCGTGCTTTTTACCGGACTGGTTTATAATTTCTACAGAAGTACTAAGATGGCAACCCAAAACAAACTTTGGGCGGGAATGGCGAAGGAAACGGCGCACCAAATAGGAACGCCGCTTTCCTCATTAATAGGTTGGGTAGAACTCCTAAAGGTCGAAAATGTTTACAAAACCATTACTATCGAAATAGAAAGAGACATAGAGCGGCTGAAAACCATAACAGATCGATTTTCAAAAATAGGCTCGGAACCAAAACTAGAAAACAGGGATGTCGTTCAGGAAACGCAAGAATCTTATGATTATTTACAGTCCCGATTTTCTAAACAAGTCGAGTTTTCATTCAAGGCGCCAAACAAACGTATTACTGTTTTGATGAATCCCACTTTGCACGGTTGGACGATTGAAAACCTAGTTAAAAATGCCATTGACGCGATGAAGGGAAGAGGGAAATTAGCGGTTTTCATTGAAGAAGATGGAGAATCCGTAAAAATAAAAGTCTCGGATACTGGATATGGAATTCCCAAAAAACAATTTAAAAACGTTTTTGAACCTGGATTTACAACCAAGAAACGGGGCTGGGGTTTAGGGCTTTCGTTGACAAAAAGAATTGTCGAGGAATATCATAAAGGAACGGTAAAGGTTCTGAGTTCTGAGATTGGAAAAGGAACTACGATGCAGGTTAGTTTTAAGAAAAGTAAAGCGATTGTTTAAAAAAGTTAGCCCCGAATTCACGAATTAAATATTTATTCGTGAATTCGGGGCTATACCTATTTTATGAATTTGAACTTATTGCTTTGGCCAAAGTTTCAAATTCTTCTTTATTCATTGACACTTTTTTCTGAAAACGCATTTCATCCATTTCGTTCAAAGGAATCAAATGAACATGTGCGTGGGGAACTTCAAGTCCAATGACGGTCATACCAATTCTTTTGCAAGGAATTGTTTTTTCGAGTGCCATGGCTATTTTCTTGGAGAACTGCATCAACCCAATATACAAATCGTCTTCAATATCGAAAATCTTGTCGATTTCCTGTTTTGGAACACATAAAGTATGTCCTTTTGCATTTGGATTTACATCCAAAAAAGCAATAAAATTATCATCCTCGGCTATTTTATAGCAAGGGATTTCTCCTTTTATAATTTTTGTAAAAATGCTTGACATTGTGATTTGTGATTTAGCCCTTCGACTGCTCTCAGGGGGACAATTAACAATTAATCGCGAGAAATTTCAAGAATTTCGAATTTCAACACTCCGTTTGGAACCGTAATTTCGGCAATGTCTCCAACGGAACTTCCTAGTAAACCTCTACCAATGGGAGATGTTACTGATATTTTTCCTGTTTTTAAGTCGGCTTCACTTTCGGCAACGAGTGTGTATTTCATTTCCATTCCATTGGAAAGATTCTTTATTTTTACGCTAGACAAAACCAATACTTTGGAAACATCTAATTGTGTTTCGTCAATTAATCTGGCGTTAGAATGTACATCTTCTAGTTTGGCAATTCTCATCTCCAACATACCTTGCGCTTCTTTGGCAGCGTCGTACTCGGCATTCTCGGATAAATCGCCTTTATCCCTTGCTTCTGCTATATCAGCGGATGCTTTTGGACGCATCACACTTTTTAAGTAATCTAATTCTTCTCTTAGTTTTTTTAATCCTTCGGCTGTGTAATAAGATACTGTACTCATAACGTCATCATTTATATAAAATAGAAAAAATCCCATCAGGACGGGATTTGTTTCCACAAAGATATTATTTTTATTTTTTAATTTACAATTTTATGCTAATCATATATAATTCAAAGTTAAATAAATTAAATTTGTTTCGCTAATTCTTTTAATATATTTTAAATAATGAAAAAGTATTTCTTTCTGTTGGTTGTTATTCCTCTTTTTTTTGGATGTACCCCCAATAATTTTAACAATAAAAACCCACATTTACCCAATTACACATTTACAGTAGATATCAATATGAATTTGCCTTCGTATTCCATTCTTCTATATCCAAGTAATGCGATTTATTACTCTAGTCAAGGTGTTCGAGGCTTATTTATTTTCAACACAGGAAGTGGTTACAATGCTTTTGATGCTGCTTGCCCTAATCAAGCTTTGGGAGCTTGTTCTACGATGACTATAAAAGGAATAAATGCTATATGTTCTTGTGATAGTGCTGAATATAGTTTATTTACGGGGCAATCCGCTGGAAAACAATATCCATTAAAACAATATCGTGCAGAGGTTAACGGGAATGTACTTCGGGTGTATAATTAAAAAATCCCGATAGTTAATCAGAATTTTATACAATTTATTACAAAAAGGTTTAGAACTTCAACGTCAATCCTGCCAAGAAATTGATTCCTGCTTGCGGATAATAATAAGGATATACATCCCACATATAGCCATTTGAAATATATTTTTTGTCTAAAATATTATTCACTAATCCTGTTATAAGAATTGATTTAAAGATTAATTTGGGTTTAAATTCATAACCAATATTCAAATCGTTCACAAAATAGCTCTCCAGTTTTGCATCAGCCAATTCAATGTTATTCATATATTGTTCACCAACAAATTTTTGCAAGAGTGAAATTTGCAAGCTTTCTATCGGTTTGTACACCAAAATATTTCCCGCAACAATCGAGGGTGAATAGGCAATAGTTGTGATTCCATAATTTTGACCGGCTACGTCCAAATCACTATTTTTATTTGTGCTTAAAGTAAAATTAGGTCTGATAATAAACTTTTCTGACACTGCAATTGTAGCATCAACTTCTAATCCTAAGCGGTAACTTTTATCGCTGTTAGAGCGAATTGGATTTCCTACATCGTCCAGTTTTCCAGTCAAAATTAGTTGATCTTTATAAGCCATATAATACATATTCGAATTGAATTTTACTTTCTCGGCAACATATCGCCAACCCAATTCAAAATCATTCAATTTTTCTGGTTTTGGACTTCCATTTTCATAGTCTGTTCGATTGGGTTCACGATTGGCTCTGGCATAAGAAAAATACAAAGCATTATTTTTATCAACATCAAAAGTGATTCCTGCTTTTGGATTAAAGAAATTAAACGTGTCATTCACTAAACCGGTATCGCTACTATTGGCCTTGTATTGCACATTTCTTAATTGCAAATCTCCGTAAAAACTTAAATTTTCCAACAATTGATAATTTGCTTTTGCAAATACATTCCCATCGGTTTTTGTTGCAAAGTCATGATAATAATGATCTCCCAACTCACTCTTAAAAGCGAAACGGGCCCAAATTACTTTACCAAAATGGTCGCCTTCATATTTATTATATCCTCCACCCAGGATTAAATCCATTTTCTCTTTTTTGTAAATCGCTGAAAATGTGGTTCCGTAGAAATCATTATCCAACCATTTTTGACGAATTAAATCGGTTGTACTGACTCCTGGTGCAGCTAAAACAGCAACTAATCCATATTTTGAAAATTTCTGGTTTTCTTTATATTCTTCATAATACCCTTTCCCTTTGGTGTAATGAAAGGCTAAATTTGTATTCCAATTCGCTGCGACTTTTTCATTCCAATGCAATTGATAATGATCTTGCTGGTAATTATCGGTTTGATTGTCATAAAACCGATTAGCACCAAATTCATCCGTAAATGCACCTGCAGAATTGAATGTTCTATCACTTTCCAATGTTGCTTTATCAATACCGTACCATGCTTGATAGGTTTTTTCTTTTCCGCCAAAAGCCAATGCTTTTATTAAGGTTGTTTTACCAACATAAGTACCTTGCAAAAAATACGATTTCAAATCAGAACTCGCTCTATCCACATAGCCGTCAGATTTTAAAGCAGACAAACGACCTGCAATTTCAAAATGGTTATTCATAAGTCCCGTACTGAATTTAACCGTATTTTTTTTACTATTAAAACTCCCCAAGGAGTTTGAAATCTCTCCAGTTGAATTATCAGCATAGGAATCCGTAAGCATATTTAGGCTTGCGCCAAAAGCACCCGCACCGTTAGTGGATGTTCCTACACCTCGTTGCAATTGCAAACTTTCTACAGAAGAAGCAAAATCAGGCATATTAACCCAATACGTTCCATGGCTTTCTGAATCATTATACGGAATTCCGTTGATAGTAATATTTACTCTAGTTGCGTCGCTTCCACGAACACGAATTCCTGTATAACCGACTCCATTTCCAGCATCGGAAGTGGTGACTACTGATGGCAAATAATTCATCAAAATGGGAATATCTTGTCCCAAATTTCGCAACTTGATTTCCTTTTTGTCCAAGTTGCTGAAACTAACCGGCATTTTTGAGGTGACACGAACTGCCGAAACCAAAACTTCATCAAGTTGGTTGACTTTTGTTGTGTCTTGTTGTTTCTCTTGCGAAAAAGAGAAAAAAGAAATTAGAAGAAAGAAGCTGATTGCTAAAAATCTACTCGAGTTTTTGGCAATGACTCTTGGCTCTTGGCCTTTTTTGTAAAATAAAATGTTCATCCGTAAAAGTTTTACGAATAAAAGGGGGAATTATTCTTTTGTTAAATTAAATTGATTGTTCCTATGACAAATAGATAGTGTGCACACTATTTTTTATCATTTTTTCCCTTGGCAGCATTACCCGCCCAGGTTCTTTGGGTATAATCTCAGCTCGTTATTTAGAGCACCCCTTTGAGACGGAACAAAAGTAGTTTTTTTCACCATTATAAAAAACAAAAAACACACTATTTTTCATTGCGAGGAATAACAACTAAAAGTCAGGCTTTCTCCGAGTTTTCTTAATTTCCGACAAATTCTTTTTGTCTTTTATCCGTTTTCGGATGACCGATTTTGGGATTTTTGTGGCTTTCCTGATTTTTGGAATCACAAGAGTGGCAGTAATTATATCCAGAAAACGTTTGGTTACAATCGTTTTGTTTTTAAATTGACTTCTATCTTCGTCACAGCTTAAAATCAGAATTTGTTCCGAGGTTAATCTCGAGGATAATTTAGCTTCCAACCTCATTTTTTCCTCATCTGACAAGGATTGGGATTTATTTAGATCAAAAGACAAGACTACTTTCGAGGAAACCTTGTTTACGTTTTGACCACCAGCACCACTGCTGCGAACGGCTTTGAACAGTAATTCGGATATGATTTTATGAGGTTTCAAATCTATTGTGGTTGATGTGCAGGCTTCAATAAATCGTTAACTGTTTTCACGGGACTGAAGGTAATCAACGGGACTTGAATAAAAATGGTTATCCATTTTGCCATTGCTCCATTCCATAAACCAGGTAATTCATAGCCTTTCAACGGTGTGCCATCTTTGTTTTTTTCGACAATAAAACCGCTATTTGGATCAATAAACTGAGTTAAATTGAATCTTTCTTTTTTATAATTTTGAATCCCGCAAACCAAATCCACAGGGTTGAAATGTGTCGCATCAGCAAGGATTTTAGCTTGGTTTGTATTCGTTAAATCTACTTGTGGAGTTTCAACAATTTGCAGGGAAACAACTCCTTTTGAATCTCGAACCCAGTATGGTCCTCCGCCAGGTTCTCCTTCGTTTTTTACCATTCCGCAAACACGAATCGGTCGGTCAAGAATATCTTTTATATAGGTAATTTTATTTTCTAAAGTATATTTCTGGAAATTACCAATTATTTCTATGTTCAAATTGTCTTTGGCGAAAGCGATGATTTCATCCAACTTATCTTCCTTCGTTTTTTCAATTTCTCTCAAATATTTAAAAATTTGTTGTTGTAACTCGACCATAATTCCTGCCAATGCCTTTTTGTACAAAGCGATACTTTCGATGTGATTTTGAATGACGTTGTCAATGTTTTTTATGAAAATAATATCGGCATCCAAATTATTCAGGTTTTCAATCAACGCCCCGTGACCTCCGGGACGAAAAACTAATTTGTTGTTTTCATCTCTAAAGGGATTGTTTAGCATGTCAACCGCAATGGTGTCTGTTGATTTGTTTTGATATGAATAACTAGTATTTATTGTGGTTCCTAATTCTTTTTCTACTTTTATTTTTACCGTATTTATGATGCTTTCAAATTGATTTTGATGTGCTTCCGAAACTGTAAAATGCAAATGAGAGGTGCCGTTTGAACTTGCATAATGAACACATTCATACAAATGTTCTTCGATAGCAGTTGCAATGTGGGTTTTATATATATGAAAAGGAAGGACTCCTTTTGGTTTATTGGCAAAATTAAAATACCCAGATGACAAAAGTAATTTTATAAAATAGTAGTTTTTATAATCTGTTTCCAATTCGTCATAATTGGGAAACGCTTCTTTCAATTTTATATTAACAGACTTATAAAACGGAAATTTTTCCAAGCCAACGATAAAAATAGAGAGTTCGCTATCTTCTTTTCTATTTATATATGCATTGATGCTTTCGTTTTCAACATCAAATTCATTCAAAAACGTACTCAAAAATTGAAACATTCTACTGGCCGCTCCAGAAGCTGGGACGAATTTTTTTAATTTCAAAGTTGATTTATTGGCATCAAAAAAATTTGCTTTTTGTTGAAAATCGTTTTCCGATAGTTTTAAAATTCCTTTGAAACCTTTAGCTGCTTCAACCAATACCACTTTGAAAATTCCATTTTTAAAAAAAGTTAATTGATTTTGTATGTTTACTAATGGGATTCCGTGTTCGTAAATTTGCACAAAATCAATAGAAGAAAATCCCATTTTTTTAGCTTTTTCCAAATCATTTACGATGGAAACAGCCTTGTTTAGACGCAAATTTTTATCTCCGGAAAGCGTAATAAAAGGTTTATTATTATCAATTAACGTTTGTTTAAAAACCGCAAAAACTGATTCCCGGCCTTCTGCTTTATCTCGCAACTCATCCTTTTCCCAAGGAACATCGATGTCTGTAAGAAAAAATAAATCGTATTCGTGTTCTAAAGCAGCTTGTTCTAATAAAGGATCACAAAAGTTGTAATACACTTCCGAAAACACTTTGGTTACCATTAAATTAGTATCGCAAAAAAGAAATTTATTGGCAGTTGATAGAATGTTGTTTTCTAACTTAGTTTGACCATAAGCTATTGGTAACATATCACCAACATCACAAATTTGGGCTGTATTATCCCATTTTTCCTGGAGATAATCCCGCGCAAATTCAGGAATCCAAGCCGTTTTAAAATGCTTGGCAAGTTGTATCGCTAATGTGGTTTTTCCGGTAGATTCGGGACCAAAAAGGACAATTTTTATTATTTTTGAACTTCCAATATTTGGGAGTTGTTTAAGATTTTCTTCCATTCTAAATAAGCTGAAACAGCTAAAATTGTAAAAATTAAATACTGCAAAGATAACATTCCCAGTCCGCGATAAGCATATAATGGGGTAACAATTAAATCACCTAAAATCCAAAGCGTCCAGTTTTCTATTTTTTTCATGGCCATATACCACATTCCTGTGAAAAATATACCCGAAGCTAAAATATCAATATAATTGTCTTTCTGTATTTCGTAATCAAAGAAATTATACACCCCGAAAACTACAAAAATTGTAACAAAAAACAATACGATTCCTATTATTTTTTCTCTGTTATTAGTTCTCGTGATTGAAAGATCACTTTTTTTATCGCCTTTTCGCGCCCAGTTATACCAACCATAAATACTCATTAGGCTAAAATATCCGTTGATCATCATGTCTCCAAGATAGCCTGCAATATAAAGTAAATAAGTCGTGATGATCGTAGCTATCAATCCTGTAGGATATACCAAAATATTTTCTTTTTTAGCAAACCAAACACTTAAAATACCAAATACAAAAGCAATAAATTCCAATACTATTTGGGTTGTTGATACATTTTTATAAGCATTCAAGAAAAATTCTATCATGTTTTTATTTATTAAAAAAATTAATGCTTTTTTCAAAAGCCATTCCAATTACAACTAAATCGACGCCCGAATTATAGGCTTTTTGAATTTCTTGCAAATCTATAATTCCTCCTCCAACAAGCAATGGAATTTCGATGTTTTTAGAAATAAATTGTATCATTCCTAACGGAACAGCTTGTTTTGCGCCACTACCCGCTTCGAGGTAAATAAGTTTGTTGCCTAACATTTCTCCGGCTTGGGCTGTTGCCAATGCCAATTCGTATTGTCTCTTTCTAAAGGTGTTGTTTTGCTTATCCGTTCTACGGCAATTTCCGAACCGCTTTCTACCAAAATATATCCAGTCGAAATGATCTCAAGTTGGATTTTCTTTAAAATGGGTGCGGCATTCACTTGGAGTTCAATTAGAAAACTGGGGTTTCTTCCGGAAATTAAGGAAAGAAATAAAATAGCATCGGCTATATCAGAAATTTGAGATGGATTTTCAGGGAAAAGCACGACTGGAAGAAAACAGTTTTGTTTAATTTTTGAAATTAAATCATCGAGAAAATTTGTTTCTACAAGGCTTCCGCCAATGAAAATGTGTGTGGCTGGCGATTGATTTATTTTTTTAATTAAACGCGCTAAGTTGTTCCAATCGATTTTATCAGGGTCGAGAAGAATCGCGAGTAATTTCTCGTTATTGGCTTTTGATTTTAGGATGTTATTGTAAATACTTGTCATTTTTTTACTTTTCAAAAGCATAAACCAAAGTAAAATTTTCAATTTCTTCAAAATGAAACGTAAATTCTCGTGCTTTATTTTGGAAAGTTAAAGTTGCAATTCCCGATTTGTCTTTCATTTCAAATGCTTTTGTTTGAATGTGATTTTTGAAACTAATCCCGATTTCATTGCAGATTTTAAAAATAGATTCTTTGATTCCCCAAATCACGGTTAGTTTCCTAATATATTTTTCTTGGTTTTGTTTGTTTAAAAATTCAAACTCATAATCCACAAATTTATCTGCGATTCGGAGAATTTTTTCTCTTTGCATTTCGATGTCGATGCCCGCTTTTTGGTCGCTAATAATGATTGTCGAAAATTCGTGAGAATGCGAAATAGAAATGTGTTTCCCGTCTTTAAGATGCGGTTTCCCAAATTCGTCGTATTCCAAATCAAAATCAGTATGGCCTTTTTCTTGTAATAATTTGCGAACGCTCAAGAAAGCACGCTGGTGCAATTCCGACTTCATTCCTTTGAACCGAAGTGTGTTTGTAGCATTTAAAGTTACTTCATTGCTCAATTGCGCTAAGGATTCTGTTATTTTCCAAACGAGAATTTGGGTTGTTGGACTGAAATTTATGGTTTTATAAAGTGGCATAGTAACAACGTGATTTTTAGCCCTGATGGAAACGGCATCCTTTTATGGCGGTGTTCGCCATGAAAGATATAGTGTACAGCAGGAAATTACTTCGAAAAACTCGCAATGACATTATTATTTCGTTATAATTCAAAAGATTAGGCGATTAAACATTTCATAAATATTTACGAAAATTATTAATTTATAAAGTTAATTCGTAAATTTGCAAAAATTTTACAATTACAAATATACTATAAATGAGTACTACAACTATGCCTTATGTGGCTTTCAAAGTAAAAGACATTTCCTTAGCGGCTTGGGGAAGAAAAGAAATTGAATTGGCGGAAGCTGAAATGCCAGGTTTAATGGCGCTTCGTGCGGAATACAAAAACGAACAACCTCTTGCTGGCGCTCGTATCGCGGGATGTTTGCATATGACTATTCAAACTGCGGTTTTGATTGAAACGTTAATCGCTTTGGGAGCAGAAGTTACTTGGAGTTCTTGCAACATTTTCTCTACTCAAGATCAAGCTGCTGCTGCAATTGCTACTGCGGGGATTCAAGTATATGCTTGGAAAGGATTGAACGAGCCAGATTTTGACTGGTGTATTGAGCAAACTTTGTTCTTTGGCGAAGATAGAAAACCATTAAATATGATTTTGGACGATGGTGGAGATTTGACGAATATGGTTATTGACCGTTACCCAGAATTAGTTGCTGGAATTAAAGGATTGTCTGAAGAAACTACCACTGGAGTTCACAGATTATACGAAAGAGTAAAAGCGGGAACGTTGCCAATGCCTGCCATCAACGTAAATGACTCGGTTACTAAATCGAAATTTGACAACAAATACGGTTGTAAAGAATCTGCAGTGGATGCGGTTCGTCGTGCAACTGATATTATGCTTGCTGCAAAAAGAGTAATCGTTTGTGGATATGGCGATGTTGGAAAAGGAACAGCAGCTTCATTTAGAGGTGCTGGGTCTATTGTAACAGTTACGGAAATTGACCCAATTTGTGCGCTTCAAGCGGCAATGGATGGTTTTGAAGTTAAAAAATTAGATACCGTTATTGCAACTGCAGATATTATCATTACAACTACTGGAAATAAAGATATTGTTTTGGGTTCTCATTTCGAAAAAATGAAAGACAAAACTATCGTTTGTAACATTGGACATTTTGATAACGAAATTGATATGGCTTGGTTGAATTCAAACCACGGTGCATCAAAAGTTGAAATCAAACCACAAGTGGACAAATATACTATTGCTGGAAATGACATTATCATTTTGGCCGAAGGTCGTTTGGTAAACCTTGGTTGTGCTACAGGTCACCCAAGTTTTGTAATGAGTAATTCATTCACCAACCAAACTTTAGCTCAAATTGAATTATGGAAAAACAGCACGGCATATAACAATGACGTGTATATGTTACCAAAACATTTGGACGAAAAAGTGGCTATGTTGCACTTAGCCAAATTAGGTGTTGAACTAGAAACTTTACGTGTTGACCAAGCTGATTATATTGGTGTTCCTGTTGAAGGCCCATTCAAACCAGAGTATTACAGATATTAGATTGTTGATTAGCAATTTATGATTTCAGATTTAGAACCCTTGCAGCAATGTGAGGGTTTTTTGTTTAAAAAAGTATAATTAAATTGGATATCGTTATTTAAGAACTAGAGAGATAAAAATACCCATTTCTTTTGAAACAAGTTATCGGGTTTTATGAAAATTCTCTGGATTATCCTTCAATTGGAAGATATAGACACATACGATTCCTAATTATCTCTTTTCTTTTGGAAGTGAACAAGGTACTCTACTCTAGTGTGATGCTTGTGCTTTTTATTCCTTTCCGTTTTTGTTATTTACTTGTTCTTTTCAATAATTATAGGTGTTGCTACAATGTGTTATTTTTTTAGTTTTAGCCCTTCATTTTTAAATAAATCAAAAGCTGTTTGATAATACGAAATAGCTTCGTTTAGAAACAATAAATTGGTTTTTTGGACTGTCAATTCATTAGTCGATGAATTCCATTGATAAAAAGTATGATTCTTATGATTGTCTAAAATAAGAAGTTTATCTCCTTTTAAAAGCCCTAATTTTATGTGATTTGCAATTAAAGCTCTTTCCTCTTTTGGTTTCATTTTACTAATATCTTTACCAAAAAGATTAGATTCATAAGACCAATGTAAATAGCCAAATAATGTAGGGAATAAATCAATTTGCGAACTTAGTTTGTTAACTTCTTCAGGAAGTGTGTTTTGCAAATTGTAAATAAATGCAGGAACATGATAACTCTTTACGTTAATTTCTGATCTCCCTGCACTATAAGCACAATGGTCTGAGACTATTACAAATACGGTGTTTTTAAACCAAGGTTTGTTTTTTGCTTCTTTAAAAAATTTATTAAAAGCCCAATCTGTATATTTTAAGGCGCCATCTCTATTGGTTCCTGAAGGAATGTCAATAATGTCATCTGGATATGTATAAGGTTTGTGGTTACTACTGGTCATTATGAAATTAAAAAAAGGTTTTTGAAGTTTATGTTGTTTATCCGCTTCATTTAAAACCTTATCATATAAGTCTCCATCACAAACGCCCCAAGCATTTTTAAAAGTAACTTCATCATCTGTAATTTGATTTCTATTCGTTGGGAATACTTCATCAAAACGATTTTTGTTTTTTCTGTCAACGATATCAAACCCATTATTTGCAAAGAAAACATTCATATTGTCAAAATGACCATCCCCACCATAAAAAAATGTTCGAGTGTATCCTTTTTGTTTAAAAACTTCACCTATAGTAAATAAATTGTTGTTGTTTTCTCGCTTTACAATGCTTCGCCCAGGAGTTGGTGGAATGCAAAGTGCAATGGCCTCCATTCCTCTAATTGTTCTTGTGCCGGTAGCTTGTAAATTTGTGAAAAATATTGATTTTCTAGCTAACGAATCTATGGTTGGGAGTAGTTTTTTTTCATTTCCAAAGCGTTGCATAAATTCGGCGCTTACACTTTCTAACCCTATGAAAATAACATTTGGAGTTTGTTCTTTACCTTCATTTACAATAGTCCGTTTAATACTTTTTGTATTTCCATTGAAGCTGGAGTTTTCTTCAATAATTAGTGTTCTAATGGTTTTATAAACTGTATCAGAGGGTTGTGTTTCATAAAAATCAATATAATTTAACTCGCCCGCATTATAAGCTGCAAAAAAAGAATAAATACCCGATTTTGTTATTTCATTTTCATATTGATTCAAGAAATTTTCGGCCTGACTATTTTTAACGTTTATATGAAAGCCCACCAGAATTAACATCCAAAAGAGTGTTGGGATTATTTTTGTTGTAAAAGAATTGGAATTAATGAATGTATCGTTAAATGCATTTTTATTTTTTGCAATTTTAATAGCCAAAAAAGTAACAATAATTATAATTCCAACAATAATGGGTAATGAATACGATTGGTTTATGTTTTGAACAACTTCGTAGGTATACAACAAATAATCAACCGCAATAAAATTAAAGCGTTTTTGATATTCTCCCCAAAAAGCAAGTTCAGCTAAAAAAGAAAATATCATAAAAAATAGCAATAAAGCATAGGAGGTATTTGTGAGGATTTTATCTAAAACACTTCCGTGTAATTTACTTGGAAGCACTAATAAATAAATAGAGTAAAATGTTAAAACATAGGAAAGGCAGCCTAGGTCAAATAAGAGCCCTATTCCAAAAATTCTGGTGAAGTTTAGGAAAGAAAAATCAATCTCGCTAAAAGACCAAATATAGAGTGTGACTCTAATACTAAAAGCAAACACTAGAAATGTAGCGGCAAAAGTTTTTACTAAAGAAAATCGTTTGGGGAATAATAATTTTAACATCAACTAAATATTTTAATGGAACTCTAACCGCTTTTTTTCCTAAATCAATCGTTAAAGGAACAGAAAATTAAAAAGCATATCCCATTTCTTGCTCGACAAGAACTTTCAAAAGGCTAGGCACTTTTCTTAAAAACCTTGAAATATAATCATTAATTTCATATCTCGACTCCCTCTTCTTAAGATTGTTTGGTTCGGATAGCTATCGGAATACGTAATGAAAGATCCGGGCAAGGAAAATAAAAAAAACCCGTTTCTCACGAAACGGGTTTTTTAATGAATTGAAAAAATCAATTATGCTTCAACTTCGAATGGAAGTATTGATACATACGATTTATTATCTCTTTTCTTTTGGAAGAAAACAACTCCGTCTACTCTTGCGTGTAGTGTGTGATCTTTACTGATGTAAACGTTTTCACCTGGATTATGTTTTGAACCTCTTTGTCTTACGATGATGTTCCCCGCAATAGCAGCTTGTCCACCAAAAATCTTAACGCCTAAACGTTTTGATTCTGATTCTCTACCATTCTTGGAACTACCGACACCTTTCTTGTGAGCCATGACGTATTGGTTTTATTTTGTTATTATTCTACTGTATCTTCTTTTTTAGCCTTTGGAGCTTTTTTTACTTTTGGAGCGGCAACTTCTTCAGTAGCAACTTCAATAGTTTCTTTTTTGGCAGCGGCTTTTTTAGGAGCTGAAGCTGTAATACCTTCGATTACAATTTGAGTAAGATACTGACGGTGTCCGTTTCTCTTTTTGTAACCTTTTCTTCTTTTCTTTTTGAAAACGATTACTTTATCTCCTTTTAAGTGTTGTAACACTTTGGCTTCTACTGAAGCACCTTCTATAGCTGGGGCGCCTATTGTGATTGTACCGTTATCGTCTAACAAATAAACTTTGTCGAAAGAAACTTTAGTTCCTTCTTCATTTGTCAAACGGTGAACGTAAACCTTTAGGTCTTTGCTAACTTTAAACTGTTGCCCTGCTATCTCTACGATTGCATACATAACAAATTGTTTTATAAATTTTTAAGGTTGCAAATATACAATTAAATATTTATCCTGCAATTAGTTCCTTCAAAAAAATAATTTAATAGTTTTATGGCCTTTCCCCAAAGGCTTTGTGAGGGTTTTTACTGTTTTTCGAAAGCTTTTTTAGAAGAATAAGTTAAACTTTTGACAAAAACAGAATCCTTTACAATTAACAATAAAAAAAAATTAATTTTGTTGTAACAAAAATCTTTTTTTATTACCAATAGTAAATAAAATTTATTAATCCTTATGAAAAATTCATTAATGGCTTTAGGTACAATGCTTATGCTTGGCGGAGTTGCTTCGGCTCAAAAAGTAGCTTTTGAAGAATTTACTTTAGACAATGGTCTTCACGTAATTCTGCACAACGATGCCTCGGCACCCGTAATTATTACTTCGGTAATGTATCATGTAGGTGCAAAAGACGAAAATCCTGAAAGAACAGGTTTTGCTCATTTTTTTGAGCATTTATTATTCGAGGGAACCGCAAATATCAAACGGGGTGAATGGTTCAAAATTGTAACTGCTAATGGCGGAACAAACAATGCTAACACCACCGAAGACAGAACTTATTATTACGAAGTTTTCCCTTCGAATAATCTAGAATTGGGACTTTGGATGGAATCCGAAAGAATGATGCACCCGGTAATCAACAAAATTGGAGTGGACACCCAAAACGAAGTAGTAAAAGAGGAAAAAAGACTGCGTGTTGATAATCAACCTTACGGAAGTTTGATTGCCGAGGTTAAGAAAAACATGTTTGTTAATCATCCGTATCGCTGGGCGCCAATTGGTTCTATGGAACATTTAGATGCCGCCACTTTAGAAGAGTTTCAAGCTTTCAACAAAAAATTCTATACCCCAAACAATTCGGTATTAGTAGTTGCTGGCCAAATCGACATTGCTCAAACAAAAGAATGGATACAAAAATATTTTGGTGCAATTCCGAAGGGTGAAGTCTTGAAAAAAGAAACTTTTACCGAAGAACCGATAACGCAAACGATAAACGCGACCTACCAAGATCCGAATATCCAGCTTCCAATGTTAGTCGCTTCCTACAGAACACCTTCGATGAAAACTAGAGATGCCCGGGTTTTGGATTTAGTTTCTTCTTATTTAAGTGACGGAAAAAGTTCTAAATTATATAAGAAAATCGTGGATCAGAAAAAAATGGCTTTGCAAATTGGAGCCTTCAACTATAGTCAGGAAGATTATGGTATGTATATATTGTATGGTTTGCCAATGGGAACTGTTACTTCTGCAGATTTATTGAAAGAGATTGATGAAGAAATTGTAAATATTCAAACCGATTTGATTTCGGAGAAAGACTATCAAAAACTGCAAAACACATTCGACAATCAATTTGTAAATGCGAATGCCGGTGTAGAAGGAATTGCCGAAAATTTAGCAAAATACTATATGCTCTTCGGTGACGTCAATTTGATTAATTCCGAAATTGAATTGTACCACTCCATTACACGAGAAGAAATTAGAGATGTTGCAAAAAAATATTTGAACCCAAATCAAAGATTAATTTTAGATTACGTTCCTTCTAAAGATCAAGCTCAAAACTAAGACACTCCATATCATGAAAAAAACAAGTATATTATTATTCATTTTGTTCTTAACCGGAATTATGCAAGCACAAGACCGCACCCAACCAAAGCCTGGAAATGCTCCGGTTGTAAATATAAAAAAACCACAAACTTTTGTTTTGGCAAATGGTTTAAAAGTAATGGTTGTAGAGAACCACAAACTCCCGAGAGTTTCATTCAATTTAAGCATTGACAACGCTCCTTATGCCGAAGGTGCTAAAAAAGGAGTTGCCGATTTAACGAGCAGTTTAATTGGAAATGGAAGTATGAAAATTTCTAAAGACGCTTTCAACGAAGAAATTGATTTTCTTGGAGCTGATTTAAATTTCTATTCTTCTGGAGCATCAGCAAGTTGTTTGTCAAAATATTCAGGAAGAATTCTTGAATTAATGGCAGAAGGCGCTTTGAATCCTAACTTTACTCAAGAAGAATTTGACAAAGAAAAAGACAAATTAATTGAAGGCTTAAAAACACAAGAAAAAAGTGTTGCAGCAGTAGCTGGAAGAGTTCAAAATGTTTTGGCCTTTGGGAAAAGTCATCCATCTGGAGAATTTTTGAGCGAAGAAACAATTAAAAATGTAACGCTTACAGATGTTGAAAATAATTACCACACGAATTTTGTTCCTGAAAATGCCTACCTAATAATTATCGGGGATGTAAAATTTAAAGAAACAAAAAAAGCGGTTGAGAAACTTTTTGGCTCTTGGTTAAAAGCATCAGCACCATCATTAACGTATACAGATCCAATAAATGTTCAGTATTCTCAAATTAATTTTGTGGATATGCCAAATGCTGTTCAATCGGAAATTGCCTTGCAAAACACAGTGAATTTGAAAATGAATGACAAAGATTATTTTGCTACAATTGTTGCCAATCAAATTCTTGGTGGTGATTTCAATAGTTATTTAAATATGAATCTACGTGAAGCACACGGTTGGACTTATGGTGCTCGTTCAAGCATTGGCGGAAGCAAATATGTATCCACTTTCAGGGCTTCAACGCAAGTTAGAAATGCTGTTACGGATAGTGCAGTAGTAGAATTTTTCAAGGAAATTAAAAAAATCAGAACTGAAAAAGTTGCTGACGAAATGTTAGCCAATGTAAAAGCCGGATATGTTGGGAAATTTGTAATGCAAATTGAAAAACCACAGACTGTTGCTGGATATGCTTTACGTATCAAAACGCAGGGACTTCCTGAAGATTTTTATGAAAATTACATCAAAAACATCAATGCGGTCACTGCTGATGATGTTTTGGCTGTAGCTAATAAATACTTCCTTGAAGAAAACATTAGAGTTGTAATTGTTGGTAAGGGAAGTGAAGTTATTCCTGGTTTAGAAAAACTAAAAATTCCAATGTTTTATTTTGACAAATATGGCGATCCATTAGAAAAACCTGTTCTTAAAAAAGAAATTCCTGCAGGCTTAACTGCCAAAAGTGTTTTAGAGAATTACATCAAAGCGATTGGTGGTGAAAAAGCAGTTTCTGCAGTAAAAACGATTGCAATGCTTGGGTCTACAAACATTCCACAAGCTCCACAACCATTAACTTTTACAAATAAAGTGGATGACAAAGGAAAAATGATGGTCGAAATTGCCATGGGTCCAATGAGTTTGATGAAACAAGTAGTAAATGAAAAAGGGGCTTACATTGTTCAACAAGGACAAAGAAAAAACTTGGAAGGAAATGATTTGGTTGAAATGAGAGCTAGCGCAACTCCATTCGAAGAATTACAACTTTCTAAAAAAGAAGGTCTCGTTCTTAGCGGTATTGAATCTTTCAACGGAAAAGATGCTTATGGTGTAAAAAACGGCAAAACCACTTTTTATTATGACACTCAATCGGGACTCAAAGTTGCCGAAGCAAAAACGATGGAACAAGGAGGTAAAACGATGACTCAAATCACTAATTATGGAGATTATAAAGAAATAAAGGGTGTAAAAGTCCCTTTTGAAATCATTCAAAATGTAGGCTTTGAATTGGATATAAAAATGTCTGAAGTAAAAATTAACGAAGGAGTAACCGACGCTGATTTTCAATAATAAAAATCTTTAAAAAGGTAAAAAAGGTCGCTCTAAGAGCGACCTTTTTTTTGTAAAATAGTACAACCCTACTTCTTGGCGGACAAATAAACCCCAAATAAAACAATAAAAGCACCCAAAAACTGTACGGGCGTCAGCATTTCGTTATCCAATAAACCCCAACTAAAAGCGACAACAGGAATTAAATACGTCACCGAAGTAGCAAAAATAGGCGATGAAATTTGGATTGTTTTAAAGAAAATAATATTGGCAATTCCAGTTCCCACAACTCCCAAAACTATAATAAACAATATCGAATGCTGTACCTTTACAACGTGGGTAACTTCAAAAAATCCAGAGGAAAATAAAACGAAAAGCGCCGGCAAAAGCAGCACGATAAAATTCCCTGTTGTGATACTCAAAGGACTCAAATTTGATAAATGTTTCTTGATTAAATTGACATTGATTGCATAACAAAACGATGCGATGACAACTAGGATAGCATAATAATAGTTTTGATTCGGATGATTTATGGCTCCGTTGAAAACTAAAAGCATACTTCCAACGAGCCCAATGAAAACACCCCAAAACTGCCTTTTTTGAAAACTTATTCCGAACGCTAAAGCGCCAAATATTAAAGTATTCAATGGTGTCAGTGAATTAAGAATAGAACTGACTGAACTATCGATTTGAGTTTGTGCTATAGCAAAAAGATATGCCGGAATAAAGGTTCCCAAAAAAGCAGTCAAGGCAACATATTTCCATTGTGATTTTGGAATAATCGTCAAGTTTTTATACCCAATTGCCAATAAAAAAATAGCCGCAAATATAATTCGCAAAGACCCTAATTGCATTGGAGTCAAGCCAATCAAGCCTTTTTTTATCAATATAAAAGAACTTCCCCAAATAAACGCAAGGGTAATCAAATAAACCCATTTCAACTGTTTCGAACTCATAAACCAAATTTTGGCTCAAAATTGTAATAATTTTATGAATTACCATTGTTTTTTTTCATTAATTTTATTGCCAATAACAAGATGACAAATCTTTTAAATTTAATTACAATGAATTTTTCCAAATCAATTTTGACATTAACGCTTGCAAGCCTATTGTTTGTAAGCTGTAAAGAAAAAACAAATGAAACTATTTTAGATTCTGCTTCAGAAACAAATGTATTAAAAGTAAAAAAGGAAATAGCAAGCACAAATCTTCAAACTGCAAGTTTCACGATTGAAGGAATGACTTGTGCCATTGGATGTGCTAAAACTATACAAGAAGAATTAAATGGACTTGATGGTGTGCAAAAAGCAGCGGTAGATTTCGAAAAAAATTCAGCAACCATCTCCTTTGACAAAACAATAATAACTACCAAAAACATTACCACAGTAGTTGAAGCTACTGGTAATGGAAAAACATACAAGGTTTCGAATATGAAGCCGTAAAATTGAAAAAATTTATAAAGGTGGTCAAAAGCACACTGTCAGGGTATAAAAAAAGCTTCTCAATAGAGAAGCTTTTTTTGTGCGGGTAATAGGACTCGAACCTACACGCCTTGCGGCACCAGATCCTAAGTCTGGCATGTCTACCAATTTCACCATACCCGCAAACCCGAGCAATTTATTGCGAACAGGCGTTAGCAATTGTGAGTGCAAATATAAGCATATCTTCTAACTTTCAAAGAAAATTATTCAAAAATATTTAGTCTCTTTATTGTACTTTTGAAACTATAAAAAACAACAAATTATGGAAACTATAAAATCATACGTTCAGCAACATAAAGACCGTTTCATCAGCGAATTAATCGCATTATTAAAAATTCCTTCGGTAAGCGCAGATGCTGCTTGCCACAAAGACATTATCAATACGGCCAATGTCGTGAAACTAAGTTTGGAAAAAGCAGGTTGTGATTTTGTCGAAATTTGCGATACTCCCGGAAACCCAATTGTCTATGGTGAAAAAACAATTGACCCTAGTTTACCTACGATTTTAGTTTATGGACATTACGATGTGCAACCAGCAGATCCTATAGAATTATGGACATCCCCTCCTTTTGAACCTGTTATCAAAAAAACCGAAATTCATCCAGAAGGAGCCATTTTTGCTCGCGGTTCTTGCGATGACAAAGGCCAAATGTATATGCACGTAAAAGCTTTGGAATATATGATTCAATCGAATACTTTGCCGTGCAACGTGAAATTTATGATTGAAGGCGAAGAGGAAATTGGTTCCAAAAGTTTGAGTTGGTTTGTAGAACGCAATCAAGAAAAACTAAAATGCGACGTAATTTTAATTTCTGATACAGGAATGATTTCCAATCAACAACCTTCTATCACGACTGGATTACGGGGTCTGAGTTACGTAGAAGTCGAAGTTACAGGCCCCAATCGCGACTTGCATTCCGGATTGTATGGAGGCACTGTAGCAAATCCCATAAATATTTTAGCAAAAATGATTGCTTCCCTTCACGACGAAAACAATCGCATTACCATTCCAGGTTTTTATGACAAAGTACAAGAATTATCTACTGAAGAAAGAGCTGAAATGGCAAAAGCACCTTTCAATTTAGAAGACTACAAAAAGGCATTGGACTTAAATGATGTCTATGGAGAAAAAGGTTATGTAACCAATGAAAGAAATTCCATCAGACCAACACTCGACGTGAACGGAATTTGGGGAGGATACACTGGCGAAGGAGCCAAAACCGTTATTGCAAGTCAGGCTTTCGCCAAAATTTCGATGCGATTAGTTCCAAATCAAGATTGGGTGGAAATCACAGAATTGTTCACCAAACATTTCATCAGCATTGCTCCATCCGGAGTTACCGTGAAAGTAAAACCACATCATGGTGGACAAGGTTATGTAACCCCGACGGACAGCATTGGCTACAAAGCCGCCAACAAAGCCTATACCGAAACCTTTGGAGTTCCTGCCATTCCGGTACGTTCTGGAGGAAGTATTCCAATCGTTGCCTTGTTCGAAAAAGAACTAAAAAGCAAAACCATCTTGATGGGTTTTGGTTTGGATAGCGATGCGATTCACTCACCAAACGAACATTTTGGGATATTTAATTACTTGAAAGGAATAGAAACGATTCCGTTGTTTTACAAATATTTTGTGGAGTTGAGCAAATAATCCAAACCTCAAAGTTTTCTAAAATCTTTGAGGTTTACTATTTTTTAAGCCGTTCGTTTAAAATGAAATGAGCGGATTTTTTGTAAAACATCTTAAACTATTTATCAGGATTATAACCCAAATAAGACACTGCTTCCTCTTTGAAAACAACACCATATTCTTCTAATTCTTTCAAAATAGGCAAGTACACTTCCTCCCGAATTGGGAGTTGAACACCAGGAGTTTTAATCTTGCCGTTCAAGATTAACAATGTTGCCATCGCAACTGGTAAACCAACCGTTTTCGCCATTGCAGTATAGGTTTGATTTTCGCCAAGGCAAACCATTTTGGAATCAATTTGTTCTTTTTTGCCGTTTATTTCATATCCAAATTTGTGATACATTACAATCATATCCTTGTCCTTGGGCTGAAGTGTCCAACTGTCTCCAAGGATTTTTTCAAGAATCTGGGCTGGACTAGCATTTTTTAAACCCACTTTTTTGTTGCGGTTGAATAAATCCAGTTCCAAAAGTTTGTCCCACATAATATCATCTTGGTCAATTTTCAAAATCAAACGCATCTTACTTTCAACAGAATCCGTTGGATGATAGGGCAAGAAAGAATTAACGAATTGTCGGTAACTCATATTCTCGGAATCTTCCATGATGTAGCTGTCATCGGTCATCCCAAGTTGAACAAACATATTCCAAGCTTTAGAAAAACCAACTCTACGAATAGTTCCTCGATATAAAGTAAGGATTTTTTTCAATCCGTAAATATCTAGATATTTTAGCGAATCTCTGTTCGAATAGGCTTCAAATCTGCCATAGCCTTCGACTTCCAAAAATTCGGTTCTGCGAAACAAATTCCAATACGGAATATATTTATACGCTCCTTCTTGAAGGAATTTTGCTGCGCCTCCTTGTCCTGCAAGAACAACATTTCGTGGCGCCCAAGTAAATTTATAATTCCAAAGATTCGTGTCTGATTCCGGGGCTACCAAACCTCCGCAAAAAGATTCGAACAAAAGCATTTTCCCTCCTTTTGCCCTGATTTCATTGATTACTTTCATTGCGCTCATATGGTCAATTCCTGGATCAAGACCAATTTCATTCATAAAAATTAAATTGTTTTCCTTGGCCAAAACATCCAATTCTTGCATTGCATCACTAATATAGGATGCTGTAACCATGTGTTTTTTATATACAATACAATCCTTTGCAACTTCAATATGAAGATGCGCCGGCAACATCGAAATAACAATATCTGCATTTTTAATGGCTATATTTCTTTGATTCTTGTCAAAAACATCTAAAGCTATCGCAGTGGCATTCGGATGATAATTTGTTTTGTTTTGAGCTGAAGCCAATGCTAAATCTCCAATAATAAGATGTAAATTTTCTTTATCTGATTTGTTTAGAAGATATTGAATTAGGGAGGAAGCTGATCTTCCGGCTCCAATGATTAGAATTGTTCTCATAATTATATAAATATAACACAAATATATATAATTGTTGTATTTGTAACAAACGGAAAGTGATTTTAAATTAAAACGATTTCAATTACAGGAAACAAAAAGTAACGTTAAAATTTTTTCTCTTTAATATTAAAGAGATATTTTTGTATAAAATTAAATTACATAATGGACAAAAAAATTATTTTCACAGCTGCAATTTTCGGAATGTTCGCAATCATTTTAGGAGCATTTGGAGCACACGCTTTAAAAAATGTTTTGTCAATAGAAGAACTTTCTACTTTCGAAACTGGAGTAAAATATCAAATGTATCACGCGCTATTTTTATTGTTCATTGGGACGATAAATAAACTTTCTCAAAAAACAATGAAAACCATCTACTATTTAGTAGTTTTTGGAATTTTTTCCTTTTCGGGTTCCATTTATCTATTGGCAACAAATAACATTACAGCATTTGACTTTAGAATTATAGGATTTGCAACTCCTATTGGCGGAGTCTTGTTAATACTGGCTTGGGCCGTTTTATTATTTAATATTGTAAATAAAAAATCATAAAATTAGGATAAATAATTCCTATCCTGAATTATAATTTCTACTTTTGCGCCAAATAAATTAAACACACAACACACAAATTTATGGACAATTACGCTTTGAATACGAAATCGATTTCGTTAAAAAATATTGGAATCGAAAACGCAATCATTAATTATCAATTATCTGCCCAAGAATTACACGAAATCACCTTGAAATCAAATCAAGGAATCGAAAATTCGACAGGAGCTTTAGCAATTAATACTGGGGAATTTACGGGACGATCACCACTGGATCGATTCATAGTAAAAGACAACATTACTGAAGATAAAGTTTGGTGGGGAAAAGTCAACATCCCTTTTGACCCAGAAGCTTTTGAAAAATTATATAATAAAGTTACCACCTATTTGTCCGGAAAAGAAGTGTTTGTAAGAGACTCTTATGTTTGTGCAGACTCGAACTACAAACTTAATATTCGCGTAGTTACTGAAACTGCTTGGGCAAATCTGTTTTGCTTCAATATGTTTTTAAGGCCAAAAACAGAGGAACTGGAAGATTTTTCTCCCGAATGGACATTGATTTGTGTTCCAAGTTTTATTGCAAATCCTGAAGTCGATGGAACACGCCAAGGCAATTTTGCCATATTAGATTTCACCAAAAAAATTGTATTAATTGGCGGGACTGGCTACACTGGAGAAATGAAAAAAGGAATGTTTTCTGGATTGAATTTTATTCTTCCTGTTTTCAAAAACACTTTGCCAATGCATTGCAGTGCAAATGTAGGAGATGAAGGCGATACCGCAATTTTCTTTGGATTATCTGGAACAGGCAAAACAACTTTATCTGCTGATCCTGCCCGTAAACTAATTGGAGATGACGAACATGGCTGGACAAATGAAAATACAGTTTTCAATTTTGAAGGAGGATGCTATGCGAAAGTGGTCAATCTAAGCGAAGAGAACGAACCTGAAATCTTTAGATCCATAAAAAAAGGAGCTGTTTTAGAAAATGTTGTTTTCAAAAAAGGTACTAACGAGGTGGATTTTCAAGACATTTCCATAACTCCAAATACTAGAGTAAGTTATCCAATCAATCATATTGACAACATTCAGAAGGATTCCATTGGAAAAAACCCAAAAAATATATTCTTCCTAACTGCTGATTCTTTTGGGATTTTACCTCCAATATCTAAGTTAACGCCTGGACAAGCTGCATATCATTTTATTTCTGGATATACAGCAAAAGTAGCAGGAACCGAAGCAGGAGTTACTGAACCTCAACCCAATTTTTCGGCTTGTTTTGGAGCGCCTTTTATGCCTTTGCATCCTACGAAATATGCCGAAATGTTAAGTAAAAAAATGAAAGATGCCAATGTGAAAGTTTGGCTCATCAACACTGGGTGGACTGGCGGAGCCTATGGCACCGGAAGTCGGATGAAATTGAAATACACACGAGCAATGATTACGGCAGCATTAAACGGAGCATTAGACCATGTAGAATATGAAAATCATCCCGTATTTGGTATCGCAAAACCACAATCTTGTCCGAATGTTCCCAGCGAAATATTAAACCCAAGAAACACTTGGAAAGATTCCAGCCTATATGATATAAAAGCATTAGAATTAGCTGAAAAGTTCAAAGCTAATTTTGCCAAATTTGAAGAGTTTGCCAATCCAGAAATTATGGAAGGAGCGCCGCTGATTTAGTTATTATTAATTCAAACACAAGAAGAGTCGCGCTAAAAACGGGACCCTTTTTATTAAAAAAGCCCCAACAAATCAAAAATTGTTGGGGCTTATTATTTTAATAAGTCGAACTACATCAAACTTAGTATTTCTTTTTTAAAAGCGTCGTATTCTCCTTGTAAAATTAACCCATTGTCAAGGAGTTTTTTATAGTTTTGAAGTTTATCAAAAAGGTCGTTTTGAGACAATTCACTTAATTTATTTTCGGAAGCTGAGGCTAATTTTTCAATTTTAGTCTCTGAATAGTTTGAATTAATTGGAATAATTTCAGCATAATTTATTACTTCTTCAGTTACAATTTCTTCAATTATTTCGAAAACTGGTGCTTCTTCAATAATTTGAATTTCATTTATTATAACTCCATTTTTCAAAATATCCAATTGTTCTTTGGCATATGTAAAAATTTTTCTGGCTTGAATCTTTGGGATATAATCAATAGAAACTTGCAGATCTGTTTTAGTCGAAAATGAAAACTCAGAGCCTAAGATGTTTTCTTTTACAAATGTTCCTTCAATTTCGTCCCAAGTAAAATCGGTAAAATTCATTGTAAGACCTAGATTTTTTGGCTGACAAATAATAATTCGTTTGTTCGTCATCACAATACTATCCGGAAGAACCGTAATTGCTGGTTTTTCTGCACAGCAATGCACCCTATTTCCTCGTTTTTCATCAATAAATCATTCAGTTTAGAAGTGATTTTTTCAATGGCTTTTGGGTCTTGTTCTTCGTTAAGAAATTTTTTTATTTGATCTTTCATGATTTCTATTAGATAGGTTTTTTCCAGCAAAAGTAATACCTAATTATCTAATTGCTTCGCCTATTCGGTAAATTTTTTACCTCGGGTCAAAAATTTCATTTTGATTTTTTTTGTTAAACTTTTGAATACCGATCCGTAGGAATCATCTATTAATTTTTTAACAAACTACCTTCAACCTCCCTATTTATTGCAACTGTATTCCAAAGAATTTTGCTCATGTGATATCCCGGTTTGATGTCGTCATATTGCGCTCGTAATTCTTGGGCATAATCTGGGTCACATTTTAAATTTACTTTTGGCTCGTCTTTTTCCTATTGGATTAAATGACGATAAAGCAACCATTTTTTTACCTACTTTAAACACCAAAGTGTCCTTGTCGAAAGGAAAATGTTCGGTTACGCCTTTTTTAGATAGGCTATATTCGTAGAAAAATTCTAAATTCATTTAAGTATGTTATTTAAAATTTACCAAAAACAAATCACTCGCAATTCCGTCAGTCAAAAATTTACCTTTTTTAGTGGTTCGTAAAGTCTTCTCGATACGATTTCGCCCAAAAACGAAATCACTCGAAGTAACGATTTCGAGTACGTTATTTTTAATATGTTTGTCGGTTTGATTGTTCAAATAATTCAAATACTCACTTCCGAATTCGTTCTCAATTCTATCCAAAGAAATACCCCAGATGGTTCGCAAACCTGTCATAATATATTCGTTATAACGGTCGGTTTTTGATAAAATTTCAGTTTCATTGGGTAATTTGTTTTCTCCCAAAGTTTTCAAATAAATCGCATTATTCGAAACATTCCACCTTCGTGAAATCCCATCATAACTGTGTGCCGAAGGTCCAATACCAAGATATTTTTTGCCCAACCAATAGGCCGAATTGTTCTTTGAAAAATAATCTTTCTTCCCAAAATTCGACAATTCATAATGGATAAAATCATTCTTTTCAAGAGTTTCAACCAAAATTTGAAAATGTTCCTCAGCAACTTCATCTTTGGGTTTGGCAATTTTTCCGGTTTGAATGAGTTTGCTTAAAGCCGTTTTAGGTTCGACAGTCAAGGCATAACTTGAAATGTGAGGGATACCAAAAGATAAAGCCGTTTCGATATTCTGTTTCCATTTTTTATTGCTCATTTGCTTCGCCTGTTTGCCATTCTGGCTCGAGTCCGGAATTCCGTAAATCAAATCGAGGGAAATATTGTCGAAATATTTTGTTGCTTCTTCCAAGCATTTTTTGGCTTCCGCCGAATTGTGCGCTCGGTTCATCATCGTTAAATCTTCTTCAAAGAAGGATTGAACCCCAATGCTTAAACGATTAATTGGACTTTGAGACAATTTGATTATTCGTTCTTTGGATAAATCATCCGGATTGGCTTCGAGCGTGATTTCGGGATTTTCAGCAACAGGGTAATTTTCATAAACCGCATCAATCAAAAATTTGATTTCGGCAGTTGTTAAGACACTTGGCGTTCCTCCACCGAAATAAATGGTTTCAACAATTTCGTTTTCAAACTCGCTTTTTCGCATCTGCAATTCCTTGGCCAAAGCCAAAATCATCTCGTCCTTCTTCTTCATTGAAGTCGAAAAATGAAAGTCACAGTAATGGCAAGCCTGCTTGCAAAAAGGAATATGGATGTAGATTCCGCTCATTTTTTAACTCGTTCCTCATTCTGCTTCACAAAAGCATCCCAGCCAGTATAACTTTTCTCACCAACCACTTTTCCGGAATTGAAAAAATGACAAACTGCCGCAGCCAATCCATCTGTTGAATCCAGATTTTTGGGCAATTCTTTTAAGCCTAATAATTGTTGGAGCATTTTGGCAACTTGTTCTTTGCTGGCGTTCCCGTTACCGGTAATTGCCATTTTTATTTTCTTGGGTTCATATTCCGTAATAGGAATATCTCTTGAAAGTCCCGCCGCCATTGCCACGCCTTGTGCTCTTCCTAATTTCAACATTGATTGCACATTCTTGCCGAAAAAGGGTGCTTCAATCGCTATTTCATCTGGATTATGGGTGTCGATTAACTCGATGGTGCGTTCGAAAATGATTTTCAGCTTTTGATAATGGTTGTCGTATTTAGACAATTGCAATTCGTTGAGTTGAATAAAATGCATGTTTTTCCCGACTACTTTTATCAAACCAAAACCCATAATGGTAGTTCCGGGGTCAATTCCTAATATGATGCGTTCGTTTGCCAAAAGATTTGTTTAAAGTTTAAAGTTCAAAGTTTAAAGTTTTGTTACTTTGCACTAATGATTTCAATATCTCACAAAGCTAAACAATTCCTTGTACTTCTTATCAAACTTTTGATTGTTGGCGGTGCATTTTATTTTATTTATAGCCAATTGGCGAATAACGCCAAACTCGATTGGGAGAAATTTATTTTTCTATTCCAAAAAAATCAATCCATAATTGGAATCAGTTTTATCTTGTTGTTGAGTGTTTTGAATCGTTTTTTCGAAATTTTGAAATGGCAAAACTTGGTTTCATATCTCCGCGAAATTACTTTACCGGAAGCAACCAAACAAGTTCTTGGCGCACTAACCGCTGGATTATTTACCCCAAACGGAGTGGGTGAATATGCAGGAAAAGTATTGTTTTTCGAAAAAATTTATGCTAAAAAAATTATATTCTTAAATTTAATTTGCAACGGAATCCAACTGATTTTGTCGGTTTTTTTCGGAACAATTGGACTATGGATTTTAGGTTATGGGTTTTGGGTTTTAGTGATTTTGTTTTCAAGTTTCGCTCTTTGGATTTTCGGCTTTGGATTAAAAAAATTTAAAATCAAAGGCTATTCCATCGAAAAACTAATTTATAAGATTAATGAAATTCCAAAATCGATTCATCAAAAAAATATCTTTTTGGCTGTTTGCCGCTACATGGTTTTTTCGCATCAATACTATTTTCTGTTTCTGGCTTTTGATGTTAATTTGCCTTATTTAACAATGATGGCCGCCATTGCAAGTGTCTATTTTTTGGCATCTTCATTACCCACATTTCAGTTTCTAGACTTTGCCGTTAAAGGAAGTGTTGCCGTCTATTTCTTTGGGATTCTGGGCGTCAACGAATGGATTGTAGTTTTCATAAGCACTTTAATGTGGTTTTTAAACGTGGTTTTACCTGTTATTATTGGTAGTTATTATGTGCTGAATTTTAAAATAAAAACAGAACAATGACTTTTGTTTTATACACAATCATAACAATATATTGCATGGCAATAGTTGCTCTTATTTATGGATTTACAAAAGTTAATTCCTTTGATTGTCTTAGACTAAACCCAAAAACCAAGTTTACGATTATCGTTCCTTTTCGGAATGAAGCCGAAAATCTGCCCAATCTTTTAAACAGTTTTTCGAAATTGAATTATCCGATTGATTTGTTTGAGGTTATTCTGGCGGATGATTGTTCTAATGAAGGGCTTAAAGTTTAAAGTTTCGGTCATAAAAAATATTCGTTTTTCGAATTCGCCCAAAAAAGATGCGATTACAACAGCAATGCAATTCGTAAAAACGGACTGGATTATAACGACTGATGCGGATTGTGGGGTCTATGAAAACTGGTTGTTAACTTTAGATAATTACATTCAAAATCACGAAGTATCGATGATTGCTGGCGCGGTGACTTATGATTGTGAGAGGCCCTTTTTGCATCATTTTCAGCAATTGGATTTGGCAAGTTTACAAGGAGCAACGATTGGTAGCTTTGGACTTGAAAAAGGATTTATGTACAATGGTGCCAACTTAGCTTACACGAAATTGCTCTTTGAAAAACTGGGCGGATTTGACGGGAATAATCGTATCGCCAGTGGCGATGATATTTTTATTTTACAAAAAGCCATTGCGAAATTTCCCGAGAAAGTTCATTATTTAAAATCCAAAAATAATATTGTACTCACAAAACCTATGGATGATTGGAAATCCTTATTTCATCAAAGAGTGCGTTGGGCTTCAAAAACAAGTTCTTACAAAAGCAGGTTTGGACTTGGTTTGGGCTTGGTGGTTTTTTTTGGGAATTTATGTTGGGTAATGGGCGTTGGATGTTTGGTATTGGGTTTGCTTTCTTTTCAAAATATAGTTCTACTGTTTCTTTTAAAGTTTTTTGTGGATGCAGTTTTGATTTACAAGGCAAATTGTTTCTTAACTAAAACCCCCCTACATTATTTGATTTTGGGAAGTTTATTGTATCCATTTTTCAGTGTAAGCGTGGCTTTGTATTCCTTGTTTGGAAAATACGAATGGAAGGGAAGACGGTTTTAAATTGCAAAATCCCTAGCCCAGATAGAAGTGGAAATCCTTTATGTTTTTTATTTAAAAACATAAAGATTGCAACGTATAGCTGGAAATAGTTCCATCCTTCGACTGCGCTCAGGATAACAAATAACTACTCTACTTTGAGTATAACGGGGAGAATAAACTGCGTTTTTACTGGGATTCCTCTTTTTATTGCAGGATTTATTTTTGGAAAACCAACCAAGCGGACTTTAAGAATACTGTCAATTTTTACGGTATCATAAGCAACGGAATCTTTGGAAAATAAGGGCTCAAATATAATTCTTGAGTTTGGATAAATAGTAACTTTCACTTGGATTGTATCGAGTTCAGGATAGAGTATCGATAAGGTATCAACACTTAATTTGTGTTGAATTAGCGCCGTCATATATTCAAAAAAACATTGTTGACGTTGGGGTTTGTTTTCAATTTTTTCACAATCAGCAACCGATGGAAATTCGTCGACTTCTTTCCAATTGATGGCTTTCAATTCCTTTTGCAACAATTCCTTTTCCGAAGGTACTTGTTTTTCGAAATACTGACAGGAATTAAAAAGGATAACTACCAAGAAAAGAGAAAATTGCTTCAATGTTGTATTTTTGAATTGGACTACTATTTTATAAAAATACAATTATTATTTTTGATTTTGTTTAGAAAATAAATAATATTTTAGACTTGATAAAAAACCCTTCCCTTTCTTATTGTATTAAATTTACATAAAGACACTAAAAATAGTAAGTGTCTTTAGATCTATATTAAAAATGGATTTTGTAAAAACACTGTTTTTTTATTTTAGGCATGCTAGACTTCATTTGTTTTTTATATTTAGCATAAAAAAAGAAAAAGATCCGGCTAAACAAATGGAACATTAGCGATAGAAAAAATTACCCTAGCAAAACGATAGGGAAAAATTTTTCTATTATTACATTTAATTATAACTTGAATCAGCCTATTAAATTACTACTTTGGCAATTCTTTAAAACCCATATTGTATAGTGTAAATGATTGAATATCTGCATTTTCTTGTATTGTTGCGGCAACTGATTTACCTGCTCCGTGACCTGCATTGACATCAATTCGAATAAGTGTCGGATTAGTTCCTGTTTGTTTTTCTTGCAACTCGGCAGCAAATTTAAAACTATGTGCAGGAACTACCCTGTCATCATGATCCCCCGTAGTTACCATCGTGGCTGGATACTGTGTTCCATTTTTAACATTATTTACTGGTGAATATCCTTTTATATATTCGAACATTTCCTTATTGTCTTGAGAAGTGCCATAATCAAAAGCCCAGCCTGCTCCAGAGGTAAAAGTATGATATCGTAACATGTCCATTACTCCTACTGCAGGCAGCGCCACTTTCATCAAATCTGGACGTTGGGTCATAGTTGCCCCAACCAATAGTCCGCCATTTGAACCACCACGAATTGCAAGAAAATCAGAAGAAGTATATTTTTTGGCGATTAAATATTCTGCAGCAGCAATAAAATCATCAAAAACGTTTTGCTTGTTCATTTTGATTCCAGCATCATGCCATTTTTTACCGTATTCCCCTCCCCCTCTTAAATTAGCAACAGCATATACACCTCCATTTTCCAGCCAAACAGCATTTGCAATACTAAAACTTGGTGTTAGACTGATGTTGAATCCTCCATACCCGTAGAGAATTGTAGGGTTCTTTCCGTTAAGTTTAACTCCTTTTTTGTGAGTGATTATCATTGGGATTTTAGTTCCATCCTTGGAAGCGTAAAAAACCTGAGTTGATATATAATCTTCGCTTTTAAAATCTACTTTTGGTTTTGCATACACTTCAGATTTTCCTGAATTTGGTTCAAAAGCAAATATAGATCCTGGTGTAGTGTAATTAGTAAACGAATAATAAAGTGTGATTTCAGCTTTTTTTGCGCTAAATCCTCCCGCAGTTCCAACTCCAGGTAATTGTATTTCACGAATAAGTTTTCCGGAATAATCATATTGTTTAATGACCGAAATAGCATCTTTCATGTAATTTGCAAAAAAATAACCTCCACCCGTTGTAGGTGAAAGTACGTTTTCTGTTTCGGGAATAAAATCTTTCCAGTTTTCTGTTTTTGGTTTATTTACATCAACGGTAATGATGCGTTTGTTAGGCGCATTTAAGTCGGTTTCAATAAACAAGGTATCTCCCTCATTATCGATTATGTTGCTGTCACTATCAAAATTGTCAACAATGGTAATAATTGGGCTATCGGGTTTAGTTAGGTCTTGAATATACAATTCATTTCCATAAGTAGAATTTGCTGCTGAAATCACTAAGTAATGATTATCTTCAGTAACATTCCCGCTAACATACCTTCTTTTTTGATTTAATCCAAAAATGACCACATCCTCATTTTGAGAGGTTCCTAGTTTATGAAAATACAATTTATGTTGGTCTGTTTTGGCTGATAATTCACTTCCTTTGGGCTTGTCATAACTTGAATAGTAAAAGCCTTCATTTCCCCTCCACGATACCCCACTGAATTTAACATCAAACAATGTGTCTGAAAGAATTTTATTAGAAAGGGCATCCATTAGAATTATTTTTCTCCAATCGCTTCCTCCTTCTGAAATAGAATAGGCAACTTTAGAACCGTCTTTAGAGAAATCTACTCCCCCAAGTGAGGTAGTTCCTTTCTTTGAAAAAGCATTGGGATCTAGAAAAACCGTTTCTATTTCTTTAACGTTTTTTCTATACAAAACAGATTGGTTTTGCAATCCATTATTTTTATAATAATACGTGTAATTTCCTTCTTTAAAAGGCGCACTTATTTTTTCGTAATTCCATAGTTTTTCCAATCTAGATTTTAAAGCCTCTCGGAAAGGGATCTTAGATAAATAATCATACGTTACTTTGTTTTGCGCTATAACCCAAGCTGCCGTTTCAGCAGATTTGTCATCTTCTAACCACCGATAAGGATCCGCAACTTTAGTTTCGAAATAAACGTCAACAGTTTCCCCTTTTTTTGTTTGTGGATATTTTACAGCACTCCCTTTTGAGTTTTGGCCAAACGAAACTACTGATGCAGATACTACCATCATTAAAATTATTTTTTTCATTAGAATTGTTTTAGTTCAAACAAAAATAAACAAAGATTCACAATATTGTGTTGGCGAAAGAATAAATTGATTGAAATGTAAAAACCCTCTTGAAATTCAAAAGGGTTGTAAGCAATTTAATTAAAATGGTGGAGAATATCGGATTCGAACCGACCACCTCTTGCCTGCCAGGCAAGCGCTCTAGCCAAATGAGCTAATCCCCCAAACTAGGCCGCAAATATACCATATTAAAATACTATAATGCAAATTCTAAAAAACAAATCTATCCTATTCGAAAAAAAAGCACAAGCTTTCCTTAATATTTTTAACTTTACATCAAAATTGTTCAAATGACAAATCAAAACCCAAACGGCATTCTCGTAACGACAATCACAAACAAAGTCGCAACCCTTGAATTTGGGCATCCGGCGAGTAATTCTTTTCCATCTGATTTGCTTGACCGCTTAACAAACGAACTTAATAGTTTAAGCCATAACCCTGAAGTTTTGGTGATTGTTTTAAAAAGTAGCGGTTCTGGAGCATTTTGTGCCGGTGCCTCTTTTGACGAACTCAAAGCGATTTTAAATCTAGAAGAAGCCACCAAATTCTTTTCGGGTTTTGCTAATGTGTTAAATGCAATGCGCCGCTGTTCGAAAATAATCATTGGAAGAATTCACGGTAAAGCCGTGGGTGGTGGCGTTGGAATTGCTGCCGCTTGTGATTATGCTTTGGCAACAAGCGGAAGCAACATCAAATTATCGGAACTCGCCATAGGAATTGGACCCTTTGTAATAGAGCCCGCCATTATCCGAAAAATTGGAAAAAGTGCCCTGACTGAAATGACTTTGGAAACCGAATGGAAATCGGCTTCTTGGGCAAATAAAAAAGGATTGTATGCCAAAGTATTTGAAACTACAGCTGAATTAGATATAGAAACTTCGGCTTTCGCAAATAAACTAGCCCATTATAACCCCGAAGCTTTGACCCAAATGAAAAAAATGTTTTGGGAAGGAACCGATAATTGGAACACGCTGCTTTATGAAAGAGCTGAGGTTTCTGGGAAATTATTACTTTCCGATTTTTCTAAGACAGCATTAGGTCAATTTAAAAAATAAAAAATGACGCTCCTCGCCTTGCTTTTAATACAAGTAAACATAACCGAAAAATTAAAGGTCGCGCCAGACAGCAGTTATGAAACCGGAGTCCTCATTGGCTCGTTTCTTCCATTCGTTTTATTGGTTGGAGTTGCCTATTGGATGTATTATAGGGCAAAAAAAGCAGGCGATAAGAAGTAGAATGTATTAAATTTACAGTCAAAATAAAACAGAATGAGCAAAATCAGAATCACAAAAAAATTTAGTTTCGAAACCGGCCACGCCTTATACGGTTATGACGGGAAGTGTAAAAACGTTCACGGACATAGTTATAAATTATCGGTAACGGTAATAGGAACGCCTATTGTAGATAGAAACGATGTGAAATTTGGAATGGTTATCGATTTTACAGATCTAAAAAAAATTGTCAAAGAGGAAATCGTAGACCAGTTTGATCACGCCACTGTTTTCAACGAAACAACGCCACATATCGAATTGGCAAAAGAATTAAAAGCACGCGGACATGACGTAATTTTAGTCGATTACCAACCCACAAGCGAAAATATGGTGGTCGATTTCTCTAAAAGAATCATTAGCCGACTCCCCGAAAACATTAATCTTTTTTCCTTAAAATTGCAAGAAACAGAATCTTCCTTCGCAGAATGGTTTGCAAGTGATAATTTGTAATTCAAAATCCCTACTTTAGCTTTATGCAAATCACTCCCAACAAAAAAATATATTTCGCCTCCGACCAGCATTTTGGAGCGCCAACTCCTGAATTGAGTTTTCCAAGAGAACAAAAGTTTGTGGCTTGGCTCGACGAGGTCAAAGGAGATGCTGAAGCTGTTTTTTTATTAGGCGATTTATTCGATTTTTGGTTCGAATACAAAACCGTCGTTCCCAAAGGTTTTGTGCGGGTTCTTGGAAAACTTGCAGAAATTCGCGACAGCGGAATTCCTATTTACTTCTTCGTGGGTAATCATGATTTATGGATGGACAACTATTTCCAGAAAGAATTGAATATCCCAATTTACAGAGACAATCAGGAATATACTTTCAACGACAAAACCTTCCTCATTGGTCACGGCGACGGAAAGGGCCCGGGCGATATAGGATACAAGCGGATGAAAAAAGTGTTCGCAAATCCGTTTTCAAAATGGCTTTTTCGATGGCTTCATCCTGATATTGGAGTAAGACTGGGACATTACTTTTCAGTACAAAATAAGTTAATTTCTGGAGATGAAGACGTGAAATTCCTTGGCGAAGAGAACGAATGGCTGATTCTTTATGCTAAAAGAAAACTAGAAACCAAACACTATAATTACCTCGTTTTTGGTCACCGCCATTTACCATTAAAAGTTCCTGTCGGAGAAAACTCTGAGTATGTAAATCTGGGCGACTGGATTGGCCATTTCACTTATGGTGTTTTTGATGGAGAGACTTTCGAATTGAAAAAATTTCAATAAAAAAACTACTGCCATTTGATTTTTAGAATTTTTTTTAAATTTCATTTAAACGCCTAACCAAATATGTCCCCAAACGAAAAAAAATTAGACAATCCGGTTTGGTATTCCTTGAATGAAACCCATCAAGGTTTTGGAATTGATTATGGCTATATGAAATTTTTCCATCCTGATTATTGTCCCTTTGGTGGTTTTACAGAAGTTGAAAATACAGCAAATCCAATGGCTGAATATGCCGAATTAACCAACCACTTTTATATCATTGGAGAAAAACCAGATATTCCAAAAAACCTAAAATTGGAAGGCGAATTGATTTGCCTGCAAATGATTATTTACAACAAAATAGACCGCAAAATCGAAGACGAGATTGTGGAATTGGACGAAAGCCATTTAGAAGATTTATTGGGATTAGTCAAAATCGTTTATCCCGAATATTTCAAAAAGAAAACGGCTAAATTGGGTAGATATTTCGGGATTTTCAAAAACAACCAACTCGTTGCTGTGACGGGTGAACGTATGAAAATGGATGAATTCACCGAAGTAAGCGCCGTAATTACGCATCCCGAACATACCGGAAAAGGATATGCAAAACAATTAGTGACTCACACTGTCAATGCTATTTTGGAACAAAAGAAAACACCTTTTTTGCACGTTTCAGAAACCAATATTGGCGCCATTAATTTATATAAAAAGCTAGGTTTTCAAACCAGAACGAAAATCAGCATTTGGAATATATCTAAGAATAGTTAACAAAATACACTCTTAAATATTTGATGAAATACTTTCGAATTGAAAAAGTGTTTATTCCTGATTTTCGTGTTCGTCCAAGTCTTTTTGCAAATCCAAATTCCTAAATGAAGGCAATTTAATTCCTGTAAAAATCACCACTAAAAGTGTCATGCTTCCGCCAAAAACAACCGCAGTAACGGTTCCCATTAATTTTGCTGTCAATCCACTTTCGAAAGCACCCAACTCATTAGACGAACCTACAAATATGGAATTCACTGCCGCCACTCTTCCTCGCATGTGGTCTGGTGTTTTGAGTTGCAAAATCGTTTGACGAATCACCACAGAAAAACCATCGGTAACTCCACTCATAAACAAAGCAAAAACCGATAACCAAAACCATGTGCTTAGTCCAAAAACGATGATGCAAACACCAAATCCAAAAATAGCCGCCAACAATTTGATTCCTGCATTTTTATAAAAAGGAAGATGCGCCGAAACAAACATAGTCAACAACGCACCAACAGCTGGTGCAGCCCTTAAAACCCCGAAACCTTCAGGGCCCACTTTTAAAATATCTTGGGCAAAAATTGGCAAAAGCGCTACTGCTCCTCCAAAAAGTACCGCCACCATATCAAGTGTTAAAGCGCCTAAAATAGATTTGTTGGTATAAACGAATTTTATTCCTTCTTTCAAACTTTCCATTATAGGTTCACCAATTTTTGGATTCAGAATAGGTTTCTTAGAAATTTGTGTCAAAATCAGTAATGCAAAAATAGAACAGGCAAAAATGCCACACATCGACCAATGAACTCCCATCCAAGTGATCGAAAATCCTGCTACTGCAGGCCCAATAACAGCCCCGATTTGCCATACTGAACTACTCCACGTAGCTGCATTTGGATACACTTTTTTAGGAACAATTAATGACATTAGCGAGAATATTGTTGGCCCTAAAAAAGCCCGAACCAAACCACCAAGAAATACCAAGAAATAAATAGAATACAAGATAGTGTTAGTCGATAAATCACTTACAACTCTTGGCCAAGTCAACAAGAATAAACCAAAACTAATTACCGAAAATCCAAGAATACATATAAAAAGCATTCCCTTTTTTTCCTTTTGATCCACAATATGCCCAGCAAACAAAGCCATTCCAATAGCTGGAATTACCTCCATCAATCCAATCATTCCTAAAGAAAGTGCGCTTTTTGTCAAACTATACACTTCCCATTCTATAATTATAAATTGCATTGACCAGGCAAAAACCATAGCAAACCGCAACACTAAAAACATATTAAATTCTCTATAACGCAATGCTGCGTAGGGATCTTTTTTCTTCATTAAATGGGCAAATAATTATTTTATATCTTTCAATCTTAGTTGGATGGAAACTTTTCCGTTCCATTCATTTTCGTCAATACAATACACGGTTTCGAATGATTTTTTATTAGTTGCCAACTCCATTTTATTTCCTAGTCCAAAACCAATGGCGGGAATTCCTTCGGAATTATTTTGCCTTACAAATAGTTTTAAATGTTCGTCATCAGCACCTAGTCTTTTTGGATAACCGGTGTCTTTCACGTTTTTTGTTAAAAAAATTGGAGTCATGTTTTGCGGTCCAAAAGGTTCGAATTGTTTCAGAATCCGAGTTAGTTTGGGTGTAATATTTTCAAAATCAATCTCGGAATCGACCGAAATTTCTGGGGTTAACGAATCTGGATGGATGGTTTGTTCGACTACTTTTTCGAAAGCATCTTTGAACAATTGATAATTTTTTTCCAACAAAGTCATTCCTGCTGCATACATGTGCCCTCCAAATTGTTCCAAATGTTCCGAGCAACTTTCCAATGCATTGTATACATCAAAACCTTTAACAGATCTTGCCGAAGCCGCATATTTATCGCCACTTCGTGTAAAAACCAATGTTGGTCTATAGTAAGTTTCTATCAATCTAGAAGCTACAATTCCTATCACTCCTTTATGCCAATTTTCTTGAAAGACCACAGTCGTAAAACGTTCTTTTTCATCATTATCATGTATTTGACCGAGCGCTTCTTTGGTGATTTGTTTGTCTAACTCTTTCCTTTCGGAATTATACGCTTCAATTTCAGATGCAAATTGTTGCGCTTGTTCAAAATTAAATTCTGAAAGTAATTCCACAGCGTGATTGCCATGTTTGATTCTTCCGGCCGCATTAATTCTTGGAGCAATGATAAAAACTACGTCGGTAATATCTAAAGTTTGTTTTTTTATTTGGTGAATTAGGGCTTTAATTCCAGGTCTTGGATCTGAGTTGATGACTTGCAAACCAAAATAAGCTAAAATCCTGTTTTCACCCGTCATTGGAACAATATCAGCTGCAATTGCAGTTGCAACCAAATCCAAATAAGAAGTCAAATCTTCAATAGTTTGATTTCGGTTTTCACCCAATGCTTGAATCAATTTAAAACCAATGCCACAACCGCACAATTCATCATAAGGATAACTACAATCGTCCCGTTTTGGATCTAAAACCGCAACAGCTTCGGGCAATGAATTCCCAGGGCGGTGGTGGTCGCAAATGATAAAATCGATGGTTTTTTCTTTAGCATAAACCACGTGATCAATAGATTTTATTCCGCAATCCAAAGCAATAATTAATGAAAAACCATTGTCGTCTGCATAATCAATTCCTTTGAAAGAAATGCCGTAACCTTCCTCATAACGATCCGGAATATAGGTGGCAACATTTGGATAATAGGTTTTCAAATAGGAAGAAACCAGCGAAACTGCCGTTGTCCCATCGACATCATAATCGCCAAAAACGAGAATGTTTTCGTCGTTTTTAATAGCCAATTCGATGCGTTCAACCGCTTTATCCATATCTTTCATCAAGTACGGATTGTGCAAATCTTCTAAAGTAGGACGAAAAAACTGTCTGGCTTCTTCATAGGTTTCGATTCCTCGTTGTATCAATAGCGTTGCCACAAATTTCTCAACATTCAAAGCTTTAGCAAGATGTTTTACTTTTTCTTCCGAAGGTTTTGGTTTGATGGTCCAGCGCATAAATAATTACGAATTGAGAATTACGAATTCAGACTTTGTAGGATTGAACAAATTTAGTTTAAAAAAAGTTAACTAATTTGATGTCAAAAAAAATTAGCTACAGATTCACAGATTTTATAAAACCATTTTGAAAAAATCTGTGAATCTGTGGCTAAAAAATTATGCTCTAAAGCAAAATGGCAGTACTTTTGGCTATATTTTTTTTAAAACAAACCAAATGCAAATTCAAGGACAAATCGTCGACATTCAAAATAAACTAATTTATGCAGGTGAAATCACTGTCGAAAACGGAAAAATTACTTCGGTAATCGAAAAAAATCACGAGGTAAAAAGCTTTATTCTTCCCGGATTCATCGATTCCCATATTCATATCGAAAGTTCGATGCTTGTTCCTTCCGAATTTGCAAAAATTGCCGTGCTTCACGGAACGGTGGCTACAATTTCTGATCCACACGAAATCGCCAATGTTTTAGGTACAGCCGGAGTTTATTACATGATTGAAAACAGTAAAAAAGTGCCGTTAAAGTTTCATTTTGGCGCTCCTTCTTGTGTTCCTGCTACTTCTTTCGAAAGTGCTGGAGCTATTATCGATTCGGAGGGAATTAAAGAATTAATGGCTTCGCCCGATATTTATTATCTAGCGGAAATGATGAACTATCCAGGCGTTTTATTTGATGATGTCGAGATTTTGAAGAAAATTGAATGGGCAAAGCATTTCAACAAACCTGTTGATGGTCACGCACCGGGACTAAGAGGGGAAGCGGTTCAAAAATACATTTCGGCGGGAATTTCTACAGACCACGAATGTTTCACCTTTGAAGAAGCAGAAGAAAAATTATCGCTCGGAATGAAAGTGCTAATTCGAGAAGGAAGTGCCGCCAAAAACTTTGAAGCACTCATCGGTTTACTTCCAAAAAATTATGAGAATATGATGTTTTGTTCAGATGACAAACATCCCGACGATTTGATTGTTGGACATATTAATTTACTTTGTGCTCGAGCTGTTGCCAAAGGAATTGACGTTTACAAAATCTTGCAAGTAGCGTGCGTCAATCCTGTAAATCATTACAAAATGAACGTGGGATTATTGAAAGAAAATGATGCCGCCGATTTTATCTTGGTCGAAGATTTAATTGATTTTAAAGTACAACAAACCTATATTAACGGCGAATTAGTTGCTGCAAATGGTGAATCTTTTGTACAACACATTCCTTTTGAAACACCCAATAATTTTAATATTACCGCCAAAGAAATCAGCGATTTTCAAATATTAGGAAAGGGTTCTAAAATTAGAGTAATCGAAGCTTTGGAAGGACAATTAATCACCAATGAAATTCATCACAAATCATTAATTGTCGATGGAAAAATCGTTTCAGACACAGAAAATGATATTCTGAAAATGGCAGTTGTCAATCGCTATCAAAATACAAAACCGGCTATAGCTTTCATTAAGAATTTTGGTCTGAAAAAAGGAGCCATAGCCAGTTCGGTAGCGCATGATTGCCATAATATTGTGGTCGTGGGAACTTCTGATGAAGAAATTTGCAAGGCAGTGAATCTTATCATCGAAAACAGAGGCGGCGTTTGCGCCGTGAATGGTTTCGAAAATAAAATGTTGGCTTTGCCTGTTGCTGGAATTATGAGCGACAAAAATGGTTGGGAAACCGGGAAATTATACCAAGAAATCGATGCTATGGCAAAGGAGTTGGGCAGCAATTTGAAAGCGCCTTTTATGACACTTTCGTTTATGGCGTTGTTAGTAATTCCAGATTTGAAATTATCAGATAAAGGATTATTTAGCGGAAATACCTTTTCGTTTGTTGATTTAGAAGTGGAATAGCTTAGGCGCTATTTTTTTAAACACATAGAAACATAGTTTTATTATGATATTCAAGAAGCTTCGCTTTTATATAGAATTCATAGCTATGTGAAAAAAATATTTTTCTATACTTATCTTTTTACAAAATCTAGCCTATGTTTCTATGTGTTTAAAATCAAAAAAATATTATGATTTCAAAAACAAAGCTTCTCCTTTAAATTGAATTCCATCCCATCCAAATTTTATAAAATTACGAATGTTTTGGTGATTTTTTCCTTCTAGATCTCCCAGTACTTCTTCAAAATAATAGGCTCCAAAACAAGCTAATGTTTCCGCTTGAGATAGGTTTTGCAATTGGGCAAAAGCAAATAATTTACAAGAACCTGAGTTTTCTCCCGCAGCATTATGCAATGTTCCATTATCGAAAGATGTTGGGGTAAAATTGTAATTTTCCTCAATAACGGCGATACTTTCAGGAAATATAATGGAGTTTGGTGTTTGTTTTAATCTTTCTAAAAAATATTCTATTGTCATCGATTGCTTTTTTATTCTCTTTCTTTTTTATTCTCTTTAACCGTTATTTTCCCTCCAACCACAACCACAATTTCTCCTTTTGGAGGTTTATTTTCAAAATGTGTTAGCACTTCGCGAACGGTTCCTCTAATGTTTTCTTCGTGTAATTTTGATAGTTCTCGTGAAACGCAAATGGATCGGTCTTCGCCAAAATAAGTGATAAATTCGGCCAAAGTTTTTACTAATTTATGGGGTGAAACATACAAAATCATTGTGCGGGTTTCTTCGGCAAGTGCCAAATATCGGGTTTGCTTTCCTTTTTTGTCAGGCAAAAAACCTTCGAAAACGAATTTATCATTGGGCAAACCACTATTAACTAAAGCCGGTACAAAAGCCGTTGCGCCAGGCAAGCATTCTACCGTAATCCCGTTTTCGACACAAGCACGTGTCAGCAAAAATCCAGGGTCAGAAATGGCCGGAGTTCCGGCATCCGAAATCAAGGCAATGGTTTCTCCTGCTTTTAAACGTGATATTAAATTCTCGACCGTTTTGTGTTCGTTATGCATGTGATGGCTATACATGTGCGTGCCAATTTCGAAATGCTTCAATAATTTTCCGCTGGTGCGAGTATCTTCGGCGAGAATCAAATCGACTTCTTTAAGAATTCGAATCGCCCGAATAGTCATGTCTTCGAGATTTCCTATTGGCGTTGGAACGATATATAATTTACCCATTTAAGCGAATTTTTTTTCAATGATTTCGATAAACCGTTGCGCATAATCCTCTTTTCCTTCCCAACTATTATAATCTGGCTTTACCATGTCTTCGATAAAATCTTGAGCTTCATCAAAACTATCGTAAGTAATTAACTGATTCAACACTCGGTTATAATCCTCGTCACTATTGCCAAAAAGGTGTTTTACGAAAGCGATTCTGTCATTCAAATCTATGTTTATTCCTTTGGAAAGTTTATCATTTAAGGAAACTGATCTTAATTCACTGTTTTCTGTGTTTTCTTCAATACTGATTTCTGTTTTTTCCTCTTCAAAAAAATATGCTGCTGGGATATCAACATCGTTTTCAGAAGACAATTCTTCACTTGAATCTACTTTAACAAAAGTAGCTTCTCTATAATCATCTCCTAATAAATCAAAGAATGAAATTTGAAGTTCTTCCTTTTCTTTTGGAGCTTCCTCTTGATTCTCTTCGTCGTCTTCGTCCAATTCAAATGCGGGGTGAAATTCATTTTTATTGGATTCCTCTTCTGAAGTTTCAGCTATTGCTTGTTTCTTTTCTTCTAATTCGAATTCCTCCTCTAAAACAACTTCAAATTCCTCCTCTGTGATTTCTTCGTCCTTAATGATTTCATTAACAGCAATCTTCTCTTCGACTTCTTCTAAAACATTCTCAATTTCTTCTTCAACAATTTCCTCTGTGATGATTTTCTCAACATCAATTTCTTCTTCAAGTTGCATTGGTATCAACTCTGATAAATAATTTTCTTCGAAAAAATGTTTCATTTTTTCTACTATTTCGGCTTGACCAATAGTTGGTTTTGCATCACCAAAATATTCCTCAACAAATCGTAAAACAGAAAGTTTCTCGTATAATTTCTGTGTTTCAAGGTATAATTTATTCACATCAGATTTGTTTTTAATTTGCAATACCCTGTGAGCAATGCTCATTAAGTCGGCTTCCAATTTTTTCTTCATAACTTTTGAAATTATAGTGAGTAAGGTCTAACTTTTTTAATAAATTTGTTTTCGTTACAAAGTAATAAAAACTATTCATTTTAAGCACAAGAAAAATACAAAATGTTTCTCGAAAACACAGTAAATCATAAAGAACAATTTGGTTGGATTGAAGTAATTTCTGGTTCAATGTTCTCGGGCAAAACCGAGGAGCTCATTCGCAGACTAAAAAGGGCGCAATTTGCCAAACAAAAAGTCGAAATATTTAAACCGGCAATCGACACGCGTTATCACGACGAAATGGTGGTATCGCATGATTCCAATGAAATTCGATCCACTCCAGTTCCGGCCGCTGCAAATATTGCAATTCTAGCTCAAGGTTGCGACGTTGTTGGTATTGACGAGGCTCAGTTTTTTGATGATGAAATAGTAAAAATTTGCAATGATTTGGCCAACCAAGGAATCCGAGTTATTGTTGCCGGATTAGATATGGATTTCAAAGGCAATCCTTTTGGTCCCATGCCTGCATTAATGGCGACAGCCGAATATGTTACAAAAGTACACGCCGTTTGCACTCGCACAGGAAATCTGGCTAATTACAGTTTTAGAAAAACAGACAATGACAAACTCGTTATGCTTGGTGAAACTGAAGAATACGAACCATTAAGTCGCGCCGCTTATTTTTATGCGATGAGAAAGAATGAGGAAGAGCATAAAACGGAAAACAATAAAACCACTAAAAATAAAGATTAATTTTTGAAATTAAGCACTCTAAATATCATCCCAATACTTCATGCTAAATTATTTGGTAGCAATTCTGACACAACAATCGAACATATTTCGATCGATAGTCGCTCCATGCAAAATGGAAATCAAACGTTGTTTTTTGCATTGATTGGTCCCAATAACGATGCCCATAATTATATTTCGGCATTAATAGAAAAGGGGGTTCGAAATTTTGTTGTTACTCATATTCCAAAAGATTGTGAAACCAAAGCCAGTTTTCTAGTTGTGAAAAATACCTTGGAGGCCTTACAACAATTTGCTGCCTATCATCGAAATCTTTTTAAATTTCCAGTTATTGGGTTGACGGGAAGTAACGGAAAAACTATTGTCAAGGAATGGTTGAACTTTCTTTTAAGTCCAGATTTTAATGTCATCCGAAGTCCAAAAAGCTACAATTCGCAAGTGGGCGTTTCATTATCGGTGCTTTCGATTAATGAAAAACACAATCTTGGAATTTTTGAAGCGGGAATCTCGAAAATGAACGAGATGGAAAAACTGGAAGTCATCATCAAGCCAACTATTGGAATTATTACAAACATAGGCTCTGCGCACGATGAAGGCTTTGAAAATTTGGATAAAAAAATCAAAGAAAAATTAAACCTTTTTAAACATTCAAAACTAATAATTTATCAAAAGAACAAGATCATTGATGCGTTGATTAATGAAAAAATAAAAACTTTTTCCTGGAGTTACGATGACAAAACTGCCGATGTTTTTGTTGTAAAAAAAGCAATCGAAGACAAAACTGTTTTGCAAATCAAGTGCGCTAAAGCTAATTTCGAAATACGAATTCCTTTTCAGGACGAGGCTTCGATTGAAAATGCCATTACTTGTTTGATGGTTTTATTGAATTTTAAATACGACAAAACCACCATTCAAAACCGAATGCAATGGCTTTATCCTGTTGAAATGCGTTTGAAAGTCAAAAACGGAATCAATAACACAACCCTTATTGATGACAGTTACAGCTCCGATTTTCAATCTTTGAAAATTGCGTTGGATTTTCTGGAAAGTCAAAAACAATACAAAAACAAAACAGTAATATTATCTGATATTTTTCAAAGCGGTTTGTCTAACGAGGAATTATATTCTAAAGTTTCACAGTTAATTAAATCCAATAAAATTAGTAGAGTTATTGGAATTGGCGAAACCATTTCGTCATTTAAAGACCAATTTACCAACTGTGTCACTTTTAAAAACACAGCCGACTTTTTTCTAAATTTAAACCATTTGAATTTTAGTAATGAAATGATTCTTATAAAAGGAGCGAGACATTTTCAATTTGAAGAAATAGTTACCGCTTTAGAGGAGAAAACCCATGAAACCGTACTAGAAATAAACCTTAACGCTATTAGTCACAATCTTAATTTTTATAAATCGAAACTAAAGCCAACCACTAAAATAATGGTGATGGTTAAAGCATTTGGTTATGGAAGTGGAAGTTTTGAAATAGCCAAATTACTCGAACACCATAAGGTCGACTATCTAGGTGTAGCTTTTGCCGATGAAGGTATTTTATTGAAAAGTGCCGAGATTAAATTGCCAATTATGGTTTTAAATCCAGAAAATACTAGTTTTTCGGCAATAATTCAGCATAATTTAGAGCCTGAAATTTACAGTTTAAAAGGGCTGAATGCTTTCCTTAAAATTGCCGAACAGCGAAAACTGAAGCACTTTCCTATACATATTAAACTCGATACCGGAATGCACCGTTTGGGATTCGAAGAAGAAAATATTGATGCGTTAATTTCAACTTTGAAAGAAAATAAATCAGTAAAAGTGAAAACTATTTTGTCGCATATGGCAACGAGTGATGATTTAGAGCATCAAGATTTTGCACATTCACAAATTGATTTATTCGAAAAACTGTCTTCAAAATTAATAACTGAATTGAAAATAAACCCTATTCGACATATTTTAAACACTTCGGGAATAAGTAATTTTCCACAATCACAATTCGACATGGTTCGCCTTGGAATTGGGCTATATGGTGTTTCTAATGATGTTGAAGAGCAGAAATACCTAGAAAACGTAGGCACATTAAAATCTATTATTTCTCAAATTAGAAATATTGACACTGGTGAAAGCGTGGGTTATGGACGATGTTTTGTTGCTAATAAACCAACAAAAATCGCTACAGTTCCCATTGGTTATGCTGACGGAATTTCTAGAGCTTGGGGCAATGGTGTTGGTTTTGTGATAATAAATAATCGAAAAGCTACAATTGTGGGCAGTATTTGTATGGACATGTTGATGGTTGACGTAACGGAAATTAATTGTAAAGAAGGAGATTCTGTTATTGTTTTTGGCGAAAACCCAACAGTTTCATTTATGGCGAATCAATTAAACACAATTCCATATGAAATTCTTACTAGTATTTCCCAAAGAGTAAAACGTGTTTTTTATAGAGAATAGTCTTGTTACTATTTCGTTGTTTATTTTTATTGTTCTTAGAGCGGCTGAAAAAGCCAATAAGAAAGAAGAAGCAGTGGCAATTGCTCCAGCGGGTCCTTCTCAAGAAGAATTACTTTCTCAAATTAGAGATTTGTTAAAAAAATAATTTCCGCTACATTATATGTTCTAACCAAACCACGCTCTTGGCGTGGTTTTTTTATTGTTACAAATATAACATTTTGTTGTTTTTTGTACGTACGCTTGTTTTGAATTGGATATTACTTACTTTTGCCATTGAAAATAAGTATTAAAAATAAAAAATATAATATGAAAATTGCTGTCGTAGGAGCCACTGGAATGGTTGGCGAAATAATGTTAAAAGTATTAGAAGAAAGAAACTTTCCTTATACAGAATTAATTCTTGTTGCTTCAGAAAAATCAGTTGGAAAAATAATTGAATTTAAAGGGCAAAAACATGTTGTGGTAGGATTGCAAACTGCTGTAGATATGAAACCTGAAATTGCGCTTTTTTCTGCGGGTGGTGGCACTTCGCTAGAATGGGCACCTAAATTTGCGGCCGTAGGAACAACCGTTATCGACAATTCATCAGCTTGGAGAATGGATCCTACCAAAAAATTAGTGGTTCCAGAAATCAATGCTTCAGAATTGACAAAAGAAGATAAAATCATAGCAAATCCTAACTGTTCGACTATTCAAATGGTTTTGGCTTTAGCCCCATTGCATAAAAAATACAACATCAAACGCGTCGTTGTTTCCACTTACCAGTCTATCACCGGAACAGGCGTAAAAGCGGTAGAGCAATTCGAAAATGAATGTGCTGGAATTGAAGGAGACATGGTTTATAAATATAAAATAAATAGAAATTGCATTCCACAATGCGATAGTTTTGAAGAAAACGGATATACCAAAGAAGAAATGAAATTGGTTAATGAAACTAGGAAAATATTAAGTGACAATACTATCGCAATAACAGCAACGGCTGTCCGTGTACCCGTTGTAGGAGGTCATAGTGAAGCTGTAAATGTTGAGTTTGCCAATGATTTTGACGTAAACGAAGTGAGAAATATTCTTCACCATACGGATGGAATTGTGGTACAAGATAATTTAGATACTTTTACCTATCCGATGCCAAGATATGCCGAAGGTAAAAATGATGTATTCGTAGGTAGAATTCGTCGAGACGAAAGTCAAGAAAATACCATAAATATGTGGATAGTAGCTGATAATTTAAGAAAAGGTGCTGCTACAAATACCATCCAAATAGCCGAATACTTAGTAGCACACAAATTGGTGTAAAACTCACTTATTACATTAATAAAATCCGATAAACGTTAAATAATCATAAGTTAATCGGATTTTTATATTACTATTTTTATATTTGCATCGGATGAAAAAGAGATTAGTTATATTAAATTCGCTCTTGGCACTTGCAGTATTGTTCTCAATACTTTTTCAGTCAATGCATAGTTATGAACACGTAGCAAAGCAACTTTCTGAAAAGAAATGCCTCCACAAATACACTTCTAGCAAAGAAATTACGCATCAACACCACAATTTTGATAATTGCTTTGTGTGTCATTTTACATTAAGCAATTTTATTTCCTCAGATGTTTCTCAGTTTAAATTCAAAAAAATAACTATTCCTTCTAGATATTCTTTATTCAATTCAAAGGAAATTACCCAATTCTTTAAAGGAAGTCTTTTTGCTCTTCGTGCTCCACCGATTTTTATTGTTTAAACTGAAATTAATTCACTTTTGTCAAAACTCAAAGGTTTTAAAAACTTTGAGGTTTCAACTTCAATTTTACAATAAAATCATTCAAATGAAAAAATATATAGTTGCCCTATTTATAGGGTTTTCGGCGATAATTAATGCCCAAAATACCATTTCTGGAATAATAACTGATGCAAAAAAGCAACCTCTAATTGGTGTTTCTATTTATGCTCCAGAATTAAACAAAGGAACTTCGACAGATGAAAACGGAAACTATTCCTTGTCGAATCTTCCCAATGGGAAGCTAAAACTGACGTTTGCATTTATAGGATATGCAACTCAAAATAAAACCATAACACTTCAACAGAAAGAAATCACCTTGACTATTATTCTTGACGAAACTACATTTCAAATGGATGAAGTAATAATTTCGACAGCTTTCAATAAAATACAATCCCAAAACGTAATGAAGGTCGAACACTCGAGCATCAAAGAATTACAGAAAAAAGGAACGGCAACCTTGATCGAAGGCTTGGCCACTATCCCGGGAGTTTCACAGGTTTCAACGGGAACTTCTATTGGAAAACCTGTCATTCGCGGTTTAAGCGGCAATAGGGTTTTGGTTTATTCGCAAGGTGTTCGATTGGAAAACCAACAGTTTGGCGACGAACACGGATTGGGATTAAACGATGCGGGAATCGAAAGCGTCGAAGTGATCAAAGGCCCAGCATCTTTGCTTTATGGATCGGATGCTTTGGGAGGCGTATTGTATTTTAATCCGGAAAAATTTGCTGATTCCGGCACTTTTAAAACTAATTTCAGTCAAAAATTATTCTCCAATACACTAGGAAGTAATTCGGCTTTGGGAATAAAAACTTCGACCGATAATTGGAAATTCTTAGCTCGTGGCAGCTACAACACTCATTCTGATTATAAAATTGCTAAAGGCGATCGAGTGACAAATACCCGTTACAATGAGACCGATTTCAAGACTGGCATTGGCTATATGAATACAAAATTTTCCAGTATTTTTAGATATAATTTGAATAAACTGTATTTAGGAATTGCTGAAAATGGAGTTGCTGAACAAACAAGAACAAAAAAAACGGATTATCCAAGCCAAGCTATTGACAATAATTTGTTGAGTTTGAACAATGTCTTTTTCTTCAAAAACTCAAAATTAGATGTTGATTTGGGGTATGTTACGAATGATCGAAGCGAATTAGAAGAGGGCAATATTGCCATTTTGCAGATGAAATTGAAAACATTTAATTACAATGTAAAATATCATTTACCAAAACTGGGGAGAATAGAATCAATTTTTGGAATTCAGGGAATGAGCCAAATCAACACCAATTCTGGAGAAGAATTACTGATTCCAGACGCAACTACGAATGATTTTGGGGTTTTTGGTACTGGAAATTACGAATGGAAATCGAATGTAATTCAAACAGGGATTCGTTTTGATAATCGGAAAATAGTAACAGCAGCATATGGAATCTCAGGCGAAGAAGGTTCGTTCGAAGCACTTGATAAAACCTTCGACAGCTTTAATACTTCTTTAGGTTACAAAACAAATTTAGCCAAAGATTTCATTTTAAGGGTAAACTTATCTTCTGGTTTTAGAGCTCCAAACTTGGCTGAATTAACTTCAAACGGTGTTCACGAAGGGACCAATCGTTATGAAGTAGGAAATCCAAATTTGAAAACAGAGCAAAACGTACAAACTGATGTAAATTTAGAATATAGCAATAGCCATTTGGAGTTTTTTGTAAACGGATTTTACAACAATGTAAATAATTACATCTATACTTCCCCAACAGGAACACAAATTAATGGTTTTGATGTTTTTGATTATATTCAGAATAATGCTAAATTATATGGAGGGGAAATTGGTCTTCATTTTCATCCACATCCATTTGATTGGCTGCATTATGAAACCAGTTTTGAAACCGTTACCGGCAAAAAACAAGATGGCGATTACTTGCCACTAATTCCTGCAAACAATTGGAACAACACCATCAGAACTGAGTTCAAAATTAAAGACTGGCTCGAAGATGGATTTGCCACTTTGAATGTTTCTACTACTTTCAACCAGAATAATGTGAGTGGTTTCGAGACAAAATCGAATGAATATACTTTGTTAAATCTTGGTTTTGGAGGAAAAGTAAAATTAGGTGAAACGGCTTTTGAAGTTAATTTGAATGGTAATAACTTATTCAACAAAACATACATTGCTCATCTTTCGCGTTTGAAAACTGATGGAATTCCTAATATTGGACGAAACATCGTTTTGGGGTTGAATTTTAATCTCTAGGATTTTGCCATTGCGAGGAACGAAACAATCCCATTTATTGAGCTGAATATGTGATGGAAGCCATTTCTCGCAATGGCATATTTTAATATTTTATTGTTCCAATATGATTCATAACTCGAACTATCTTGGTTTTTCTATTATTAATATAGGAAGAAGAACTCGTGGCAGAATATTTTCTAGGATTGGGTAAAATGGCTGCAATTCCAGCAGCTTGAATTTTTGTGAGGCTCGAAGCGTCTTTTCGATACCAATGTTCAGTTGCCGCTTGGGCTCCATATACTCCATTTCCCATTTCGATACTATTTAAATAGACTTCCATAATTCGTTCTTTACCCCAAATTAATTCTATTAAAACTGTGAAATAAGCTTCCAATCCTTTTCGCAAATAACTTCGCCCTTGCCAAAGAAATATATTTTTAGCTGTTTGTTGTGAAATTGTACTTCCTCCTTTTATTCTTCGGCCTCTTTCATTGTTTTTATACGCTTTTTGCATTGCCTTAAAATCAAATCCGTTATGTACGAGAAAAGTTCCATCTTCACTGGCTATTACTGCTTTTTGCAAATTGATTGAAATATTTTCGATAGGTTCCCAATCATGGCTGAAATAAATTTCCTTTCCTGTCACTTTGTTTTCAATCCCCCGAATTACCATTAAAGGGGTAAATGGCACAGGTACAAACTTGAAAAGCACCACAAAAAATAAGGATGTCCCGAAAAACCAAAGAACCGCCTTGAATAAAAAACGAGTAAGCTTGCTCTTGAAACTAGCAGATTCTTTTTTTGCGGGTTGTTTCTTTGTTGTCTTTGCCTTTGTTATTTTTGTTGCCATTGACCTGATTGCATTTGATAATTTTCATAAAAGTAAATAAATGCTCTGCGATTTCAAAATTAAATTTTAAATAACTAAGCTATATTTAGAACTAGCTTATATTTTAAGAATCCTTGGGTAAAACGAGGAATTTATCAAAAAAAACAGCCGCAAGAATATTCCTGCGGCTGTTAAATTTATCCGTTTTTAAGATCCCCTTTATTTATTCTGGATCATTCATTTTAAAAGTATCCATAAAAGCCGTGGTATAATCGCCTGCAATATAACGAGGATCATCCATTAATTGTCTGTGAAAAGGAATGGTAGTTTTTATCCCTTCTATCACAAATTCATCTAAAGCCCTTCTCATTTTGCTAATTGCTTCTCCACGTGTTTGAGCGGTTGTGATTAATTTTGCGATCATAGAATCGTAATTTGGGGGAATCGTATAGCCAGAATACACATGTGTATCTAATCGAACTCCATGGCCTCCAGGCATGTGGAGTGTGGTTATTTTTCCTGGCGATGGTCTAAAATCATTATAAGGATCCTCTGCATTGATCCTACATTCAATAGCGTGCATTTGTGGTAAATAATTTTTACCGGAAATACACACTCCATCGGCCACTAAAATTTGTTCTCTAATTAAATCATAATCAATTACTTGCTCCGTAATTGGGTGCTCTACCTGTATACGAGTATTCATTTCCATAAAGTAGAAATTACGGTGTTTATCAACTAGAAATTCAACCGTTCCTGCGCCTTCATATTTAATATATTCTGCTGCTTTTACTGCTGCTTCTCCCATTTTTTGACGCAATTCTTTGGTCATAAATGGCGAAGGCGTTTCCTCAGTAAGTTTTTGATGACGACGTTGTACAGAACAATCTCTTTCGGAAAGATGACAGGCTTTACCGTAAGCATCTCCAACAATTTGTATTTCTATATGGCGTGGTTCTTCGATTAATTTTTCTAGATACATCGCATCATTTCCAAAAGCGGCAGCTGATTCTTGACGAGCGCTTTCCCATGCTTTTAATAAATCTTCCTCTTTGTAAACGGCACGCATCCCCTTTCCTCCTCCTCCAGCAGTTGCTTTTAGCATTACTGGATAACCCATTTTTTTAGAAAGCGATTGAGCCTGTTTGAATGATTCTAAAAGCCCGTCAGAACCTGGAACACAAGGAACTCCAGCGGCTTTCATAGTGGCTTTTGCTGAGGCTTTATCACCCATTCTATCAATCATTTCAGGAGAAGCGCCAATAAATTTAATATTATGCTCTTGACATATTTTTGAAAATTTTGAATTCTCGGAAAGAAATCCATATCCAGGATGAATTGCATTAGAATTGGTGATTTCGGCAGCTGCAATTATATTTGACATTTTTAAATAAGACAAGTTGCTTGGTGGTGGCCCAATGCAAACGGCTTCATCCGCAAATTTAACATGTAAACTTTCAGCATCGGCAGTTGAATAAACCGCTACTGTTTTGATGCCCATTTCTTTACAGGTTCTAATTATACGAAGCGCAATTTCTCCCCTATTTGCAATTAATATTTTTTTAAACATCTTTTTTTGAAATTTTAAATGTTGAATTTTAAATCTTAAATTATTTCAAATAACGATCGCTCATCATTGAAATTTACAATTTAAATTTCTTATGATGGATCTACTAAGAACAAAGGTTGGTCATATTCTACTGGTGACATATCGTCAACTAAAATTTTAACGATTTTACCCGCAACTTCAGATTCGATCTCGTTAAATAATTTCATCGCTTCGATTACGCAAAGTACGTCTCCTTTTGCAATTGTGGTTCCCACCTCAACAAACATAGGTTTGTCTGGCGATGGCTTTCTGTAAAAAGTTCCAATAATAGGAGATTTTATAGTAATGTAGTGTGCGTTTTCGACAACCGGCACTGGAATTAATGCTGCCGGAGCAATTTGCTGAGAGGCAACCACTTGATGATGAATTGGTTGATTTGGGATCTGTTGAACATAGGTGGTTTCTGAAACATTCCCTTCCAAAGTTGTTCTAATGGTGATTTTTACATCATCCATTTCTAATTTAACTTCTGCAACTCCTGAATTTGCTACAAATTTGATCAGATTTTGAATCTCTTTTAAATCCATAATTATTTAGTTTAAATTTATTTTTTATCGTATGCCCATTTTAAGTAAATAGATCCCCAAGTGAATCCGCCGCCAAAAGCTGCCAAAATAAGAGTGTCGCCTTTTTTGAATAAATGTTCAAAATCACTAAGCACTAATGCAATGGTTGCTGATGTTGTATTGCCATATTTTTCAATATTCATTAAAACTTTGGAATCATCCAAATTCATTCTATTTGCTGTAGCGTCAACAATGCGTTTGTTTGCTTGGTGAGGAACTAACCAATTTACATCATCATTGGTCAAATTGTTTCTTTTCATTATTAGCTCACTCGAATCGGCCATATTGGTCACAGCATATTTGAAAACCGTTTTCCCGTCTTGTATGATTTTATGTTTGTTGTCATTAATTGTTTGGATAGATGTAGGAAGAAGTGAGCCTCCAGCTTCAATTTTCAAAAAATCACGACCAATCCCATCACTTCGCAAATATTCATCTTGTAATCCAAGTCCTTCATAATTTGGTTCAAATAATGCAGCCCCTGCACCATCACCAAAAATTATACATGTTGATCTGTCGGTATAATCCACTATCGAGGACATTTTATCGGCACCAATAAGCATAACTTTTTTATATCTTCCAGATTGAATATAGGCTGCAGCAACTGACATCCCATATAAAAAACCAGAACATGCTGCTTGCAAATCAAACCCAAAAGCATTCTTCGCTCCTATTTCCGTGGCTACATATACTGCCGTGGCCGCTACTGGCATATCGGGTGTTGCGGTTGCAACAATCAACAAATCTATTTCTAAAGGGTCAATATTCCCTTTAGCCAGTAAATCTTGTGCTGCTTTTATGGCTAAATAAGATGTTCCTTTTCCTTTATCTTTGAGAATCCTTCTTTCTTTTATTCCTGTTCTAGATGTAATCCACTCGTCATTTGTGTCAACCATTGTTTCGAGAATCTTGTTAGTAAGCACAAAATCCGGAACATATGCTCCAACAGCTGTAATTGCGGCTGTAATTGTATTCATTATATTCACTTGTTTTTTGCCAAATGTTTCCATTGACAAAATTTTTAAAAAGTCTTGAAAATTACAAAAAAAATTCTAAAGCTATATGATTTAGAACTTCTAATTAAATGAAAATTATAAACAACAAAAAAACTCTCACTAATGTGAGAGTTTAAATATCTTTTACAAAAACATATTATGCAACCGCTACAGATTTATCTATAACAACTTGCCCTCTGTAATACATTTTACCTTCATGCCAGTAGGCTCTGTGGTATAAATGCGCTTCCCCAGTAATTGGGCAAGTGGCGATTTGAGCTACAGTAGCTTTATAATGTGTTCTTCTCTTATCTCTTCTTGTTTTCGAGATTTTTCTCTTAGGATGTGCCATTTTACTATATTATTTATCCGTTAATAGTTGCTTTAATTTATCCCAGCGTGGGTCAATATTTTCTTCTTTTTCTTCTTTTTTATTCTCCGTTTTTTGTTCTTTTATTGTCAATTCTTTCAGTTTTGTCAAGGCTTCTGAGTTTAAACTACCGTCTTTAATTCCTGGGTGAATTCGTCTTAGAGGAACAGAAAGAACAATCATTTCATATATATATTGTGCAATATCGATTTGAAATTCTCCGTGTGGCAAAATGAGTAACTCTTCGTTGTCATTGTTAAAATCATCTCCAAAACGCACAATCAATTTCATACCCCCTTTTATTGACAAATCAAATTCTTCGTTTGTCATGTCGCAAGGGACGTTAATAGTTCCCTTATGCTTGAATCCCAACTCCAACATAGTGCTTTTTTTTTCTAAAACTACATTTACTTTGACGTTTGAATTATTAAATTCATGATAATCAAAGATTTCAAAGAACGCATTACTTATTTGATATTCAAAATGATGTTTTCCTGGCTTTAATCCTATAAAAGGAATTAAAAATTCTTTCGTCTTGTTCATTTCAACAACAATTTGCCCCAAACTTCGGGAGTGCAAAGATATAAAATTATTGTAAATCTAATAATCTTATTTACCTTTTTTTATTTAAGACTGTTTTTCTTTTGTTTTGAGGGGTTTTTGGCTGATTTCCGCATACTGATTTCTCGAATTATAGACGTCTATCGCAAGATAAACAGCCTCTTTGAATGAATTAAAATCCGCTATGCCTTTCCCGGCAATATCGTAAGCTGTCCCGTGATCTGGTGAAGTTCTAATTTTGTTTAAGCCTGCGGTATAATTTACACCATTACCAAATGACAATGTTTTAAAGGGAATTAATCCTTGATCGTGATAAGCTGCAATAACCGCATCGTAGTTTGCATATTGGTTGCTTCCAAAAAAACCATCGGCGGCAAAAGGGCCAAAAACTAATGTGCCTTTTTCAGATATTTTTTTTAATACTGGTTTTAATATAGTGTCGTCTTCTTTTCCAATAACACCTCCGTCTCCACAATGAGGATTTAATCCCAAAACGGCAATTTTTGGCTTATTGATGCTAAAGTCTTGTGTCAATGATTGTTTTACTGTTTCTATTTTTTGGCGAATCAATTCTTCCGTAAGATGAGAAGCTACCTCGTTTAAAGGAATATGATCTGTCAATAATCCTATCCTTAAATTATCCTGAACCATCAACATCAATGCATTTCCCTCTAATTCCTGGTCTAAATAATCAGTGTGTCCCGGAAATTTGAATGATTCCGATTGAACATTGTATTTGTTTATTGGCGCTGTTACCAATACATCTATAAAACCTTCCTTTAAAGCTTTGGTGGCGGTAACAAATGATTTTATAGCATACTCCCCAATTTTTTCGTCATTTACGCCATAATTGATATCTACAGTCTCGTTCCAAACATTTAAAACATTTATTTTACCTATTACAATTTGGTCCAATCTATCAATTCCATGAAGCATCGAAGTAGATTCGAAACTCTTTTTCACAAACGAAAGTGTTTTTACATTGGCAAAAATAACGGGCGTGCATAACTCTAACATTCGAGAATCTTCGAATGTTTTTAGAACAACTTCGCTTCCAATACCGTTTAAATCTCCTATTGAAATCCCCACAATTATATTTTCTGCTTTTTTTATCATGACCTCAAGTTATTTATTGCTAATTTTGAAGTGCAAATTTAGTGAAATAAAACAAGAAATGTTTACAGGAATTATAGAAACCCTTGGTGTGATCCAAGAAATCAAAAAAGACAAGGACAATGTTCATATAACAATAGCTTCAGCTATTACCAAAGAACTTAAAATTGACCAAAGCGTAGCTCATAATGGAACTTGTATGACTGTAATTGATATACTCGACGACCTTTATACCGTAACTGCTATTGGCGAAACAATAAAAAAAACGAATATTTCCTGTTGGGAAACTGAAGATAGCGTCAATCTTGAAAGAGCAATGAAACTAGGCGATCGACTAGATGGCCATATCGTGCAAGGTCACGTTGACCAAATTGGAAACTGCATTTCAGTAAAAGAAACTAATGGAAGCTGGCTTTATACCTTTGAATATGATGAGGCTCTCGAAAACATTACCATAGAAAAGGGTTCAATTACTGTAAATGGCGTCAGTTTAACTGTAGTAGATTCAAGAAAAAATAAATTTAGTGTTGCCATTATTCCATATACTTATGAGCACACTAATTTTAAAACCTTCAAAATTGGAACAAAAGTAAATCTTGAATTTGATGTAATAGGCAAATACGTTTCTAGATTGTATGTCAATAAATAAATCGCTTATTTATAAACTATATGAAAGTTTTTGTCAATAGTTAATCCAGGCGGCAGGGGTTTTTACCTCCCCGGAGAAGGAGGCTTAGGTGTCGCAAAAACATTTAATACGCCAAGAAGGCATAACATTATATTTGCCATAAAGGGTGATTTATGGCCTTTGTCTGCCATTTTGTGCAAACTATTAAAACAAAAAAGACCTTACATCACTGTAAAGTCTTTCATTTAAAGTGGTCCCACTTGGAATCGAACCAAGCACCTACTGATTATGAGTCAGTTGCTCTAACCGAATGAGCTATAGGACCGCTTATGCGGTTGCGAAATTACTACTATTTTATATTTGTACCAAATGTTTTTGAATTAGATTTTTATATAACTTCATTATTATATGATTTAAAAACAGAACCTACTCATTATTAGAATCCTTCTCCAGGTTATTTATTAAAGTCGCTTGTGGAATTTCTTGACACAACTCTATCAAAACACCGTTAGTTTCCTTTGGGTGCAAAAAAGAAACTAATTTATTATCAGCACCTTTTTTTGGAAGTTCGTTTAAAATCACAAAACCCTCCTTTTTTAAACGGGAAATTTCGAATAAAATATCTTCAACTTCAAACGCGATATGATGAATTCCCTCCCCTTTTTTGGCGATGAACTTTGCAATAGGACTTTCGAGGTTTGTGGCTTCCAAAAGCTCTATCTTGTTGGGGCCGTTCCTGAAAAAAGCAGTCTTAACTCCTTCACTTAGTACTTCTTCCTCTTTATAGGCAGGGGCGCCGAAAAGTTTTTCGTAAATTATTGACGCATCCTTTAAATTAACGACTGCAATTCCTATATGTTCAATTTTTTTCATTGTTTAACTATTTTGCCACAAAGGCGCAAAGACATGGATTTTGTGTAAATATAAATAAAATTAAGGGTTCAAAATCGATATTTTCATAGCTTTAAACCTAAACTTTGTGGCTTTGCTCTTTGTGGCTTTAAAAAAATCGTATTTTTGCACAATGGAAACAAATAGACAGAAAAAAATAGGTGGTGTTATCCAAAAAGATTTGGTTGATATTCTACAAGGTGAAGTGAGAAAAAACGGAGTTACGAATTTAATAATTTCAGTATCAAAAGTTAGTGTAACTTCTGATTTATCAGTGGCGACCGTACATTTAAGTATTTTTCCGCAAGAAAAAGCAAAGGAAACATTGGTGGCAATAAAAACGAATTCAAAATTAATCAAACACGATTTGTCGCAAAGAGTACGCTTACAATTGCGCAAAGTGCCCAATTTAGTCTTCTTCATAGATGACTCTTTAGACTATATTGAAAAAATTGACAATGCTTTGGCTTCCAAAGAAAATCCTATTGAAAACCGTGATCTTTTAGAAAAACGCAGACATTCATAAATTGAATTTTCCACTTTACATAGCCAAACGTTATATTTTTAGCAGCAGCAAAAACAACGCCATTAATATAATAAATCACATTGCCAGTTTGGGAATAATTGTTGGTGCGATGGCTTTATTCGTGGTGTTATCGGTTTTTAGTGGCTTGAAAGTATTTAGTCTTTCCTTTTCCAACAACATCGATCCCGACCTGAAAATAAGCAGCACTTTAGGAAAGTCTTTTTTCATTTCTCCATCTCAAGAAAATCAAATAAAGGAAATAGACGGCGTGGTTTCTTATAGTAAGATAATAGAAGAGCGGGTTTTATTTACTTTCAACGGAAAGCAAGAAGTCACTTATTTAAAAGGCGTCGATCAAACTTTTAGCAAAGTTAACGCTATCAAAAAAACACTTTATAATGGAGATTGGTTAAAACCAAACACAGTTCAAGTAGTTGTGGGATACGGAATCGCCGAGAAATTCTCAATGGGATTACTTGATTTCAATAATTCGCTGGAAGTTTTGGTTCCAAAACCAGGAAAAGGGGCTATTGAAAATCCCGCACAAGCTTTCAATAAATTGGTTGTCATTCCCGTGGGAATTTATGCCATAAGCGAAGACTTGGATTCCAAATATGTTTTCGCCGATATAGGTTTAGCGCAGGAATTATTGGAATACAAAACCAACCAAATTTCCGGAATTGAAATCAAAGAAAAAAAAGAAGCTGATGAAAATGCTATTATCAGCAAACTGCAAGCCATTTTTAACAACAAAATCACCGTAAAAAATAGGGCACAACTCAACGAGTCCTTATATAAAATGTTGAATACCGAAAACCTCGCGGTCTATTTGATATTTACATTAGTGATTATTATTGCGCTTTTTAACCTGATCGGCGCTTTGATTATGATGATTCTCGACAAAAAAGGAAACCTGAAAACACTATTAAATCTGGGAACCGAAATCAAGGATTTACGTAAAATATTCCTGCTTCAAGGAACTTTATTGAGCGTTTTTGGTGGTATTATTGGATTGACTTTAGGAATTGCAATCGTGTTATTGCAACAACATTTCGAACTCGTGATGATAACACCTACTCTGGCTTATCCCGTGGTTTTTACAGTTGAAAACGTCTTGATTGTTTTGGCAACCATTGTCACACTTGGTTTTTTAGCTTCATTGATTGCGAGTAGTCGTGTGAGTACTAAATTATTGGATTAAAGATTCTTCCTTTGTCTATAAAACAATCTACACAACCTCATATCCAGCATATGCTTCTTCGATTTCATTCAAAACAGCAAATAATTCTTCGGGAGTATTAAGAGTAACGAGTTTTAGCCTGTATTCTTTAAACGATTGAATTCCTTTGAAATAATTAGAATAATGAGGACGCGTTTCTACAATTCCCAAACGTTCGCCTTTCCATTCCATAGCCCAAGTGAGGTGATTACGCACTGCTTCTACTCTATTAGCAACTGTTGGTTTTGCTAAATGTTCCCCCGTTTTGAAATAATGTTTTATTTCGTTGAAAATCCAAGGATAACCAATGGCGGCCCGACCAATCATAATTCCGTCGATGCCATATTCATTTTTATAATGCAATGCTTTTTCCGGAGAATCAATATCACCGTTACCAAAAATAGGCATCGTGATTCTTGGATTGTTTTTTACTCGGGCAATGTGTGACCAATCGGCTTGGCCTTTATACATTTGAGCACGTGTTCTAGCATGAATACTCAAAGCAGCAACACCTATGTCTTGCAAACGCTCGGCAACCTCATCAATATTGATGGAGTTATCGTCCCAACCCAAACGGGTTTTAACCGTTACTGGCAAATGCGTACTATCGATAACGGCTTGGGTCAAACGAATCATCAAATCGACATCTTTCAAAACTCCAGCACCTGCCCCTTTACAAACTACTTTCTTAACCGGACAACCAAAATTAATGTCGATTATGTCTGGATTTACGGTAGAAACTATTTTGGAAGAAAGTGCCATTGCTTCTTCGTCACCTCCAAATATTTGAATTCCAACGGGGCGTTCATAATCGAAAATATCCAATTTCATTCGGCTTTTTATGGCGTCACGAATTAATCCTTCCGAAGAAATAAATTCGGAATACATCATATCAGCTCCATGCATTTTGCACAATCTTCGGAAAGGCGGATCGCTCACGTCTTCCATTGGCGCTAGAAGCAAAGGAAATTCAGGTAATATTATGTTGCCAATTTTTATCAAAGGAAATTTTTTGCAAAGATAGATCTTTTAAATGAAAAGATAATAGACCAGGAGATAATAGCCCAAGAGATAAAATACCGATGAATTAAAGTAATTAGTTTGTAATTTATTGACTTTGAAAGTGCTGAATTTAAACTATCTTTGCCGATTAATTGCGTGAGGGAGTGAAGAGAAAATCCTTGTTGTTATGAGATTGCCCCGCAAGCTCGCAATGACAAGATTGTAACGAAAAGCCCGACCCTTGTGGTCACGCCAAAAAAATTGACAAAAAAAGAATGAAACACATCCGGAATTTTTGCATAATTGCACACATTGACCACGGGAAAAGCACGCTTGCGGACCGATTATTGGGGGCAACAAATACGGTAACTGCGCGGGAAGAAAAAGCGCAATTGCTTGATAATATGGACTTAGAACGTGAACGTGGGATTACAATTAAAAGTCACGCGATTCAGATGGAATACACTTATAAAGGGCAGGAATATATCCTGAACTTGATTGACACACCTGGTCACGTGGATTTTTCATATGAGGTTTCCCGCTCGATTGCGGCTTGTGAAGGGGCGCTTTTGATTGTGGATGCAGCACAAAGTATTCAGGCACAAACGATTTCGAATTTATATTTGGCACTTGAAAATGACTTGGAAATTATTCCGATTTTGAATAAGGTAGATTTACCAAGTGCCAATCCAGAAGAGGTAAGCGACGATATTGTTGATTTATTGGGGTGCAAATTAGAGGAAATCATTCACGCTTCGGGAAAAACAGGTTTGGGTGTCGAAAATATTTTGGCGGCTATTATTGAAAGAATTCCTCCCCCAAAAGGGAATGTTGATGAACCGTTGCAAGCTTTAATTTTTGACTCCCATTACAATCCGTTTCGTGGAATTGAAGTTATTTTTCGTGTGAAAAATGGTCAAATTAAAAAAGGTCAGAAAATAAAATTCATGGCCACCGGAAATGAATATTTTGCAGATGAAATTGGCACTTTAAAATTAAACCAAGTTCCGAAACAAGTAATTTCTGCTGGTGATGTTGGTTATTTGATTTCGGGAATTAAAGAAGCAAAAGAAGTAAAAGTAGGCGATACGTTGACGGATGCTAAAACGCCAACAACTAATATCATTAAGGGTTTCGAAGATGTAAAGCCAATGGTTTTTGCGGGAATTTATCCTGTGGATACCGAAGATTACGAAGAATTGAGAAATTCGATGGAAAAATTACAGTTGAATGATGCTTCACTAGTGTTTTTACCGGAAAGTTCGGCAGCATTAGGATTTGGTTTCCGTTGCGGATTCTTAGGAATGTTGCACATGGAAATTATTCAAGAACGTTTGGAGAGAGAGTTTAATATGACGGTGATTACTACCGTTCCTAACGTTTCGTATTTAGCTTACACCAAAAAAGATCCGGAAAAACCATTAATTGTTAACAATCCAACGGATTTGCCAGAACCTTCAAGATTAGACCATGTGGAGGAGCCTTTTATAAAAGCGACTATCATTACTAAATCGGATTATGTTGGAAATGTAATGTCCTTGTGTATTGAAAAACGCGGTTTGATTACCAATCAAACGTATTTGACAACGGAGCGTGTTGAATTGACTTTTGACATGCCTTTAGCCGAGATTGTTTTCGATTTTTATGACCGTTTAAAAACGGTGTCTAAAGGGTATGCTTCCTTTGATTATACGCCAATTGGGTTGAGAACTTCGAATTTAGTAAAAGTAGACATCTTATTAAACAGCACAATTGTTGATGCTTTGTCTTCCTTGATGCACGCCGATAATGCCTATCAAATAGGTAAAAAAATGTGTGAAAAATTGAGGGAATTAATTCCGCGTCAACAATTTGATATTCCAATTCAAGCAGCAATTGGGGTGAAAGTAATTTCTCGTGAAACAATTAAAGCTTTACGAAAAGATGTTACCGCCAAATGTTATGGTGGTGATATTTCTCGAAAACGTAAATTATTAGAAAAACAGAAAAAAGGTAAAAAACGTATGAGATTGGTTGGAAATGTGGAGATTCCGCAAGAAGCATTTATGGCTGTGTTGAAGTTGAATGATTAATTTTAAAAAAAGAGAATAGACGGATAGATAATAGAGAAAACCTGATGATGAAAATTATCAGGTTTTTTTATTGAAATGTCATTTCGCGATTCAAAGCAATTTCATAACTAGAGAACTAATGCGATTGCTTCGTGCCTCGAAATGACAAATAACTACTTTTTATTTAACTCCTGAAACAACCGTTTCGCATCTTCCAATTTGAATAATTGCGTCCCTTCGTTCATTGTTGCCGCTGAACCACAAGCAACGCCCCATTGCACGACTTCTTTTAAACTTTTGTTTTGAGACAATGCCCAAACCATAGCGCCCACCATACTATCACCAGCTCCAACGGTACTTTTCTTGATTACATCTGGCGCTAGAACGAATTCTGTTTGGGTTGCCGTAACCAAAACTGCTCCATGAGCTCCTAAGGAAACAACCACAATTTCGGCGCTTTCTTTTTCGATTAATTTTCGCGCAGCTGGGACAACCTCATCCATTTCTAAACGTTCAACTCCTATTAATTTGGCTAATTCTCCAATGTTTGGTTTAACTAAATAAACGCCTTTTTTCAAAACTTTTTTCAATGCTTCGCCAGAAGTATCGATAATTAATTTTGTCCCGGAAGCTATGGCCAAGTCAGCAATATGTTGATAGAAATCAGTTGACAAACCTTCGTTTAAACTTCCGCTTGCCACTAAATATTTAGGTTTTAATTCTTGGATTGTTTGGACAATAGTTTCTTTTTCTGTGTCTGAAATGGAAGACCCAGGAAAACAAAATCGATATTGCGAATTGGTGTTAATATCCAAAGTCACGAGGTTTTCTCTTGTCCAGTTTTGGGTAGATATTGTTTTTATGGGGATTTCTTCTTTTTGTACCAATTCTTCCAACTTGATTCCTGGGGAACCTCCAGACGTAAATACGCATAATGACGTTCCGCCAAGTCGAGAAATTGCTTTGGAAACATTTATTCCGCCTCCTCCAGCATCGTATTGAGGGGTTTTACATCGGATTTTTTGCTCGGCCACCAAGCCGGTGAACTCTGTGCTTTTATCAAGAGATGGATTTACCGTGAGGGTAATTATGTCGAATGCTTTCATTTTCTAAAATTAAAATAATGTATTGAAGCTATAAATTTAATAATAAATAAAGGGACTGTATCAAATCTGATTTATTAATTGACAAAAACCCTTCTCTTCTTCGTACCTTTGCAACTTTAGATATTTATAACCTAATATTAGTGAGCGAAGAGATTGCTTCGTTCCTCGCAATGAATATGATAGAAGATAAAGCACCTCAGCGCACCAGTATTGCTCAACTTGGAGAATTCGGGCTTATAGAACAATTGACAAAAAACTTCAAAGCGAATCAACCCTCAACTCTAAAAGGAATTGGTGATGATGCTGCCGTTTTGAATTTCAAGGATAAAAAAATAGTGGTTTCGACTGATTTATTAATTGAAGGAGTTCATTTTGATTTGGGGTATATGCCATTAAGGCATTTGGGCTACAAGGCTGTTGTGGTGAATGTTTCGGACATTTGCGCAATGAATGCCAAAGCCACTCAAATCACTGTTTCTATTGCTGTTTCAAATCGTTTTCCGTTGGAAGCTTTAGAAGAATTGTTCGATGGAATTTCTCGTGCTGCAGAGGAATATAAAGTAGACGTTATTGGTGGTGACACGACTTCATCACAAAAAGGATTGATTATTAGTGTTACAGCAATTGGTGAAGCCGATGAAGATGAAATTGTATATAGAAATGGCGCTAATCAAACTGATTTATTAGTTGTAACAGGTGATGTTGGCGCGGCCTATATGGGATTACAGGTTTTGGAACGCGAGAAACAAGTTTTTCAGGTAAACCCAAATTCGCAACCCGATTTAGATGCTTATACTTATTTAATCGAACGCCAATTAAAGCCAGAAGCTCGAAAAGATGTGCGTACTATGTTACATGCATTGGAGATAAAGCCAACGTCTATGATTGATATTTCGGATGGGTTGTCCTCTGAAATTATGCATTTATGCAAACAATCGAAAGTGGGTTGTAATTTATATGAAGATAAATTGCCACTGGATCCTCAGTTTATGAACGTGTGCGAAGAATTTAATTTAGATTCAACAACTGTCGCAATTAATGGCGGAGAAGATTATGAATTGCTTTTTACTATCGCGATGGAAGATTTTGACAAGATAAAAGGGAATCCGAATTTCACGATTATTGGCCATATGACCCAAGAAAGTGAAGGAATTCATCTAGTAACTCGAGCTAATACTAGAATTCCTTTAAAAGCGCGTGGATGGAATGCTTTGAGCGAAGAATAAATTTAGGTAAATAAAAAAGGCATTTTTTATAAATTGTATGTCTTGTCCTAAATTTGTTAAGCATAACATTAGAAAATTTAAATAAAAACACTTCAAAACATTGAATGATTCCGGTAGTATTGGGAAACTAGTTAATAAAAAGTGTTGATTCTTTACAAAAAACACTTTTTTTAAAAAACTGAATTCAAGTTTAAAAAATTATTTACACCATTTTATTTATAAGTTGTTAATATTTTTCAAACAAATGTTAACATATTACAACAAAGTGCAAATAAATTCGATGAAACACACAATAAATTATCATTATTATAATTTCTAAAATAAACACAAATTTCTTTTGTTTATTTAAAACAATATCGTAATATTGCGATATGGGAATAACAAAAACTACTGGCTTCTCAGCAGAGACGATTGAGATAGCCGAAATACTTAAAGCACTAGGGCATCCGGCGCGTTTAGGAATCGTAAAGTTATTAATGGCCTCCTCCTCCTGCATTTGTGGAGACATACTAGCGGTTTTGCCTTTGGCGCAATCAACCGTTTCTAAACATTTATCCGAATTAAAAAAAGTGGGTATAATTAAAGGAGCTATTACGGGAAATAATATTTGTTATTGCTTAGATAAAACAACCATTCAAAAAATTCAAACCTTCATAAACATGGCCGATTTGTCTTGTAAAACAGATTCGTCTTGTTGCTAACAACCCTAATCGTTCTTTAATAAAGAAACCTAATTTAAAAATATTGTATGAAAAAATTATCCTTCTTAGATAATTACTTAACGCTTTGGATATTCACAGCCATGTTACTTGGAGTAGCATTGGGATATTTTGTTCCTTCCGTTTCAAACAATATCAACGCCATGAGTTCGGGGACAACAAATATTCCAATCGCGATTGGATTAATATTAATGATGTATCCACCATTGGCCAAAGTCAATTATAAATTGTTGCCAATGGTCTTCAAAAACATTAAAATTTTATCCGTTTCGTTAATGTTGAACTGGATAATCGGACCATTATTAATGTTTTTCTTAGCCATCACCTTCTTGCGAGAATATCCAGAATATATGATGGGTTTAATATTAATAGGACTAGCTAGATGCATTGCAATGGTTTTGGTTTGGAATGATCTTGCCGAAGGAAATTCAGAATATGGAGCAGGATTAGTGGCATTGAACAGCATTTTCCAAGTGTTTTTCTATAGTTTTTATGCCTGGATTTTCATTACAATATTGCCTCCCTATTTTGGTTTCGAAGGTGCCTTTGTTGATATTTCAATTATTATGATAGCAAAAAGTGTTGCTATCTATTTAGGAATCCCTTTTGCGTTGGGATTTTTAAGCCGATTAATTTTGGTAAAACTAAAAGGGGAAGATTGGTACACAAACACTTTTATCCCTACTATTTCACCTATGACACTAATCGCTTTATTAACCACAATAATCGTAATGTTTAGCTTAAAAGGGGAACTTATTGTGCAAATCCCACAAGATATCATCATCATTGCCATACCCATGCTGATCTATTTCGTTATTATGTTTTTGATTGGATTTTTTGTCACGAAAGCAGTTGGAGCAACTTATGACAAAAATGCAGCCGTTGCTTTTACCGCTGCGGGAAATAATTTTGAATTGGCAATTGCGGTTGCAATTTCCGTTTTTGGACTCAATTCTGGTCAAGCTTTTACGGGAGTAGTTGGTCCGTTAGTTGAAGTTCCTGCTTTAATTTTATTGGTTAAAGTTTCCTTTTGGTTAAAGAAAAAATATTACAAATAAATCGCTATAAAAATGAAAAAAATCCTAGTTCTCTGCACCGGAAATTCCTGCAGAAGCCAAATGGCACATGGTTATTTAAAACATTTCGGGAAAGACAAAGTCGAGGTTTATAGCGCTGGCGTAGAAATACATGGACTCAATCCTTTCGCTTTAGGAATAATGGCCGAAGATGGAGTCGATATCTCTAAACACACTTCAAACCATGTCGATGAATATTCGGAAATCACTTTTGATTATGTAATCACGGTTTGCGATAATGCCAAAGAAGCATGTCCCTTTTTTCCAACCAAAACAAAAACGATTCACAATAGCTTTGAAGATCCATCAAAATCGTCGGGATCTGCTAAAGACCTAATCACTGAATTTAGAAAAGTACGTGACCAGATTAAAGAGTATTCGAAGGAGTTTATTGAAAGTGTTTAACTAAACGATCTTTTAAGAAAAAATATTTTTATAGGAAATCAAAAGCAATTTTAGAAAAAACATCCTACATTTGATAAAAAAAATAATGAAAAAACTACTCCTTATATTCTGCTTAACCAGTTCTCTTATTGGTTTTTGCCAAGAACCGACAACCGAAAAACCTAAAGAAAAATCTGTTTTTGAAAGAAAACACGAACTAAAAATTGGTGGAATTAAACTTCTTGCCGGACTAATATTCGAAGGTACTTACGAGTACATTCACTCAAAAAATTTCACTTATGGAAGTTCAATACTCGTAAATTTATCAAAAAATAATGATTATCCAGAAAATTTTTCCATCACTCCATTTGCGCGTTTTTATTTCCAAGAAACTAAAGAATATGGCGCTTATGGGTTTTTTGTTGAAGGATTTGGTAAATATCTAACTGGTAAAAACAGTAACTATTACAATAGTGTTCAAGAAAAATTCACCACTGGAGTATTAGGACTTTCGCTTGGTAAAAAATGGGTTAATTCTTCAGGATTTGTTTTCGAACTTTTAGTTGGCTTTGGCAGAACAATTGGAGGAGGGACATTTACTCCAGATGCCGTTTTTAGAGGCGATTTAAATATAGGCTACAGATTTTAAAAAACAAGAAAGGCTTCTCGTTTGAAAAGCCTTTCTTGTTTTTAAATGTTGAGTAATCACATTTTCATCAACCAATTTTTCATCGAAACTTCATTTTCTATTATTGATTTCAAATCTGACATTTTTACGCGGTCTTGTTTCATTGTGTCTCTGTGACGAATCGTAACTGTTTGGTCGTCGATAGTTTGATGATCAACTGTGATGCAAAACGGCGTTCCTAATGCATCTTGTCTTCTATAGCGTCTACCTACTGCATCTTTTTCGTCATAAGTCACGTTGAAATCCCAACGTAAATCCTCGATGATTTTATGAGCAATATCAGGCAAACCGTCTTTTTTTACCAATGGGAAAACCGCTGCTTTTGTTGGCGCAAGCACCGATGGTAATTTCAAAACAATTCGTGTAGAACCATCTTCTAATGTTTCTTCTTTTAATGACGTGGCAAAAACCGACAAGAACATTCTGTCTAATCCTACCGAAGTTTCCACTACATAAGGCGTATAATTCGAATTGGTCTCGGTGTCAAAAAATTGCATTTTTTTACCAGAAAACTTTTCGTGGGCTTTCAAATCGAAATCGGTTCGAGAGTGAATTCCTTCCAATTCTTTGAATCCAAAAGGAAAATTAAACTCAATATCGGCAGCTGCATTAGCATAGTGCGCTAATTTTTCGTGATCATGAAAACGGTAATTTTCTTTTCCTAAACCTAGTGATAAATGCCAGTTTAATCGAGCTGTTTTCCAATGTTCGTACCATTGCATTTCTTCACCTGGTTTAACAAAAAATTGCATTTCCATTTGTTCGAATTCACGCATACGAAAAATAAATTGTCGCGCCACGATTTCATTTCTAAACGCTTTTCCCGTTTGTGCAATCCCAAAAGGAATTTTCATTCGACCTGATTTTTGAACATTCAAGAAATTAACAAAAATACCTTGAGCCGTTTCTGGACGCAAATATAAATCCATTGCCGTATCAGCAGAAGCGCCTAGTTTTGTGCCAAACATCAAGTTAAATTGACGCACTTCGGTCCAGTTTCTAGACCCTGTTTCCGGACAAGCAATTTCTAATTCTTCGATTAATGCTTTTACATCTTCTAAGTCTTCGTTTCCTAAAGAGCGAGCCATTCTTTCTAGAATTTCTCTTTCTTTGGCTTTATATTCCACAACTCTGGCGTTTGTGGTTACGAATTCTTGTTCGTTGAAAGCATCCCCAAAACGAGCACGTGCTTTTTCGATTTCCTTTAACGCTTTTTGATTTAGCTTTTCGGCATAGTCTTCAATCAAAACATCGGCCCTATATCTTTTTTTCGAATCTTTGTTGTCAATTAACGGGTCGTTAAAAGCATCTACGTGACCAGAAGCTTTCCAAGTGGTTGGATGCATCAATATTGCTGCGTCAAGCCCAACGATATTGTCGTTCATTTGAACCATTGATTTCCACCAATATTCGCGAATGTTCTTTTTTAATTCGACTCCATTTTGTGCATAATCATAAACCGCACTTAAACCATCGTAAATTTCGCTTGACGGAAAAATAAATCCGTATTCTTTTGCGTGCGAAACTACATTTTTGAATAAATCTTCTTGTTTTGCCATAATGATGCAAAAATATAAAAAGCGAACTTAAAAAAAAGAAAATAGTTGAAGTTTGAAGCATTGAATTGCTTATTTTTATAAATAAATGTGATTATTATGTTCAAAAACATCGTCAATCTATTTTTTCCTCCCGTTTGTGCTGGTTGTCATTCGTTTTTATTTTCGAATGAAAATGTGATTTGCTCCCTTTGCCGACATAATATTCCTTTAACGAATCATCATTTGAATCCAGAAAACGAAACTTTCAAAAAGTTCTACGGAAGAATTCCTGTCGAATATGCTTCGGCATTAGTTTATTTTTACAAAAAAGGTATCGTTCAGGAAGTAATTCACAACCTGAAATACAAAGGGCAGGAAGAAATAGGAACGGTTTTTGGCGAATGGTATGTTGAAGATTTGAAAAATTCAACAATCATTCAATCTGTAGATGAAATTATTCCGGTGCCTTTGCACAAAAGAAAACTTCGCGAAAGAGGTTATAACCAAGTAACGAATTTCGGAAATGCACTTTCAATCGGTTTAAATATTCCCTATAACCCAAACATATTAGTCCGGAATGTTTATTCGAAAACACAATCGAAGAAGAATCTCTTGAATCGAAGCGAAGGTATCGACACCATTTTTGATGTCGTTTTTACAAAAAAAGATCACAACAAACATTTTCTATTGATTGACGATGTCATCACTACGGGTTCGACTTTGGAGGCTTGTTCACATGTTTTGATGAAAATTCCAGGAGCAAAAATTAGTATTGTTTGTATGGCGATGGCACATTCTTGATGAAGAGACCTGACCTATCTTCCGTCAAGCAGATAGGAGCGGTGTCTCAAGCTTATTGTTGTGGATACAGCTAATGACAAGAAGAAGCCCCTTCCTTCGACTGCTCTAAGGATAACAAAATGGAATTTTTAATTATATTTAAAACATTTCATTTACAGCGAATATAATTGTTATTTTGTAGCTTCTAAATTCTAATTCAATATGTTGAAAAACAATTATAAATATATTCTGGTGCTGCTCATTTTTATAATGGTAAGTTGTGCCAAAAGAGGGTCAATTACCGGCGGTTTGAAGGACACTCTTGCTCCAGCTTTAAAAATGAGCTTCCCTAAAAATTTCAGTACTAATTTTAAAGAAAGCGAAATTAAATTGACTTTTGACGAATATATTAAGCTGAAAGACCTGAGAAAGCAATTGGTTATTTCGCCGCCAATGAAACATGAACCGTTGATATTACCAACAAATGCGAGCAAATATCTTACTATAAAAATCAATGATACGCTGCAACCCAATACGACTTATAGTTTCAATTTTGGTCAAAGTATTCAAGATAACAATGAGGGGAATCCTTATAATCAATTCAAATACATTTTTTCTACGGGCGAATATATCGATTCTTTGTCGCTTGCTGGCAGTGTGAAAGACGCCTACAACAAGGAGGTCGAGTCGTTTGTTTCGGTGATGCTCTATGAGGTGAATGACGCGTTCAAGGATTCAGTGGTTTATAATGAAAATCCGAGATATGTAACCAATACTTTAGACAGTTTGAAAACTTTTAAACTCGAGAATTTAAAGGCTGGAAAATATCTTTTGGTTGCAATGAAAGATTACAATTCTAATAATAAATTTAATCCCAAAAAAGATAAAATTGGATTTAGAAAACAGCACATTACTATTCCGAATGACTCCATTTTTGAATTAAAGATATTTAAAGAAATTCCCTCGTTTAAGGCTTTCAAACCCATTCAGGATTCCGGTAATAGGTTGGTTTTACCTTATGAAGGAAGAGGGAACAATTTACAAATTACGTTAAAAAATGAGGACGAAATTCTACCAACAATTATAACCAAGTTTCCCAAAAAAGATTCGCTTCAAGTTTGGTTTAAACCTTTAAAAGTAGATTCGCTGACATTGGCTATTGCCAAAGATAAATACAAAGGAAACTTTGATTTTAAAATTAAAGAACAGAAAAAAGACAGCGTAAAAATAAGAGCTGTACAAAATGGGGTGTTGAATTTCAGGGAACGATTTACTTTAGAAACAGCGACGCCAATGACTCATTTCGATAATTCGAAAATAAAACTCATCAATAAAGACTCTGTTTCGGTAGATTTTACGACTGATTATGATGGTTTTAACCAGCAATTATTTTTCGATTTTAAAAAGGGCCCATCCGAAAATTATACTTTTACGATTATGCCAGGCGCATTGACCGATTATTTAGAACAATCAAACGACACTTTAATATATAAAGTAACTACAAGAAGTGTGTCTGATTATGGAAATCTTACCGTGAATTTGCAAAACGTGAAGCGTTTTCCAGTAATCGTTGAGTTGACAAATGAAAAAGGCGATGTTTTGGCTTCGGAATATTCTGAAAGCAAAACTAAAATCGAATTTAATTTGATAGAACCCGCCTTGTTTACGCTTAGACTTATTTATGACGACAACAAAAATAGAGAATGGGATTCGGGCAGTTATCTAGAAAAATTTCAGTCTGAGGAGGTAGTTTATTTTTCAAACGCGATAGATGTTCGCTCTAATTGGGATGTGGAGCAAGTTTTTGACGTGAGTCTTCCTTATATTCCAGAACCGAAAAAGAAAGCGGAAAAAAAGAAAAGTGATAGTCCATCAATTGGTTTTTAATTCGAAAGAATCTCTGTCGTTTAGAAACCCAAGCTTTTTTCTGGTTTCGATTAATTTTTCCTTGTTTAATTCGACAACAAAAACGCCTTCTGTTTCTTGAGGTTCCAGAATGTAATTTCCAAGAAAATCAACTGCTTGTGAATGTCCAACGTGTTCAAAATTATTGTTATCGAAGCCAATTCTATTCACGCCAATTGTATAACACATGTTTTCGACTGAGCGCGCCTTGATTAAAATATCCCATGCATTGATGCGGGGTTTTGGCCAATTGGCAACATAAATCAACAGGTCATAGTCTTCAATATTTCGAGCTAAAACTGGAAACCGCAAATCGTAACATATAAGCGGACAAATTTTCAAACCTAAATAATCCACAATCAATTTCTGGTTGCCTTTTGTGTAAACTTTGTCTTCGCCGGCAAGGGTAAACAAGTGTCGTTTGTCGTAAAATTGGATTTCGCCTGACGGAAAAACAAAAACGAATCTGTTGTAAAAATTATTGTTTTCAGTGACTACAAGGCTTCCGCAAATGGCGCTGTTTTTGGCTTTTGCCAATGATTGAAGCCATAATATAGTTTCTCCATTCATTGGTTCTGCAACAGTGGAAGGATTCATAGTAAAACCTGAGGTAAACATTTCTGGAAGCACAATCAAATCAACATTTTCAGTGATAGCATTTATTTTTTCTTCGAAATGGTTTCGGTTGGCTTTTGGGTTTTCCCAGATTAATGTTGTTTGTAAAAGGGCTATTTTCATGGTGTTATTTAATAGTTATTTCATCAATAAAAACAAACGCATCACCTCCAAAACCTTGATGCCAATTAGGAAGTTTTCCAAAATTGTATGCTTTTACTTTTATAAATTTTGCCATTTTTGGATTTATTACTCCAACAAAATTAATGATTTTTGTTTCTGTTATTTTCGGATCAAAAGTGTTTTCTATTGTTTTAACCAATTCATAAACAGTATTGTCCATCGAAGTGTAGAACTCCACTTTTGTTGGCATCAAGATCCAAGAGCGGCTGTCTTGAAGAAAAGTAGTCCCGATTTCAGAAATGCTTTTTTCTTTTTGCAAATCAATAACCGCTTCAAAATCTTGACTTTGGTAGCCTTGCCACTCGCCTTTTCTCCAATTTTCAGCTCCAAAAATTCCGTCAATAATTCCTTCTTCACCGCCTGCGGTATATTGTGAATTGTATTTTGACTTGATATTGATAGTGTAATTGTTTGGTTTTTTGTAAAATTTAGCTGAAACGGTATTGCTTTCTTTGGTATCCGATATAATTTTAGCAAATATTTCAGTGGTTGAATCTATTAATAGTGGTTGGTTATAAAGTGTAAACTCTTTATCTTTTAAATCGCTATTTATTCCGTTATTAATCAAATAATATATTTTATCATTTGAGTTTTGAGAAATAATTTTAACTTTCATCGAATCTTTAAAAGCCTTATTTTCTGCTTGAATTACTGGAACTGTGAGAATATCAGGATTAGAAAAACCATCCACAACCACTTTTCCATTATTCTTTATTCCTAAATATTTCAATTCATCCATTAACATTTGTTTAGAAATGTTTTTTGTTGTTTTATCTTCTAAATTAACTTTAATCTTTTCAAAACTAGGTTGAGTAACACTCCATTCGGATTTTCCTGGCGTCACGGCATAAATACCCATCGAACTCAATACATACCATGCGCTCATTTGACCACAATCTTCATTTCCTATTAATCCATCGGGAGCGTTTTTGTAGAAATTATCTAAAATATAATGGACCTTTTCTTTACTTTTTTCTGGTTTCCCTACATAATTATACAAATAAGCCATGTGGTGACTTGGTTCGTTTCCGTGTGCATATTGTCCAATTAAACCAGTAACATCAACCTGTTCACGTCCTGTTGTTTTGCTTTCACTGTTGAACATTTCGTCTAGTTTGGCTTCAAATTTGTCGTTTCCGCCATAAGCTTCAATCATTTTCGGAATATCTTGAGGCACAAAAAACGAATACTGCCACGAATTGCCTTCGGTAAAATTATTATTGATTTCTTTTGGATCAAATGGTTTATCCCAACTACCATTTTTCTTTGGTCGCATAAAACCCTTATTCCAATCGAAAACATTTTTCCAACTTTGAGAACGTTTCATGAAATAATTATACTCTTCGTTTTTGTTCAAAATTTTTGCCATTTGTGCAATACACCAATCGTCATAGGCATATTCTAAAGTTTTTGAAACGCTTTCGTGTTCGTCGTCCATCGAAATAAATCCTTGTTTTTTATAGGCGTCTAAACCCAAATGATCCAACATCGCAGAATGTTTAGCGGCTTCAAAAGCTTTATTGTAATCAAAACCTGTGATTCCTTTTGCCATTGCATCAGCCATAACCGAAACGGAATGATAGCCAATCATACAATCGGTTTCATTGGATGCCAATTCCCAAACAGGCAATCTTCCGCCTTGTTCGTATTGCTTTAGAAAGGTATTGATGAAATCGGAGGTTCTTTTTTTATCAATCAAAGTATAAAGTGGGTGTGCGGCACGAAATGTATCCCAAAGTGAAAATACAGAATAGTAATCAAATCCTTCTGCAACATGAATTTTATTGTCTCTTCCTCGGTATTTTCCATCTAAATCTTGAGCGATATTAGGCTGCATCATCGTATGGTATAATGCGGTGTAGAAGATAGTTTTTTTATCTTGATCTGCTTCTGTAATTTCAATTTTGGACAATTCAGCATTCCACTTTTGTTCCGCTTGCGTTTTTACTAAATTGAAATCCCATCCTTTAATTTCCGAACTATTTAATTTAGCGCCTTCGTAACTGGTTGGCGAAAGTGCAACTTTAACGAGGATTTTTTCTCCTTTTTTGACTTGTTTAGAAAAGCAAATTTTCAAAATTGAGCCAGAATAAAAATTAGTTCTATTTTCTCGATTAGCTTCAACCTTATTGATTTTCAAAGGAACATTAAACTCAATTCTAGCATAAACATACTGATCGCTTGCCCATGCTTCACTTCTTCTCAGGATTTCGATGGTTTTATTATTAATAATTTTCACATCGCCATATAGTAATTTATCTCTATGGTTTAAATCAAGAACAATATTGGCTTGACCACTTGAATTGAAAGTATATTCATGAAATCCAAGCCGTGTTGAGGCCGTCAAACGAACATCGATATTGTTTTTATCTAGTTTAACGGAATAAAAACCAGCCGTTGCTTTTTCGTTTTGATGTGAAAATTTTGAAGAATATTCTTGGGGATTAAATGAAGGTTTTCCCATTGTTGGCATCAACATAATATCTCCAAAATCAGAAACTCCAGTTCCGTTGAGGTGTGTATGCGAAAAACCATAAATTATAGAATCGGAATAATGATATCCCGAACATCCGTCCCAGCTTCCGTCAATTCTTGTGTCGGGAGATAATTGTACCATTCCAAACGGAAGCGTTGCACCAGGAAAAGTATGCCCGTGACCACCTGTTCCAATAATTGGGTTTACAAATTGATAGAGGGTTTGTGCTGTCGCTATATAAAAACAAAAAACGGCAATAGTGGTATAAAAGGACTTCATTCGAATTCAATTAGACTCAAATATAGTTTATTTTAGTCACTCGTGTATCGATTAATACCCTTGAAAAAGCTAATTAGTTGTTATGCTTTAAATTGAGCCTTTAAAAAAGGAAACTAGTTGCTAATTGTTTTTCAGCTTTGGACTTGGAAATTTATTTCAAACTTGCACTCAAATATTCTCTATTCATTTGTGCAATATATTCCAATGAAATTCCTTTAGGACATTCCACTTCGCAAGCTCCAGTATTGGTACAGTTACCAAAACCTTCGGCATCCATTTGGTTTATCATATTCAAAACTCGGTCAGTAGCTTCTACTCTACCTTGCGGTAATAAGGCATATTGAGAAACTTTGGCAGCTACAAATAACATGGCTGATGAGTTTTTACAAGTCGCCACACAAGCGCCACAACCAATACAAGTGGCGGCATCAAAAGCTCTATCTGCGTCATGTTTAGGAATTGGAATGGTATTAGCATCAACCGGGTTCCCAGAAGTATTCACCGATATAAATCCACCAGCGTGTTGAATTCTATCAAAAGCACTCCTGTCAACCACTAAGTCTTTGATTACTGGAAACGCAGCTGCTCTAAATGGTTCAATAAAAATAGTATCCCCATCCTTGAACATACGCATGTGCAATTGACAAGTAGGTATTCCTCTGTCAGGCCCGTGCGCTTCCCCATTGATAAACAACGAACAGGATCCGCAAATTCCTTCACGACAATCGTGATCAAAAGAAACAGGTTCGTCTCCTTTATTGATTAATTGTTCGTTGAGAACATCGAGCATTTCAAGAAAAGACATATCGCCTTCGATTCCGTCTATTGGATATTCAACTATTTTTCCTTTGTCTTTGGCATCTTTTTGACGCCATATTTGTAATGTAAGTTTCATAATATTTAGTTTATTGGCCATAAGGCAAAAGGCAAAAGTTGTATTACTTGCTCAATGACTTTATAAAGGCGTTTAACATTTTACTTTCTTCTGTTATTATTTGTGTTATTTCGTCAAATTTCAATTCACTTATAAATTTCAACTCTTTTGCGATAATGATTTGCGTTTCTAATTCAAATAACGAACCTCTTGCGATTTTCAAAAAATGAATATAACTAATCGTTGAACTTCTTCCCCAGCCTTCGGCTATATTTGAAGGAACTGAAACCGCAGCTCTTTTTATTTGACTTTGTAAACCAAAGATTTCATCTTTTGGAAAACTTTCTAAATTAATATAAATTGTTTTTACAAGTAAAATGCCTTTTTGCCAAATCAATAAATCTTTATAGGATTTAAAATCACTCATATTTCTATTTTTTGACTAATTAACTTTTGGCTAATGATTCTTGCCTAAAAACTATTTATAACTACGAGTTACTAATTTAATGTTTTCAAATACCAATGGTTCTTTGTGAAGAACAGCATCGCTAGGTTTTCCTTTGTATTCCCAAGCGGCAACATAAGCGAAATTTTCGTCATCACGTTGTGCTTCTCCTTCTTCGGATTGGTATTCTTCACGGAAGTGCCCTCCACAAGATTCGTTACGGTGCAAAGCATCTTTGGCAAACAATTCTCCTAATTCAAGGAAATCGGCAACACGACCCGCTTTTTCTAATTCTTGGTTGAAACTATCAGCGCTACCAGGAACTTTTACATCTTTGTAAAATTCTTCACGTAAAGCGGCAATTTCTTCGATAGCTTCAGTCAAACCTGTTGCATTTCGGGCCATACCTACTTTGTTCCACATAATTTTTCCTAATTTCTTATGGAAATAATCAACAGAATGGGTACCGTTATTGTTTATGAATTTCTCAATTTGCTCTTTCACTTTTTTCTCGGCTTCAACAAACTCAGGTAAATCAGTAGAGATTGTTCCTGTTTTGATATCTGGAGCTAAATAATCCCCAATTGTATAAGGCAATACAAAATAACCATCGGCTAAACCTTGCATCAATGCCGAAGCACCTAATCTATTGGCGCCGTGATCTGAGAAGTTAGATTCTCCAATGGAAAAACAACCCGGAATCGTAGTTTGTAAGTTATAATCAACCCAGGTTCCGCCCATTGTATAATGCACTGCTGGGTAAATCATCATTGGGGTTTTGTATGGGTCTTCATCAACAATTTTCTCATACATTTGAAACAAGTTACCATATTTATTAGCAACAACTGCCGCTCCTAAATCGATAATTAATTTGGTGTCATTCGCGTCCAAACCTTTTATGTAAGCTTGCTCTTTTCCGTAACGTTGTATTGCAGAAGCAAAATCCAAATAAACGGCTTCGCCTGTTTTGTTAACTCCAAAACCAGCATCACATCTTTCTTTGGCAGCACGAGAAGCCACGTCACGAGGTACTAAATTCCCGAAAGACGGGTATCTTCTTTCCAAGTAATAATCTCTTTCTTCTTCTGATAAATCGGCTGGTTTTTTCTTTCCTTCGCGAATTGCTTTGGCGTCTTCTAATTTTGCCGGAACCCAAATACGACCGTCATTACGCAATGATTCTGACATCAATGTTAATTTCGACTGGTGATCTCCTGAAACAGGAATACAAGTTGGATGAATTTGTGTGTAACAAGGATTGGCGAAAAATGCACCTTTTTTATGTATTTTCCAAGCTGCAGTAGCATTACTTCCCATTGCATAAGTCGAAAGGAAGAAAACATTTCCGTAACCACCTGAAGCGATAACTACCGCGTGAGCAGAGTGTCTTTCGATTTCTCCAGTAACTAAATTACGAGCGATAATTCCACGAGCTTTTCCGTCTACCAATACTAAATCTAGCATTTCGTGACGCGTATGTGATTTTATTTTTCCACGACCAATTTGACGGTTCATGGCAGAATAAGCGCCTAATAACAATTGTTGTCCTGTTTGTCCTTTGGCGTAAAATGTTCTGGCTACCAAAGTTCCACCAAAAGAACGATTGTCTAACAATCCCCCATATTCTCTTGCCAATGGAACGCCTTGCATAACGCATTGGTCAATAATATTAGTAGAAACTTCGGCTAAACGGTGCACGTTTGCCTCACGAGAACGATAATCGCCTCCTTTTATGGTGTCGTAAAACAAGCGGAAAGTAGAATCTCCATCGCCTTGATAATTTTTTGCTGCGTTAATTCCTCCTTGTGCTGCGATTGAGTGCGCGCGACGTGGTGAATCTTGAAAGCAAAAAGTTTTCACATTGTATCCTAATTCTGCCAAAGTTGCGGCAGCAGAACCTCCAGCAAGTCCAGTACCAACTACGATAATGTCGATATTACGTTTGTTAGCCGGATTTACTAAATTAATATGATCTTTATAATTTGTCCATTTGTCCGAAATTGGACCGCTAGGAACTTTTGAATCTAATGCCATTATAATTGAATATTAAATTTGATTAAAATGATGGAATAATGCAATAAAAATGAACCCAAAAGGAACAACTATTGCAAAAGTATATCCTAGTTTATGTAGCGATTTAGAATATTTATTATTAAAACCTACCGATTGAAACGAAGAGTTAAAACCATGCCACAAGTGAATTGCTAATAATACAAAAGCCAAAGAATACAAACCGGTACGAATTGGACTTTCGAATTTTGCAACCAATTCGCCAAAATATCTTGTTGGTTCTTGAGAATTACCTTCAATGTATTTATACGTGATTTCGTGAAACCAAAAATCATACATATGCAAGCCTAAAAATGCTAAAACTACTAACCCAGAAATAATCATATTTCGAGATGCCCAAGATGCATTTGCTGCCCCGTTGTATTTTGCATAGCCAATTGGTCTGGCGCTTCGGTTTTTTAATTCCAAAACCATACCCATAACGAAGTGAAAAACAACACCGGCAATCAAAACGGGCTGCATAACATATTGTATTAAAGGATTATAACCCATAAAGTGAGACATCGCATTGAAAGTGTCGTCATTGAATACCGAAGTCATATTAATAAAAAAATGCAGTGCGAGAAATAGAATCAGAAAAAGACCTGAAAGCGCCATAGCAACTTTTTTTGCTATTGACGACTTCAACATTGAAGATTTTGCCATAAGAATTGAAATAAATTGTTTTAAAGTGCCACAAAAATAAGATTATTTGAAAGATACTACAACCTTTTCGTGCTAATTTATAATCAATTTAAAAAAGTTATAAACCCAAGGAATCTATTTTTTGTTGAAGCTATAATTTTGATTAGTTATTTCATTTTTTTTAATTATATCAACTGTTTGGTTTTATCTATACAAAGAGAATAATCACTTCAAAAAAATATTTTTTGTTGTTCAGAATCAAAATTAATTAGATTAAACATCCTTTTTTGACTACAAAGTTTCTACTTTTGAATACTCAAAATATAAAAATCGAATGTTATGAAATATCATCCAATAGATCGTAAACTTTTTATTAAAAACCGCGCCAAATTTACGGCTCAAATGACCCCAAAAAGCGTCGCAGTTTTCAATTCCAATGATATTTATCCCGTTTCTGCCGATAGCACTTTGCCATTTGCACAACACCGCGATATTTTTTACTTATCAGGTGTTGACCAAGAAGAAAGCATATTACTACTTTTTCCTGACGCTCCTTATGAAAACCAAAGAGAAATGTTGTTCCTTAAAGAAACCAGCGAGCACATTGCCATTTGGGAAGGAGAAAAGCTTACCAAAGACCGAGCGTTTGAGGTTTCGGGAGTCAAAACCGTGCATTGGTTACAAGATTTCGAAAAGGTATTGTTCGAAATGATGACGCATTGTGACACGATTTACATCAATACCAACGAGCATTATCGTGCCAGCGTAGAGACCGAAACCCGTGAAGCCCGTTTTGTAAAATGGTGGAAAGCCAAATATCCAGCACACGCTGTTGCCAAAAGCAATCCTATTTTACAACACATTCGTTCTGTAAAAGAAAGTGAAGAGTTGGATTTAATCCAAAATGCTTGTGACATTACAGAAAAAGGATTTCGCAGCGTTTTGTCATTTGTAAAACCAAATGTTACAGAATATGAAATTGAGGCAGAATTCATTCACGAATTCGTGCGAAATCGTTCCAAAGGGTTTGCTTACACACCAATTATCGCTTCCGGAAATAATGCGAACGTATTACATTATATCGAAAACAACCAGCAATGCAAGTCCGGAGATTTGATTTTGCTTGACGTTGCAGCCGAATATGCGAATTATTCCAGCGATATGACTCGAATGATTCCAGTTTCGGGACGTTTTTCCGAAAGACAAAAAGTAGTTTATAATGCGGTTTTGAGAGTGAAAAATGAAGCGACAAAAATGCTAACTCCAGGAACACTTTGGAAACAATATCATTTAGAAGTTGGAAAAATAATGACTTCAGAATTGCTTGGTTTGGGATTAATTGACAAAGCCGATGTGCAAAATGAAAACCCAGAATGGCCAGCTTACAAGAAATATTTCATGCACGGAACCTCACACCACATGGGATTAGATACACACGATTACGGAATTCTGACCGAGCCAATGCAAGCCAATATGGTTTTTACAGTTGAGCCCGGAATTTATATTCCTGCCGAAGGTTTCGGAATTCGATTAGAAGATAATGTTGTTGTTCAGGAAGCGGGAGAGCCGTTTAACTTGATGCGCAATATCCCGATTGAAGTGGAAGAAATTGAAACGATTATGAATGCGTAATTTTGTTTAAAGTTTAAGGTTTAAAGTTGTTCGCACTAACCTGAAACTTTAAACATGAAACTTTAAAATTTTTTTGAAACAAATCCTCTACAAAAACACTTTAATCTCTTTTTCCGTTACTGGGAAGGGAACCGCTGTGGTTTTAATTCACGGTTTTTTGGAAAACCAAACAATGTGGAAGGATTTGGCTCCAATTTTATCATATAAAAACCGCGTAATTACTATTGATTTATTGGGACACGGAGCAACCGAATGTCTTGGATACGTTCATTCAATGGAAAATAATGCAGAAATAGTAAAAGCCATTTTGTCTCATTTACGGATTCGGAAAGCAATTTTGGTTGGACATTCTATGGGTGGCTATGTGGCTTTGGCTTTCGCCGAATTATATCCCACTACCTTAAAGGGATTGGTTCTTTTGAACTCCACATCTAAGGAAGATAGTACAGAGCGAAAATACAATCGAAATCGCGCCATAAAAGCGGTAAAGAAAGATTACGTAGGCTTTATTAGGCTTTCTATCGCTAACTTATTCAATCCAGACAATCGCGAAAGACTGAGCAACGAAATCGAAAAGGTAAGAGTCGAAGCCTTAAAAACACCATTACAAGGAATCGTTGCTTCACTCGAAGGGATGAAAATAAGGAAAGATCGAGAATTTATTTTAAACGAAAGTGAATTTCCAAAGTTGCTGATTCTTGGAAAAAAAGATGGCGTTTTAATTTACAAAGACAATTTATCCCAAATTGAAAATACCAACACGGAATTAATAACTTTCCCTGACGGACATATGAGTCATATTGAAAATAGAGAGGAATTGGGAACGGTTTTGATTGGGTTTTTTAAAGGAATTTAACCTTCTCCGCCCAAAATTAGACCCCCCTTTTTCTTAACTAAAACCACTTTATAATTCTTTTTGTATTCTTTGCGAAATCTTAATGTACATTGCGGTTAAACCTTTTCTTCAAAAGGAATAGTCACATCCAGAATTTCATTCAACAACAAAACCATTTGTTCCAAATAATAATCCAAAATTCCTTCATCAATTATTACAGTTTCTTCTTTATTTTCTTTGAAAGCAAAAGGTAAAAACCCCGATTTCAAATTTTTAAAAGAGATGATTCCAGCTTCGACCGGCTTACCTTTTGCTTCTTTTTCAAACATAAAAGCATAGGCCAAAACCTGAATGATTTTGTCGTTTTTTATGTCGTTAGTCAAACAATTCCAAGATTTTAAGGTAACGTTTGTCTTTTCGACTTTCCCGGTTTTGTAATCAATAATTCTGATATTACCGTTATGTTCCTCGATTCTATCAACTGAACCACCAATTTTTACAGGAAACGGTAAACTGGGATGTTCTAAAATCCGTTCGAATCGCTGTTCCAATGCCAGAATCTTTATCGCATCTCCGTTTTTGATGCTTTCCAATTCTACTTTCAGGAAATTGGAAACATTCCGTTTGGCGACTTCAAAAGCCAGAAGATTTCTGCCTTTTTTGATTTCACCTTCTTTGTAAACTAATTTGAATTGTTTCAGAACCTCATCATCCAAAAGTTTAAAACAACCTAAAATAGCAGCTTCTGATAAAAATTTACCAATAAAAGGTTCATATAAAACCTTCAGGGTTTCGTGAATGATGGTACCCAAAGTATTTAGCGCGATATTTTCCTCGACTTCTTCGACTTCGCTGATGCGCAAAATCTTTTGGAAATAAAACTGAATTGGATTCCGGATATAACTCGTCAACGCCGATGGGGAAAAACCTTTATCGGCAATTTCTTTCAATCGCAACATCACTAATTCCGATTTTGAAATTACCATTGGTTGATAAGCGGTTTCGGGCAAAACAGCATTGTATATTTCGTGAGTCAACGTATGGTTGGGTTGTTTTTCGACTTCCAATTGAGTGATGAAACGACTTTTTTCACCTGCATCCAAGCCTTCACTTTCCGTATTATAAATCAAATAAATATTCTTGGCGCGCTGCAATAAATGGTAGAAATGGTAGGTATAAATGGCGTCTTTTTCTTTGAAGGTGGGCAAGCCCAATTCTTTTTTTACGTCATAAGGAATAAATGAATTTTGTGATTTTCCCGCCGGCAATTTCCCTTCATTCATCGAGGTGATAATCACGGTTTCGAAATCCAAAACGCGGCTTTCCAAAACTCCCATAATTTGCAAACCGTTCAAAGGTTCTCCTTCAAAAGAAACTTCGGCTAAATCGATAACTTGTTTGTAAATCGCATAAAGTGTCTCGATTTTATCAATGGGAGAGTGTTTCGAATAGTAATTAATTAATTTGTTAATTACTTTGAAAATGGAATAAACAAAAGCCTTTGTGATTTTTTCTTCTTCGTTGTCGTTGTTCAAATTGGCTTTAATTATTAGCAACAAACTTGAAATGGTTTCCAAAACAGCCACTGAACCAATTTCCCATTTTTGGAATAACAAAAGAAATAAATCACTTGGATATGGATTCAGTTCAATCAATTTATGATGCGTAATAAAAGTGTAATTGTTTTGATTGATGACATTGACCAACGCACTTGTTTTTGCATATGGTTCGACCAATGGATGCGTCAAAATATCCAAAACATCTTTGTAATAAAACACATAATTCTTGGCGTTTCTCGACAAAGCATTGGTGTGCATTTTAAACAATTTTGCAATTAAAATCTGTGCTGGATTGTTCTTGCTGGAATATCCCATCGTAATATTCAATGCGCCAACCGATGCTGGAAGCGAATATAAAAGTGGAACAAGCATGTTTTCGTCTCCCATCACAACCGCTACTTTGTCAAGATTTGCAGTTGGGTTATTTTCAATTATTTTTTCAATAATACCTCCTGTGATTTTAGCTTGACCAATAGTTTTTGGCGTGCCAATTACCTGAATTGTTTTTGGCTCTGAAAAATCATTTACAATCCATTCAAAAGGATTTGACTTGTAATGTTTCCAACTTTCCTTAAACCGTCTTACAAACAATCCTGCATCGTGATATGGATCGTTTAAAAATGTTTGGTCAATATCCCAATATATTTTAGCTTGATCTGCAGCAATCAAATGTTGCACTATTTTTTCTTCGGCAGCATTTAAGGCATTAAACCCCGCAAAAACATATTTTTTATCGGTTACAACCTTGGAAAAAGAATTCAAATTATTAACCGCTTCCCGATAAATTAAGCCTTGATACCCAATTCCGTTTTTCAACAAATGAGCATATAGTGTTTGGTAATAATGAGGTAATAATTTCCAAAAATCAATATAATTTTCTAGTAATTGTGTTTTGTTTTCGACTTCAATTCCCCATTTCTTAATATCTTCAATGTCTTTTAAATAGGAAAGAACATGATTAGAATCTAATAAATAACGGTCAATTTCATTGAAATCTTGTAAAAGTGTTTTGGCCCAATTGGCAAAAAGCTCGAAAGATTGTTGGTTTGCCTTTTTGGTAATCGACAAATAAACTTCATAAAATTCGAACAACAATTCTATCGGATCAACCGAGCGAATTCCGGCAACGTCTTGGATAAAATCTTCGATGCTAATAATTTCGGGAGAAAGAATATTTGTTTCAACCTGATTTTTCAATGCTTCTATAAGAAATATTTTGGCACGCTTGTTTGGCAAAACCACAGTTGTTTTGGATAGTTTTCCTGAATAATTTTGGATTAAAATCTGCGCAATTTTATTTAAAAAAGAAGTATTTGTCATTTTATAAATATAAAAAAAACGCCCCGATAAATCGAGGCGTTTTCTAAAAATATTTTAGTAAGAAATTATTCTGCTAATTTCACTTCTGTCCTTCTGTTTAAAGCTTTACCCGCTTTAGTAGTGTTTGTGTCAATTGGATTAGATTCTCCATAACCAATAGCAGTTAATTTACTAGCATCAACACCATTTGCTATTATAGCATTTTTAACAGCATTTGCTCTATCTTCAGAAAGTTTTTGATTAGATTTTTCTGAACCATCACTATCTGTATGCCCTTCAATACTAAATTTAGAATCTGGATATTGTTTCAAAATTTGAGCAATTGACTCTAATCTTACTGGAACATCAGCTGTTTTAAAAGTTGATTTACCAGAGTTAAAATAAATAGATCTAGCCTCTAACTTAATTGTATTCATTGCCTCAATAGTTACTTCTGGACAACCATTGTTAGCTACAGTCCCTTTTTCATTTGGACATTTATCATCTTTATCTAAAACTGAATCTCCATCAGTATCTGGCCAAGGACAACCTGCATTGTCTTTAGGTCCTTTAACTTTAGGACATTTATCAGATGCGTCTGTAACACCATCTCCGTCAGTATCAGGACATCCTTTCAAAGCAGCTAAACCCGCAACTTCTGGACAAGCATCATCTTTGTCAGCTATTCCGTCTCCATCAGTATCAGGACAACCGTTTAAAGAAGCTAAACCAAATACATCTGGACAATCATCACTTCCGTCGATAATACCATCGCCGTCAGTATCAGGACAACCGTTGAATTGTTTTAATCCGGCAACTTCTGGACAAGCATCATATTTGTCATAAATTCCATCTCCGTCAGTATCTTTTCCACCAAATTTAAAAGTAAGACCTGCTGTATGTTGAAAATGAGTAGGCGCAATTGGTGTATCAATTGAACCTGATACATTTCTATCCCCAAATGAATGCTTGTAAGAAGATTCTAATGAGAAACCAACATTTTCAGAAAACCAAAAAGTTAACCCAAGACCTGGATTTATTGTTCCAAAACTATTATCCCCAAGGAAAGTATAACCTCCACCAAGATGTAAGGAAGGATCAATCACTTTAGATTTGATTGCACTCATAAGGCTATATTTAACACTCGCATCAACTCCATAATACATTAAATCCCTTGGGTTTGTAACTCTATATCCTCTAGTATCTGTACCTGCTATATTAGCGTTACCAGTAAAACTAACAAATTTACTAATTTTGTTTATGGAACCTTGAACTCCAAAAGAAAAATTATCGCCTATGTATTTAGACAAACTAAGATATGACACCGAAGGAAGGATGTTCCAATTGTCTGAGACAGAAAATACCTGAGAAAAAGTTGCATCTAGATCGTTTTTTCCTCCTCCAGCTCCTGTTTTTGTGTCAACTGCGTTTACCCCAAAAGAGAGTGCCCATGGGTTATTGCCGTCTTGTGCAAATGAGCTTATGCTCAATACCATTATTATAGCAAATAAAATTTTGTTTAAATGTTTCATGCTTGATTTTGTTATGTTAGTATTTTTAGTGCTACAAAAGTAATGTGTAATTTTTTAACTACAAAACATTATTCTATAAAAATTTTACGTGTATTTTTTCGCTAAATTATTTTTAATGCAACCCCAACCTCGATAAAGGCCCTTATCGCACTATCTAAATTTGCTTTTGAGTGGGCTGCGGAAAGCTGGACTCTAATTCGTGCTTTGTCCTTTGGAACAACTGGAAAGAAGAATCCTATTACATAAATTCCTTTTTTAAGCAATTCGTTAGCCATAGTTTGCGCTAATTTTGCGTCATAAAGCATCACGGGAACAATGGCTGAATTCCCATCAATGATGTCGAAACCTGCTTTTTTCATGCCTGTTTTGAAATAATTGGTGTTCCATTCTAGTTTGTCTCGGAGTATTGTGTCTTTTTCTAACAACTCAAAAACCTTAATTGAAGCACCCACAATTGCTGGTGCCAAAGAATTTGAAAACAAATAAGGGCGAGAACGCTGTCTTAATATTTCGATAATTTCTTTTTTAGCTGTTGTATAACCGCCCATCGCTCCGCCCAAAGCTTTTCCTAATGTTCCCGTGATTATGTCAACGCGCCCCATTACCCCTTTTGCCTCAAGCGTTCCTTTGCCTGTTGCACCAATAAATCCTGCGGCGTGACATTCGTCAACCATAACCATGGCAGCATATTTATCGGCCAAATCACAAATTTCATCTAATGGAGCTACAACTCCATCCATAGAAAAAACGCCATCTGTAACAATCAGTTTGAAACGAGTTCCTGCTTCTGTCGCTTTTATTAATTGTTTTTCCAAATCTTCCATATTGCTATTTTCATAGCGATATCGTGCCGCTTTACACAAACGAACTCCGTCAATAATGGACGCATGATTCAAACTATCTGAAATTATACAATCTTGATCTCCTAATAAAGGTTCGAAAACCCCGCCATTTGCGTCAAATGCAGCAGCGTATAAGATGGTGTCTTCTGTTCCATAAAATTCAGAAATCTTTTTTTCCAATATTTTGTGAATATCCTGCGTTCCGCAAATAAAACGAACAGACGACATTCCGAAACCGTGAGAATCCAAAGCGTCTTTTGCAGCCTGAATCACTTCGGGATGTGATGAAAGTCCTAGATAGTTATTGGCACAAAAATTCAAAACCGTTTCTCCATTTACAGTTATTTCTGCTCCCTGTGGCGAAGTAATGATTCTTTCTTTTTTAAATATTCCGTTGTCTTCAATTGACTGAAGTTCTTCTTGCAGGTGTTCTTTTATTTTTCCGTACATATTTTTTGTTTAAGGTTTTTACCACTAAGGCGCAATACTTCATTATTTTTTACAAATTTACTACATCAATTGTTTCTCCTATATATATAAGCGATTTTTTAACAACCTTATAACCCATTAATTCAATCGCATTTTGATAATTCTCTAACTGTAGTTGGTATTTAGAATTATGTGTCCCCGTTTTATAATCTAATAGACAAATCTCCTTGTTTTTTGTAAAAACCATTCGGTCTGGTTTTATGGTTTTGCCTTCTTTTTGAATGATGGTTTGTTCGTTTAAAATTTCGTTTCCTTCAGCAAAATAAGTTGAAAGCTCTTTGTGGCTGATGATTTCCTGAATGGTTTTATAAACCAACTGTTTTTGGCTAATCGTAATTAATCCATCTTCGATAGCTTTCGTAATGGCTAAATCAACATCGGATTTTGTTTTTACAAAAGACAAAATTCCGTGAACTACATTGCCATATTCTATAGCTTCTTGCTGATGGGTTCCCCACATTAAAGCTTCCCTTTGTGCAATTTTAATGTTTTTGGCGTTCAAAATTTCTGAAACGAATGGGATGGTTTTAGAAGTGTCTATATGCTTTTTCTCGGGGGATAATTTAGGGGGGGATCCAAATTCGTATTCGAATTTATTTTCGTCGAATTGACCTTTATTTGCCAAATAATTGACAAAAAAAGTGGACATATTGTTCTTTTTTGCAACTCCCTTAGCGTCTATGTTCATGCTTGAAATTACATGTAATTGTTCTTCCGCACGCGTCAAAGCCACATACAAAACATTAATATTGTCTAATAATTCTTCTTGAGATTTCTGGTCATAAACTGATTTCGCATCCTCTCCAAAGCCTTCGACCGCTTTGCTGTTGTCTATTAAAACTTTTGGTATCCCAAAATCTTCTACTTCGGCGTTAATCCACAATTTATCTTTGGGACTGCGGCTATAATCTTCTTCGGCAAAAGGCATAATTACAACTGGAAATTCTAATCCTTTCGATTTATGAATAGTCATAATCCGAACGGCATTGTTTCCTTCGGGAGATGGAATGCTGAATTTTTCCGAATTTTTGTCCCAATAATTCAGAAAGTCTGATATTCCCGCCTGGTTTCGAATGTCTCTTTCAAGAATAATATCCATAAAATATTGAACGTAAGCATTACTTTTATTCAGATTAAGAAAATTAGAAACAATAAGTTCTACTGCTTCATACAAAGATTTCTTTCTGATATTTTGAAAAGAAAGATTGACTCCAATCTCTTGTAGCCAAACTTCGAAATCCACTTCATTTGCATGAGTCATTCCTTGCGCAATGAAATCGTGAATAGGCAATTTGCCCTGAAGATTTTCTGCAACATAGTGCAAGAAATAGGCTTTTGATTCCTTATCAGAATTATTTTTTAAGTATTTCAATAAATGAATAATGAATCGCACTTCGGTGGCATTTTTAATCATCAAGGTTTCCGATGACAAAATTGAAATCCCTTGCTCCGTCAAATAATTAGCAACCGCAATTCCGTGGCTTCGTTTTCGAGTCAAAATAACAATATCCTTGTATTCAAAGCCTTGATTTACTACTTTTTGAATGGTATTTAAAGTTGCCAAAACATATAATTTTGTTTTGTCTAAAGTCTCTTCGTCTTCTTCGATTTCTTCAATTTTTGGAATGAAAGATACATTCACATAACCGCCCGTTTTGTCGTTTCTTTTTTGACGACTGTGATTTTGGTATAAATCTTTATAATCTTCGTGTTCGAATTCATTAGACAACAATTCAAAAAAATCGTTATTGAATTCGATTATTTGCGAATAGCTGCGGTAATTTTTATCTAAATGAAATAACTCATTTTTATGATTCTTAAAAGCATTTTGGTCTTTGCTTAACGCAATAAACTGTTCTGCTTTGCCTCCGCGCCAACGGTAAATGGACTGCTTTGGATCGCCTACGATCATCAAGGTCCCTTTTTCTCCGTTTTCTTCTCCATCCAAAGCGTTTCCAATAAGTGGAATTAGGTTTTGCCATTGCATTTCGGAAGTGTCCTGAAATTCATCTATAAAAAAATGACGGTACCGCTCCCCTATTCTTTCATAAATAAAAGGCGCTGGTTGGTTTTGAATTTCCCGATGAATAATGCTGTTAAATTCGGTGATGGATAGCACATTTTGTTCGCCTTGAATTTTTGCCAATTCGTTGCTAACGGTATTCAAAAGAGAAAGTGGTGTAATGTTTTTCAAAAAGGCATTGTAAAAATCTCGCTTTTCAAATTTTTTATAAATCCCCTCCAAAAGCGCTAACATCTCGGGGATTATTGCTTCGATTTCGTTTCTGTCTTTCGCAGTTTTATTGATTTTTATATCGTCAAATTCGTGATAGGTTTTGTTTTTAGGGTTGAATTTTCCTTCCAGAATGCTTTGCAAATGTTTTGGAAAATAAGAACCCGAAAAAGATTTAGTTTCTATTCCGTTTTTATCAATTAGCAGTAAAGCACTTTCGGCGAATGCTGCATTTTCATTTTCTAAAACTTTACAAGCTTCTTTAAGTTTGTTTTTTATTTCGACAAATTCAGTGATGGTTTTATCTTGAAAATGGGTGATTTCATTTCGATTATTTTCGTTGAGAACCAAACGACCGGTTTCGAGAATCTCGCGAGAAATATCCCAAGATTTATCATCGTCGGTTTTTTGCATCGTGAAATCGATGAGCAAATTCGTTAAAATAGCATCTTCGCCAGCTTGTGCTATAATGGCGTCAACGGCTTCTATGAGCAAACTCTCTGTGTCTAAAGTTACTTCAAAAGTCATTGGCAAGCCTAAATCGTGGGCAAAAGCGCGAATGACTTTGTGGGTAAATTTATCGATTGTAGAAATATCAAAAGCAGCATAATTGTGAATAATATGCTTGATGATTTGCTGTGATTTGGTTTTAATTTGGACTAAGGAAAGCTCGGTTTCTATCGCCAAATGTTGCATTAAATCCTGTGCTTTTTCACTAGGCTCTTCTTTGGCAAACTCGGATAGACTGCCTACAATTCGGCTTTTCATTTCGTGCACCGCTTTGTTGGTAAATGTGATGGCGAGAATGTTGCGGTAGGCATCATTTTTCTTAGCAACAAGAATGATTTTTAGGTATTCTTTGACGAGCGCATACGTTTTTCCGGAACCTGCCGATGCGTCGTATATGGAGAATGATGGTCTTTGCATAGTGTCTGATTTATTTCCGAAGTCCCAGCCCCGATTGTAGTGAAAATCCTTTTTCTACGCTTTTTTGCGTGGGAAAAGATTGCAACGGAAAGCGGGAAATAGCTCCAAATCGGCAGGTTCCTTGCAATTACAATCACACTACAAATTTATTTAATAAAACTATAACTAAATAGAATTTCCTTTTCCAAAGTTAATTGTTTATTTTTGAATAAAATATTTATAAATCATTTAAACAACAATATTATGGCTTTTGAATTACCACAATTACCTTATGCGTATAACGCATTGGAACCACATATTGATGCGCGCACGATGGAAATCCATCACTCTAAACATCATAATGCTTATATTACCAACGTAAACGCTGCTGTTGCGGGAACGGATTTAGAAGGAAAAAGCATCGAGGCTATTTTGACAAATCTTGATATGAAAAATATGGCTGTTCGTAACAACGGCGGTGGCCATTTTAATCATAGTTTGTTTTGGACAGTAATGTCGCCAGACGGTGGCGGATTGCCAACAGGAGAATTAGCTGCTGCAATTGATAGCGCTTTTGGTTCTTTTGAAGTTTTTAAAACTGCTTTTGCAAAAGCTGGGGCGACACAATTTGGTTCAGGATGGGCTTGGCTTTGTGTAAAAGACGGAAAACTAGAAGTTTGCGGAACGCCAAATCAAGACAATACCTTAATGCCTGGCGTAGGTTGCGGCGGAAATCCAATCCTTGGAATGGATGTTTGGGAACACGCTTATTACTTGAATTATCAAAACAGAAGACCTGATTATATTGACGCTTTTTTTAATGTAATTAACTGGGTTGAAGTTTCTAGAAGATATGATTTAGAGAAATAAGCCTCCTAACACCCGGTGGCGATTTAGCAGAAGATAAAAGAGGCAAGAGAAAAGATTTAAAATCTTTTCTCTTGCCTCTTTTATGCTGTTTCCAAAAAATTTATTCTTGTATACTTGTCCTTATATTATCCCTTTGTATTTTGACTTTATTCCAATAAAAAAGGTGAAATTACTTTCACCCTTTTTGCCCCAAATCTACCATAAACTTAACCTACTAATATTATGGTAAATCAAAGATATAATTACAATATGTTTTCAACAAATAAATTAGATGAAATACAATAATATCCGATAAAATACTCAAAAACAAGAGGGTTTTAATATGCTCGTGTGTTTTTACCCTCGTAAAAATTCATAAAAGCCTTATTTACAACTCGGTTACCTCCCGGAGTTGGGTAATCACCAGTGAAATACCAATCGCCTAAATTCTTCGGACAAGCGATATGTAAGTTCTCAACGGTTTGAAAAATAATTTTTACTTCGGCATTGATTTCTGGGGAACACAAAAGCTGTGCTATCTTGTCTGAAACTTCCTGTGGATGGAACGGCGCATAAATCTCAGTCACAAAATTAACTACTTCATTATCATTGAAATTTTCCTGCTCTTTGCATTTGGCATAAACTTCATCGACAATATGGTATAAGTTTCTTTCTTTTAATAGTTCTAACGCAGCACGAAAGGCAACCAATCCTTCCATTTTTGCCATATCGATTCCATAACAATCTGGATAACGAATTTGTGGTGCCGATGACACAACTACGATGCTTTTTGGTTTCAAGCGATCCATCATTTTGATGATGCTCATTTTGAGTGTTGTTCCTCGCACGATACTGTCGTCGATGATTACCAAATTATCTGTTGGTTTTATTACGCCATAAGTCACGTCATAAACATGGGCTACCAAGTCGTCTCTGCTACTGTCTTCAGTAATAAAAGTTCGCAATTTTGCGTCTTTAATAGCGACTTTTTCGGTTCTTATTTTTACCGAAAGAATTTCCTCGAGTTTTTCTTTGGTTAACGTTTTTCTGTTATTGAGAATGTATTTGTTTTTTCTTTGATTCAAGAAATCCTGTGCCGCCTCTATCATTCCGTAAAAAGAAGTTTCGGCTGTATTTGGAATATAGGAGAAAACGGAATTGTCCGTGTCATTGTCAATAGCTTCTAAAACTGCTGGCAGAATTAGTTTTCCCAAATTTTTCCTTTCTTGGTAAATTTCGGCATCACTTCCCCGAGAAAAATAAATTCTTTCGAAAGAACATGCTTTTTTAATAGTAGGCGGAAGAATTTCTTCTTGAGTAACCATTCCGTTTTTCTTAATGATTAAAGCGGTTCCGGGTTGTAGTTCTTTTACTTTTTCGAAGTCTACGTTGAAAACCGTCTGAATAACTGGTCGTTCTGAAGCCACCACTACGATTTCGTCATCCTCGTAAAAATAGGCTGGACGAATTCCGGCAGGATCTCTAAAAACAAAGGCATCTCCGTGACCTAGAAGACCCGCCATTGCATAACCTCCATCTAAATTTTTCGAAGCATTGGTCAAAATCTTAGCAATATCTAATCTTTCTGCAATTACCGGAGAAGCTTCTTGTTTTGTCAATCCTTCATTTTTGCAATCTTGATACAAATCAATTACCGCTTTATCTAAAAAATGACCAATTTTTTCCATTACGGTAACCGTATCTGTCATTTCTTTTGGGTGTTGTCCTAAATCAACAAGATTTTGAAAAAGTTCTTTTACATTGGTCATATTGAAATTCCCGGCCAAAATCAAATTTCTGTGCATCCAGTTATTTTGACGCAAAAAAGGATGTACGCTTTCGATGCTGTTCTTTCCAAAAGTCCCATAACGAACGTGTCCTAAGAACAATTCTCCTAAATAGGGGATTTTCTTTTTTTGCAAGACCACATCGTCTAAGTATTCTGGATGCGATGTCAATTCCTCGTTTATCCTGTCGTTAATTTGGGCAAATACATCCTGAATAGGTTGCGCATCATTCGAACGCACCCTACTTATGTATCGTTCTCCGGGTTCCACATCGAGCTTGATACTTGCAAAACCCGCTCCATCTTGGCCACGGTTGTGTTGCTTTTCCATTAGGAGATACATTTTTTGTATCCCGTAGAAAGCCGATCCGTATTTTTCTTTGTAGAATTCTAACGGTTTTTTTAATCTTAAAAGGGCAATGCCGCATTCGTGTTTAATTGCGTCGCTCATTGTGTTGTTGTTGCAGTTAGTTGTATTCTTAGATAATTAAAATCGTCTTTTTAAAAATTAAAGATTAATGACCCTAGCTTAGTGAACTAGATACCTTAATGGTTTTAAATATTTATGCTTTATATATAAAAAATGCCCCGAAATTTCGAGGCACACTTCATTATATTTCTATGTCAAATTGTGTTAGCGATTTGAATTGTTGTAATCTGCTGACAACCTCTTCTTTGTTGAGGTTAACCATTCTCTCTGTTCCAAATTTCTCCACACAAAAAGAAGCTAAATTAGATCCGTATATAATGGCATTTTTCATGTTTTCGAATGATATGTTTTCGCTTTGAGTAATATAACCAGCGAATCCTCCGGCAAATGTGTCTCCAGCTCCAGTTGGGTCAAAAACTTCCTCTAACGGCAAAGCCGGTGCGAAGAAAATTTGACGATCGTGAAACAATAAAGCGCCGTGTTCTCCTTTTTTGATGACAACGAATTTGGGTCCCATTGCATGAATTTTCACGGCTGCTTTTACTAACGAATATTCTCCCGAAAGTTGTCTTGCTTCTTCATCGTTGATGGTGATTACATCGATGCGTTTGATTACAGCCAACAGTTCGGGTAATGCACAATCCATCCAGAAATTCATTGTATCAAGAACCACAAGTTTTGGTTTAACATCCATTTGATCTAAAACACTGGCTTGTACTAATGGATGCAGGTTTCCTAGCATTACGACATCGGCAGTTTTGAAGTTTTCAGGGACTTTTGGCTGAAAATCGGCCAATACATTTAACTCTGTTATAAGCGTGTCTCTAGAGTTCAAATCATTATGATAAAGGCCACTCCAGAAAAAAGTTTTCCCACCTTTGACTACTTCAAGGCCCGAAATATCTATGTTTTTTGAAGTCAACAAATCCAAATGTTCTTGAGGAAAATCATCGCCAACAACTGAAACAATTGCCGATTGAAGATTGAAATTAGATGCCGAAAGCCCTATATAAGTTGCAGCACCACCCAAAATTTTGTTTGTTTTGCCAAAAGGCGTTTCAATAGCGTCGAAAGCAACGGTTCCAACAATCAATAATTTATTCATTATATGTGATTCGAATTAAGGCGCAAAGATAGTTTATAAGTTTGATGTTTGAAAATGTATGGGATTAGAAGTTGCTATAAAAGTTTCTCGTCCTCCTTTTCATAAAAAACATCTACAGAAAGTTCCTTTTGCATCGAAGCCATTACGGCAAGTTCATCGCAACGTTCGTTTTGAGAATGGTTGTTGTGTCCTTTTATCCATTTGAAATCAACTTTGTGGCTCCTGTAAACTAACAGAAATCGTTTCCATAAATCTGGATTCTTCTTTCCTGTAAAACCTTTTTTTTCCCAACCAAAAACCCATTTTTTCAAAACGGAATCCACGACATATTTAGAATCCGAAACTACCAAAACTTTCATGTTTGGGTTTTTAAGCTTTTCGAGACCAACTATTACGGCCAGTAATTCCATTCTATTGTTTGTAGTATGACGAAAACCTTCGTAGAATTCCTTTTTATGTGAAGTTCCCACCAGCTCCATAACAACGCCATAACCACCACGACCGGGGTTTCCTTTGGCTGCGCCATCCGTATAAATATGTACGTCGTGTTCCAAAATTAAATGGTTTTGGTTATGAGTTTTTCAATTACTTTTGGGAAATACCGTTGTTCGAGTTCGTGTATTTTTTCGGCAACAATTTCGGGGGTTTCGGTCCCTGATAAAGCCACAGTTTTTTGATAAATAATGTTTCCTTCGTCGTAATTTTCATTGACAAAATGAATGGTGATTCCAGTTTCTTTTTCTTTATTCTCGACAACGGTTTTATGCACATTCATTCCGTACATTCCTTTGCCGCCATATTTAGGCAACAAGGCTGGGTGTATATTTAATATTTTATTAGGATACTGTTTTGTAATATTTTCGGGCAATTTTAATAGAAACCCGGCAAGAATTATCCAATCCGGTTTAATAACATCTAAAATTTGTAGTACTATACCTTCTTTTAATTCTTCTTTTGAAAAAATTTCGGCGGGGACATGTAAGTTTTTGGCTCTTTCAATTACTTTGGCATTTGGATTATTGGTGAAAACAGAAACGATGGTTCCACAGTCTTTGTTGTCAAAATATTTTATAATGTTTTCGGCATTAGTCCCCGAACCAGAAGCAAAAATTACAATTTTATTCATAACAAATGTTGATTTTAATTATGCAAAAAAAAGAATAAAAAATCATAATAAATAACATTATACTGTCTTTGTGAAATTTATTTTATAAATTAGTGCTCACATTTTTTAACTAAATAGCTGTTTTAAAATAAAGTTTTTTATTTTTGCCAACAAATTAAATTTTAAAATTAAAGATTATGTCAGACATTGCATCAAGAGTAAAGGCGATTATCGTAGACAAATTAGGTGTTGACGAAAACGAAGTTGTAACAGAAGCTAGCTTCACTAATGATTTAGGAGCTGATTCATTAGACACCGTGGAGCTTATTATGGAATTCGAAAAAGAATTTGATATCCAAATTCCAGACGATCAAGCAGAAAACATTGCTACTGTAGGTCAAGCGATTTCTTACATCGAAGAAGCTAAAAAATAATAAAAAAGACACCCGTTTACAACATTGTAACCGGGTGTTATTATTTTTTAAAATTAAATTCCAGATTGAATTTCAATCAAAATGATATATATTATATTATAATACCCATGGCTCTTTTGTGATATAAATATAACAAGAAAGCATGGGTTTTATTTGTTTAAAGATCCTAAAACACAATAAATTATGATATTAAGACGAGTTGTAGTTACAGGTTTAGGCGCTCTTACACCCATTGGAAATAACATTCAAGAGTATTGGAATAGTCTTGTTAACGGAGTTAGTGGCGCTGCGCCAATCACTTATTATGATGCCTCAAAGCATAAGACTCGGTTTGCTTGCGAAGTGAAAAACTTCAATGTCGAAGATTTCATTGACCGCAAAGAAGCACGAAAAATGGACCGTTTTGCACAATACGCAATGGTCTCTGCACAAGAAGCGGTTATGGATGCTAACTTTGATTTTGAAAAATTAGACAAAGATAGAGTTGGGGTAATTTGGGGTTCTGGAATTGGCGGATTGGAAACTTTTCAGAATGAAGTTTTAGAATTCTCAAAAGGAGATGGAACTCCAAGATTTAATCCTTTTTTTATACCAAAAATGATTGCCGACATTGCTGGAGGTAATATTTCAATAAAATATGGTTTTAGAGGTCCTAATTTTACAACCGTTTCTGCTTGTGCCTCTTCTACAAATGCCATGATTGATGCTTTCAATTATATACGGTTAGGTCATGCAGATGCAATGGTAACAGGTGGATCAGAAGCTACGGTGACCATTGCCGGAATGGGAGGATTCAACGCTATGCACGCTCTTTCGACAAGAAATGATGATCCCAAAACAGCTTCTAGACCAATGGATAAAGACCGAGATGGTTTTGTTCTTGGCGAGGGTGCGGGCGCTTTAATTCTTGAAGAATACGAACATGCCAAAGCTCGTGGAGCAAAAATATATTGCGAAATTGGAGGGGGAGGAATGTCAGCAGATGCATATCACATTACGGCCCCACATCCTGAAGGATTAGGCGCTAAAAACGTGATGCTAAACTGCCTAAGAGATGCGGGTTTAAAACCCACAGATGTTGACGGTGTGAATATGCACGGAACCTCAACACCTCTTGGCGACATGGCTGAATCAAAAGCTATCTTGCATGTTTTTGGGGATCACGCCTATTCAATGAATTTGAATTCTACAAAATCAATGACGGGCCATTTACTAGGTGCAGCTGGAGCAATAGAAACTATTTCTTGTATTCTTTCGATAAAACACGGGATAATCCCCCCAACCATAAATCATTTTACTGATGATGATAATATTGATCCTAAATTAAACTTTACTTTTAATGTAGCTCAAAAAAGAGAGGTAAATGTCTTGATGAGTAATACTTTTGGGTTTGGAGGACACAATGCTTGTGTATTAGTAAAAAAACTAGATTACTAATTATAAATGAACATAATTAGAAAAATATTGTCGAAATCCCGTTCTCTTGAAGACGGGATTTTTTTTGATTCTATCAGGGAAATCCTAGGTTTCAACCCCGTTACCCTTGAGTATTATAAGAAAGCGTTTACGCATCGTTCTTCTAATAAACAAGACATAATGGGGAACGCTATTAATTATGAGCGCTTGGAGTTTCTTGGAGACGCAATGTTAAGTTCGGTAATTGCCGCCTATTTATTTAGCAAAGCTCCAGCAGGTGATGAAGGATATCTAACAAAAATGCGTTCAAAGATTGTGAGTAGGGAACATTTAAACGAACTGGGAAAGGATTTAAATTTGGTTCGATTTATAGAAAGCAAAGTCCCCGTTCAGCATTTTGGAGAAAATATTCATGGTAATATATTCGAATCATTGGTCGGGGCAATCTATCTTGATAGAGGTTATGAATACTGCGAAAGATTTACCCAGAAAAGAGTTATTATACCATATGTGGATATTACCCGATTGGAAGGAAAAGTAATCAGTTATAAAAGTTTGATTATTGAATGGTGCCAAAAAGAAAAGAAGCAATTTCACTTTGAAATTTTTGAAGACAATGCAATTGATGGTCAAAGATTATTTGGAGTAAAACTAAGCATCGAAGACAAGATAATCGCAAAAGCAAGAGCAACTTCTAAAAAGAAAGCGGAAGAAAAAGCATCTCAACGGGCTTATTTTGCATTTCAGAAAAAAATAGATATCAAATAATATCAAAACCATAAAAACTACAACGTTTTCGTTTATAAAATAAGGAAAACATCAGTTTATGAGGTTTGATGCTTCGATAGAAATAGTATATTTACACCTTATTTTTTACGAAATGGCTATTCATAAACTGGATCTTGGCGAATTTGACGAAATAGATTATCATCTTATTGCCATTCATACATCGTTAGAAGACTATCGATTAGCATTTTTCATCAATCAAAAACTTTTAATAAATTTAGGTAAAAGTGAGAATGAAATTCAAATAAACATAAAAGAGGGGGAAACAAAATTTTCTAGATTTTATTTTTACGACAAGGAAAAAGCTGTTTCCTGGAACTTGATTCAAAACAAGAACGAAGTCATTCAACAAAAAAAAGAAAATATCCCAACCTTGTTTTCAAACATAAAGATGGAGGTTTCGACAAAAGTTTATTTACTTCCTGAGTTTAAGAAAGCTGATTATTTTTTTAAAATTGAAAATCTTGAAGAACCAATGACGGTTTTTCAAATTCAGTCCCTTTTAAATACAATTGACAGTATATCGACGGCGTATATCGTAGAAACAAATAAAATAAAATCAAAAAACAATTTAATTTTTTAATACAAATGATTACAAATAAAAAGACTAAAATTGTAGCCACTCTTGGGCCTGCATGTAGCACCCGAGAAATAATAAAAGACATGGTTGATGCTGGAGTAAACGTGTTCAGGGTGAATTTTTCGCATGCCGATTATGAAGATGTTAAAGATAAAATCAATATTATAAGAGGTCTCAACAAAGAATTTGGATATACCACCGCTATTTTGGGAGACTTACAGGGTCCGAAACTTCGCGTAGGGGTTATGGAAGAAGGGGTGATTGTAAATGACGGAGATTTGATCACCTTTACAACTGCCGAAGAGATTCTTGGTACTGCCCAAAAAGTTTTTATGAAGTACCAAAATTTCCCAAATGATGTAAATCCTGGGGAAAGAATTCTACTCGATGATGGAAAACTGATCTTCGAAATCGTTGAAACCGATAAAAAAACAGAAGTTATAGCTCGAGTAATTCAAGGAGGTGAATTGAAGTCTAAAAAAGGGGTTAATCTTCCTAACACAAAAATATCCTTACCCGCCATGACGGAGAAAGATATTGCAGATACTATTTTTGCAATTAGTCAAAAAGTAGATTGGATTGCACTTTCTTTTGTAAAAACCCCAAGAGATTTACAAGATTTACAGGAATTAATTGCTAAACATTCCCCTCACAAAATTCCTATTATTGCCAAAATAGAAATGCCGGAAGCATTAGAAAATATTGACAAGATTATTGCTTATTGCGATGGTTTGATGGTAGCACGTGGTGATTTGGGTGTGGAACTTCCTGCCCACGAAGTTCCTCTTGTTCAAAAAGAATTAATCCGAAGAGCAAAAACCGCACGAATCCCCGTTATTGTGGCCACTCAAATGATGGAAACTATGATTACAAGTTTAACCCCAACTCGTGCTGAGGTTAATGATGTAGCCAATTCAGTAATGGATGGTGCCGATGCAGTAATGCTTTCTGGAGAAACAGCTACCGGTAATTATCCGGTTCAGGTAATTCAGAAAATGACACAAATCATCGAAGCTGTTGAAGATTCTCCGCTAATTCATGTGCCTCAAAACACGCCACAAATACGAACAAACCGTTTCATTACAAAAACAATATGCCACCATGCAGTTCATATGTCCAATGCTATAAAAGCAAAAGCTATTTGTACCTTGACAAACAGTGGTTATACCGCTTTTCAAATATCGGCTTGGAGGCCAAAAGCGCACATCTTAGTTTTTACTTCTAATAAAATAATTCTAACACAACTTAATTTATTATGGGGCGTTAAATCTTATCTTTATGAAAAATCCGTAAGTACTGATGAAACTATTAACGATATTAATGAAATCGCAAAAGAAAAGGGATTTGTCGAAAAAGGAGATTTTCTAATCAATTTAGCAGCAATGCCAATTATAAATAAGGGAATGGTAAACACTTTGAGAGTTTCTGAAATAGAATAGTTAAAAATATGTCATAACAAAATCCGCCTGTTTTTAAATAAAATAAGGCGGATTTTTTTTAACCCAAAAAATTATGATTATTTAAACATTCTTCTGAAGAATAAAATTTAAATTTGAAAAAAAATTTAATTATGATGAATTTCAAATCTAGCAATCCTTTTTTAAACAATAAGTCTTTTACAGCGACAACCGCTTCAAAAAATAATGAAGTGCATCACGCGACTCTTATTGATTATAACCAAGACATGACTTTGTCAGGTACAATCAACAAGACTTTAATCTTGTTTTTATTGCTTTCAGCATCTGCCATTGTTATTTGGTGGATGACTTTTAATGGAATGAACCCTATTGTTCCGGCAATTGGTGGCGCAATTGTAGGATTAATTTTGGTTGTAATTGCAGCTTTCAAACCACAATATTCGCCTATTTTAGCTCCGGGCTATGCCTTATTTGAAGGTTTGTTCATTGGAGGAGTTTCGGCAATTTTCGAAACCAAGTACCCGGGAATTGTGATTCAGGCAGTTGGTGCCACATTTGTAACATTTGCAGTCTGTTTAGGGTTGTATAAATTTAAAATTGTAAAAGTAACGGAGCAATTCAAATCGGTTGTTGTTGCGGCAACACTTGCCATTGCTACCTACTACTTAATTTCTTGGCTGTTTTCAATGTTTACCAGTTTTGTCCCTGTTCATTACGGTAATTCGATGATGAGCATCGGTATCAGCGTTTTTGTGATTGTAATTGCAGCATTGAATCTTTTCTTGGATTTTGATCGAATCGAAAAAGGAGTGGAACAAAAAATGCCTAAATATATGGAATGGTTCGGTGCTATGGGTTTAATGATAACCTTGGTTTGGTTATACATAGAATTTTTAAGATTGCTTTCCAAGATTTCAAGTAGAAAATAAACCAAACTTTTTAATAAATAAACCACGCTTTCCTGCGTGGTTTATTTATTAAAAAGCAAATTTCAATTGAACGACGACCGTCTTTTTCTCTTCTGTGTTTAAATTACTCAGAGATATTCCCAACAATCGAAC
>NZ_CAWURC010000007.1:0-17310 GCF_963925185.1 uncultured Flavobacterium sp. | reverse complement strand
TCATAATTTAAATTAAGCAAAAAGGGGCCTTTCTTCGTAATTTTTATTAAATGTTTGATATGTTTTTTATTTATTGCTTTTTTAGCTTTCATAATTTGCATTACTTCAAAATAATCATTTTTCAGTAATTTAGGATCAAACTTAATTTTCCAGTATCCAGTATCGCTTGTTAATTTACAATTACCAACCTCAGTCAAAAGCCCTTTTAATTTAGCTAAATTAACAGATTTATTGTTTTGAGCACTTCTAGTATCTTTATGATACCATAAGATTTCAATTAATTTCTCAGGAGATATTCCTTTATTGTTTTTAAGGCTATAAAACCATATTAATAAAAACAGTTCTTTTAAAAGTGGTGAAAACTTAGACGTAATATCATTTTGTTTACAATCTATAATTTGGAAACCTCCAAAAAATATTATTTGATAATCCATATCGCCAGAAATGGGTTCAAAATCAATTTCGTCTGCTTTTGGAATAGAATCATTAACAGGGATTATATCAACTTCATTCTCTTTAACATTAATTTTTGCATTGTGTTTTCTTGAGTACAAATACCAAACAAGTCCCAATACAAATAGTAATATAAAAGCTATGTAAAATATGTATTTAACATTTTTTATATCAGATTTAGCTAGAATGTCTTTTTTAACTATGGGAGGATATTCAATAGAATATATTTTAAATTGTGTTTGAATTGAATCCGTTAAAAAAGAGGTATAAGTCACAAACTTTTTCCCCTTTGGGAAATAATATAAAGTTGCGAAAGACTTCACATCTAAAAAATCATAAGGTATTTTGCTCCCTACTAATTGCACTTTAGAATTATCAATATTTCCTTTCAATATTTGTAAATAACCTTTAGATTTAGTTTTATCCGAAATTAATGCAAAAAAGTTTCTGTTTTTTTTATCAATCCATAGATTGTTCCCCACAATCATATCTTCTAATACGTGTGATATATCAAATTTTTTTATGAATTTTTTTTCCTTAATTACATACCCTAACAAATCAAAATAGCTTTTTGGATTTAACAATTGGCTACCCGAATCACTGCCATATCCACCCAAAATATAGATAGTGTCGTTCAGCTCCCCTATTCCAGCCAAATATCTAGGATGAAATAGGGAGGAATCTGTTTTTAATACTTCAGATAAACCTTGTTTTGAATCAATACGCCTAACCTCATTATTATATGAATATTGGCCATAACCCCCAAAAGTATATATAGAATTATCTACCATACTATAAATACTGTTATGATGTTGGTATTTTTGTTTATGCGGTTCTTTTATAAAAACAGCTTCATTTTCCCATACTCCTGTTTGAATATTTAATTTGGAAACTAAATTTCTATCAATTAAATAGCAATATATATTTTTGTCTTGATAGTTATAAACAGCCCTGTGATCTGAGGTTAAATAAATGGGGGCATTTTTATATTTAATTATTATTGGTTCATTCTTTTCAATATTATAAACCAATAATTCTTTATTTCTAAGTAAATAAATAACATTATTAATAGTATCAGCGGTTATTAATTGTACCCCGTCCACCTCATTTTCAAAAACTTTTTTCCATTCTTGATGTCTATTCAGTATCCAATTCGAATGGGTTACAACCGCTTTATTTTCAGAGAAATTATCATGAGCATAATTTCCGTTAACTTCATTTAATGGATAGTGATACTGTATTTTTTTATTAACATATAATTTGATGTCTCTAATACTCATATCCGGCACATCTGTAGAGGAAAATTTATTATAATTATTAGCCCCAAACATAACTTTAAACGAGTCTGCTCTTTTAAAACTTATATTCTTTTTAAGTACCGCAGCATCTTGAATCGAAAATATTAGCGTTTTTTGAATTAACGAAAACTTCAAGCCCAATTTAATCCACTTATTTTTATTAAATTTAATATTATTAATTGGAATCACCGTTTTAGAAGTGCCAATTATAAAATTTAAACTTATAACTGTATTATTTGGTGAAGTATTGTTGGAAATAAGTAAATCAATATTTTCATTTTTATCATTAATTACTCTTAAAATATAACCAAATAAACGTTTATGCATCAAATCAATTTTAACATCAAATGTGATATCAAATTCATCATTAAAAGACACAAATTCGTTTGGTGTTAAATTAAGACCTGTTCTTTCGTCGAGAGAAAAATTCTGTCCATTAAATGTCAACCCATAGTCTTGGGAAAAAGCTGTATGAGAATTAAGGCTAAATAGAAAAACTAATAACCATAACATATAATAACGATTTGAATATCTTAATATAATATACATAATGTTTTTTTTTTCCGATTAATTTTTTGGAAATAAGCAAAACCCTTTGTTAAACAAAAAAATCAACTAAACTTGGATAGTTTATTTCGGTTTATCGAATAAAATTGAAATTAACTTTTTCAAACCTTTTAAAAAACAAATCTAATATATTTTTTTTAAAAAAAATTAATAATGGAGGAAACTGCGTGAGGAAATTTTAGTCAATGGGATTCCTCAATTTGCAACTAACGACACTAATTTTTCTGTTGACGTAAAACAAGGAGATGTTTTCGTTGTTAAAACATCCATAGCTTGTGAAGGAATCTATTATAAAAATATTCTCGATGGATTAATATTAGGTGAAATTGCATTAGATTTAAAAAAAATCCGGGATAATTCCTAATGACATCAGCAGTATCGAAAAACGTGTCAATAAACTAAAAATATACTTTAAAGCTAATAATAGCTTACATCTCATAGCTATATTAAAAGACTTGGTATTGGTTTAAATCAACAAACACTTTTTTTACCCATTAAAGCTATCACAAGAATTTATTGTTTTTTAATATTACGTTTTCTGTTTTTTCTTCCTGGCCGCAGGAAACAAAACGTTGTTTAATATCAAGCGATAACCCGGAGAATTAGGGTGCAAATCGAGAACTGTTGCAGGGTCTCCCACTCTATGCTGATAATCTTCTGGATCATGTCCTCCATAAAAAGTAAACATTCCTTTTCCTTTTTCACCGTGAATGTAACGTGCTTCCCCGTTGAGTTCACAGGTTCCCATTAGCAATACGTTTGATTTTATGAGTACTGAATAAAAAGAAGTCGTTTGTCCCATAAAACCTTTTATCAACTGGGTATGATTTTGACATAACATAGAGGGAATTGGATCCCATTTTGCCGAAAATTCCATTAAGGTGAAATAATCATTCTCCATTAGAATTTTCCTTTTTTCGGTCATATCAATATCCGAGAATTCATAATGTTCTGGTTTTCTATCCAAGATATAATCCTTGAAGGCGAATGAATTGGCATAATTTATTTTGGTTTGGTAATTGGCATCGCTCGGATCACCGTCAAACATCGATTCGCAAATATCGACTCCATCTGCTGCTAAAGCAATATCAAAACTGTCAGTTGCTGAACACATCGCAAACATAAATCCACCACCAATGACAAAATCCCTAATTTTTTTGGCTACGGCCAATTTCTCTTCCGAGACTTTTTGATACCCTAAGTTTGTCGCCAAAGCTTCAGCATCTCTCTTTTGCTCTATGTACCAAGATGAATTCCTATTGGAGCCAAAAAATTTTCCGTATTGTCCGGTGAAGTCTTCGTGATGCAAATGCAACCAGTCGTAAAGAATGAGTTGGTCGCCCAAAACTTCTTCATCATAAATAGATGTAAACGGAATTTCGGCATAAGTCAAGGCCAAGGTTACCGCATCGTCCCAAGGCTGCTTCCCTTTAGGCGTGTAAATGGCTACTTTAGGAGATTTTTCAAGTACAACTGCTTCCATATTTTGGGAAGGACTGGCAATTAATTCCAAAATTTGATTCGTTTCGGTATCGCTCAACACCTCGAAACTCACTCCTCGAATTTGGCATTCTTTCCTGATTTCGGTAGCATCGGGAAACAAAAAGGAACCGCCCCGATAATTGAGCAACCAACTGCCTTTGTGTTTTTTTTCAATGCACCAATAGGTAATTCCGTAGGCTTTCAGATGATTTTGTTGTGTGGTTTCATCCATTGGCAACAAAATAAAGGAGGCTTTTGCCGAAAAGGAAATCAAGATTATAAGAAGTATGAATACTCTTTTTAAAGTCATTCTGATATTTTTATTATAACTAAAATTAAAACGGCATATCACTATCATCATCTTCATCATTCAAATTACTGCCAAAAGCATCATTTACTGAAGGGAGATTTTTGGTTTGGAAAGGATTATCATCGTGGTTCATTTTCGAGGGCAAATCGTCGAAACTTCCGCCATAATCGTCGAGATTGTCAAATTTACCCAGATTTCCTACAAACTTCAATCTAATGCTTTCGAGCGAACCGTTACGGTGTTTGGCAATAATAAATTCGGCTTGACCTGCTGATGGCGTTTGTTCGTCATCATCCCATTCGTCAATTTTATAATATTCGGGTCTGTAAATAAATGATACAATATCGGCATCCTGCTCAATTGCTCCCGATTCCCGAAGGTCAGACAGTAAAGGTCTTTTACTTGATCCACGCGTTTCCACTGCACGAGATAATTGGGATAAAGCAATTACTGGAATCGCTAATTCTTTGGCTAATGCCTTTAAGTTTCTTGAAATGGTAGAGATTTCTTGTTCCCTGTTGCCTCCCCCTTTTCCATTTCCACCGGCAGTCATCAACTGCAAATAATCGACAATGATGAGTTTTATTCCGTGTTGAGAAGCCAAACGTCTTGCTTTGGCCCTCAAATCAAAAATGGAAAGTGATGGTGAATCGTCAATAAAAAGAGGTGCTTTTTCCAAGTCTTTGACTTTTACACTCAATTGTTCCCATTCGTGTTTTTCTAATTTTCCGGTTCTTAATTTTTCGGATGACAAACCTGTTTCCGAGGAAATTAATCTTGTAATTAACTGAATGGAGGACATTTCCAGCGAAAATAAAGCAACTGGCTTTCCAAAATCTATGGCAATGTTTCGCGCCATCGAAAGTACAAATGCCGTTTTCCCCATCCCTGGTCGAGCCGCAATGATAATCAAATCGCTGGGTTGCCAACCGGAAGTAATTTTATCTAATTTGTCGAAACCAGTGGCAATTCCACTTAATCCTTCTTGTTTGGCAATTTCCTCGATTCTTTTTTTGGCCTGTAAAACTAAACTTTGGGCAGTTTCGGAACTTCGTTTTATATTTCCTTGGGTAACCTCGTATAGTTTGGATTCGGCTTTGTCCAACAAATCGAAAACATCGGTTGTTTCGTCATAAGATTCTTCGATAATATCGGTAGAAATCCGGATTAAACTGCGTTGAATGTATTTTTGAAGAATGATTCTGGAGTGAAACTCAATGTGTGCCGAAGAGGAAATTTTTTGGGTAAGCTGAATTAGGTAAAAATCCCCCCCAGCCAACTCTAATTTGGCATTTTTGCGCAGCTGTGCCGAAACGGTTAATAAGTCAATCGGCTGTGTATCTGTAAACAGCTGAACGATGGCTTCGAAAATATATTTGTGCCCCTCTTTATAAAAAGCTTCCGGTTGTAAAATATCGATTACCTCATCTACCCCTTTTTTATCAATCATCATAGCACCAAGTACAGCTTCTTCTAAATCCAGAACTTGTGGTGGTAATTTTCCTTTTTCAAGGTTAATGATAGTAGTTTTATCAATTCGAATTGGGTTTATATTCCTGACGTTTTCCATAGAGCGAATGTAACAAAAAATAAAAAAAAATTACTATTGACTTATTACAAATAATTGTTAATAAACAATCTTTTTTGTTCATAAGCCAAAAAAAATCCGAAACGATACGGCTTCGGATTTTTTAATTATTTGTAAGATTTTACTCCTTGTATTCCCCCATTTTACTGTATTTATCCATCCTTTGGGCAACTAATTCTTGTGTTGATAAGTCTTTCAATTCCTTGAAACCTTTCATGATATATTTTTCTACCGTTTTGAAAGTAGTTTCTCTATCATAATGTGCTCCACCAAGAGGTTCTGGAATAATATCGTCAATCAATTTTTGTTTTTTCATGTCGGAAGAAGTCAATTTTAATGCCTCTGCAGCTTGCTCCTTGTAATCCCAACTTTTCCAAAGTATAGAGGAACAAGATTCTGGAGAAATAACGGAATACCATGTATTTTCAAGCATAAAAACTCGATCACCCACTCCTATTCCCAATGCACCACCTGAAGCACCTTCGCCAACGATGACAACAATTATAGGAACTTTTAACCGAATCATTTCGAAAATATTTCTGGCAATTGCTTCTCCTTGTCCCCGTTCTTCGGCTTCAATTCCTGGAAAAGCTCCCGGTGTATCAATCAATGATAAAACAGGAATGCCAAATTTTTCAGCCATTTTCATCAATCGCAAAGCTTTTCGATAGCCTTCAGGATTCGCCATTCCAAAATTTCGGTATTGGCGTGTCTTGGTATTGTAGCCTTTTTGTTGACCAATAATCATAAAAGATTGACCACCAATTTTCCCTAAACCACCTATCATAGCTTTGTCATCCTTGAAACCTCTATCGCCGTGAAGTTCTAGAAAAGTGTCTCCACAAAGTGCTTTTATATGATCTAATGTATAAGGTCTTCTGGGATGCCTTGATAATTGCACCCGTTGCCAAGCGGTAAGATTTTTGTAGATATGTTTCTTAGTTTCTTCTAGTTTTTTGTTGATTTGTTTACAAGTATTGGTAACATCAACATCTGATTCTTGACCGATTACAAGACATTTGTCTAGCTGGTCTACAAGTTCTTTTATTGGAAGCTCAAAATCTAAATATTCCATGGAGTATGTACGTTTTGTTTTTGATTTGAATTGCAAATATAAAATTTAAAATTGTCAAAATTGTTTATTTGGTATCTAAATGCGAATAAATTCTCAAAAATAAATCCTTGAAAATAACTATTCTTTATCTGTGTAATAATGCTTAATAAAACCGTTCAAAATAACCGTAATCACAATTAGAATGGCTCCAATGTAAAATTCAACACTCATTTTTTCTTTTCCTCCAATGATAAAATAGGCTAAAATTATACCATAAACGGGCTCAAGACTTGTGGTTAACATTACTGTATATGGAGATAGTTTCTCCATGATTTTAACCGAAGCTGTAAATGCATAAGCGGTACAAATCGAAGCTAGAATTAGAAGTAAGAACCAATCTTTGGAAGACAGCGTAAAGAAATCGACAGAGAATTTGTTTTCGAACAAGAAATAAATAGAAATAAAAACAACCCCCGACATAAACTCATAAAAAGTGATAACTGAGGATTCGTGTTTGTGAATTAGTTTTCCGTTCATAAGCGTGAATAAAACACCTATTATTATTGATGCTAAAGCGTATATTATTCCCTCAAAATAATTAATTTCTACTTGTAAAATAAGGACAAGACCGCCAATAATTATAAGTCCAAAAAACACTTCGTACCATAGTACTTTCCTCCCATAAAAAAGCGGTTCTAAGATTGAAGTAAAAAAAGCTCCCAACGAAAAAACAGCTAGGGTAATGGATACATTAGAAATATGAATCGCCTTGAAAAAAAATATCCAATGTACTGCGATCAAAAGGCCAACAAAAATTAATTTAAAAAATTCCTTTGTTGGAATTTGAAATGATTTCTTTTTAAAAATTATAAAGAAGAATAAAAAAACACCTGCAAAAAGCATTCGATACCAAACCAAAGCATCGGCCGAGATTGAAATCAAGGCGCCTAATATTGCAGTGAAACCCCATATAAATACAATTAAATGAAGATTTAGATACGTTCGTAATTTATCGTTTCGCATTTCGTAATAAAAAAATTGCTAAAATTCCGAAAACTATATTCGGAAACCAAACGGCCAATAATGGAGGAAAACTAGATTTTTCGGCCAATGTCCCAAAAATCTTGTCGAAAAATACAAAGGCAAAAGCCAATGCAATTCCAATGGCTAAACTCAAACCCATTCCGCCTCGTCGCTTCATTGAAGAAACCGCAACGGCAATGATGGTAAGAATAAATGCCGAAGCAGGAATACTATATTTTTTATATAAAACTACCAGATATACGTTTACATTGGAGGAACCCCGGCCCCTTTCCTTGTCAATAAATCGGTTTAATTTTCCTAAATTTAATGTTTCTGCAATATAAACCACAGGGGTTAAATCCTCCAAATCAAAAGTAAATTTAGCATCTCGCTTTTGAAATTTTTCAATCTTGTCCTCTAATTCCCCAACGGTTCTTTTAGTATAATCAAACATCGTGTAGTTTTTTGTCTTAGGATTCCACTGTATCCTGCTGGCAGTAATTTTACATTCTAATTTATCCTTTTTAAACTTCTCATAACTAAAATTATAGGCTGTTTTTGAAGCAGTATTAAAACTATTGACATAGATAAATTCATTCTTACTTATTTGTCGATATACATCGGTATTCTTTCCTCTCATCTGTTGTTTCCCTCCAGTTCTTAGATAGGTATAGCGAAAGTTATTGAACCCTTCGCTCGCTTTTGGAACGACGAAAAAACCCATCAATAAAACAAAAATAGAAACAATGGTGGCTCCGATAATAAAGGGTCTTAAAAACCTAGCGAATGAAATTCCGGAACTTAAAATGGCAATAATTTCGGTATCATTGGCCAGCTTTGAAGTAAACCAAATCACAGACAAAAACAGAAATATAGGAAATAATAAATTGGTAAAATAGATCGTGAAATTGTAATAATAAATGGCAATGTCAACAAACGGAACTTTGTTTTCAATCATAAAATTGATCTTCTCCGAAATATCTATAATAATCCCAATAGGCGCAAACAAAGCCAACATCACCACAAAAGTGGATAGGTATTTTTTTAGGATGTATTTATCTATTATGTTCATTTTTTTTATTTTCGGGTTTCAATCTTCAGGTTTTAATTTTCAGGTTGTTAACATATCTTCCAACTCCAACAACTTGAAACAAAAAGAACTTGGAACTTTTTTACAATCTCTGGCTCATATTTCGTACCATCATTTCTTTCCAAGTCCTGAAATCTCCGGCTAAGATATGTTTTCTTGCTTCACGAACCAACCACATATAAAATCCAAGATTGTGTATGGTCGCTATCTGTTTTCCAAGGTATTCATTCGCGGCAAACAAGTGCCTCAAATAGGCTTTGGTGTATTCCGTGTCCACAAAAGTATGTCCCATTTCGTCCACTGGCGAAAAATCGTCTTCCCACTTTTTGTTTTTAATATTAATCGTACCGTTTGCGGTAAACAACATTCCGTTTCTGGCGTTTCGTGTTGGCATTACACAATCGAACATATCGATTCCCAAGGCAATATTCTCGAGAATATTGATTGGTGTTCCCACGCCCATTAAGTATCGTGGCTTATCTTCCGGTAGAATTTCACAAACCACCTCGGTCATGGCATACATTTCTTCGGCTGGTTCTCCAACGGATAGTCCTCCAATGGCATTTCCTTGCTGTCCAGAATTCGCAATATATTCGGCCGATTGTTGGCGCAAGTCTTTGTACGTACTTCCTTGAACAATAGGAAAAAAAGTTTGGTCGTAACCATATTTTGTTGGCACTTTGTCCAAATGATTGATGCAACGATCCAACCAACGGTGGGTCATTTTCATCGATTTTTGCGCATAGCGATAATCGCAAGGATAAGGCGTGCATTCGTCGAAAGCCATAATGATATCGGCGCCAATGGTACGTTGAATTTCCATCACGTTTTCGGGTGTGAAAAAATGGTAGGAACCGTCGATATGCGATTTGAACTTCACTCCTTCTTCCTTGATTTTCCGGTTGGCCGAAAGCGAATACACCTGGTAACCGCCGGAATCCGTCAAAATATTCCGGTCCCAATTCATGAATTTGTGCAAACCACCCGCTTTTTCAAGAATTTGGGTTTGTGGACGTAAGTATAAATGGTAGGTATTTCCCAAGATGATATCGGGATTGATGTCTTCTTTCAATTCGCGTTGGTGCACTCCTTTCACAGAGGCCACAGTTCCCACAGGCATAAAAATAGGGGTTTCAATAACGCCGTGATCCGTAGTGATACTTCCTGCTCTGGCTTTGGACTGCGGATCTTTTTTTAATAAATCAAACTTCATAAGGACTTTTTTCAGTGCGCAAAGATAAATGATTTAGGATTTAGTCCCCACACTTCGGGATAGGATTTAAGATTTTATTTAACAATGTTTATTTTTTTGGAGAATGTGTAACCAAAAAAAACTCAGAAAACATTATTTATATAAGAATTCGATAAGATTTAAAAATGAGTTCAGATAGCGGCTTTTTTTTATGGAATAATACAATTATTAATTATATAAGGCTAATTAACAGTTATTTATAAATTAACTATTATGGTAACAATTATCAAAAGACAAGGAATTGTGAAAGCAAAATCAAATGCAGCACAAGATTTAAGAGGTTTATTTGAAGTTGGATTAAAAGATCTTTATTCGGTAGAAAAAACGTTGTCTAAATCATTACCAAAAATGGTGGGAAATGCCTCCTCTTCAAAATTAGTTCGCAACCTAAATCAATTAACAGAAAAAGAAGAACACGTTTATAGTTTGGAGCAAGTGTTTAAATCTGCTGGAATTAAACCCAATGCAAAAAAATGCGATGCAATGGTAGGGATTTTGAAAGAAAATGAAGGAATAATGAGAAAAAAAATGGTAGTGTTAGGCGATGCCGGAATTATTTTTGCAGGACAAAAAGTAAAACATTATGGAATCGCAACTTATGGCACTTTACATGCCTATGCAAAAATGCTAGGCGAAGATAAAGTAGCAAATTTATTAGCGATGACTCTTGAAAAAGAGAAAAGAACTGATGCTGGTTTGACAGAAATTGCACTATTCGATATGAATCAAAAAGCTACCACAGCAAAAGTGTAACCACGCATTTAATTTATAAACTAATATTCTATTATATCATACCATTCTTAAATTATTTATCTATAAAAATTACTTGTGTAACTAAAGTTACCATACGATACCTGTTGTTGTATTAACTTTGCGCTATAATCAAGGAAACGTACTTTATAAAGTATGAATTAATGAAAAGTTAGAAAATGAATATGGGAAAAATAATAAAAGAAAATCAAGGAACAATAATAGATGTGCGGACTTATGGAGAATTTATGGGTGGCAATGTTTCAGACTCTATTAATATTCCGTTGAATGAAATTCCAGAAAGAATCGAAGAGTTAAAACAACTTAAATTTCCACTAATACTTTGTTGCGCCTCTGGAAACCGAAGTGGTCAAGCGCATCATTTCCTTTCGCAACACGGAATCGAATGTTACAACGGCGGTTCTTGGTTAGAAGTGAATTTTTACAAATCTCAAAATATATAAAATGATCAACACACTCAAAAAAATGTTCGGATTCGGACCAGGAGTAAATTATGCCGAATTGGTACAACAAGGAGCCATAATATTAGACGTTCGTTTCAAAGGAGAATTTACGGGCGGTCACATAAAAGGCTCCCTGAATATTTCTGTTGATACCTTAAGAAATAACCTAGGTAAATTAAAAGACAAAAACCAACCAATTATCACTTGCTGCGCTTCAGGAATGCGAAGCGCTTCGGCAAAATCCATATTAATAGCAAACGGTTACTCACAAGTTCATAATGGTGGCGGATGGCAAAGTCTTGAAAGCAAATTATAATGAATAAAGAAACCTTGTTATCCGATTGGGATTTTATGCGAATTCTCCGTTTGGGATTGGGAATTTATATAGCCGTTCAAGCCGTTGAAACCCAAAGTGCATTTTCGGGAGTTGCCGCCGTGTTTTTTTTGTTTCAAGCAATTGCCAATAAGAGTTGCTGCGGCGCTAATAGCTGCGCGGTTCCAATAAAGAAAAGCAATCCAGACACCATTGAAGAAATTAAATAAAAATTAAAAGTGATTTTAGTTCCCTTTATACTATTCAAAAAATTAAATTATTAGTATTTATTACAATCAAAAGTTACTTTACAAAGTCCTTAAATTCTTTTAAAAAAGCCCTAAATTGGGCTTTTTTTTTTGCTCATAAATCCTAATAACTATTGCAAAAATCATTTGTCTTACGCCAAAATAAAAATTACATTTGCAGCAGTTTAACTTTTACACATAAAATGAAACCTAACTTACAACAATTAAACGATTTAACTATCCAAGTCAGAAGAGATATTCTTCGTATGGTTCACGCTGTCAATTCAGGTCATCCTGGAGGTTCTCTTGGTTGCGCCGAATTTATGGTCGTATTGTACCAAAACATAATGAACAGAAAACCCGGTTTTGATATGGACGGTATCGGAGAAGATTTATTTTTCTTATCTAACGGTCATATTTCTCCCGTTTTCTACAGTGTATTAGCACGAAGCGGTTATTTTCCGGTGGCGGAATTAGCTACTTTTAGATTGCTCAACACACGATTACAAGGACACCCAACAACACACGAAGGCTTGCCAGGAGTGAGAATTGCTTCGGGTTCTTTAGGACAAGGATTGTCCGTAGCCATAGGTGCGGCTCAAGCCAAAAAGTTAAATAATGACAACCATATCGTTTATACCTTGCATGGTGACGGCGAATTGCAAGAAGGTCAAAACTGGGAAGCCATAATGTATGCTTCCGCCAAAAAAGTGGATAACCTGATTGCTACTATTGATGTAAATGGGAAACAAATTGACGGTACAACGGACGAAGTATTGGCAATGGGAAGTATTCGTGCCAAATTCGAAGCATTCGATTGGGACGTTCTAGAAATTGCAAAAGGAAACGATATCGAAGCGATTATTGCCGGATTGACCGATGCTAAATCAAGAACGGCGAAAGGAAAACCGGTTTGTATTTTATTGTATACCGAAATGGGTAATGGAGTAGATTTTATGATGTACAGTCACGCTTGGCACGGTAAAGCACCAAATGATGCCCAACTCGAAAATGCATTGAGTCAAAATAATTCTGAAGGCGAAAGCGACTACTAAATCAGATTGCAGATTTTAAATTGATGATTTCAGATTCGACACTAAATCTTTCAATTTAAAAATCTTTTAATTTAAAAAGAAAAATGAAAAAATATACAAATACAGGAAGTAAAGATACTCGTTCGGGTTTTGGAGCGGGAATGACAGAATTAGGAGCAAAAAACGAAAAAGTGGTGGCCCTTTGTGCCGATTTAATTGGTTCGTTGAAATTTGACGATTTTAAGAAAAATCATCCAGAACGTTTTTTCCAAATTGGAATTGCCGAAGCTAATATGATTGGTATTGCTGCCGGATTAACCATTGGAGGAAAAATTCCTTTTACGGGAACTTTCGCCAACTTTTCGACAGGAAGAGTGTACGATCAGATCCGTCAATCGGTAGCGTATTCTGATAAAAATGTAAAAATTTGTGCTTCTCACGCCGGATTAACTTTAGGAGAAGACGGTGCAACTCACCAAATATTAGAAGATATTGGATTAATGAAAATGCTACCGGGAATGACCGTAATCAATACATGCGATTACAACCAAACTAAAGCGGCAACTATGGCAATTGCAGACCATCACGGTCCTGTTTATTTGCGTTTTGGCCGTCCGGTTGTACCTAACTTTATGCCAGCTGACGAACCTTTCGAAATAGGAAAAGCAATTCTTTTAAACGAAGGGACGGATGTAACTATTATTGCAACAGGACATCTAGTTTGGGAAGCTTTAATTGCTGCCGAAGCTTTGGAAGCCAAAGGAATTTCTGCCGAAGTAATCAACATTCACACGATTAAACCATTGGACGAAACCGCGATTTTAAAATCATTGGCAAAAACTAAATGCATCGTAACTGCCGAAGAGCATAACATTCTTGGTGGTCTTGGAGAAAGCGTTGCCAGAGTTTTAGCATTAAACAATCCTTCTCCACAAGAGTTTGTTGCTGTTCAAGATAGCTTTGGCGAAAGCGGAACTCCAACACAATTAATGGACAAATACAAGTTGAACAATCAAGCGATTGTTGACGCTGTAGAAAAAGTGATTAAAAGAAAATAAGATTTTTGCTTAGCAATCAATAAAAAAATCCCGTTCTGATAATTTATCGGAACGGGATTTTTTATGTATTATATTTTACAACTTACGGATGACAGGTTTTGTCTAAATAATTTTTCACTCCTAGCGTACAACTCGGAATATCTGCAAATGGATAAGACAATCCAGTAGCAGGGTTTTTAATTTCCAGTTTTGTTGTGTAATTGTCTCCATCATCATCAACATCTAAGAAATTAGGAATACCATCTTTATCAGTATCATCAGGATTATCAACTCCAGCTGCTAAATTTCTCATATAACCGTCTCCATCAAAATCTTCTAAATAAGATGGAATACCGTCGTTATCAATATCTAGACGTTGAATTTCATATAATTTAAAACTAAAAACCAAGGGCGAATAGGAAGGAATAGAACCTGATCCAGAGCCATAATACGCTAGTCCAGATGGAATAAACATCACACCAGCTCCAAAGTCATTGTGACTAACTGTTCCGTCAAGATTTGATGTATAAGTTCCTGCTTTAAATTGCGGAAAAATCTCTGACCATCCAAGTATCGTTGAATATAACCCTAAAATTGTTTGAGGATATTTCACTTCTTCAAAACCAGAAGCAGTAATCGTCTCGGCAACTGTTGTAGTTGCAGCAACTTTCTGCAAATATTCCCCTTTGTATGCTGCAAGAACACCATCCACGTTACAAGGAGATTGCCCTACTCCTTCTCTTAAAACTAAATAATATAATTTATAGTTATTCGTAACATCATGAAGTTTTACTTCATGAATTAAAAGCTTAGGAAATGTAGTTGCATTTAAATAGGAATAAATAGAAGGTTGATTTGGCGCATCGGTTATTTTTGAAATCGTCACGTCTTGATCATCTAAAAAACCTGGATGATCAACAACTGTAATATAATTATTTTTCAAGTACTCTTCAATATCAGTAATATCAGTGGTATATTGCACATTGTAATCTCGAGGTGGCAAAATTACTGCAACTTCGTTCTTCGTACATGAAGATATAAAGAGCGTTATTATTAGTAAAATAAAATAATACTTGAATTTATTCATTATTGCTGATTTTTTAGGTGCGCAAGATACAATTTTGATTTATTTTTGCATAGAATTTAACTTCGATTTTGGAAAATTTATGAGAATAGATAAATATTTATGGTGCGTGCGATATTATAAGACTCGAAATATGGTTACCGAAGCCTGTAAAAAGAATCATATTACCGTAAATGGACTAGTAGCCAAACCATCAAAGGAAGTTTTTCCGACTGATAAAATTACATTTAGGAAAGACCAAATCACGCAAATTATCACCGTGCTGGACATTCCTGACAATCGTGTTGGAGCTAAGTTAGTTGATATTTATCGAAAAAATGAAACCCCCGCTGAAGTTTATGAGCACTTGGAACTTTTAAAATTATCGAAAGAACATTATCGTAAAAATGGCGATGGTCGCCCAACAAAAAAAGATCGAAGGGATTTAAATGATTTTGGAAACGAAACAAAGGAGTAAATAAAAATTCAATGGCAATGACTATAAAAACAAATTTAAAATCTAAACCTTTTAAAAAATGAGCAAAAATATCATTCTTTCGAACCAAGAAATTGAGCATACCATAAAAAGAATTGCCTACCAAATCTATGAAACTTATGTAGATGAAGAAGAAATTGTAATTGCTGGTATTGCTTCCAATGGATTTACTTTTGCGAAAAAAATCACCGAAGCACTACAAACCATTTCTGCGCTAAAAATTTCGCTGTGCGAAGTTCAAATAAACAAAGTGAATCCTGAATTTCCCATTCATACTTCTTTAACCAAAGAACAATACACCAATAAAGGTTTGGTTCTTGTTGATGACGTATTAAACTCGGGAACTACCTTAATATATGCGGTGAGACATTTTCTTGATGTGCCTTTGAAAAAATTCAAAACCGCCGTCCTAGTAGATAGAAACCACAAAAAATACCCAGTAAAAGCTGATTTTAAAGGAATCTCGCTTTCGACTTCCTCATTAGAACATGTGCAAGTTGTTTTTGATGAAAACGGGAATAATTATGCTTATTTAAGTTAAGATCTCAAAAATTTTTTGAGCAGCCTCATCTTTAGTTATAGCATCTACGCTCACTTTATATTGTGCTTGATTGTAATAAAAACTTCTTTCGAAAAGATGCTTGGCAATAAATTCCCTCATTTCGTCTTCATTCATATTGGCAATAATAGGCCGTTTACTTTTGTTGGAAACTAATCTTTCGAATAAGGTCTCAACAGAAGCTTTCAAATATATGGAAACTACGTTTTCCCCTTTCAAAAGTTCATGGTTATTTGCATAACAAGGCGCTCCTCCTCCTAAACTTATAATTAAATTTCCAGGGGAATCCAATAATTCAACAAGAACTTCGCGTTCCAATTTCCTGAAATAAATTTCACCTTGTTGCTCGAAAATTTCATTTATTGAAGATTTTGTTCGCTCTTCAATACATTTGTCCAAATCCACGGAAGGAATGTTGGTAATTTTTGACAGTCTGTTTGCGACTGTAGACTTGCCAGAACCCATATAACCTAATAAAATAATTTTTCTCATATGAATAAAACCTTATATATTAAGGCGTTAAGTGCTATTGTTTAAAAAAGACAAATTTATAATAAAATAGCTTTGAAAAATTGAAAATAAGACCTTATATTTGCACCCGCATTCAAGAAACGAAAATGACTCGATAGCTCAGTTGGTAGAGCACATCACTTTTAATGATGGGGTCCTGGGTTCGAGCCCCAGTCGGGTCACAATATAATATGAATACGTTAAAAAAATCTTGAAAGTCTAAAGACTTGATAGCTCAATTGGTAGAGCACATCACTCTTAATGTTGGGGTCCTGGGCTAGAGGCCCAGTCAGGTCACAAAAACTGGAGAGACATTGCAATGCAGGGTCTCTCCAGTTTTTTATTAACGGCCACGTGGAGAAACGGTAGACTTGCCAGCTTGAGGGGCTGGTGCTCGCAAGGGCGTGCGGGTTCAAATCCCGCCGTGGTCACGAATACAACCTATTTATAGGGGTTTACAAAGGTTTTAGTTAATATTTAGTTAACCATTTTAAAAACGCTCATTTTTTGGGTGTTTTTTTATGCCTTTAAATTCCCCTAAAACATTAATGCAAAATAATTTATAGTTTGTCTCTTTTTAAAGTTTAAAAAACATCATTAATGATTTGGAAAAAACTTGAAACCTAAACTTGAAAAAAACTGATTAATCAAAAAAATTAAACATCAACCTTTTTTTAATCGATAAGTTTTAATACAATCGTGCGTAGTTGTCGTAAAGT
>NZ_CAWURC010000006.1:0-71402 GCF_963925185.1 uncultured Flavobacterium sp. | reverse complement strand
GTTAAAAACGATTCTCGATACATTTTTTGTTCCGTTTTACTGCACAAAAAACACTCGAATAGACGTTTTTAATAATTACACCCAACGGGTTAGTTTAACTTTTTTTTACAACACTATATTTTTGCACTATAATTTATATTATGTAAAATAGAATTTTAATTCATAATTTAATCCCTCTTATTCATAAAATAACATTATTTTGATACTCTATCTTTCGTATGAATAATTTAATTTATTAAATTTACAATTAATTCTACTAGAAACAATATGAATACAGTTGCTGAACATATTGCTGATTTTTTAAAGCAATATCCACCATTTGATAATTTAACTTTTCAAGAGTTATCCGAAATCGCTATAAGTATTCGTGTTTTAAATTTGGAGAAACATAAAACTTTGTTCCAAATCAACGATGATTTGCACGATAGTTTTTATGTTATAGCTTCTGGAGTTATAAATTTATCTGTGATTGCTGATGCAGAAGATACAATATTAAATAAATGTGTTGAAGGCGATGTTTTTGGTTTGCGTCCGTTTTTTGCCAAGAATAATTATTTGATGACCGCTAAAGCACGTGAAGAAAGCATCATTTATGCCATTCCTATCGCTACTTTTCGTCCATTTGTTGCCAACAATTCGGAAGTATTAGATTATTTATTACAAAGTTTTGCCTCAAACACCAGCAATCCAAGTGAAAGTGAAAATTTACATGGAAAACTGATTTATGATAATGTCTACTATTCTGACCAGCAATCAGAAATGCAGTACTTTCAATCATTGTCTTATAATCCTTCTCCTTTAAGAGCAACAAGATCAAGCATTGTTCAGGAAGTTGCACAACTTATGGCAAATTCGATTACTAATAGTGTCATAGTTTGCGAAAACAACTTCCCTATCGGAATTGTTACTAACGTTGATATGTGTAACAAAATTGCCACAGGACGATTTTCAATTACAACTACTTTAGATAAAATTATGTCGTCACCAGTGGTAACCGTTGTCGAAAATGTTTCTTTGGCTGAAGCACAATTACTGATACTGAAACACAACGTGACTCATTTGTGTGTAACGCAAGATGGAACCGATAAATCGGAAGTCAAAGGAATTATTTCTGAACACGATTTGATTGTCGCCCAAGCCAGTAATCCCGGAGTTTTGATAAAAGAAATTAAACGTTCCAAGAGTTCAAAAGACTTGAAATCAATCCGTCATCGTCTAACAGATCTTATCCAAAAATCTATTCATAAAAACGTTCCACTTTCTCATATTAATAATATTGCAAGCGAAATCAATTTGGCCATAATCAAGAGATCAATCGATTTATCGATTTTAGATTTAGGCTCCCCTCCCGCCAATTTTGCTTGGTTTAGCATTGGTAGCCAGGGCAGAAAAGAACAATTATTGCTCACTGATCAAGACAGTATCTTAGTTTTTGAAGATGTATCCGCAGAGAAATATAGGGATGTCAAAGATTATTTCTTAAAGTTGGGGAAAAGAACTACAACAATTTTAGAAAATGTGGGTTATGAATTATGTCCAAACGGTCATATGGGTAGTAATATTATTTGGTGTAAATCATTGACAGATTGGACAAAAAAATACAATATTTGGATCAATACTCCCGGTGAAAATAGCAATGATATTAGTAGTATTTTCTTTGACTATGAGTTGGTATTTGGGGAGAAAAAGATTGAAGAAACAATTGAAAACATAATTTTCACTAACGTTCACAATAATACATTATTCTTTGATTTTTTAGGAAATAATACGCTACGAAAAAACTCCCCATTAAGCTTTTTTAAGAAATTTATTCTCGAAGAAGAAGGGGTTAACAAGGATAAGTTCGATATTAAAACACGTGCTTTAATGCCACTAATTGATGGTGCCCGTTTGTTTGCACTTAGTTATAACATTCGAAATGTAAATAATACCTATATGCGTTTCAAACAATTATCCATTACAGATCATAGAAACAGTGAAATTTACCTTAATTGTGCCGAAGCATTTTTGACTTTATCAAAATTTAGAACTTTAGAAGGTTTGAAAAATGATAATTCCGGACAATATATTGATTTACAAGAGCTATCTAAAGTTGATAAGGAAAATTTAAAAAACGCTTTGGCACCAATGAAAGAATTAGAAGAATTAATTAAAACAAAGTTCCAACTCACCCAATTTTCTTGATTATGTTAGAATGGATAAAAAATATTAACAAAGAACATCCTGAATTTTGGAAAGATTACGTTTCAAAATTTGATGAAAAATCAAACCGTTTTGTTGTTTTTAGTACTGAAACCTCGGGTTTAAACCCAAAGGAGGATGTGATTTTATCGATTGGTTCTTTTGCAGTAATAGATAATAATATAATCATTGGAGATAGTTTTGAAACCATAATATCCCAATATAAGTTTTTTCACAATAACGGTATTATAAATGAATTTACTTTAGAAAGTAAAATGGAAAAACTAATAGAGCCGGATGCAATACAGGCTTTTATTAAATTTATTGGTAACGCTATCTTAGTAGGTCATCACGTTGATTTTAATGTAGAAATTATTAACGAAGCTCTAGAAAGATTGGATTGTGGAAGACTAAAAAATGAAGCATTGGATATTGATATAATGCATCAAAAACTGAACGATATTAGTAATAAACAATTTTTGCTTGATGAATTATGTGACATATTCAAAATTCCAAAAAGCGATCGAAATTCGGCTTCTGAAGATGCTTATAAAATTGCGTTACTTTTCCTTAAACTAAAGTCTAGATTGGGAATTAAATAGAAATTATTCTTTCAAATATTCCGTGATGACTTATGGATGCTGGTTCTGTATATAAACTATCTTTTTCTATATAACTTGGAATACCATTTATTTTTTTGATGTTTTTACGATTTTCTAATGTTTTAATTTTATCAAAATATTTAGAATTATCAACAGCAATTGTATAAATATATTGGGATGAAATTTCAGTTTTTGTGTAATATACTTTGTCTTCTATCTGTACTTTTCCAAAAGATAGTCCATTGCTATTCTCAAAATTAAAACATTCCAATTGCAAAGGAAAATATCCCCGAATTAGTGTCTGACGATTGTAAATTTTATAAGCCGCTTCCTTCCTACTCCATAAATTCCAAACCATAATTTCTGGATTTCCGGAATTTAAAATCAACATTTGTTCTTTTTTAGTAAAGATTTTATTCAAAAAACCCTTCCTTTTCCAATTGCTTTCTTTTCTGGTTAATGCCAAATCTACAATGTCATTTCCTATCACTTTTCGGATAATTTAGTTTCAATAATCTCTATCGCTGATTGTACGTCTAACATTCGTTCCATCGATTGATTGTCAATTACAATAGAAAATTTTTCTTCAATATCTAAAATCACGTCGACTAAATTTGCAGAATTTATCTGCAAATCATTAATGAAATCAGTTCTTTCCGTAAGATTGTCAAATGCTTCCTGGTTTTTGATATAAGGTTTAACGATTACCTTTAACTTCTCGATAATTTCTTGTTTGTTCATCTATTATTTATATTTTTTAAAAATCACACATCCATTTACGTCACCAAAACCAAAACTGGCTTTTGCGATAATAGTCAATTCTTTTTCAATTAATTGTTGTGGAATTCGAGTTGCATCAATTATTGTGGTAATTTCAGAGTGTAAATCTTCACAATTAATATTCGGAAAAATAAATCCCTGATGCAATTGCAAAACCGAAGCAACACTTTCAATACTTCCCGCTCCAGACAAACAATGTCCAACCATTGATTTCAGTGAGTTTATATACGGAAAATTTATTCCTCTCCTATTTAATGCTTCGCTCCAATTCTGAATTTCCAAACTATCTTTTGATGTAGCTGTCAAATGGCCGTTGATGGCATCTATAGCATTGGGATAAATTCCCGCATTTTTTAAAGCATCCTTTATGCATTTTTGTACGGCGACTGGATTGGGTGCCGTCATGGTTCCAAGACCCCGTTGACCTCCAGAATTTACGTTTCCTCCAAGAACTTCTGCATATATTGTGGCACCGCGAGCCAAAGCTGTTTCCAAATCTTCCAAAACCAATGCTCCTGCCCCACTTCCTGGTACAAATCCTGATGCAGTCATACTCATTGGTCTAGAGCCTTTTTCTGGTGTTTCATTGTGTTTAAAAGTGCATACTTTCATTGCGTCAAATCCACCCCAAATATACGGCCCGGAATCGCTAGTACTTCCCGACAAAATACGTTTCGCCTGTCCTGATTTAATCCTTTCAAAAGCCATCAAGATACTTTCGGTTCCAGTTGTACAGGCAGAAGAGTTTGTTGTTACTTGATTTCCCAATCCTAGTTTTCCTCCCAAATAGGCACTTATGCCACTATTCATTGTTTGAGCAACAGCTGTACTTCCTAATCTTCGAGTTTGGAAATCGTCAATTTTATAAATACTTTCTCTAAACTTATCAATTCCAGAAGTTCCTGTTCCAAAAATAGTTCCGCTATTCCAATCTGGTTCAGCCTTATTTTCAATTGATAATCCAGCATCTTTCCAAGCATCAATTCCCGCAATTACACCATACAAAATACCAGTTGAATTAAAATTTCGAAGTTCTAATGCTGAGAAATATTCCAATGATAATTCGGTTGAGATTTCAGGTTTTCCAGCAATTTGACAAGAAAATTGAAGTCGTGCCAATTCTGGATCATGTTTTATGCCTGAGATTCCATTTTTAATTGCATTAGCAAACGCATCAATTCCTACTCCATTTGGAGCAACAATACCGAGACCTGTTATTACAACACGTTTATTCATTTATCTGTTTGTTATCATTCCTGCGATTGTTCCTGTGCAAACTACTTCTCCATTTTCATTTTTCATAACGACCTTGCATTTTAATTTGCCAAATCGAAAATAAATTTTCTCTGAAATCACCGTCACTTTTTCGTTTGGAAAAATAGGTTTTAAAAAATCTATATCATTTGATGTTAAGGCAATTAAAGTATTTTTATTAAATTTATCATTTAGCAAATAAATACCCAAGCATACCAACCCAATTTGCGCCATAACTTCGATCAAAATCACTCCAGGCGTAACAGGGTTATCCTTGAAATGTCCCTTATAAAAATCCAGATTTTGATCAAAAGCATAGGTGCCTTCCACGCCATTTTCATTTATTTGCAACAATTCGTCCACAAACAAAAACGGTTTAGAATACGGTAATTTTGATATGATTTCTTGGTTTGTCATTTTAAAATTGTAATAAAACCTTTTGAGCTGAAAATCCTGGGCCAAAACTCAGCATCAATCCTTTTGAACCCCGCTTTGGTTTTTTATCCATAATTTGCTGCAAAACATATAAAACGGTGGCGCTCGACATATTTCCGTATGATCGCAAAACTTCTTTTGTATCATCTATGTTTTTCCCTAAATCAGAAAATAGACTTTCCACAGTTTGCACAATTTTTTTTCCACCGGGATGAAAAATCAAATGGTCTAAATCTTCTGTTTTTAAATTATTTTTTGCCAAAAACGGATTAATAATATCCGGAAAATGGGAGGCAATCGTTTCTGGAACATCAATATCCAAAATCATTTGCAAACCTGAATTCGTCAGTTTAAAACCCATCAAATGTTCTGCATCATAAAAATGATACATTTCTTCATCTAAAATTTCAGGTCCCTCATCATTAATATGGGAAGAAAGTAGTACACAAGCTGCTCCATCTCCAAAAATCGCTGCACTAACAATGTTGGCCATCGAAAAATCATCCAATTGAAAAGTTGCCGTTGGACTTTCGACAGCAATAACAGCTGCCCGTTTTCCAGGATTTGCTTTCAAAAAATTTTTCGCATAAATAATTCCCGAAATTCCTGCTGCACAACCCATTTCGGTCACGGGAAGCCTAACAATATCCTGACGTAATTTCAATTTATTGATTAAATAAGCATCCAAGGATGGAATCATAATTCCGGTACAACTTACTGTGATAATATAATCTAAATCTTCGGGTTTCCAATTGGATTTGACCAGTGCCTTTTCAAATACTTTTGTACCTAATTCTATGACTTCACGAACGTAAATGTCGTTTCTTTCTTCAAAAGAAGTGTTTGTAAAAACCGCAATTGGATCCATAATGGAATACCTTTTGTAAACGGCTGCTCCTTCAAAAATTTTCTTCACTTTTCGGATAAAACGAGAATCTTGCCCTTCGAGCCAAGCATCAAGAAAGGGAATGATTTCATCTGTGGTTCTAGAATATTTAGGTAATTGCTTGGTTACAGTTTTAATTTTTACACTCATAGTTTTGAAATTATCCATTGATAACGGAAAGCCCATTTCCATTGAATTTTATAATTGGTGAAATTTAATTTTTTTGAAAAATTTACTAATTCTTGTTTTTTAAATCCTCTTAAAATAGAAACTAATCCATCTTCTCGCGACATGGCATTCAATTGAAATACAAAACATAACACTTGAAATAATCGATATGACAAGGCACTTCTATGCAAATCATTAATTACAACTCCTACTCTTGAATTGGCATTGAAAACAGCCATTAGTCGTGTGATTTTAACAGATTTGAAATGATGCAATGTCAATGTGCACAAAACGATATCGTATTTTAATTCTTCGAAAGTTTTTCCGAAAACATCTTCACATTGAAAGCTAATATTAGCATATTCTTCTGATAATTTCCGAGCGTGATTGACAGTGAAATTATTGGCGTCTATTCCAATTAATCGAAAATTTAAAGTGTGTTTTAAACCATAATCCGCTAATACTCGTAACATATCACCATTACCACAACCCACGTCCACAATAGTGATTTCGGTTTGATAGGGAATCTTAGCGATTAATTCCTGGACACCTCGTAAAGTTAGCTGGTTTCCTCCCAACAGCTGATTTATTTTGGCAATTTTATCCAAAGCATCGCGCAAGACTTCTCCTTCCATTGCGAAATCATCCATTATTTCCGGTTCGTCAGATCTATATTTGGTACTAATTGGCATCTAATTATAATTGATTTTTGTCATTGTTATTGCAATTGAAAAGGTTTGCCATGCGTCTTTTTTATGATTTTTGTCAATAACGATGGAAAAACAACCAATAATTGCATAAGAAATGACGATAGTTTTTCATTCTGCAATATTCTTGACAAAAAACGTCCTGTTGCAAGTCGGCTTTTGAAATTTTTATTCCATTCATATCTATAGTTTTCTTCTAATTCTTTTCTAGAAACAATTCTATTTTCTAGAAAATCTATAATTTGTTCAGACACAATTTTCGCACTATGAATCGCCATTGCCATACCGTTACCGCATAACGGATGTATCAATCCGGCGGTATCACCTATCATTAGAATATGGTTTTCGATAGCGTCTTTTTTCTCAAAACAAATTTGGCTTATCGTCAATGGTTTTTCAAAAATCATTGTGTTTTTTTCAAAAATAGTTTTTAAATTCGGGTTTTTTACAACAACTTTCAATTGAAATTCCTCGATGTTCTTGTATTGTTTGAAGGTTTCATAATCGGCTAGATAACAAATATTAATAGTGTCATTTTCCACTTTTGAAACGCCGCAGTAACCTCCTTTAAAATTGTGTAAACCAACCAATTCATTGGGGAAATTTCCAGAATAATGTGCTTTCACGGCCAGCCAAGGTGATTTTTTTTGAAGGAAATTACGATTTAGTTTTTGATCTAAATTGGAACGTTTTCCAAAAGCTCCAATAGCTATTTTTGATTTTAATCCTAAATTATTAGCAGTAGAAATGTCAAATTTGTTTTCACTAAAATGAATATCGGTCACAGTATCCTTAATAATTTGGCAGCCATTTTCTATGGCTTTTTGGAACAAATAATGATCTAAAATGTAACGACTTATTCCAAATCCTCCAAGCGGTAAATGGGCTGAAATGATTTTTCCTTTTGCAGAAGAAAATTCTAATTTATTAATATTCGAAGTTTTTAAATCGGAAATATTCAATCCCAATGATTCCAAATAAGGCAAAACTTCATTGGAAATATATTCTCCACAAACCTTGTGTTTTGGAAATTCATTTTTTTCAATAACGGCAACTTTTAACCCAAATTTCGATAAATGAATGGCACTTGTAAGGCCAGCCAATCCTCCACCAATAATTATGACATCGAAATTAGTTTCCATAAGATTGCTAATTTAGTAATTTTCTTAGCAATTTCTGAACATTATTATCTTTAAATTATGACATAAAAAAAGCAAAATAGAATTTCTATCTTGCTTTTTTATATTTAGGGATTACACCACTTAACATTCTAATTTTTTAGAAGTTAAGTAGATGCAAAGCAACAATATCTTTTTATATTTTTAATACGTTTTAACTAATTCAAAATATTATAAAACCTAAAGATACTGGGCAAATCCCATCACACAAATAGTGTGATCTATTATTATCCAATTTTTTTCATAGCCGTCATTGATTCTCTCAACCACGCTCCTACTTCCTCGATAGGATGTTGACGAATTTCATTGTTCACTGCAATAATAACTGTGTTTTCTACACCATTCGATTTTGTAAATGGTTTGCCAATTACATTTGTGTCAACTGTTTTCATAAAATCAACTAATAATGGTTTACAAGCGTGATCAAATAAATAACAACCGTATTCCGCAGTATCAGAAATGATTCTATTCATTTCGTATAATTTTTTTCGAGCTACAGTATTGGCAATCAAAGGCAATTCGTGCAATGATTCATAGTAGGCCGATTCTTCGATAATTCCTGATTGTGTCATGGTTTCGAAAGCTAATTCTACTCCAGCTTTTACCATTGCAATCATCAAAACCCCGTTGTCAAAATATTCTTGTTCTGAAATATGAGCTGAAGTTGGTGCTGTTTTTTCAAAATTTGTTTCGGCAGTGGCTGCTCTCCAAGTCAATAAATTGATATCATCATTTGCCCAGTCAATCATCATGTTTTTAGAAAAATCACCAGAAATAATGTCATCCATGTGTTTTTGGAACAAAGGACGCATAATGTCTTTTAATTCTTCGGCAAGTTCGAAAGCTTCAATTTTAGAAGGATTATTCAAACGATCCATCATGTTGGTGATTCCGCCGTGTTTCAAAGCCTCGGTAATGGTTTCCCAACCATATTGAATTAATTTTGAAGCATAAGCGGGTTCGATTCCTTTTTCGACCATTTTGTCAAAACACAAAATAGAACCTGTTTGCAACATTCCGCAAAGAATGGTTTGTTCTCCCATTAAATCCGATTTTACTTCGGCAACAAAAGAAGAATTCAAAACTCCCGCTTTGTGACCACCCGTGGCAACTGCATACGCTTTTGCTTGAGCAAAACCTTCTCCATTTGGATCATTTTCAGGGTGAACCGCAATTAAAGTGGGTACACCAAAACCTCTTTTGTATTCTTCACGAACTTCAGATCCTGGACATTTTGGAGCGCACATAATTACGGTGATGTCTTTACGAATTTGCATTCCTTCTTCAACGATATTGAATCCGTGCGAATAAGCTAAAGTCGAACCTTTTTTCATCAAAGGCATAATTGCGGCTACAACAGCAGTGTGTTGTTTGTCTGGGGTAAGGTTACAAACCAAATCAGCCGTTGGGATTAATTCCTCATAAGTTCCCACTTTGAAACCATTGTCTGCAGCGTTCATAAAAGAAGCTCTTTTTTGTGTAATAGCTTCGGCACGCAAAGCATACGAAATATCTAAGCCAGAATCTCTCATATTCAAACCTTGGTTCAAACCTTGAGCTCCGCAACCTACGATAACTACTTTTTTCCCTTTAAGTGCGGATATTCCATCTACAAACTCGGACTGATCCATAAATTCGCAAACGCCTAATTGTTCTAATTGTAATCTAAGAGGTAATGAATTGAAATAATTTGCCATTTTCTAATTGTTGTTTAATATTTAATACTTTTTGGGGTTTTTTCCCTTTTTTTAATTCCTATTTTAAATCATCTAATAATGTTGAAATTTCCATTTTTTGTTTGGAAACCGAAATTCTTCCTGAACGTACAAATTGCATAATTCCGAAAGGTTTTAATTTATTATATAATTCTTCAATTTCGGAAGGCTTCCCCGATTTTGAGATTACAAAAAAGTCTCTTGAAACAGTCACAATTTCAGAATAGCTTTCTTTTATTATGTTTTGTATTTGCCTTTCATCGAATAACAGTCTAGAATCAATTTTAAAAATTGCACTTTCGAGGAAAATGGTTTCTTCATCAATGTGGTAAAACGCTTTGATAACTTCTATTTGTTTTTCGATTTGGCCTACAATATTTTGCACCCATTTTTCGGTGGTATCAACTACAATGATAAATCTAGAAATGTGTTCGATTTCTGATTCGGATACATTTAAACTCAAAATATTAATGTGGCGTTTCAAGAATATTCCAGAAATTCTGTTTAATAGGCCAACGTTGTTTTCTGAATAAACAGAAATGGTGAATGTTTTATTTTCCATAGTTTTAACTTAATCTCATTTCGGAAACCGAAGCTCCTGTTGGAATCATGGGGAATACGTTATTTTCTTTTTCTACCATAACTTCAAGAAAATAAGATTCTTTTGAAGCCAGCATTTCGGCAACAGCTTCATCCAACTCTTCTCTTTTGGTTATTTTTTTTGATTTTATATGATATCCTTCAGCAATAGCTACAAAGTTTGGATTGGTCATAATTGTTGACGCATATCTTTTATCGAAAAATAATTCTTGCCATTGACGCACCATTCCTAAAAATTCATTGTTTAGAATTACTATTTTCACTGGAACTTTAGTTTGAAAAATAGTTCCCAGTTCTTGAATTGTCATTTGAAAACCACCATCTCCAATGATAGCAACAACTTCGCGATTTGGCATTCCCATTTTCGCTCCAATGGCTGCAGGTAATGCAAATCCCATTGTTCCTAATCCTCCGGAAGTAATGTTACTTTTTGTAGAATTAAATTTGGCATAACGGCAGGCAAACATTTGGTGTTGACCCACATCAGAAACAATTATAGCATCTCCGTTGGAGTGTTTGTTGATCATTTCCATAGTTTCTCCCATAGAAATTCCGCCTTTAGTTGGAGTTAACTCTTCTTTGATAACCGTTTCAAATTCAATTTTATATTTTTCTTTAAATTCGTTGTGCCAAGATTCGTGTGTTTTACTTTCGATAAGCGGAATCAATGCTTGCAAAGCTTCTTTAACATCTGCCAAAACTGCCACCGTGGTTTTTACATTTTTATCGATTTCAGAAGGGTCAATTTCAAAGTGAATTACTTGGGCTTGTTTGGCATAAGTAGCCAAATTTCCAGTAACACGATCATCAAAACGCATTCCCAGTGCTATTAAAACATCACATTCATTGGTCAACAAATTGGGTCCATAATTACCATGCATCCCTAACATTCCAACATTCATTGGATGTTCTGTAGGCAAAGCGGAAAGTCCTAAAATGGTCCAAGCAGCAGGAATTCCTGATTTTTCTACTAATGCTTTTAGTTCCGTTTCGGCTTCGCCAAGAATAATTCCTTGTCCAAATACGATGAATGGTTTTTTGGCATTATTTATTAAATCAGCTGCAGCGGCTACTTTTTCGAGGTTTAAAGTTGGTTTTGGATTGTAACTTCTAATTCCAGTACATTTTTTATAACTAAAATCTAGTAAATCAAACTGGGCATTTTTTGTAATATCAATCAAAACTGGACCCGGACGACCTGATCTTGCAATATAAAAAGCTTTTGCAATGATTTCGGGAATTTCAGAAGCTTCTGTAATTTGATAATTCCATTTGGTTACAGGAGTCGAAATACCAATAATATCAGTTTCCTGAAAAGCATCCGAACCTAATAAATGTTTGCCCACTTGACCTGTGATACAAACCATTGGAGTAGAATCAATTTGCGCATCGGCAATTCCAGTCACTAAATTAGTTGCACCAGGTCCAGATGTCGCGATGGCAACACCCACTTTACCAGTCGCTCTGGCATACCCTTGAGCTGAGTGTGTTGCGCCTTGTTCGTGGCGCACTAAAACGTGGTGTAATTGTTCTTTAAATTTATATAATTCATCATAAACCGGCATTATCGCACCTCCAGGATAACCGTATACTAAGTCTACGCCTTCTTCGAGTAAGCATCTAATAAGGGCTTCTGCTCCAGATATTTTATTGTTTTCCATTATTTATTTTTTAAGCTTTTGACAATTTTACTATTGACATTGCTATTGTATTTTTTTTAACTTACTTATCAGTCACACATCCTGTTGATGCACTCGAAACCGATCTGGCATATTTGAGTAAAACTCCTTTTGTAGCTTTCAAAGAAGGTTGAATCCAAGCTGCTTTTCTACTAGCAAATTCTTCATCAGAAATTTTCAAATTAATAGTGTTTTTTACAGCGTCAATTGTAATCAAATCTCCGTTTTCGACTAGAGCAATTCCACCACCATCAAAGGCTTCTGGTGTAATATGTCCAACTACAAAACCGTGTGAACCTCCTGAAAATCTACCATCAGTAATTAAAGCCACACTACTTCCTAATCCAGCTCCCATAATTGCCGATGTTGGTTTTAGCATTTCAGGCATTCCTGGGCCTCCTTTAGGACCGCAGTATCTAATGACGACGACATCTCCGGGTTTTACTAAACCATTTTGAATTCCTGGAATAACGGTAAATTCACTTTCAAAAACTACCGCAGTTCCTTCAAAATATTCTCCTTCGTTACCGCTAATTTTGGCAACACAACCTTCTGAAGCTAAGTTTCCGTATAAAATTTGAATGTTACCTGTCGATTTCAATGCTTTTTGAATTTCGAAAATAACTTGTTGTCCTTCTTCTAGATCCGGTACAGCTGCTAGATTCTCTGCCAAGGTTTTCCCAGTTACTGTCAAACATTCTCCGTGAATAAGCCCTTCTTTCAATAAATATTTCATAACAGCTGGAACTCCCCCCACCGCATGTAAATCTTCCATCATGTATTTACCACTTGGTTTCAAATCGGCAAGAACCGGTGTTTTGTCGCTAATTGCTTGAAAATCGGCTAAAGTAATTTCAATATCTACTGAATGTGCCATGGCGATTAAGTGCATAACGGCATTCGTGGAACCTCCTAAAACGGCTACAAGTGTAATCGAATTTTCAAAAGCCTTACGAGTCATGATGTCTCTAGGCTTGATATCTTTTTCCAATAATATTCGGATGGCTTTTCCGGCATCAAGACATTCTTGTTTTTTTTCTTTGCTCAACGCAGGATTTGAGGAACTATATGGTAAGCTCATTCCTAAGGCTTCAATTGCAGATGACATTGTATTTGCTGTATACATTCCGCCACAAGCTCCTGGTCCAGGACAAGAATTTTTAATTACTCCTTTAAAATCTTCATCGGAAATACTATTGTTGAATTTCTTTCCTAAAGCTTCAAAAGCAGAAACAATATTAAGATGTTCCCCTTTCCAACGTCCTGAATTTATTGTTCCACCGTAAACCATAAGGGCTGGACGATTTACCCTGCCCATAGCGATTAAAGCACCTGGCATATTTTTATCACAACCTGGAACCGCAATTAAACCATCGTACCATTGCGCTCCCATCACAGTTTCAATAGAATCAGCGATTACATCACGAGAAACTAATGAAAAACGCATTCCTTCCGTTCCATTCGAAATTCCGTCACTTACGCCAATGGTATTAAAAATTAATCCTACTAGATCAGCATCCCAAACTCCTTTTTTGACATCTTTAGCCAAATCGTTCAAGTGCATGTTACAGGTGTTTCCCTCGTAACCCATACTCACAATTCCAACTTGCGCTTTTTTTAAATCTTCTTCAGTTAAACCAATTCCATATAACATTGCTTGTGCTGCAGGTTGAGTTACGTCTTGTGTTATGGTTTTACTATATTTATTTAATTCCATTTATTATTATTTTGTATTTTTAAATTTATTGCAAAAAAAACCTCCCAAATAATTGGGAGGTTTTAAATATCTTTTTAATTATATCTATACCAATCCCTTTGTATATGTGATAATCACAATGACATTAATAATTGAATAGATAATAATGAATAATTTCATTTTAATTTTTTGAGTATTCAAATGTATAAAAACAAATGAAACAAACAAAAAATCAACTACAAAATTGCATTTAAATTCAATTATTACATCTTTTATTCAATTAATTTTAGTTAAAATATTGTCGATTGACCTATATGAACATTATCATTATTAAAATATAACAAATCCTCTTTACTTAAAATAAAATTTGAAACAAAATCTCCTACTTCATTGGTGCCAAATTTTGAAAATGAACTCAAATCAGCAGTTACTATTTTATATTCGAAAGCTTTTTCTACAGCTTCATAAACTTTTTTTGCCTCTTTATCAAGGCCAAAATGTTCCAAAAGCATCGCTGCTGATAATATGGAAGCAATTGGATTTGCAATATTTTTCCCTGTTGCTTCTACATAAGAACCGTGAATGGATTCAAAAAGCACTTTGTCATTTCCTATAGAAACCGACGCTAACAATCCAATGGAACTTACAATTACGCTTGCTTCATCAGAAAGTATGTCTCCAAACATGTTTTCAGTCAGGACAACATCAAATTGTTTTGGATTCAGTATAATTTGTTTTGCTGCATTATCAACAAAAAGAAAATTCAACGCAACATCTGGGTAATATTCTCCTATTTCTAGAACTAGTCGTCTCCATAATCTTGAGGTTTCAAGAACATTGGCTTTATCGACCATTGTTACTTTTTTTCTGCGTTTTTGGGCTGCTTTAAAAGCTAAATGTGTAATTCTAATGATTTGCTCTTCTGAATATACATAGGAGTCAGAAGCTAAGGTCCCATCATCGCTTAATTTTTTTTCGCCAATATAAACACCTCCAGATAGTTCTCTATAAACTACAAAATCAACACCCTCGATAACTTCTCTTTTTAATGGTGAAGAATCTAATAAAGCTTTGTAGGGTTTTATAGGCCTAATATTGGCATAAAGACCTAGTTCATTTCTTAATTTCAGTAATCCTTGTTCTGGACGTATTTTGGCATCAGGATTATTGTCATATTTTGGATGCCCAATGGCCCCAAACAAAACGGCATCAGTGTTTAAACAAAGATTTAGGGTTTGATTAGGAAGTGGATTTCCAGTTTGATCAATGGCAACAGCACCTACAAGAGCATCTTCAAACACAAATTCGTGGTTATAAACCACACCTATTGCATTTAACGCTTTTTTTGCTTGTAAGATAACTTCAGGACCTATTCCGTCTCCCGAAAGCACTGCTATTTTTAAGTCCATTTTATTTATTTTTTTGTAAAGTTAATCTATAATTAGAATGCTAAAATATGGGTTAACTTCTAATTAAATCTCCTTCGATTTTGCAAGCTTCAATAATTTGGTGAATGTCATGATCCAAAACTTCTTTCTTGATGTCGGCAAATTTTAAGAATTCGACATATACAATGTCTAATTGCACTTTAGTCAATTCATAACCCACTTTTTTTGCTCTGTAGGCTAATGCTGCTCTACCGCTTCTTGCTGTAAGAATGATTGAAGACTCATTGACACCAACTTCTAATGGATCCATAATTTCATATGTTTCTCTGTTTTTTATGACGCCATCTTGATGAATTCCTGAGCTGTGTGAAAAAGCATTGGCACCAACAATCGCTTTGTTAGGTTGTACCATCATTCCCATACTATCAGAAACCAATCGACTCATTTCATTCAATTGCTTAGTATTAATATCAGTATATAAATTCAAATAAGGATGTTGTTTAAAAATCATCACTACTTCTTCTAATGCAGTATTTCCGGCTCTTTCGCCTATACCGTTTATAGTACATTCGATTTGTCTGGCTCCATTTACAGCACCAGCAATCGAATTTGCAGTAGCCATTCCTAAATCATTATGACAGTGACACGAAATGATAACATTTTCAATTCCTTTTACATTTTCTTTGAGGTATTTTATTTTCGCACCATATTCATCCGGAAGGCAATATCCTGTAGTATCTGGAATATTTAATACCGTAGCACCTGATTTAATTACTTCTTCACAGACCCGTGCTAGGAAATCATTATCAGTTCTACCGGCATCTTCAGCATAAAATTCTACATCTTCAACATAGGATTTAGCATAAGAAACAGCATATTTGGCTCTAGTAATAATATCTTCCCTAGTTGTATTAAGTTTGTAAATAATATGCGAATTTGAAGTTCCAATTCCGGTATGAATACGAGGTTTTTTAGCATGTTTTAAAGCGGCAGCGGCTACGTCAATATCATTTTTTACGGCCCTTGTAAGACCGCAAACAGTAGCATTTTTTACAATTTTGCTTATTTCAGATACGGATAAAAAATCTCCAGGGCTTGAAACAGGAAATCCAGCTTCAATAATATCAACTCCCATTTCATCAAGTCGAGCCGCAATTATAAGTTTTTGATTTGTGTCTAATTTACATCCTGGGACCTGTTCCCCGTCTCTTAAAGTGGTATCAAAAATTTGGACTTTCTCTCTATTCATTTTAAAATATTTAGTGTAATTTCACAACTTTGAACAAAAATAGATTTCATAACATTAATATAAAATCTGTTTTTAAAAATTATACTATTTATAAGGCAAGTAATAGCTTTGTAAATAATTTAAAATCAACAAGTTACAATAGTATATTTTACAATGGCTAACCATCAAAAAGATTCTTTATTTGTATTAGTAAAATCGCTTTCAAAGTCAGAAAAAAGACAATTCAAGATTTTTGCCAGTCGATTAGAAACGAGTTCTAATACTAAGTTTATCGAATTGTTTAACATTTTAGACAAATCCGAAGGCTATGACGAGAAAATTATTTTGAGAAGTGGCATTATCAAGAAAGTACAATTATCCAATCTTAAATCCTATTTGTACAAACAAATTTTGGTGAGTATTCGGTTGAATATTCCTAGCCAAAATATTCGTTACCAGTTACGCGAACAAATCGATTTCGCAACCATTTTATATAATAAAGGTTTGTATAAGCAGAGTTTAAAAATTTTGGATAAAACGAAGCAGATAGCATTAGAAAATGACGAAAAATATATGGCTTATGAAATTGTCGAATTCGAAAAACTCATAGAATCACAATACATTACCCGAAGTATTCAAGGTCGCGCTGATGAATTGGTCGTTCAGGCCAAAGAATTGAATTACCAAAATATCATTTCAAGCAAATTATCTAATCTATCATTGCAATTATACGGCATTATGCTGAAAACTGGATATGTAAAAAGCGATGCCGAATACAAATATATTGATGATTATTTCAAGAAGCATATTTCAAAATTAGACATTGAAAAGTTTGGATTTCGTGAGAAATACTGGTATTACAATGCGTGTTTATGGAGAAGTTTTCTCGTGCAAGACTTCCTTTCTTGCTATAAATATTCGCATAAATGGGTGACTCTTTTTTATGACAACAAGAACATGATTTATCTAAATCCGGTATTTTTCTTGAAAGGAAATCACTATTTATTAGAGTCATTATTTATGTTGAAATACATGTCGAATTTTAAAAAACATCTTAAATTATTAGAAGAAACAATCAGTGATCCCCAGTTTCCAATAAATGACAATATAAACTCTTTATCTTTCCTTTATTTATATAATAACAAACTCAATTATCACATTCTGGAAGGCACTTTCATCGAAAGTGAATACTTAATTCCAGTTGTTTTAGACAAAATAAAATTGCATAGCGATCATCTCGACGAGCATCATGAAATGTTATTTTACTATAAAATAGCCTGTATCTATTTTGGTAACGAAAAATATACCGAATGTATCTCGTATCTAGAGAAAATCATCAACAATAAAAACCTTTATGTTCGGGAAGATTTGGCTTGTTTTGCACGTTTATTATGTTTGATCGCACATTATGAATCTGGGAAGGATTTCAACTTGGAAAATCAATTAAAAAGCACTTATAAATTTTTAATAAAAATGAATGATTTGCACGAAGTACAAAAGGAAATTATTCGTTTTTTGAAAAGATTGAACACCATTTATCCTAGCGATATTAAAAAGGAATTTATGGGAATGAAGGAACGATTTATCGAATTAGAAAAAAACACCTACGAAAAAAGGGCTTTTCTCTATCTCGACATCATATCTTGGCTAGAAAGCAAAATCGAAAATAGAAAAATCAGCGATATCATAAAGGAAAAAGCCAAATTATATAACAGATAAAATCCTGTTGGGTTTTTATCTGTTATTTATGAATACAGTCCACTTTTGAAAATTTATATTTTACACTATCAAAATTTATAGACTCCTCTTTAACAAAATAAGAAGTTCCCATGATAGTTTCTATTTTTCCATTACCCAAAATGAGTTCGTTTCCGAGTTTTAAAAATGCCATTGGATTTTTGAATGTCAATTTTTTATTTGCTCCATGAATAAAAGTAAAAGAAACAAATAAGGTGTCTCTATGGAATTTCCCAGCAATTTTCCCAACCATTTTTTTGGTATATCAACAATTTTCATAACCATATCTCCAGTTAATTTACCACTTTTCAAAGTGTTGACTTTTAATTCAACAGTGTCTTTTTCATAAACAGCTTCATAACACTGTGAAATTACCGGATTTTCTTCCTGAATTTTTTGTTTTTGGAATCTATTGCAACTTCCGAGTCCAATGCAGGCCAATAGCAAAAATAATATACTTATTTTTCATAGTAAATATTAAGTTGAAAATAAATACTAATTTACATATAATTAACGACTTAACACCTAATAAGTGTTGTTTTTAACTAGCTAAAATAATTAATACTTAATTAATTCTAACAATTTTTTTTCAAACCTTCCTTTTGGTAAATATTGATCTTCCAATGCTTTTGTAAACGGAATTGGCGAGTCTAAACTAGCTGCTCTTTTTACCGGAGCATCTAAGTATTCAAAACAATTTTCCATGAGTAATGCCGAAATATCGCTTGCAATTCCGCCAAACAACGAATCTTCTTGGTAAATAATAACTCTTCCTGTTTTCTTGGCAGATGCGTAAATAGCATCTGTGTCCAATGGTTGCAAGGTTCTTAAATCCAAAACATCCGCAGAAATATCTGGGTTTTTATCCAAAGTTTCTAAAGCCCAGTGAACCGCGGCACCAAAAGCAATAATTGTAACCTGAGTTCCTTCTTTCAACAAAGCCGCTTTTCCCAACGGAATTGTGTAATAATCATTTGGAACATCTTGGTAAATACTTCGGTATAATTGTTTGTGTTCAAAGAACAAAACAGGATTTGGATCATTGATAGATTCATTCAACAACCCTTTTGCATCATACGGAAATGCGGGATAAACTACTTTTAAGCCAGGTGTTTTAGTAAACCAAGCTTCGTTCGTTTGCGAATGAAAAGGTCCCGCTTGCGATCCGCCACCACAAGGCATTCGAACCACAACATCGGCTTTTTCTTGCCAACGGTAGTGTGATTTTGCTAATAAATTTACTATCGGATTAAATCCAGTCGAAACAAAGTCAGCAAACTGCATTTCGACAATCGCCTTATATCCGTTAATAGACAAGCCCATTCCTGCCGAAACTACTGCACTTTCGCAAATAGGAGTATTTATGACTCTCTCTTTTCCAAATTGTTTTACAAATCCATCTGTAATTTTGAAAGCTCCTCCGTATTCTGCAATATCCTGACCCATAATAATCAAGTTATCGTAACGCTCCATCGATTGTTTCAAACTGCTAGATATAGCATCTATAAATCGAATATTTTTTATTTCCTCAGAAAATTTAACTTCTTGGTAATCGAATTTTTTGTAAACATCATTCAATTCTTCATCGTAAGAGGCTTCAATCATAGGTTCGGCATTGGCAATAACCAAACTTTCATCAATATCCTTTTTAATTTCAATGCGAAAAGCTTTATCAAAAGCATCTGAAAGAATTCCGTTTTCTAATAAAAATTTCCTATAATTTTCTACGGGGTCTTTAATAGCCCAAGTATCCATTAACTCTTGCGGAACATATTTAGTACCACTTGCCTCTTCATGTCCTCGCATTCTAAAGGTTTTGAACTCCAATAAAACAGGTCTAGGTTTTTCGATCATCGAAGTTTTTAATTCTGATAATTTATTGAAAACCTCCAGAATGTTGTTTCCGTCAATAATATAACTTTCCATTCCGTAACCAATGCCTTTGTCAGCAAGGTTTTTGCATCGAAATTGTTCATTTGTTGGGGTCGAAAGTCCGTAACCATTATTTTCGATAATGAACATTACAGGTAATTCCCAAACCGAAGCAATATTTAAAGCTTCGTGAAAATCGCCTTCGCTTGTAGCTCCTTCACCAGTAAAAACGGCTGTTATTTTTCCGTTTTTCTTCAATTTGTTTGCCAAAGCGATTCCGTCAGCGACGCCCAATTGTGGACCCAAATGCGAAATCATTCCAATAATCTTGTATTGTTGCGTTCCAAAGTGAAAACTACGATCGCGACCTTTGGTAAAACCATTAGATTTGCCTTGCCATTGCGAAAAAAGTCTATATAACGGAATGTTTCTCCCAGTGAAAACTCCTAAATTTCGGTGCATTGGCAAAATATATTCATCTGTATCTAAAACTGCCGTAACCCCAACAGAAATAGCTTCTTGACCAATGCCAGAAAACCATTTAGAGACTTTTCCTTGTCGGATAAGAATCAACATTTTTTCTTCGATTAATCGCGGTTTTACCAATCTTTTATACAAATCTAATAATTGATTGTCAGTAAGTTTTTTTCTGTCGAAATTCATTAGTTTTATATTTTTATAGCGGCTCAAAAGTATGAAAAAATAACAGTTTCGTTTAATTTTGTTATATTTATTAATTCATTTTATAACTTTTATAATTATGAATTAAAATTAATCTTTATATTTGTTGGTTCGATATTTAAGAACAAAAAGTTATTAAAATTAAAGTATGCAAAAAATTCCTAGTGTTGACTTGCGTGATTTCCTTTCGGGTGAACCGAAACGCAAACAAAAATTTGTAAATGAAATCGGTAGTGCTTTTGAAGAAATTGGCTTTGTTGCTCTAAAAGGTCATTTTTTAGACGAACAGTTGGTTGATGAATTATATGACGAAATTAGAAAGTTTTTCACATTGCCATTAGAAATAAAACACAGCTATGAATTTCCAGAAATTGGATGTCAAAGAGGTTATGTTTCTTTTGGAAAAGAACACGCAAAAGGCAGAAAAGAAGGTGATTTGAAAGAGTTTTGGCACTTTGGACAATATGTGGAAAAAGACTCTAAACGCGCGGCCGAATATCCAGATAATGTAGCAGTAAGTGAATTACCTCGTTTTAATATTGTTGGGAAAGAAGCTTACCAAATGCTTGAAAAAACAGGTATTTACGTGTTGAGAGCCTTAGCTTTACATCTTGGTTTAAACGAATTCTATTTTGATGAATATGCCAAAGAAGGAAATTCTATTTTGAGACCTATTCATTATCCACCCATCACTTCTGAACCCGAAAATGCCATTCGTGCTGCGGCTCACGGCGACATTAACCTAATCACGCTTTTGATGGGTGCTCAAGGACGAGGTTTACAGGTTCAAAATCACGAAGGAGAATGGATTGATGCAATTGCTCAACCAGATGAAGTAGTTATAAATGTGGGTGATATGTTGTCAAGACACACTAACAATAAATTAAAATCTACTATTCACCAAGTGGTGAATCCACCAAGGGAATTATGGGGAACTTCTCGGTTTTCCATTCCATTTTTTATGCATCCGGTTAGTGAAATGAAATTGAATTCTTTGGACAATTGCATTGATGCTGAAAATCCAAAAAAATTCGAAGACATCACCGCTGGAGATTATTTACACGAACGCTTAGTTGAATTAGGACTAATCAAGAAATAATTTAGATAAAAAAGATAGTGTACTGGCTCTTTTTGTACTTTTACCAATAAGAAATTAAGCTTCGTTAAGAATTATAAATACTTAATGAAACTTAATTTTTTAATGTTTTATAAAAACAATTTAATTGTAAAAAATGGACTTACAAGACCAACTCAAAAATTTATTTCCTGACCATCAAATAGCAAAAGAGGAACCCAAAATAATCAAAGAAAAAAAACTTTGGATTCAATCAGAACCAATGATTTGTAAATTCGAAAAGCGAAAAGGATATCCAATAACAATAATAGAAGGTTATACTGAAACTGATGAGGATTTTAAAATTTTGGCAAAAGAATTAAAAACAAAACTTAGTGTTGGCGGTACTTTTAAAGATAATTCAATAATTATTCAAGGAGATTATCGGGATAAAATTATGCAAATACTCAAAGAAAAAGGATTCAAAGTAAAACGAGTTGGAGGCTAAATTAGTTAGCAATATTCTGTCTTCTTTTTTTAGAATTATAATTGAGTTCAATAACAAAAAACCTTCAAAACACCTAGTGCCTTCGTGTCTTTGTGGAAAAAAAATAAAATTATGATAAAATCATCAGAATTGATACTAAATCCGGATGGGAGTGTGTATCATTTGAACTTACTACCAGAACATATAGCACTCGATATCATCTTTGTGGGTGATCAAAACCGTGTCGAAAAAATAACACAATTCTTTGATAACATTGAGTTTTCGACCCAAAAAAGAGAATTCAAAACCCAAACAGGAACTTTCAAAGGCAAACGAATTACGGTAATGTCTACAGGAATTGGTCCTGATAATATTGACATCGTGATGAACGAACTAGATGCTTTGGTAAACATTGATTTAAAAACTAGAAAACCAAAAGAAAATCTTACTTCTTTAAATATTATCAGAATTGGTACTTCGGGTTCATTACAAGCTGATATTCCTGTAGATAGTTTCGTTATGTCTAAATTTGGATTGGGCTTAGACAATATGCTTCGCTCCTATTTAATCGATGAAATTTCGAATATTGAAATGGAAGACGCTTTCATCTCACACACCAATTGGGATTTAAAAAAAGGCCGACCTTACAGCATTCCGTGTTCAGAAAAATTAGAAAAATTAATTGAAAGCGATAAAATTCATAAAGGAATTACAGGAACTGCTGGTGGTTTTTATGGTCCACAAGGTCGTGTATTGCGATTAAACACTCAGGATGAAAAATTAAATTCTAAAATGGATAATTTCGATTATAATGGAACACGAATGACAAATCTCGAAATGGAAACGAGTGCTATTTATGGTTTGGGAAAACTCTTAGGACATCATTGTTTATCATTAAATGCTATTATTGCTAATCGTGCCAACGGCACTTTTAGTGAAGATCCGTACAAAGCTGTTGATGAATTGATAGCATATGCTTTGGGGAAATTAGCAGAGTAATTTTTTTTTTAATTTTAGACAAAATGAATTATTTAGGAAGAGTATTTTTCAATTTTATTGGTGCATCCGTACGATAAACTTTTGGAACATTTTTAAGTAAACCATAAATTTATCTTTAATGAATACCTTAATGGTCCTAAAAACTATGCTGATTATTACGCTGAAATGGGACATCCATTTAATAACCGAATGATTGGTGTCATTTTATTTTTTTTATTTATTCTGATTATTCAATATATATTTTAACCCGTTGGGTGTAATTATCGCAACCGTCAGTTCAAGTGTTTTTTGTGTAGTAAAACGGAACAAAAAATGTATCGAGAACCGTTTTTAATAAAATTTTTCTTGTTCTCGATAAGATTTTCTATCGAAAATTACTCGAAATGACGAAAAATTATTATCAAAAACTAATTACACCCAATGGGTTATATATTTTAATATCACCAATCAATTCCCCTTTTACCTTTCAATTTTAAATACTCATTTGTCTGGCTAAAATACTTGTTCCCAAACCATTTTCCCTGATTCGCGCTCATTGGTGACGGATGTCCCGATTCTAAAACGAGATGTTTTGTTCTACCAATTTTGGAACCTTTCTTTTTGGCAAAACTTCCCCAAAGCAAGAAAACAACATTGTCTTTTTCATTCGAAATTTTTTGGATAACAGCATCAGTAAAAGTATCCCATTTCAAGTGTTTATGACTATTTGGATTATCCATTCTGACAGAAAGTGAAGCATTCAAAAGTAAAACGCCTTGCTTTGCCCAAGACTCTAAATTACCGGACGTAGGCAAAAAAACAGTTCCCAAATCATCATTCAATTCCCGAAAAATATTGCGCAACGAAGGCGGAATTCTAACGCCATCATTTACGGAGAAGCTCAAACCATTCGCTTCATTAATGCCGTGATACGGATCTTGACCAATAATAACCACTTTCAAATCCTCGAACGAACAATGATCAAAAGCAGCAAATAGCAATTCTTTTGGAGGAAAACAAATATGATTTTGGTATTCTTCATCCACAGCTTGCATCAAATCCTGAAAATAGGGTTTTTGAATTTCGTCTGATAAAACGGATTGCCAAGAAGGATTGAGTTTGGGTTGCATAAATATATTTTACCGCAAAGTTCGTAAAGTTTTCGCAAAGTGAGCGAAGAAAATGGTTTTTGACTTTATAACTTTGTAACTTTGGACTTTTGACATTAGACTTTCGACATAAAAAATGATATCCATTACCGAAAAAACACTTCAAGACTTACAATTTCCAACCGTTCTAGAAACCATTTCGGCGATTTGTAATACCGATATTGGCAAACAAAAAGCACTCGAAATTGCACCTTTCAAAGACAAGGAAACTTTAATGAAAGCTTTGATGCAAACGACAGAATATGTTTCTTCTTTCCAGAATAACAATGCGATTCCTAATCACGGATTTGATGCGATTACTTATGAAATCAAGTTTTTGGCAATAGAAGACAGTTTTCTGGAAGTTGGGAGTTTTAGAAAAATTGCGACCATATCCGAAACTACAAATTTCCTGTTGAATTATTTCAAGAAATTCGACGATTATTATCCAAATTTAAATTTAAAAGCTTCCGGAGTACAATTGACCAAGGAAATAAGTAGTCTTGTTGATGTTGTGGTCGATAAATATGGAGAGATAAAAGACAATGCTTCTTCACAATTACAAGAAATTCGTCGGGAAATGAATCTCGTTCGTGGTAAAGTAAACCAAAGCTTTGGCGTGGCTTTAACCCAATACAATTCCCTTGGTTATTTAGATGATATTAAAGAAAGTTTTGTTCAAAACCGTAGAGTTTTGGCGGTTCTGGCAATGTATCGCCGTAAAGTAAAAGGTTCTATTCTTGGAAGTTCAAAAACGGGTAGCATCGCTTATATTGAACCCGAAACTACCTTAAAATATTCGCGTGAATTAAGTAATCTAGAATACGAAGAAAAAGAAGAAATCACACGAATTCTAAAACAATTATCCAATCAAATTCGTCCGTTTTTGCCTCTGCTTATTCAATATCAGGATTTCTTGAGTGATATTGATGTGATTGCAGCAAAAGCAAAATACGCCAACAGAATTAATGGAATTTTACCAACGATTACCGAAGATAGAAGGTTATATTTTAGAGATGCCTTCCACCCTATTTTGTATTTGAATAACAAACAGAACAACGCAGTTACGCATCCTCAAACTTTTGAATTAAATCAGGAAAAGAGAATCATCGTGATTTCTGGCCCGAATGCAGGAGGAAAAACGATATCCCTAAAAACCGTTGGATTACTCCAATTGATGTTGCAATCCGGAATGTTAATTCCTGTTCACGAACGCAGCGAAACTTTTTTATTCGACAGAATATTAACAGATATTGGCGACAATCAATCTATTGAAAATCATTTGAGTACATACAGTTACAGATTAAAGAATATGAACTATTTTTTGAAAAAATGTAACAAGAAAACAATGTTCCTGATTGATGAATTTGGTACTGGTTCTGATCCTGAATTAGGAGGAGCTTTGGCAGAAATTTTCTTGGAAGAGTTTTACCATCGGGAAGCTTTTGGGATAATTACAACGCATTATTCAAACCTAAAAATTCTGGCTAACGAATTACCTTTTGCCATAAATGCCAATATGTTGTTCGATGAAAAAACATTAGAACCCTTATACAAATTGGTTTTAGGTCAAGCTGGAAGTTCTTTTACATTTGAAGTCGCCTTAAAAAATGGAATTCCATTTAGTTTAATCAATCGGGCGAAAAAGAAAATCGAAGTTGGAAAAGTGCGTTTTGACAAAACCATTGCCACACTTCAAAAAGAGCGTTCCAAGATGGAAAAAACTTCGCAAACGCTGAAAGAAGAAGAAACAAAAGCGCGTGAAGAAGGTAAAAAAATGGAAACTATCAACGTGAAAATCAAGCAAAAACTGGAAAGCTATCAGGAATTGTACGACAGCAACCAGAAAACGATTTACATTGGTCAAAAAATAGAAACTATCGCCGAGAACTATTTCAACAATAAAAGCAAGAAAGACCTCATTGGTGATTTTTTGAAAATCATCGAAATTGAAAACTCCAAACGCATAAAAATTGCACCTAAAGAAGCCAAAAAAAATGTCGAAAAGAAAAATGAAATTCTAAAAGAAGTGGAAGTTAAAGTCGAAGAAATTAGAGTTATTAAAAAGGAAAAAAAACTAAAACCCATTATCGAAAAACCAAAGGCTATTTTAAAAGTAGGTGACCGAGTGCGGATGATTGACGGAAAAGCCGTGGGAAGCATTGATAAAATTGAAAAAAACAAGGCAACCGTAAATTATGGAATATTCACCTCGAAAGTAAGTTTGGATGTTTTGGAACTTGTGGAAGCGGTGAAGAATTAATTAGTTTGTCGTTGCGAGGTATGAAGCAATCCCACTAACATGAGTACACAAGTTGAGCAACTTAGTGGGATTGCCGCGCTGCGCTCGCAATGACAAAAAAAATAAAAAAATATGCTAAACCTTCCTCACAACAAAAAAATAATCCTCTTTGACGGCGTTTGCAATTTATGTGATTCGGCTGTTCAGTTTGTGATTCAACACGATAAAAACGATGTCTTTCGATTTGTAGCCTTGCAATCGGACTTGGGACAGCAAATTTTAAAACACATAGGAATCAACCCATTAAACATAGACAGCGTTATTCTCTATGAGCCCGGAATCGCCTATTATTATAAATCAGCGGCTGTATTGGAAATTGCAAAAAGTCTCGGCGGTTTCTTCCACTTTGGAACACTTTTAAGGATTATTCCAGCGGGAATCAGCAACCATCTCTATGATTATATTGCCAAAAATCGTTACAAATGGTATGGCAAAAAAGAAAGTTGCATGATTCCAACAAAGCAATTGGAAGCAAAATTTTTATAACAAAAAACCTCACAGATTTAAAAACCTGTGAGGTTTGAAATTGAAATTTTTAAGACCTTAAACAATTTTAACCTCTAATCAACTTTCTGTATTTCAATCGTTTTGGAGTCAAATCACCGCCAAGTCGTTTCTTTTTGTTTTCTTCATAATCAGAGAATCCGCCTTCAAAATAATACACATCAGAGTTTCCTTCGAAAGCCAGAATGTGAGTGCAAATTCTATCTAAAAACCATCTATCATGCGAAATCACCACGGCACAACCTGCAAAATTTTCTAAACCTTCTTCCAAAGCACGAAGCGTGTTGATGTCTAAATCATTCGTTGGCTCATCTAATAATAGTACATTTCCTTCTTCTTTTAATGTCATTGCAAGATGCAAACGGTTTCTTTCGCCTCCAGAAAGTGCTGAAACTTTCTTGTTTTGATCACTTCCGCCAAAATTGAATCGGCTCAAATAAGCACGAGAATTTACTTGGCGTCCACCCATCATAACGAGTTCCTGGCCATCGGCAAAGTTTTCCCAAATTGATTTATTTGGATCAATATTCGAATGTGCTTGATCGACATAAGCGATTTTTACGGTATCACCAATTAGAAACTCTCCAGCATCTGGTTTTTCTTCACCCATTATCATTTTGAAAATGGTGGATTTTCCAGCGCCATTGGGGCCAATAATTCCAACAATTCCAGCCTGTGGCAAATTAAAATTTAAATTATCATACAATAATTTGTCGCCAAAAGCTTTAGCTACGCCTTTCGCTTCAATCACGTTAGTTCCTAATCTTGGACCATTTGGAATATAAATTTCCAGTTTTTCGTCTAATTGTTTTTGGTCTTCATTCAAGAGTTTATCATAGTTCTGTAAACGCGCTTTTTGTTTGGTTTGGCGTCCTTTCGCTCCTTGACGAACCCAATCCAACTCCCGTTCCAAAGTTTTTCTGCGTTTTGAAGCTACTTTTTCTTCCAAAGCCATCCGACCTGATTTTTGTTCCAACCAAGAAGAATAATTTCCTTTCCAAGGAATACCCTCTCCTCTATCGAGTTCCAAAATCCAACCGGCAACATTATCCAAAAAGTATCTGTCGTGTGTTACTGCAATTACAGTTCCTGCATATTGTGCTAAATGTTGTTCTAACCAAAGTACACTTTCGGCATCCAAGTGATTCGTTGGTTCATCCAAAAGCAAAACATCAGGTTGTTGCAATAACAAACGACATAAAGCCACACGACGACGTTCTCCACCTGATAAATTCTTGATTGGGGTATCGCCTTCCGGAGTACGCAAAGCATCCATCGCAATTTCTAACTTAGTATCGATTTCCCAAGCGCCAAGAGCATCAATTTTATCCTGCAAGGCAGCCTGAAGATCCATTAACTTGTCCATTTTATCAGCATCGTCATAGTTTTCCGGAAGACCAAATAAATCGTTTATATCATTATATTCTTTTAGAACTGCCATTGTTTCAGCAACTCCTTCTTGTACAATTTCGAGAACTGTTTTAGTTTCATCCAATTGTGGATCTTGTTCCAAATACCCAACGGTATATCCGGGCTGAAAAACCACATCACCTTGATAATTTTTATCAACTCCGGAAATAATTTTCAATAATGATGATTTTCCGGAACCATTAAGTCCTAAAATACCAATTTTTGCTCCATAAAAAAAACTCAAATAGATATTTTTAAGAACGGGTTTATCTGCTCCTGTATAGGTTTTACTCAATTTTTGCATTGAGAAAATCACTTTTTTATCGTCAGCCATTTTTATTATTTTAAATTGTTATTGACATTGCTATGGCATTGTCTTTTTTTTATAATCTTCCTTTTAAAGAGCTAAATACCCAAGCATTTGCTAAGAACCCAACACCAACGGCTGCAAATCCCCAACCTGCTACATCATCGTATCTGAAAGCTCCTAATCCTATCAATAATAATCCCATAATCAACATTAATAATGTTGCCCATCCTAAAATGGTGTTTTTATTTGTTCCCATAATTTAATTTTTTGAAGCCGTAAATGTCGTGAATTTTTGTGGCTAATTAAAAATTTTATAAAGCATTTCTCTTAACAAATCTGATTGTGGTAAGGCATTAGCCCCAACTCCTTTACTTTTCACGTCAATATCTCTTAATGCTGCGACAATCTGACTCACTTTTCGCATTGGATAATTGCGTAAAGCAACGTCGTATTCTTTCATAAAAAACGGATTTACTCCCAATACTGATGCAACATTATTAGGGTTTCTGTCTTTTAATCCGTGGTATTTTAATAACTGTACGAAAAATCCAAAAACTAAACTTGTAGTCATCACAATTGGATTCTCTTTTGGGTTTTGGGCAAAATTATCAGCGATGGTATAAGCTTTTAATTGGTTGCGTTCTCCAATAGCTTTTCGCAATTCGAACACATTAAAGTCTTTGCTGAAGCCAATGTTTTCCTCGATGTGTTTGGGGGTAATCGTACTGCCTTTGGGTAAAATGATTTGTAATTTATCTAATTCATTGTTGATTTTACTTAGATTAGTTCCAAGAAATTCCACCAACATTGCATTGGCTTTGGCCTCGATTGAATATCCTTTTCCAGATAAAACTCTCGTAATCCATTGACCAACTTGATTTTCATAAAGTTTTTTGCTTTCGTAAACCACGCCAATTTTGTCCAACATTTTAGCCATTTTCTTGCGCTTGTCCAACGTTTTGTACTTATAACAAAACACCAAAACCGTTGATATCATTGGGTTTTCGACATAACTCTCGAGTTTGTCAATGGTTCGTGACAAATCTTGTGCTTCCTTTACAATAACGACTTGGCGCTCAGCCATCATCGGGTAGCGTTTGGCGGTCGAAACAATATCTTCTATCGAAACATCGCGTCCGTACAAAACGGTCTGGTTAAAGCCTTTTTCCTCATCAGTCAACACGTTATCTTCAATATAATCGGATAATTTATCAATATAATAGGATTCCTCTCCCATTAAAAAATAGATCGGTTTAATATTGCCTGCTTTTATGTCATTGATTATTTTTAAAACTTCGTCCATTATTTTTTGTTTAAAGTTTAAGGTTTGAGGTTTGAAGAATCGTGTGAAACTTTTAAACCTTAAACTTTAAACTTATTTTATACTTTTGTCCAATGCAGCAACTGAATTTCCCTTCTTATTCTTTCCGTTTCAAAAATAGCGAAAATAAAGTATCTATTTTCGATGAAATCAGGAAAAAATTTATCATTCTCACTCCCGAAGAATGGGTTCGTCAGCACGTTGTTCGTTTTTTATTGGAAGAAAAAAAATACCCAAAATCGTTGATAAATGTCGAAAAAGTCTTAAATGTCAACGGATTGCAAAAAAGATATGATGTTGTTGTCTTCAATTCAGATGGTTCCATATTTCTATTAATCGAATGTAAAGCTCCCGAAATAAAAACGGCTCAAGCCACTTTTGACCAAATTGCCCGCTACAATATGACTTTGAAAGCTGAATATTTGATGGTAACTAATGGTCTTAATCATTACTTTTGCCAAATGGATTTGGAGAATGAGAAATATGAGTTTTTAAATGAATTACCAGATTACGGAAATAAAAAATAATATAAATGAAAATAGCAGTAGTCATACTCAATTGGAATGGTACGAAATTGTTAGAACAGTTTTTACCGTCCATTGTAAAATATACTCCCGAAGCCAATATTTATCTTGCCGACAATGCTTCGACCGATGATTCTATAGCTTTTGTGAAAACTAATTTTCCAACGGTTCGTATTATCAGGAACGAAAGTAATCTTGGTTTTGCCCAAGGCTATAATGACGCTTTAAAAAGTGTTGATGCCGAGATATTTGCCTTGGTCAACTCGGATGTTGAAGTGACCGAAAACTGGTTACAATCCATCATCGTAACTTTCGAAAACGAACCCAATACTGCCATAATCCAACCTAAAATATTGGATTATAAACGCAAGGAATTCTTCGAATATGCTGGTGCTGCCGGTGGATTTATGGATAAATACGGTTATATGTTTTGTCGGGGACGCATCTTTGAAACTTTGGAAAAAGATAACGGACAATATGACGACAATTGCAAGATATTCTGGGCTTCGGGCGCTTGTTTTTTTATTCGGAGTTCAATTTTCGATGAATTAAAAGGTTTCGATGCCGATTTTTTTGCACATCAAGAAGAAATTGATTTATGTTGGCGAGCATTCAATAAGGGACATGAAATAAAATTCAATTCACAATCAATAGTTTATCACGTTGGCGGAGCAACTTTGCAACTTGGAAATCCAAAGAAAACCTTTTTAAATTTTAGAAATTCATTGTTGATGTTAGTTAAAAACCTTCCAAAAAAACAATTGATTCCCATAATTTTCACTCGTTTAATTTTAGATGGAATTGCAGGAATAAAATTTCTATTTCAAGGAGAATTCAAGTATGTATTGGCAATTTTAAAAGCCCATTTTGCTTTTTATGCCCATTTTTATAAACATTACAAGAAAAGAGGTGTTTTTCAATCTAAAAAATACTATAATACTAAAAGTATCGTTTATCTTTACTTTATTAAAGGAATCTATATATTTAATAATAACTTTGACTCTAAATAAATATTAAAAACTAACTTTGTAACTCACGTTTAATTAAACTTAATTTCTATGAGAAAAATTGTAATTGCCTTATCCTTCTTTATGCTTTTGACATCTTGTGTTTCAAAAAAGAAATATACAGATTTAGAAGACAGAAATAAAGAAACTCAAGATTTATTGAATACTTGCACCGTAAAATTGAACTCTTGTCTTGAAGACAAATCAGGACTTAGTGCAACTTTAGCGGCTTTGAGAGATCAAATCCAAAACTTAAAATTGACCAATCAAGATTTGATAAGTACTTCAAAAGATATGACGATTTTATCTACAAAAGGAGCTCAAAATATTGAAAAAGCTTTAGAATCTATTAAAGAGAAAGATTTGAAAATTTCTAGAATGCAAGATGCTCTAACCAAAAAAGACAGTGTAACTCTTGCTTTAGTAACAAGTTTGAAAAGCGCAGTAGGAATCTCTGATCCAGATATTGAAATCAATGTTGAAAAAGGAGTTGTTTTTATATCTATTGCTGATAAAATGTTATTCAAAAGCGGAAGTTATGATGTAACCGACAGGGCAAAAGGAATTCTGGCTAAAGTGGCTAAAGTAGTCAATGATAAACCTACCTTTGAATGTATGGTCGAAGGTCATACTGATAACGTTCCTTATTCTGGAAGCGGTTTATTACTTGACAATTGGGATTTGAGCGTAAAACGTTCTACGTCTATTATTCGTGTTTTGACCAATGAATTAAAAGTAAATCCAGCACAATTAATTGCTGCAGGAAGAAGTTCTTACATTCCATTAGTAGAAAATAATTCAGCTGAAAATAGAGCAAGAAACAGAAGAACTCGTATCGTGGTTTTACCAAAAATCGATGAATTTTATGAAATGATCGAAAATGAAATGAAAAAACAACAGCAATAGAACATTGTTCAATGATCCGATTGTTAAATAAAAAAAACGTCTCGAGAAATCGGGACGTTTTTTTATAGTTATTGAATGCTAACTTTGAATTTGAGACTGAACTCTTTATTAAAGGATATCCAAACTCCCCTTACCTTCTCTCAAAACAATAGGCTCATCGCTTGACAAATCGATAATAGTTGAACCCATATTATCGCCATAACCACCATCAATAACAATATCGACCAAGTTTTGCCATTTCTCGAAAATGAGTTCCGGGTCGGTAGTGTATTCAATAACATCATCTTCATCATGAATGGAAGTGGAAACTATAGGATTGCCCAATTGGCGGACAATTTCCAAGGCTATCGAATTGTCCGGAATACGAATTCCGACAGTGGTTTTCTTCTTGAATTCCTTTGGAAGATTATTATTTCCAGGTAAAATGAAAGTGTATGGCCCTGGCAAAGCTCTTTTTAATAGTTTAAAAGTTGCCGTGTTTATTTGTTTTACATAATCAGAAAGATTGCTCAGGTCGTAACAAATAAAGGAAAAATTAGCTTTTTCCAACTTCACACCTTTAATCTTGGCAATACGTTCCAAAGCCTTACTGTTAGTAATATCACAACCCAAACCGTAAACAGTATCCGTTGGATAAATAACCAAACCACCATCTTTTAAAACCTTTACAACTTTGGCAATAGCCGCTTCGTTAGGTTTGTCTTCGTATATTTTTATAAATTGACTCATTTTTTTGTATAATTATTATTGGTCTCTTCGAGTGATTTTGAATAGTAATGCGTCAGTTTTACTATTAAAAGTTGTATCGAGAAGCATTAAAAAACAAAAAATTATCGATACATTTTTTGTTCCGTTACTCTCCACAAAAAACACTCGAACAGACGTAAAAGAATAAACAAATTTTAAAAATTTACCCAATAACATCCAATTTCGCAAATCGCAGCAACAATTTCTTGATGCCTCCTACTTCAAATTTGATTTCCGCTTTCTTATCAGCACCTGTGCCTTCAATGTTTAACACTTCACCTTTGCCAAAACGCTCGTGCATCACAATATTTCCTGCAATCAGTTTGTTATCAAATAAATTGGCTGCTCCCGAAGCATTAGTATTTGAAAGCGGCTTTAATTTCCGAATCATTGATGTAGGTTCTTCACCATATTTCTTTGGTGGTGTTCCATTGGCTGGTTTTGCCAAACGCAATTTAGACTTGTCAATGTCCCCAAAAATATCGCTATCAATCATTGGTTTGTATCGATAATTATTTTCTTCAGCGGTGAGATATTCTAAATATTGCCCGTCGATTTCTTCGATAAAACGGGAAGGTTCGCTATCCGTCAATTTTCCCCAACGATATCGCGATTGTGCATACGTCAAATACGCCTGATGTTCTGCCCTTGTTAGCGCTACATAAAACAAACGACGTTCTTCTTCTAGATCGCTACGGGTACTCATACTCATTGCGCTCGGAAACAAATCTTCTTCCATTCCCACCACAAAAACGTATGGAAATTCTAATCCTTTAGCTAAATGTATCGTCATCAATGCCACACGATCTTCATCGCTGGTATCTTTGTCCAAATCAGTCGCCAAGGCTACATCTTCCATAAATTCAGATAAAGCGCCACGAGCACCGTCAATTTCTTTTTGGCCTTCGGTAAAATCTTTTATACCGTTTAATAATTCCTCAATATTCTGGATTTTTGCCATTCCTTCCGGAGTCGCATCTTTCTTTAATTCTTGCACCAATCCCGTTTTCTTGGCCACGTGATCCGTGATATAAAAAGCATCTTGATTTTCGTTAATTACCTGAAAACTCTGAATCATTGTCACGAAATCATTTAATTTTTGCTTTGTTCCGGAGTTCAGTTTCAAATCGATTTTATCAATATTCTGCATTACTTCAAAGATGGAACGCTTGTAATGATTGGCGGCAACAGTCAGTTTTTCGACTGTCGTATCCCCTATTCCACGTGCCGGATAATTGATAACCCGAATCAGGGCTTCTTCATCTTTCGGATTGATGACCAATCGCAAATAACACAAAACATCCTTGATTTCTTTCCTTTGATAAAATGACAAACCACCGTAAATTCGATACGGAATATCCCGTTTTCTAAGTGCATCTTCCATCGCTCTGGATTGGGCATTGGTACGATACAAAATAGCAAATTGACCATTTAACATCTGGTTTTGCATCTTTTGTTCGAAAATGGTACTGGCCACAAAACGCCCTTCTTCCGCATCAGTCATACTGCGATGCACTTTTATCTTGGATCCATCACTGTTGGCAGTCCAAACAATTTTGTCGAGTTTGGTTTTGTTTTTGTCTATAATCGAATTTGCCGCTTCCACAATATTTTTTGTCGAACGGTAATTTTGTTCCAATCGAAAGGTTTTCACACCTTCATAATCTTTCTGGAAATTCAGGATGTTGTTGATATTAGCACCACGAAACGCATAAATACTTTGCGCATCATCGCCCACGACGCAGATATTTTGAAATTTATCCGATAAAGCACGAACAATCAAGTATTGTGAATGGTTGGTATCTTGGTACTCATCGACCAAAATATATCTAAAACGGTTCTGGTATTTGGCCAGAACTTCCGGAAAACGAGTCAGTAATTCATTAGTTTTCAACAATAAATCATCAAAATCCATAGCTCCAGCCTTGAAACACCGGTCCACATAATTTTGGTAAATTTCGCCCAAACGAGGTTTTTTGCTCATTGCGTCTTGCTCTTGCAATTCGGGATTATTGAAATAGGCTTTTACGGTTATCAAACTGTTTTTATAAGAGGAAATCCGGCTCAAAACCTGTTTGGGTTTATAAACGTCTCTATCCAATTGCATCTCTTTGATGACGGATGAAATCAACCGAACCGAATCTTGGCTATCATAAATAGTGAAATTCGAAGGATATCCCAATTTATCAGCTTCAGAACGCAGGATTCTTGCAAATACAGAGTGAAAAGTTCCCATCCAAAGATTTTTGGCTTCATTGGAACCCACAATATCGGAGATACGCTTTTTCATTTCTCGTGCTGCTTTATTCGTAAAAGTCAAGGCCAAAATACTAAAAGCATCCACACCCAAACTCATCAAATAAGCAATGCGAATCGTTAATACACGCGTTTTTCCCGAACCGGCACCGGCAATAATAATCATTGGTCCGTCTTTTTGGAGGACGGGTTCCCGTTGGGCTTCGTTAAGTTGGTCGATGTATTTGCGCATAAAATTTTCTGTTGAATGCAAAAATAAGGATTTAAGAATTAAAAAAAGGATGGTTCTCTATTTATAAAACACGTCATAGGCAAACCGAATCAAGGTGCCTATAACGACCACCAAAAAGAAAATTCGGATAAATTTATTTCCTTTATTAATAGCTAATTTTGCACCAAACCAACCACCAAAAGCATTGCAAAAAGCCATTGGAATTGCAATTGCCCATATAATTTTTCCTTTCAACATAAACAAACATATCGAACCAAAATTAGTAGCTAGATTAACCATTTTAGCATTTGCGGAAGCGTGCAAGAAATCAAATCCCATCAAGGCGATAAACGCTAAAACTAAAAAACTTCCTGTACCAGGACCAATAAATCCGTCATAAAAACCCACTACAAAACTAATTAGAACAGCATAAAAAACTTGGGTTCTGGCAGAATGAGTTTTCACAATGTGTTGGCCGAAATTTTTCTGAGCATAGGTATAAATTACCAGTAGCGAAAGAACTACCAGCAATAAAGGTTTCATAAAATCATTGCTCACATAAGTTAACAAAGTCGAGCCCAAAAATGCCGAAGGAAATGCCAAAACCATCATTATTAGCAATAATTTCCAGTTCATTTCTACCTTTTTAAGGTATTGAAAAGCGGCAAATGAAGTTCCGCTAAACGCAGGGATTTTTAATGTTCCAATGACCGTAGAAACAGGGAAATTGGGCAACATAATTAATCCAACTGGAGTTTGAATCAATCCACCACCACCCACTATTGCGTCTATAAATCCTGCGGCAAAAGCGGCCAAACAAAGTATAATTATAATATAGGTTTCCATTTTTAATAAAATTTTACCAAATGTAATCTATAAGTTTATTGGTTTATTCGTTAATTTGTCTTTGGTTAATATTTTTTTTTAAAACAACTATGGATATAACACAAATAATAGAATTAGTAAGTTATTCTTTGCCAACTCTTATAATGGCATTTGTCGCCTACAGTTTCTTTGAATTATACACAAAGAACGAAACTGAAAAAAGAAACTATTTGTTGCAAAAAGACACAAAGCCAGATACTTTATCTCTGCGTTTGCAAGCATACGAGCGCATGACTTTGTTTTTAGAACGCATCAATCCTTCACAATTATTAGTAAGGATTGCTCCTATTTCTGATAATAAAAATGATTATCAAAACTTTGTAATTGCACAAATCGAACAGGAATTCGAACATAATTTAACTCAGCAAATCTACATTTCAGATGAATGCTGGTCCATTATTATGACTGCCAAAAATGCAACAATCCAAACGATATTATTGGCAACTCAAAACGAAAAAATTAGTGATGCCAATCAATTACGGGGAAATATTTTAAAAGATTTATTTGATAAACCATCACCAAGTAGTGCAGCTCTGGCATTTATCAAAAATGAAGTAAGTCAATTATGGTAAATTAGATCTATTTTCCGGATACATTTTCAACAATTGTATTACCGTATTCCAATTCCGAATTGTCGCCGTCACGTTCAATTTTTTTTCAATATATTTTTGATCAAATCTTGTTTTTCCAGCTACAACGGCGTATTTAATATAAATCCTATTCCCGTCAATACTCGCTTCATCGGGTTTAAATTGGCTAATTCTCAAATCGTTGATGCTGTCACTTGGTAGTTCCTTAGAAACAAAAGCAACGTATAGTTTTTTAGAATAGATTTCTTTTTCTTTCAAAAAAAGATTGTTCTTGAAACAGGCTTCTAAATCGGCTTTTCCAATAACTACAATTGGAACTTCATATCCAAAAATCTTGAAGATTTCATGTTTGATTTTGAAGCCAACAGCTGCAGCATTTTCTTCCTCGGTATCCACAAAAACATTTCCTGATTGAATATAAGTTTGCACATTTTCGAAACCAATAGCTTCTAAAGTTGTTTTCAGAGCTTCCATTTTTATCATATTATGTCCGGAAACATTGATGCCACGAAGCAGTGCGAGATGGGTTGTCATTTTTTAAAGTTTAAGAATTCAAATATACTTTTTCCTCCTTCCATTACCAAACAATTGTATTTCCTAATTTCCAAACAAAAAGCTATCTTCGCTTTCAATAATTAAAAGATAAAAAATAATGATTTAAAGATTTTGCATTTCAACAAATCTAAAATCTAAAATCTAAAATCTGAAATGGCTAACCTCCTAGAAACTCCCATCGAATACCTCAAAGGCGTCGGTCCCAACCGTGGCACTTTGCTTCGCAAGGAATTGGGAATTCACAAATATGGCCATTTGCTTAATTTTTTCCCGAATCGGTATATAGACAGGACGCGTTATTACAAGATCAACGAATTACAGAACAATGTTGCAGAAGTCCAAATCATCGGCAAAATCATCAATATTAAGACCGTTGAATTTGGCAAAAACCAGAAACGATTGGTTGCCACTTTTTTGGATGACACGGGACAAATGGAACTCGTTTGGTTTCAGGGTCACAAATGGATTCGCGAAAGTTTGAAGCTTAACGAAATGTGCGTGATTTTCGGAAAATGCACTTCGTTTGGAAACACTTTCAATATGGCGCATCCCGAAATCGAGTTGATGGCAGAACACGAACAAAGCCTACGATCTGCGATGCAGCCCGTTTATCCATCGACGGAAACCTTGGCTAATCGTGGAATTTCAAATCGGGTAATTAATAAAATGATGCAGCAATTGTTTCAAGAGACACAAGCCCAATTTTCGGAAACCCTGCCTGATTATTTAACTGCCGAATTAAAACTGATTCCAAAAAATGGTGCTTTATTCAACATCCATTTTCCAAAAAGTGCCGAGGCCTTGGCGAAATCCCAATTTAGATTAAAATTTGAGGAGTTGTTCTATATCCAATTGCAATTAATCACGAAAAACCTGGTTCGGAAGCACAAAATAAAAGGACATCCTTTTACGAAAGTGGGAGATTATTTCAATGATTTTTACCAAAATCACCTTCCTTTTAAATTGACCAATGCTCAAAAAAGAGTGATTAAGGAAATCCGAATCGATATGGGAAGCAACGCCCAAATGAACCGATTGCTTCAAGGCGACGTGGGTTCCGGAAAAACAATCGTGGCACTGATGAGTATGCTCATTGCCTTGGATAATGGTTTTCAATCTTGCTTGATGGCACCAACAGAAATTTTGGCAAACCAGCATTTTAATGGCTTAAAGGAATTGGCCTCTGATTTAAATATCAACATCAAATTACTCACGGGTTCTACTAAAATTGCTGCCCGAAGAATCATTCACGAAGAACTCGAAAATGGCAGTTTGCACATCTTGATTGGCACACACGCTTTATTGGAAGACAAGGTGAAGTTTCAAAATTTGGGCTTGGCCGTGATAGACGAGCAACACCGTTTTGGGGTGGAACAACGTTCGAAACTATGGAAGAAAAACGAAATTCCGCCACACGTTTTGGTAATGACCGCCACGCCTATTCCCAGAACTTTGGCAATGAGTTTGTATGGCGATTTAGATATTTCGGTGATTGACGAATTGCCACCGGGACGAAAACCCATTCAAACTGTGCATCGATTTGACAGTAATCGGTTGAAAGTATGGAAATTTATTCGGGATGAAATTGCTTTAGGTCGCCAAATTTATATTGTCTATCCGCTAATTGAAGAATCAAAAACTATGGATTTCAAAGATTTAATGGACGGTTATGAAAGTATTTCTCGTGATTTTCCATTGCCACACTATTCCATTTCTATTCTTCACGGCAAGATGAAACCGGTAGATAAAGATGCCGAAATGAAACGCTTTTCTGAAGGAAAAACCAATATTATGGTCGCAACAACCGTGATTGAAGTGGGCGTGAATATTCCGAATGCCAGTGTTATGATAATAGAAAGTGCGGAACGTTTTGGATTGTCACAACTCCATCAGCTTAGGGGTCGTGTTGGTCGTGGTGCCGAACAAAGTTATTGCATCCTGATGACGAGTCATAAATTGAGTACCGACAGTAAAACTAGAATGGAAACGATGGTGCAAACAAATGACGGTTTTGAGATTGCCGAAGTTGACCTCAAGCTCCGTGGACCAGGTGATTTGATGGGGACGCAACAAAGTGGAGTACTTAATCTTCAAATCGCTGATATTGTTAGGGATCGTGATATTTTAGTATTGGCACGAAATTACGCAATAAAAATTTTGAAGGATGATGCTCCAATGCAAAAGCCAGAAAATGCTATTCTTCAATTAACTTATATTGAATTGACAAAAAAGAAAAATATTTGGAATTATATAAGCTAATATTCCAATTCTAAAAGCTAAATTTGTTTTCACCTAAAAAAGTGAAGTTTAATCTTATTCTCTCAATATAGTTATGAAACTAAAAAACATCGTTTACACCATACTAATAGTCGGTTTTGGTGCTTTTATTGTTTATCGAATAGCTTCCAACAAAAGCAAAAATAACGATTTTAAAGACAAAGGTGGAAAAAACAAAACGACAAACGTAATCGGAATTGTCCTTCAATATCAAACTTTCGACAATATGCTTTCGCTTTCTGGTTCTATTGAGGCTAACGAGCAGGTGGAAATTCGGTCAGAGGTTTCAGGAATTGTCGAAGGCATTTATTTCAATGAAGGAAGCTATGTTAGCAAAGGACAATTGCTCTTTAAAGTAAATGATATTGAACTAAAAGCACAATTGGCTCAAGCCAAAACTAAAGAAGACTTAGCATCGGAAACCGAGAGAAGAGCCCAGCTTTTACTTGATAAAGAAGCTATAAGCTTGGAAGAATTAGATATTGCCAAAGCAGATTATAAATTGGCACAAGCCCAAATTCAATTAATTCAGGCTCAAATTGCTAAAACTTCCGTTCGAGCCCCTTTTTCAGGGAAAATAGGATTGCGTTCCATTTCGCCCGGAACTTATATCACTCCAAGTATTTTAGTAGCCAAATTAGTCAATATTGGCAAATTGAAAATCACTTTTTCAATTCCTGAAAAATACATCAATCAAGTTAAACCAAACTCCAACTTAAGTTTCACGGTAGCAGGTTCATCCGAAAAATATGAAGCCAAAGTATATGCAATTGAGCCGGAAGTTCAAATCTCTACAAGAACTTTACAGGTTCGTGCTATTGCAGAGAATAAATCTGGCAAATTATTACCTGGCACTTTTGCCAATGTAGAATTTCCTTTGGACATTATAAAAGATGCCGTCATGGTTCCCTCGGAAGCCATAATTTCTGTTCAAAACGGAAAAAAAGTTTTTATTTCTTATGATGGAAAAGCAAAAGAAGTTATGATTGAAACCACCACAAGAACAGATGCTTCGGTTTTGGTTTTATCAGGATTAAAAGCAGGTGACACCCTTATAACGAGCGGAGTGATGAGTTTGAAAAATGATGTTCCAGTAAAAGTGAAAGTCAAATAAATAGCAGACTTCAGTCGGTAGAAATTTTTTAAATCAAAGATCCGCAATCTAAAATCTATAATCTCAATGAGTTTATCCACATTAAGCATCAGAAGACCCGTCTTAACCATCGTAATGAACTTGACCATCATCTTGTTCGGAATTATTGGTTACACTTTTTTAGGCGTACGAGAATTTCCTTCGATAGATCCAGCACAAATATCAGTTCGAACTAATTATACTGGAGCAAATGCAGATATTATTGAATCTCAAATTACAGAACCTCTAGAAAAAGCAATTAATGCTATCGATGGAATCAAGAATATTACTTCCTCCAGTAATCAAGGAAGCAGTTCCATTACTATCGAATTTAATTTGGATAAAGATTTAGAAACTGCGGCAAATGATGTTCGGGATAAAGTTTCACAAGCAGTTAGAAATTTGCCCCAAGATATCGATTCGCAGCCAATTGTTTCAAAGGCCGACGCCAATAGTGAAGCCATTATTTCGATGACTGTTCAAAGCGATTCAAGAAACGCTTTAGAATTAAGCGATTATGCCGAAAATGTAATTAGCCAAAATTTAGAAACGATTCCCGGAGTGAGTGGAATTCAAATTTGGGGACAAAAAAGATATGCTATGCGTTTGTGGATTGATCCCGAAAAATTAGCTTCATATGGCATTACAGTTTCGGAAGTTAGGGTGGCACTAAACAAACAAAACGTAGAATTACCTTCCGGAAAAATAACGGGAGACAACACTGAATTAACTGTCAAAACAGTTGGGAATTTGACTTCTGCTGAAGAATTTAATAATATAATTATTCGTTCTAATGGTGAAAAAACAGTAAGATTAAGCGATATTGGCCGTGCAAATCTTGAAGCCGAAAATATTGAAACCCAATTAACACAATCTGGAAGACCGCTCATTGGAATTGCCATAGTACCTTTACCTGGAGCCAATTATATTGACATTTCCAATGCTTTTTATAAAGAATTTGATAGATTACAAAAAGATTTACCCAAGGATATTAAACTCAATATTGCTATTGACAATACTGTTTTTGTAAAAAAATCAGTTATTGAAGTGGCAGAAACATTAGGAATTTCATTACTTCTGGTAATATTAATCATCTATTTATTTTTCAGGGATTGGGCAATCGCTTTCCGACCTTTAATCGATATTCCGGTTTCGTTGATCGCAACATTTTTTATAATGTGGCTTTTTGGGTTTTCGATAAATGTATTGACTTTATTGGCAATTGTATTGGCAACAGGATTAGTTGTCGATGATGGAATTGTCGTCACCGAAAATATATTTAAGAAAGTAGAACAAGGAATGACACCCATTGAAGCTGCGATAAAAGGGTCGAATGAAATATTTTTTGCAGTGATTTCCATTTCCGTCACATTAGCTGCAGTGTTTCTACCTGTAATATTTCTGGAAGGATTTGTCGGGCGATTATTTCGAGAGTTCGGTGTTGTCATTGGTGCTGCTGTATTAGTTTCTGCCTTTGTTTCCTTGACCTTAACACCAATGTTGAATGCTTATTTAATGAAAGGTGGCCAACAAAAAAAATCAAATTTTTATATAAAAACAGAACCCTTTTTCCAAAAGTTAAATGCCACTTATGCCAATGCTTTAGAGCGTTTTATGAAAAGAAAATGGATGAGTTTTCCCATTATAATTGCGTGCTTCGGATTGATCTATTTATTTTTCAACTTACTTCAAAAAGAAACGGCACCATTAGATGACCGAAGTGGATTTGTTATGCGAATGGCAACTCCAGAAGGTTCTTCGTATGCCTATACCGATCGATTTATGCAAGAAATTTCTAAATTGGTAGATGATTCCATTCCAGAAAAAAAAGTTAGCTTAGTTATTACTTCACCCGGATTTAGTGGTTCAGGTGCTGTGAATAGTGGATTTATTCGAATATCTTTAAAAGATCCAAGTGATAGAAAAAGATCCCAAATGGAAATTGCGGATCAGTTAACTAGGTTGTCGAAAAAATATCCCGATGCAAAAACATCTATAAATCAACAGCCGACAATTGCGGTAAGCCGTCGTGGTGGTTTACCAATTCAGTACATTATACAAGCTCCGAATTTTGAAAAATTACAAGAGAAAATTCCTTTGTTTATGGATAAAGCTTCAAAAAACGAGACTTTTTCTACTACCGATGTAAATCTAAAATTCAACAAACCCGAAATTAATGTAACCATTAATCGTGAAAAAGCCGAAAGTTTAGGAATATCGGTAATCGATATTGCTCAAACTTTACAGCTTTCGTTAAGTGGTCAGCGTTTTGGTTACTTTGTAAAAAACGGTAGACAATACCAAGTCATTGGACAATTCGACCAAAAAGACAGATCGAAACCATTGGATCTAACTTCGATGTACGTAAAAAATAAAAAGGGAGAATTAATTCAAATGGACAATGTCGTGAATATTGAGGAAAAAAGTAATCCACCACAATTGTACCACAACAACCGATATATGTCGGCAACGGTTTCTGCCGGACTTGCTCCAGGAAAAAGTATTAACGACGGAATTGATGCAATGAACGAGATAAAAGCAAAAGTTCTAGATGATACGTTCACAACTGATTTGGGTGGAGAATCACGTGATTTTGTCGAAAGTAGTTCCAATACTTCTTTTGCTTTTGGACTAGCTTTGCTGTTGATATTTTTAATACTAGCGGCACAATTCGAAAGTTTTATCGACCCTTTTATCATTATTTTAACAGTGCCAATGGCCGTAGCTGGTGCTTTATTTTCGCTTTGGCTGTTTGACCAAACTTGGAATATTTTTAGCCAAATTGGAACCATTATGCTTATTGGTTTAGTGACAAAAAACGGAATCCTAATTGTGGAATTTGCCAATCAATTGCGTAATCAAGGGAAATCTAAAATAGACGCTATTCTTGAAGCTTCAGAAGCAAGACTTAGACCCATTTTAATGACTAGTCTAGCGATTGCATTGGGAGCTTTACCTATTGCCTTATCTATTGGAGCGGCATCGAAAAGCAGAATTGGAATGGGAGTTGTCATCGTTGGAGGAACAATATTCTCCTTAGTTTTATCTTTATTTGTGATTCCGGCTTTGTATTTAATGTGGTCGAAAACCAGAAAACATAATCTAGAATTTGATCACATTGAAGAATATGAAAAATAAATTAAATAATATGTTACAATCAAAAATCATAATAAAAAGCCTAGTTTTATTTTTCTTCTGCATTGTAAAAATGAATGCTCAAGAACTTTTAACTATTGAAGCTGCAACGAAAATTGCATTGGAAAATAATTATGAAATAAAAATTGCTTCTAACAATTTAAATAGAGACAAAACAAATGTAACTACTGGAAACGCTGGAATGTTGCCCAAGGTCACTGCAAGTGTAGTGGACAATAACGGAATTCAAAATCTTTCGCAAACACGTGCTGACGGAACAGTAAATTCACTTAATAACGCCAAAAGCAGTAATTTGAATTATGGTGTTGGATTAGATTGGACCATTTTTAACGGTTTTAAAATGTTTGCAAAATTGGATCAATTAAAAGAATTGCAAAAATTGGGCGAAACACAATTAAAACTGACTATTGTTACAAAAATAAGCAACCTAAATAGCGTTTATTTTGAATTGGTAAGCCTGCAACAACAATTGATAGCATTGGACACAACCATTGAAATTTCAAATCAACGTTTGACATTGGCTAAAAACCGTTTTACGATTGGAAAAGCATCTAAATTAGAAGTTTTGAATGCCCAAGTTGACCTCAATACTGATAAATCAAATTTATTAAGACAGAAAGAATTATATGCCAACACAAAAATTGTATTGAATCAATTGATGGCTCGGGATTCAAAAATTAATTTTAAAGTGGTTGATGTAATTGAAGTGGATAAAAGTTTGATGCTTAAAGAATTATTCGATTTGGCCGAAAAACAAAATCCAGAATTAGAAACCCAAATTATCAACCAAAGAATTTCGGAACTACAATTGAAGCAAATTAAAGGAGAGCGATATCCAACCGTAAACTTAACTTCTGGTTATGTTTTCTCGGAAAGTCAATCAGGACTTGGTTTTACAACCCAATCGTCAGCACAGGGACTTAATTATGGATTTCGAGCATCCTTAAATTTGTTTGATGGATTTGAACAAAACCGAAATGAAAAAATTGCTGAAATTAAAATTGATAATGCTAAATTGGCAATAGAACAGCAAACTCAAAAACTCAATTCACAACTGACAGCTTACTATCAAACGTATTTAACCAATTTAGATTTGATAAATTTAGAATTTGAAAATGAAGCTATTGCCAAGCAAAACTTAGAGATTACGGTAGATAAATTCCAAATTGGAACTATAACAACATTAGAATTTAGAACTGCACAATTGAATTATATCAATGCCAGAGTAAATTATAGTAATGCACAATTTAAAGCGAAATTAACAGAGATATTATTAAAAGAATTGGCGGGAAATTTGACGTTTTGAAATATTAATTTTAAGTAATATAGAATAAATAATTCGCAAAAAGACTTTTATTTTTGTGCCTTTTCAACCTTGAACCTCAAAAAACATTGATTATATTTGCCACTTTGAAAATTCATATAAAATACAATGAAAATATCTTATAACTGGTTAAAACAATTCATCAAAATAGACTGGAAATCCGACGAAACGGCAGCTTTATTGACTGATTTAGGTCTTGAAGTAGAAGTTGTCGAAAAATATCAATCAGTAAAAGGAGGACTGGAAGGAATTGTTGTAGGCCAAGTTCTTACTTGTATTCAACATCCCGATGCCGACCGCTTAAAAATCACCACTGTAGATTTAGGCGATGGAATTCCCGTTCAAATTGTTTGTGGTGCAACCAATGTTGCTGCTGGTCAAAAAGTAGCCGTTGCCACCATCGGTAGTACATTGTATGATGCAGCCGGAGTTGCATTTCAAATTAAAAAAGGAAAAATTCGCGGACAAGAAAGCCACGGAATGATTTGTGCCGAAGACGAATTAGGTCTTGGAGAAAGCCACGATGGAATAATGATACTTGACGAATCTATAAAAGCCGGGACGACTGCTGCAAGTGTTTTTGAAATTGAAAATGACGAAGTTTTCGAAATTGGGCTCACTCCTAATCGTGCCGATGCGATGAGTCATCTTGGAACGGCTCGTGATTTAAGAGCAGGTTTGATACAAAGCGGTGTAAATGTCGAATTTATTACTCCGTCAGTGAGTAATTTCAGAGTCGACATGAGAACTATGAAAATTGATGTGGAAGTCGATGATTCAGTTCTTGCGCCAAGATATTGTGGCGTTACCATTTCTGGAATTACAGTACAACCATCTCCAAGCTGGCTGCAAAACCGTTTGAAAGCTATTGGTATCAATCCAAAAAATAATATCGTCGATGTAACAAATTATGTTTTACACGAATTAGGACAACCACTTCATGCCTTTGATGCTGCCAAAATAAATGGTAAAATAATTGTAAAAACACTTCCTTCGGAAACTAAATTTACAACCCTCGATGATGTGAAAAGAACTTTACACGAAGAAGATTTAATGATTTGTGACGAAGAAGGACCTTTATGTATAGCAGGAGTTTTTGGCGGTAAAGATTCAGGTGTTACCGAAAATACAGGTTCAATTTTTCTGGAAAGCGCTTATTTTAATCCGGTGAGCATTCGAAAAAGTGCCAAAAGACATCAGTTAAACACCGATGCTTCCTTTCGATTTGAAAGAGGAATTGACCCAGCTATCACCGAATATGCCTTGAAACGTGCAGCATTATTGATTCAAGAAGTTGCTGGTGGCGAAATAACATCAGACATTGTTGATATTTATCCAAAGAAAATTGAAGATTTTCCGGTATTTCTGAATTTCAACAATGTAAATAAAATTATTGGTCAGGAACTCCCAAAAGAAATCATTAAAAATATTTTGGCTTCATTAGAAATCAAGATAAATAGCGTTTCTGATGCTGGATTAGGTTTGATAATCCCATCGTATCGCGTTGATGTTCAAAGAGAAATTGATGTTGTCGAAGAAATTCTTCGGGTGTATGGCTATAACAATATCAAGTTTTCGAATAAATTGAATGCAACGGTTTCCAATTCTCCAAGAACCGAAGATTATAAAGTTCAAAACGTCATTGCAGCCCAATTGAATTCGCAAGGGTTTCATGAAATGATGGCGAATTCCTTGACGACCCCTTCCTATATTCTATTATCGGAAAAGCTAAAAGAAGAGCACAATGTGATAATGCTAAATCCGTTGAGTAATGATTTGGCAGCAATGCGACAATCCTTGTTATTCTCTGGATTAGAAGCCATTTCGTATAATATTAATCGTAGAAATTTAGATTTAAAGTTTTTTGAATTTGGAAAAACCTACCATAAACTTCCTTCTGGTTACGAAGAACACAAGCATTTAACATTATTAGCAACTGGAAACCGGAATCAGGAAAGCTGGACCAATGCTCAAAAACCTTCAGATTTCTTTTTATTCAAAGGATATGTAAATGGAGTTCTTGAGAGATTAGGTATTCAAAAAACACAAAATCTTCCAATGACATCTGATATTTATTCAGAAGGAATCGCAATAGGTTTTGGAAATGATATATTGGTAGAATATGGTGTAGTTAAAAAATCCATTTTGAAACATTTTGACATTAAGCAAGAAGTTATGTTCGCCGATTTTAATTGGGCTTTGATTTTGAAACTACTTTACAATAAAATCAAATTCACCGAAATCCCTAAATACCCAGAAGTTCGCAGAGATTTGTCCTTGTTATTGGATGACAGCGTTTCTTTCGACGCAATCTATAATATCGCTAGACAAACGGAAAAATCGCTCTTAAAAGACATTAATTTATTTGATGTTTACCAAGGCAAGAATCTTCCGGAAGGCAAGAAATCATACGCCGTGAGTTTCACCATTCAGGACAATACTAAAACCTTGACCGATGTTCAAATCGACAAAATTATGGGCAAATTGCAAAAGAATTTTGAAACGGAATTGGGTGCAATTTTGAGGTAACTTATTAAACCATACAAAACTTAAAAGGCATTTAATCCGTACTTAATTATTATTTTTTAAATGTAAAGTCCTAATTATTGATCATAGAATTGGGACTTTTTTTAATATATCATTTCGAAGAGAAAAGACGAATCAATCTTTTTTTTAATAGCTATAAATGCAGAATTGAGTTGAAATAAATTTCGATTGTCATACTCAACTTCTGTTAGCTCACAATGAACAAAAAAAACTCCACATTTCTGTGGAGCTTTCTATATTCAAAATCAAGAAATTAGATTATTTCTTTTTCTCGTTTTTTTCCATTTTGGCTTTCAAACCAGCAAGAATATCATTGGCATCTCCTAAAGTTGCAGCTGGTGCACTTGTAGAAGCTGCTTCAGCAACCGCTTTAAGCGCTTTTTCTTCTTCTTCACGGAAGATAGCAGTGTGAGAGGCAACTACTCTTTTGAATTCTTTGTTGAATTCGATTACTTTGAAATCAGCAGATTCGCCTTTTTTCAATTTCTTTCCGTCTTCTTTTTCAAGATGACGTGTAGGAATGAAAGCTACGATGTCTTCGCCAAATTCTACAGTAGCTCCTTTATCAACAATCTCGGCTATTTCACCTGTGTGGATAGTTCCCACAGCGAAAGAAGCTTCGTATTGATCCCAAGGATTAGCAGTAGTTTGTTTATGACCTAAAGATAATTTACGTCCTTCAACATCTAATTCTAATACAACTACATCCAGTTTTTCACCAACATTTACAAATTCAGATGGGTGTTTGATTTTCTTAGTCCAAGAAAGGTCTGAGATATAAATCAATCCGTCAATACCTTCTTCCAATTCTACGAAAATTCCAAAGTTTGTAAAGTTTCTAACGATACCTGAATGTTTAGAACCTACAGGATATTTAGCTGTGATATCAGTCCAAGGATCTTGTGTCAATTGTTTGATACCCATTGACATTTTGCGGTCATCTCTGTCCAATGTTAAGACTTGAGCCTCAACAATATCGCCAACTTTCACGAAATCTTGAGCAGAACGTAAATGTGTTGACCAAGACATTTCAGAAACGTGGATCAAACCTTCAACACCTTCAGCAACTTCGATAAAAGCACCGTAATCAGCGATTACAACTACTTTACCTTTTACAGTATCACCAATTTTCAAGTCGGCTTTTAAAGCATCCCAAGGGTGAGCGTTCAATTGTTTCAATCCTAATTGAATTCTTGTTTTCTCGTCATCAAAATCAAGGATTACCACGTTAAGAACTTGGTCTAATTCAAGAACTTCAGATGGGTGATTAATTCTAGACCAAGAAAGGTCAGTAATGTGGATTAATCCATCAACACCACCAAGATCAATAAAGACACCATAAGAAGTAATGTTTTTAACAACACCTTCTAATACTTGTCCTTTTTGTAATTTTCCAATGATTTCTTTTTTCTGTACTTCAATATCCGCTTCAATAAGCGCTTTGTGAGATACAACAACGTTTTTGAATTCGTGGTTAATTTTCACAACCTTGAATTCCATCATTTTATTTACATATACATCGTAATCTCTAATTGGTTTAACATCAATTTGAGATCCTGGAAGGAAAGCTTCAATTCCGAAAACGTCAACGATCATACCACCTTTAGTTCTGCATTTTACAAAACCATTAACGATTTCTCCTGTTTCGTTAGCCGAAATAACTCTATCCCAAGATTTAATAGTACGTGCTTTACGGTGAGACAATACTAATTGACCTGTTTTATCCTCACGGATATCAATTAATACTTCTACTTTGTCGCCTACTTTTAATGCTGGATTGTAACGGAATTCGTTTAAAGAAATAACACCTTCCGATTTTGCGTTGATATCAACGATAACGTCTCTATCTGTAATTCTAACAACAGTACCCTCAACTACTTCTTCTTGATCTGTAGCGATGAAAGTTTTTGAAACTAGTTCTTCGAATTCTAATAAGTTTTTTTCATCAACAGCATCAATACCTTCTTCGAAATTGTGCCAGTTAAAATTTGCTAAAAACTCTTCTTGTGATTTTAATTGTTCAGACATGCTGATTAAAAATTTGTATTCTGCATTTTCTCGAGTTTCATAACGTGATAGAAAACAACAGAAGTTGTTTGTATAATTATTTAATACCTAAAGGAAACTCTTATTCACCAAAAGGTGTGCAAAAGTAATTCTTTTTTATTTATCTGCAAAATATTTTCAAACAGATAATCAATTGATTTTTAGGAGCAGAACATTTTTGTGTTTTAATAAGTTTTGGTCCCGTTTTTCGTTGCAATCTAAGCCCAAAAGCGTGAGATTTCCTCTGCAATCAGGGCTAGTTAGAATGTTTTAAGTTTTTGAAATACCTTTGCAAAAGTTCGATACTTTAGCAAAGATAATTTTTACAAATTATCCCGATAACTCAGATTTATAATCCGCGTCCCTAATTACAAGTAAAAACCCACTGTGCAAAGTCTCCTAACTCCAGCCCCGCTAATATAAGCCACAAAAAAACCCGACAATTTTAAAAAAACTGTCGGGTTTGAAATATAAAAAGATTTTCTAATGACCTATATTTTCAACATCATTAGGATTGTGTTTGTGTTTAAACATTAGAGCAAAAGCAATCGCTATTACAAAAGCATAAGCTGCAAAAGAAAGCCATATATTATGCCAATCTCTAACACCTTCGTGAGTAAAGAATTTATCTATTGCCCAACCAGAAGTAAAACTTCCTAATATAGCTCCTACTCCATTTGTCATCATCATAAATAAGCCTTGTGCCGAAGAACGATTTTTAGAATCTGTATTAGTTTCTACAAATAAAGAACCTGAAATATTAAAGAAATCAAATGCCATTCCGTAAACAATACACGACATGATTATCATCCATAAACCATCAGTTGGATTACCAAAAGCAAACAAACCAAAGCGTAAAACCCATGCAAACATTGAAATCAACATCACTTGCTTGATTCCAAATCGTTTCAAGAAAAAAGGAATAGCCAAGATAAAAAGGGTTTCAGAAATTTGAGAAATAGACATTATAATTGTAGAATATTTTACAACAAATGAATTTGCATATTCTGGAACGTTTTTAAATTCATCTAAAAAAACATCACCATATGCATTCGTAAGTTGCAAAGCACCTCCTAAAAACATAGAGAAAATAAAGAATAACGCCATTTTATAATTAGCAAAGAGTTTGAAGGATTCTAAACCTAGCGTTTCTACTAACGAGGCATTTTCTTTTGTTAATTGTTGCGGCTTACATTTTGGTAAGGTAAAAGCATAAATACCCAAAATTAGTGCCGCTATTCCAGCAATATAAAATTGATAAGCAGTAGCTTTATTGCCTGTTAAATTTGTAATCCACATAGCAACAATAAAACCTACAGTGCCCCATACTCGAATGGGTGGATAATCTTTAATAATATTTTTATTATTTAATTTTAGCGCTGTAAACGAAATAGAATTACTCAAAGCAATTGTTGGCATATAAAAACACATTGCCAATAGCATTACATAAATAAAATTTGTTGGAGTTGCAACTTGCGGCAAACAAAACAAGACAACGGCATATAAAATATGTAGAATTCCATATAGTTTTTCAGCATTTATCCATCTGTCGGCAATGATTCCCGATAAAGTTGGCATAAATAAAGAGGCAACTCCCATTGTACCGAAAACTAAGCCAAATTGTGTTCCGTCCCAGCTTTTAGTTCCAAACCAGAAATTTGCAATAGTAATTAACCAAGCTCCCCAAACAAAAAATTGAAGAAAACTCATTAATATCAAACGATTCTTAATATTCATAATGATCAAACTTTAAATTATATTTAGATATTTATTATCTAATGGGTAAATCTAATAATAAATTAAGATAATCCATATAAAACAGAAAATATTTCAAAAAAAAAACTGCAACGGAATTAAGTCGCTGCTTTTTTATAATAAAATGTAGGTTTTGTTTTTTAGAAATTTATTTAATCGGAAGTAAAATAACTCCCAAGGTTCCAATATTGGCACTCAAGCCGTCAGTCCTTTGATAATGATTAAATCCAAACCCATATTGATTGGCACTAAAAGCCGAAAAATCATAATCAGGCGTATAATATTGTTCTGTTGAAAGATGTTTTTCGTAAGGAGCAAAATAGTTGGAGGCCGTTTGAATATAGTAACAATACATTAGATAAACAGTGAATATTTTAGCTAATTTTAAGAGTAATTTGATACTTGCGATGTGCGAAGTTATTCCCCAATCATCACAATAGTTGCAATAATAGGTTCCCACAGGAATGTTTTCACAAAAAACCCGAAGAAACAAAAAAAACTGAAAACCCGTATTTATTTGCGATTATCTATAATAACCTTCTTTTTTATAGGTTGTTTTTCAGGGGGTTTTATGTACCATTATCTCAAAATAAAAACACTTTTTGTTGCGGCTTTTTTCCTTTTGATTGCGCAATGGTATGATTATTTGTGGCTTAAATTCCACGTTATTAAAAGAAAAGCACTTCGGCATTGATCTTCAAAACAGTTAATTAAAAAATATAATGGCGGTTAACGATGCTACTCCAATAAAAATCCAAAGCAAAAATCCATGAAATAAAGGCTTAAGACCAACTGATTGTAAAGTGTTGAAATTAAGTCCTGAACCTATTAAAAATAAAGTAACAGTAAGTCCTACTTTGGCAAAAAATACAATGCTTGTAGAAATCATCGAGACTTGTGGAATATAGGTATTCAAAAGCATCGCTAAAATAAATAATCCAATAAAATAAGGAATTTTGATTTTACTCGATTTGGTTTTAAATACAAAGGTTGTTATCAGCGCTACAGGTATTATCCATAATGCTCTTGCTAATTTTACAGTTGTGGCAATTTGTAATGCTTCTGTTCCATATTTATTAGCCGCTCCCACTACCGAGCTCGTGTCGTGAATGGCTATGGCACACCATAAACCAAACTCTTGCTGCGTTAAATGGAGCCAATGCCCAATTGCCGGAAATAAAAATAGCGCTATTGAGTTTAATATGAGAATTACTCCTAAGGCTACCGAAGTTTGATTTTCGTCAGATTTGATAATAGGGGCAATTGCTGCAATCGCGCTACCTCCGCAAATTGCCGTACCACAGGCAATAAGGTGGGATGTTTTTCTTTCTATTGCTAACTACTTATCTAATAAAATCCCCAAAAATATGGTCGTAACTATGGAAATAATTGTTAAAAAAAAACTAGTAGAACCAATGGACAAAGCATTATTAACATTCATACCAAAACCCAATCCAACCACCGATATTTGAAGTAGATACCGAATAGCAATATGATTAAATGGTAAAAAGGGGTGTCCTGAAAGATTTGCAACCACTAATCCCAATAACAAAGCTGTAGGGGGTGAAATAGAATTAAAAGCACATACAAGCAACAATAATACAAATACAACTTTTTGAAAAGTGCTGTTTTTTTTTAAAAAAATAGTAAAAGAGGTATTACCCATTATTTTATTGTTATTATTTAAATATTTTATATTTCAAATGGAGGTATTATAACATTCCATTATATTTCCTGATAAACCATTCTGAAGAAAGAGAAATTGCAATGATAACTAGTAACCAAACCCAGTCTATCAAAGGAGTTTTGGTGATAATTGCTTTCTGGACGGCTTTGTAATTGTCATTTTCCAAAAGGGATTTTATCAACCCATCTACCTGGTTGGGATAATAAACCTTTCCTTGGGTTTGTGATGCCAATTGGTTTAATTTTACAACATCCGGACTTAAAAATTGCTTTTCAATATCAAAATCTAAAATTCCAAAATGACTGTTATAAGCAGTATTAGAATTCAATTCCTTAACAGAAAAATTATAAGTTCCTGCCAAAAGTCCGTCAAGATTCACTTTAAAATAATTATTTCTCTTTAGCAAATCGTAGTTTTTGACTTTTTTTGTTTTAGCATTGGTCACCGAAATTGTCAAACGCGATTTTTCGTCGAATTCGTAATTTTTATTGAAATATTGAGCCGATATCTCTATCGATTCTCCTGAATTATAAAAATTTTCGTGGTTGACCACCAATGATTTTTTAGAATTATTGGAAGCCAAATATTGGATAATTTTATCAAGTAAAACATCAAATTTTTCGAACGATTGATTGTCTATATGGCTTTGTAATCTCCATTTCCAACTATTTTCGCCCAAAAGAAAAGCAGAACGTTTGCCTTGATTTTCGGTGAAAGCCAACAAGGGCGAATTGGTTTCAATGTTTCTGATTTTCGACGAGAGCAAAGTTGAAACGTTACCATTTATCGTTACCATTCCAAAAGCATTTTGCAAGGGTGGAAAATTTTCGAAACCCAAATTATCAATCGCAAAAAGATTAAACTGCGAATTAAATTCGGCTAAATAATCTTCTTTTTGACCACTCATTTTAAAAACCAAATTCGTTTGTTGTTGGTTTAAAAAATTGAAATCAGTGTTCGTTCCCGTGATTATCAATGTATTAATTCCTATCAATTTTTTGTTTTCAAAAACTGATTTAAATTCAGCCGTTGGTTGGTATAACAATAGAATATTAAAATCTTGTAATGATTTGATTTTGTTTGGCTTAAATATAGTTACTTTTCGTTGTACATTAGACTCAATGGCGCGCTTCAATGCTCCAATATCAGGATGATTTATTGCCGAAATAATCCCCACATTCGTCTTTTGATCCATAATTTCAACCGCAAAATTCTTGATGTTATTATAGGTGTTTTTTTCTTTTTCTTTGGAAAAAATTGTTGCTTTAAAGACTTGTAATCCGACTTTATCAACTGGAAGCAACACATTTATTATCAATGATTTTTTAGATGGAGAAAAAGAAACGCTTTGCTTACTCAAAACCGAATTTCCTTGCGAAATACTAAAATCAGCAGTCACATTTTTGTTTCCTGAATACTGTAAAAATACTTCGACTGGAAATTTATTTTTGAGGAATGCATATTTATTGACGTTCAATTGATTGATCTTTAAATCCAAAAATGTAGTTGTATCCCCTACCACCAAAGGAAAAACGGTGTTATTTGCATCAAAAGAATATACGTAATCATTGCCCGAAGTTTGATTACCGTCAGTAATAAAAACAGCGGGGAAAACCATGTTTTTGTAAATGCTTTTCAGGTTTTTGGCAGCTTCGTCGATGTTGGTCTGACTTCCCTTGAAATCAAAGCTTGAAGAGGATTGAAACTCACTGTCAAATCGAAAAGATTGCACATCAAACTTCTCTTGAAGCTCTTTATTTTGAGACAGTTTTTTATATAATTCCAAAACCATTTCATTGACTTTCAAATCAACAATGGAACTCGAATTATCGACAATTATCGGCAAAGGTGTTTTCACGACTTCGAAAGTACTTCTGGAAATTATTGGATTTATCAACAACAACAAAATCCCAAAAATGGATATAAAACGTAAAAAACCCAAAACCAAATTCACTTTCGACTTGGTTTTGGCCTTGTAATAATATTGAAAAAATGACAAACCACTTGCTATAACTAGAGAAAGTAGAAGAAATAGAATCGTGTTTGTTGTCATATTAATTTAGTGTTCATTAATCGGAGTTAAGTATTCAGCTGCTGACTGCAAACTAAAAACTGCAACTTTCTTAGGTAAGCATACCTCCGCAAACATTTAACACTTGTCCGGTTACATAAGCACTCATATCCGAAGCCAGGAAAAGACAGGCATTAGCAACATCTTCGGTAGTTCCGCCACGTTTCAACGGGATTCCGTCTCTCCATTCTTGAACCACTTCATCGCTTAATTTTGCTGTCATTTCGGTTTCAATAAATCCAGGTGCAATTGCGTTGCAACGAATATTTCGAGAACCCAATTCCAATGCAACTGATTTTGTGAAACCAATAACTCCTGCTTTCGAAGCTGCGTAATTAGTTTGACCCGCATTCCCCTTCACTCCTACCACGCTGCTCATATTGATAATAGAACCCGCGCGTTGTTTCAAGAAAGTTCTTTGAATCGCCTTGGTCATATTAAAAACTGATTTCAAGTTAACATCAATAACTTTGTCAAAATCTTCTTCAGACATTCTCATTAATAGATTATCCTTGGTAATTCCGGCGTTGTTTATCAAAATATCAACAGTTCCAAATTCAGCTAAAACAGCGTCAACTAAGGCTTGTGCTTCGTTAAAATCGGCGGCATTCGATTGGTATCCCCTGGCTTTTATGCCCATTTCGTTCAATTCGTTTTCCAATGCCAAAGCAGATTCAACAGATGAGCTATAGGTGAACGCAACATTTGCACCGTTTTTAGCAAAAACCTCTGCTATTCCTCTTCCAATTCCGCGACTTGCGCCAGTGATAATGGCCACTTTTCCTTCGAGTAATTTCATATTCTATAATTAATTTGATTTTTATTTGTAGCTAATACTGCTATCCGTTTCAACCCACGCTAAAAAGTGTGGAATTTCCACTGCAAATCAAATTCACTGAACTCCTATTTAAATAAAAGTTAAGTGAAGTAATCTGGGCTAGTTAACACTCGCCAAATATAACAATAATTACGGGTTTGAAAAAAGATTCCATATTCAATTAAACCTAATATGAAATAATTAATCTTACTATTCGTTATCTTTTCACAAATAACAAATAATAAAAAAACACTATTTTTTAAAATGTAATTTTTATATGAAAAACATGTCTTCCATTTTTTTACTGTTTTTATTTTTAATTATGTCCTCTTGCAGTAATAACAATGATTCCACTGCAAAGGATTTATATCCAAATGTAACGTCAAAATTTGCAGGAAAAATAGATTTGAATAATCCAAGCAATTATGCAAACCAAATAAAACCAGCCTATATCACTAAAGACAATACGACTGGAAATCCAATTACGGATAAAGCAGCTACACTAGGTAGAGTTTTATTTTATGATACTAATTTATCTTCGAACAATACCATTTCTTGTTCTTCTTGTCATATTCAAGCCAATGCTTTTGGAGATACTGAAATTGCAAGTGATGGTGTAAATGGGAAAACTACAAGACATTCTATGCGTTTGGCAAATTCAAGATTTTCGATAGAAAACAAATTCTTTTGGGACGAAAGAGCCGCCACTTTAGAATTTCAAACCACACAACCCATTCAAAATCATATCGAAATGGGTTTTAGCGGAACAAGTGGTGATCAAAACATTTTAGCCTTAATTACCAAACTGCAAAATACCAGCTATTACAAAGAACTATTCAAATATGCTTTTGGTTCTGAGGGAATCACTGAAAATAAAATACAATTAGCTTTGGCTCAATTTGTAAGAAGCATTCAATCATTCGATTCAAAATACGATGCAGGAAGAGCTTTGGTTACAAATGAAAATCAATCCTTTGCTAATTTTACAGCCCAAGAAAATCAAGGTAAAAATCTATTTCTTACACCTCCCGTTTTTGATGCTACCGGAAATAGAACTGCTGGCGGGGTTGGTTGCGCAGCTTGTCACGCCGCTCCCGAATTTGATATTGACCCCAACACAAAAAACAACGGAATCATAGGGGTTTTGAATGGGCCAGGAATTGATATTACAAATACAAGAGCTCCATCTCTAAGAAATTTAGTAAAGAAGGATGGGACAACAAATGGACCAATGATGCACACCGGAAACCTTACAACGCTTCAAACTGTAATTGGACATTATGGCAAAATTAATCTTGCACCTGGAAATACAAATCTTGATGCAAGACTAACTCCAAATGGTTTTGGACAACAATTGAATCTAACTGCTCCCGAAGTAAATGCTCTAATTGCATTTATAAACACATTATCAGGAACTAATGTTTATGTTGATCTAAAGTGGTCTAGTCCTTTTTAAACAAAAAAAAGCTCCACAGATTGTGGAGCTTAAAATTTTATTTAGAATGAGCTGTCTTAAAATGCCACATTCCATCTTGGCAATTTTCCATTCTCATCGAAGCAATTTTGTAAAATTTGTCCTTCTAAGAACGTTGGAATTACTTTATTTTTCTCGTTGAAGGTTTCATACCAATACACTTCCAATCTTGAAATATTTTCTAGTTTCATTTGGGCTGGCCAAGAATATTTCCTTCCTGTTTTGGCAAATTGATGTCCGTTTACAATTTTGTCATGTAAGCCACCATTTTTGCTTTTTAGTGTACCGTCATTTTGAATCGTTCCGGTAGAACCTACCATAATCAATTCTTTTTCTTCTCCATCCACAGCATAGACGAGGAAAATTCCGCTTCCGGTTTCGGTTGCGTTACAAACTACTTCTAAACTATCATCAGTTGTATAACTAAACTGATTTTTGACTTTGAACTTTTTTAATTCTTTATACATTTTACTTTCTATAATTATTTAAATAAAATACCCCACGAAAACCGTGAGGTATTATATTTTATCTTGTGTTCTATATTATCCTAAAACTTCTTTTACTTTTTTTCCAATTTCGGCAGGAGAATCTACAACGTGGATTCCACACTCTCTCATAATGCGTTTTTTGGCTTCGGCGGTATCATCATCACCACCAACAATGGCACCTGCGTGACCCATTGTTCTTCCTTTTGGAGCAGTTTCGCCAGCAATAAATCCAATTACTGGTTTACGGTTCCCATCGGCTTTAATCCATTTTGCTGCATCAGCTTCTAGTTGACCGCCAATTTCACCAATCATAACGATACATTCCGTTTCTGGATCATTCATAAATAATTCGATAGCTTCTTTTGTAGTAGTCCCAATAATTGGATCGCCACCAATACCAATAGCTGTTGTAATTCCTAAACCTTGTTTTACCACTTGGTCAGCAGCTTCATAGGTTAAAGTTCCTGATTTAGAAACGATCCCAACGGTTCCTTTTTTGAATACAAAACCTGGCATAATACCTACTTTTGCTTCACCTGGAGTAATTACACCAGGGCAGTTAGGACCTACTAATCTACAATCTCTGCTTTTTATGTAATTATTGGCCTTGATCATATCAGCCACTGGGATTCCCTCAGTAATCGCGATAATCACTTTTATACCTGCATCAGCAGCTTCCATAATTGCATCGGCAGCAAAAGCTGGTGGAACAAATATAATAGTAGTATCAGCCCCTACTTGATCTACGGCATCTTTAACGGTGTTGAAAACTGGGCGGTCTAAATGAGTAGTTCCCCCTTTTCCAGGAGTAACTCCACCTACAACATTTGTCCCGTATTCAATCATTTGAGAAGCGTGAAACGTTCCTTCACTTCCTGTAAATCCTTGAACAATTATTTTGGAATCTTTATTAACTAAGACACTCATATTATATTTATTTTTGTAGTTTTTTTAATTATGTTGCAAAAGTAAGGTTTTGTAGGTGATATTCGAAAAATATAATTAAGAAAAATTACTCATTTGATAGCCTCTGAATAATTTCCCATTTTTTACTTCCCAGATCACGAAAAAATTACCTATTAGCATTTCTTCACGAGGATTTTCAATCGTTTTTACAAAATGGGAATAACGTAAAGAAACCAGATTACCTTCCTGAATAATATGACTAATCCTAATTTTAGAGCGAATATAAGCTTTGGCTAATTCATTTGTAAGTGATAAAAGATCATCATAATTCATTTGAATAAAACCTTTGCTACTATTCCAATCAATGAGAACTTCGGGATGAATTATCTCGCGAACAGAATTCGTATCTAGGAGAACATCCGATTTATATAATTCGAGAACAATATCTTTTGGTTTCATCATAGCTCTTTTAATTTGTGGAGTATTTCTGGTAATTTTTTGATGTTAGCTAGTTGCTTCAATTTTTCCCTAGATTCTTCGATTGGTGTGCCAAAATAAGTTTTGCCACCTTCAACCGATTTTGTAACTCCGGTTTGTCCCAAAATTACTGCCTTCTCTCCTATTGTTATTCCGCTTGTGGTTCCCACTTGTCCCCAAATCGTTACTTCATCCTTAATTATTACACATCCTGCAATTCCTGTTTGGGAAGCAATCAAGCATTTTTTTCCAATAACTGTGTCGTGCCCTACATGAACTTGATTGTCAATTTTTGTTCCTTCTCCAATGGTCGTGTCGCCTGTAACTCCTTTATCAATAGTACAAAGTGCTCCTATTCCAACATTATTTTCAATAACAACTCTTCCTCCAGAAATCAATTGGTCGTAGCCTTCTTCTCGTTTTTTATAGTAAAAAGCATCTCCTCCAAGAATTGTTCCAGCATGAATGATTACATTATCACCAATTATAGTATGGTCATAAATAGAAACATTAGAATGAATTAAGCAATTTTTTCCAATTACAACGTGATTTCCAATGAAGGAATTGGGTTGAATTAGTGTTCCATCTCCTACTTTGGCAGAAGCCGAAATTGCTACATTAGAAAATTGAAACGGTTTAAAATGATTTGTCAATTTATTAAAATCACGAAACGGATCATCAGAAATCAACAATGCTTTTCCTTCTGGACAATCCACATTTTTATTAATTAAAATAGTAGTTGCCGTCGAATTTAATGCTTTGTCATAATATTTTGGATGATCTACAAAAACAATATCACCAGATTCTACAACGTGGATTTCGTTCATTCCAGAAACCAAAAAATTGGGATTACCAACAAATTCACAGTTGATAATGGTTGCAATTTCTTGTAATGTATGATTTTTGTTGAATTTCATAATATATATCCCCTTGGGACTAGGGTCTTATTCCTTAACTCTTTCCATATAATTTCCAGAAGCGGTATCAATCTTTATTTTGTCCCCTTCGTTAATAAACAAAGGTACATTTACTGTTGCACCAGTTTCGACTGTAGCAGATTTTGTAGCGTTAGTAGCGGTATTTCCTTTAATTCCAGGCTCCGCATAAGTGACTTCAAGAACTACTGATGCTGGCATATCAACCGAAAGAGGTAAATCAGTTTCTGTGTTGATGCTCACCATTACGCTTTCGCCTTCTTTTAATAAATCTGGTGAATCTAAAATGTTTTTATTTAAGGAAATTTGTTCAAAAGTTTCCACGTTCATAAAATGAAAATCATCGCCTTCTGGATATAAGTATTGGAATTTGTGATTTTCAACTCTCACTTCTTCAATTTTATGTCCTGCCGAAAAGGTATTGTCTAATACTTTTCCATTGGTCAAACTTCTTAATTTTGTACGAACAAAAGCAGGGCCTTTTCCAGGTTTAACGTGAAGAAATTCAATGATTTTATAAATGTCATTGTTATATTTTATGCACAATCCGTTTTTAATATCTGATGTTGATGCCATTCTAATTTTATTTAAAGTTTATTTTTAAAAATGTGTTGAAATTAATAATTTCCAGTATACCCCTTCATGACTCCTCTTGATGAATTTCTGATAAAATCTAGAATCTCGTCGCGTTCTGGAGTTGCTTCCATTTCTGCTTCGATAATTCCTATAGCTTGGGAGACATTATAATTTTTTTGGTAAAGAATTCTATATATTTCTTGAATTTCTCTTATTTTTTCTGTGGTAAATCCTCGTCTTCTTAACCCAACAGAATTAATCCCAACATATGACAAGGGTTCTTTTGCGGCTTTTGTAAACGGAGGCACATCTTTTCGAACCAATGAACCACCGGAAACCATTGCATGATCCCCAACATGTATAAATTGATGTATTGCTGCCAAACCCCCAATAATTGCATATTTACCAACGGTAACGTGGCCTGCAAGAGCTACTCCATTAACTATAATAGCATTATCTCCAATGTGGCAATCATGAGCAATATGAGCTGTTGCCATAACCAAACAATTTTTTCCAAGTGTTGTTTGTCCAGAAGCAATTGTTCCTCGGTTGATGGTTACACATTCTCTAATAGTACAGTTGTCTCCAATTATTGCCAATGAATCTTCGCCCCCAAATTTTAAATCTTGAGGAATTGCCGAGATAACTGCACCAGGGAAAATATTACAATTTTTTCCGATTCTTGCACCTTCCATTATGGTTACATTTGAACCTATCCATGTTCCATCACCGATAATAACATTATTATGAATAGTAGTAAAAGGTTCAATAACCACATTTTTAGCGATTTTTGCACCCGGATGAACATATGCTAAAGGTTGATTCATATTCTTTTGTTTAATCGTTTAAATGTTTATTCGATTAATCGAATAGACGATTAACCTAATCTCAACAAAAAATTTATTGTTTTCGTGCTATTTGAGCCATCAATTCAGCTTCAGCTACGAGTTTGCCATTGGCGTAAGCATTTGCTTGCATGTGGCATATTCCTCTTCTAATAGGAGTGATTAATTCACATTTAAAAGTCAGAGTATCCCCTGGAAGTACTTTATGTTTGAATTTTACATTGTCAATTTTCATGAAATAAGTCAGATAATTTTCTGGATCAGGAACAGTGCTCAATACTAATATTCCGCCAGTTTGCGCCATTGCTTCAACAATAATAACACCTGGCATTACAGGAGCTCCTGGAAAATGACCTACAAAAAAACTTTCATTCATAGTAACATTTTTCATTCCCACAATATAACTTTCAGACATTTCTAAAATCCTATCAATAAATAAAAAAGGGGGTCTGTGCGGAAGTACTGCCATTATTTTATGAATATCCATTAAGGGTTCTTGGTTCAAATCATAAACGGGAACATGATTTCGTTGTTCAATTTTTATGATTTTCGCCAGTTTTTTAGCAAACTGAGTGTTTACAAAATGGCCTGGTTTATTCGCAATTACTTTCCCTTGAATCCTAATTCCAATTAAAGCTAAATCTCCTACTACATCAAGAAGTTTATGCCTTGCAGCCTCGTTTGGGTAATGCAATGTTAAGTTGTCTAAAATACCGTTTGGTTTAACAGATATTTTTTCTTTACCAAAAGCAACTTTCAGATTATTCATAGTTTTCTCGGAAATTTCCTTGTCAACATAAACAATCGCATTATTCAAATCGCCTCCTTTAATTAAACCTTCGTCTAAAAGTGATTCGAGTTCATGCAAAAAACTAAAGGTTCTCGAATCGGCAATTTCAGTTTTAAAATCGGAAATATTTTTTAAAGTAGCGTTTTGAGTACCCAGTACTTTCGTCCCAAAATCTACCATCGTAGTCACTTGATAATCATCACAAGGCATGACTAATATTTCGCTACCAGTTTCGTCATCCATATACGAAATAACTTCCTTTACAACATAAACCTTTCTTTCAGCTTCCTGTTCTTTAATTCCGGCTTCTTCGATTGCTTTTACAAAATATTTTGAAGAACCATCCATTATTGGAAGTTCCGAAGCATCTAATTCGATAATTATATTGTCTAAATCACAACCAACCATGGCTGCCAAAACGTGCTCTGGTGTTTGAATTTTGACTCCTAATTTTTCTAAATTGGTACCTCTTTGTGTGTTTACTACGTAATTTGCATCAGCTTCAATAACCGGTTGTCCTTCTAGATCTTTTCGAACAAAGGTATAACCGTTATTTATTGGAGCAGGTTTGAAAGTTATTTTTACAATTTTACCTGTGTGTAATCCAACTCCTGTGAGTGAAATTTCCGTTTTGATGGTTTTCTGTTTAACCATTTTTTTGATTTTTTTGATTTAAAATTTGTTTTTTTAATTCTTCCAATTCAAGAACAATTCTTGGTAAATTTTTGAAATGAACATACGATTTACTAAAATCATTGTATCCAAATGTTGGGCTTCCTTGTAAAATTTCATTGTCTTTAATGTCTCTACCCACTCCTGATTGTGCCTGAATCCTAACATTATTCCCTATCGATAAATGCCCCGCAATTCCTACTTGACCTCCAATCATTCCGTTTTTACCAATTTTTGTGGAACCTGCAATTCCTGTTTGGGCAGCAATTACGGTATTCTCCCCAATCTCTACATTATGACCTATCTGGATTTGATTATCAAGCTTTACTCCTTTCCTTATAATAGTGGAACCCATAGTGGCTTTATCAATCGTGGTATTCGCCCCAATATCTACGTTATCTTCAATAATAACATTCCCTATTTGAGGGATTTTGGAGAATGTTCCATCAAGATTTGGTGCAAAACCAAAACCATCAGCTCCAATAACAGCACCAGAATATATGTTGCAATTATCTCCAATTACCGTTTCTGAATGGATTTTTGTTCCAGCAAAAATTGAAACATTATTTCCAATGACAACATTATCTCCAATAAAAGAATTTGGATAAATCTTAACATTGTTGCCTAAAACCACATTTTCTGAAATATAACTAAAACTTCCCAAATATAAATTGGAGCCATAATTTACATTTTCATGAACAAATGAAGGTTGTTCAATTCCAATTTTATTTCCTTTAGCCTGATCGTAAAATTCAAGTAATTTAGAGAAAGACAAATAGGCATCCTTCACTTTTATTAGGGTAGTAGTTAAATCACTATCGGGTATAAAAGTATTATTCACAATAGTTATAGTAGCCTGAGTAGTGTAAATATAAGGCAAGTATTTGGGGTTTGCCAAAAATGTAAGTGATCCCTCAGAACCTTCTTCAATCTTGGACAATTTATGTACTTCGGCTTTAGGATTACCAAAAACTTCGCCTTCCAAAATTCCCGCTATTTGCTCTGCTGTAAATTTCATCCCGACAAAAATATAAAAAATAGAGTTTAAATGATGTTTTTATACAAGTTGTTTTGGGAAACACATATAATATTTTGTCACCAATTTTGACAAAGATCTTAAATTTAACTGATCAGATGCTTCAACAACGTCTTCAATGGAACGGTCTTTTTTCAAAATTCGTATGGGTTCTGCTTCTTTGCTATAGGCTTGATTTTTAATTTTTCCCTTAAAAATGAAATAATCAGTTTCCGCTAAAGTTATATTGCTTTCCAAAGCAAAAAGCTCTTTGAGGACTTGTAATTCTGCCGTTGGAACTTTTTCTTCACTAATTTTTATTTTTAATAAATCCCTGTTAATTATCATTTTACTTAAGGATGAAAGTATAAAATCGTCCTGCTTTTGCCAAGATTTTAAGGCACTAATGATATCAAAATCATCTAATTGAGAAAATAAATCTAGGTTTTCTCCGTCGAAATTTTCAAAGGTAATTTTGTTTTGCATAAAGAACATTAATGGCTCACTACAAGGTAAAATAAATCCTTTTTGTGTCAGTTCTTTGGCTCGTTTCAAGACTTTTGTTAGAATTAATTCAGCGACCAAACTTGTTTTGTGCAAATAAGCCTGCCAATACATCAATCGTCTCGACATCAAGAATTTCTCAACCGAATAGATTCCTTTTTCTTCAATAACTAAGATATCATCTACGACGTTCATCATTTGAATTAACCGTTCCGAATTAACATTTCCTTCTGCCACACCCGAATAAAAACTGTCGCGTTTCAGGTAATCCATTCGATCCATATCAAGTTGGCTCGAAATCAATTGCATCATAAATTTCCGGTGATAATCACCTTTGAAAATCTGAATTGCCAAACTCAATTGCCCATTAAATTCCATATTCAATTGGTTCATAAACAACAACGAAATGGCTTCGTGATGCACATCTTCTACAATGCTTTTTTCCATAGCGTGTGAGAACGGACCGTGACCAATATCGTGTAACAAAATGGCAATATACAAAGCGTTTTCTTCCTCTTTAGAAATAGAAACCCCTTTAAAACGTAATGTTTCGACTGCTTTTTGCATAATGTGCATACAGCCCAGAGCGTGATGAAAACGAGTGTGATTCGCACCTGGATAAACTAAATACGACAATCCCATTTGGGAAATACGTCGCAATCTCTGAAAATAAGGATGCTGTATTAAATCGTAAATTAAGGCGTTTGGGATAATAATAAAACCGTAAATGGGATCATTAAATATTTTTAGCTTGTTGATTTCGCTCACTATGTTGATTTGTTTTGAGGAACAAATATAAGAAAATTAAAAAAAATAATTAAATTATAATAATATTAGCATCTTCCGTTTATATTAAAAGTAAATTGCCGTATTGATTTATTACTTTTGAATACTTTTTACAACATTATGGATAAGATAAAAATACTTTGGGTCGATGACGAAATTGACTATTTAAAACCTCATATTTTATTTCTGGAAAAGAAAAACTATAGCGTTACCACTTGTAATAACGGGCGTGATGCAATAGACATTTTTGAAGAAAATAATTTTGATGTCGTTTTTCTAGATGAAAATATGCCCGGAATGAGTGGATTAGAAACCTTGTCAGAAATGAAGGAAAAAAAATCTTCTATCCCAATGATTATGATTACCAAAAGTGAGGAAGAATATATTATGGAAGAAGCAATTGGCTCAAAAATAGCCGATTATTTGATAAAACCAGTTAATCCAAACCAGATTTTATTAAGTTTAAAGAAAAATTTAGATCATTCGAGATTGATTTCGCAAAAAACGACTTTGGATTACCAGAAAGAATTTCGAAAAATTTCGATGGAAATGGCAATAGTCAACTCCTATGAAGATTGGATTGAACTGTATAAAAAACTAATCTTTTGGGAATTAGAATTAGAGGATATAAGCGATCACGGGATGATTCAGATCTTAGAATCTCAAAAAGCGGAGGCAAATTCGCAATTCGGAAAATTTATAGAGCGCAATTATGAAGATTGGTTCACGCCAAAAGCGGATAAACCGATTCAATCGCACACGCTTTTTAGAGAATTAGTAGTTCCTGAAATCACTAAAAAAGACAAACCGATTTTATTTGTGGTCATTGATAATTTGCGTTACGACCAATGGAAAGTTTTTGAAAATGTGGTGAACAATCATTATAAATTAGAAAAAGAAGTACCGTATTACGCCATTCTCCCGACGGCTACGCAATATGCAAGAAACGCAATTTTCTCTGGTTTGACACCACTTGAAATGGAAAAGCAGTTTCCACAATACTGGAAAAATGATCCTGAAGAAGGTGGAAAAAACTTATATGAAGCCGAGTTTTTGACTGCTCAATTAAAACGATTGGGACTGAATATCAAACAGGATTATTTTAAAATCACCAATTTGGCTGCCGGAAAAAGACTAGTTGATAATTTTAAAACACTGAAAAATAATGATTTAGTTACAGTTGTTTATAATTTTGTAGATATGCTTTCACACGCCAAAACAGAAATGGATGTGGTGAAAGAATTGGCTTCTGATGATAAGGCTTATCGATCGTTGACTTTGAGTTGGTTTAAAAATTCACCGCTTTTAGAAATCATCCAACAGGCACAAAAATTGGGTTTCAAATTAATTTTGACAACAGATCACGGAACCATAAACGTAAAAAATCCTTCTAAAGTTATTGGTGATAAAAACACGAGCCTTAATTTACGTTATAAAACAGGACGAAGTTTATCTTATGAAAATAAAGATGTTTACGCTGTGAAAGATCCTAAAAATGTGGGGTTACCAACAATTAATATGAGCAGTTCATATATTTTTGCAAAAAACGATTTATTTTTGGCATACGTAAATAACTACAATCATTATGTGAGTTATTATAAAAATACCTATCAACACGGCGGAATTTCATTGGAAGAAATGATTATTCCGTTTTTGATATTTAATCCGAAATAGTTGTTGGTTGTTGGTTGTCGGTTTTAAAAAAACTAATTAGCATAAATTAATAATATTAAAAAAAATTAAACGCATAGAATCATAGGAAAAAGAATGGGATAGACCAATTCTTGGTTGCGCAAAGCTATGAGTAACTATGAAAAAGTGAAACGTCTTTATTTTAATTAATAAAAAACTATGTTTCTATGCGTTTAGAAAAACAAAATACAAAGTATGGAAATTACTTTTTCACTAGACGAAATTAATACTGTTGCCAAGAAAATTTTGGAACAAAACCCAAATAAAGTCATCCTTTTTCACGGAGAAATGGGTGTTGGAAAAACTACTTTGATAAAAGCTTTGGCGAAACAACTTGGGGTAAAAGAGACAACAAGTAGTCCTACTTATTCTTTAGTTAATGAGTATCAAACCACTAATAATCAAATAGTTTATCATTTTGATTATTATAGAATAAAAAATGAACTGGAAGCTCTTGATATGGGAGCCGATGAATATTTATATTCTGACAATTGGTGTTTTATAGAATGGGCCGAAAAAATTAAAAACCTCATTCCTGAATTGCATTCAGAAATTTCAATTGCTATATTACCTGATGGCAAACGCTCTTTAAAATTAATTTAAAGCCTTATGAATATAGATAAAACGGTAATAATCATCCCCTTTTCGACAGATTTGAAGGAAGAAATTAAAAATCTGAATCTTGAATGGTTGAAAAAATATTTCAAAGTCGAAGCTAAAGACGATAGGATACTTTCAGATCCACAAGGCGAAATCATCAACAAAGGTGGAATGATATTCTTTGCTAAATACAATACTAAAATTGTAGGTACTGTATCCTTATTAAAAATAGATGAAACCACTTTTGAACTAAGCAAAATGGCAGTAACTAACAACGTGCAAGGCCTAGGAATAGGCAACAAACTTATGTTACATTGTATAGAAATTGCCAAACAAAAAGGAATAAAAAAACTTCTTTTGTACTCGAACAGAAGATTGCTGCCTGCTATTTATTTGTATAAGAAATTTGACTTTGTAGAAGTTCCTCTAGAAGATGGCGTTTACGAAAGAGCAGACATTAAAATGGAACGAATTATTTAGTTAAATTTCTCAGCATTTAAATGCAAGTGAAAACTAAATTAATTATTCTTTGTATAAAAAATTCTAATTTTATTCAGTAAATTGTACCACTAATTTTATCGAACCAATGGCAATAACTCCATTCACAAAACAACAACTATTACCTCAAGAAGAAAAACTTGAAATAGCTAGGTATAAAAGCGAACTTTTCATAGGTATCCCAAAAGAAAATAGTTGCCAAGAGCGCCGAATTTGCCTCACTCCCGACGCCGTAAATTCGTTGATTTATCAGGGGAATCGTGTAATGATAGAGGCCGGGGCAGGAGAAAATTCTAACTATTCAGATAAAGAATATACTAATGCTGGTGCCGAAATTACCAAGGATACCAAAAAAGTTTTTAGTTGTCCTATGATTTTAAAAGTGGAACCACCTAGTTTGTTAGAGATCGAAATGATTAATCCCGAAGCCATTGTTATATCGGCTATTCAATTAAAAACTAGAAAAAAAGCCTATTTCTCGGCTTTATCCAAAAAGAAAATTACCGCATTAGCTTTCGAATATATAAAAGATGAAGATGGCTCTTATCCCGCTGTAAAAGCTTTGAGCGAAATAGCAGGAATTGCTTCAATATTGATTGCTGCGGAATTAATGACCACAAACGAGTATGGAAAGGGACTATTATTGGGTAACATAACCGGAGTACCGCCTACTGAAGTCGTAATTCTTGGAGCTGGAACTGTTGGCGAATTTGCCGCAAAAACCGCTATTGGTTTAGGGGCTAACGTAAAAGTTTTCGATAATTCAATTAGAAAATTACGTCGATTACAAAACAATTTGAACCAACGAATTTTTACGTCAACTATTCAACCCAAATCTTTATTGAAGGCATTAAGAAGATGCGATGTAGCCATTGGTGCCATGCGTGGCAAAGAACGCTGTCCTGTTATTGTTACAGAAACTATGGTCGAACACATGAAAAAAGCAGCCGTAATTGTTGATGTAAGCATTGATACTGGTGGCTGTTTTGAAACTTCAGAACTTACAACACACGAAAAGCCAACATTTGTTAAGAACGGTGTTTTGCATTATTGTGTTCCAAATATTCCTTCAAGATATTCAAAAACGGCATCCCTGTCATTAAGTAATATAATAACCCCTTTTTTATTACAAATAGCCGAAGATGGAGGAATTGAAAGTGCCATTCGTCGGGATAATGGACTAAGAAATGGTGTGTATGTATACCACGGAATCCTTACCAATAGAGCCATTGGAGACTGGTTTGACCTGCCTAATAACGATATTAATTTAATCGTGTTTTAAATAAACTTTATTTTACCTTTGCAAAAAATTTAATATATGAAATTTGCACACCGTTTTGCCTATTACCTAATAGGATTAATAATGGGTTCGTTCTTTGTTGCTGCTGTTTTTAGCGGAAAAGACACCCGTTGTAATTATTTTCCAAACGCCAGGGTTTTGAACGATTTAAGAAATAAACCTTTTCATTATTCCGATAAAGCCTCACAAATTTTGAATGAAAAATGGATAGATACCTCCGACATAAAAAATACCCTGCAATTTGGAGATGTAGATTTTGACAATAGTAATATAAACGTTGGAGCTGGTAAAATATATGTTATCGAAGGGAAAACTTTGAAAAACCAAGAAATCATACTCAAAGTGATCAATTATCCTGAAAAAGCAGTTTTGGATGATATCATTAAAAAATAATATCGAAACTAAATTGACATAAAAAAAACTCTTCAAATAAATGAGGAGTTTTTTTTATGGGCGATATAGATTTAAAATCGAATCAATCAATTGATTTTATGATGGTTATAGGTTCGATATAAGTCAAAAAAATGACCTTAAAAATGAATTTAAGGTCATGGGTACTACTTGTGAACCCTATAGACTTATTCTCGAATCAAGTATTAGAATTTTTAGAAAGTTTTGTTGAAAAAATGCCGTAAATTTCTTTTACATTTGAATGTATATCAGTACAATTTTTGTTGGCGATTTACAGTTAGACCTTGCAGTTTTTAAAGATTACGGAGTAAAAAATGCAGGAGCTTTTTATGAATTTAATTAATTGCGGCTATTAAAAATCAAAAGTATCATCCAAAAAACTACAAGGTATTTTAAACTTGCTCTCTTTTTATAATAGTTTATCATAGTTTATCAAAATTTTTGATAAATGATTTCTAGTGATTTTACTTTCAATCCAGGCCAAAAAATTGAAATGTTTTATGGTTTGTTGTTCATAAACATCTTGATGGATTACTTCAAAGTCATTCTCGATTTTCTTCCACAAACGTTCTCGTTTTAAAGAAGATATTGGAAGGTTATGGTTATTTACAAAACTTATAATTTTTCGTTCACTTTTAT
>NZ_CAWURC010000005.1:0-37843 GCF_963925185.1 uncultured Flavobacterium sp. | reverse complement strand
AGTATCCAATCATTTATTGGCACATCTTGTACATCATCTACATCATCATTACCAAATGCGGGTTGCGCTTGCGTTAATTGGAGCATGAATACTAAAACTAGTGTAATTTGATATTTTAAATTTCTCATCTTTTTTCTTTTTATTATTCTACAATCCATTTAACTTGTGTTGTTTTTCCTTGCTCTGTAAGGTTTACAAAATATACCCCCTTACTTAAACTAACCAATGGTTTTACTTCAGTTATAGTACCGTTGTTGCTGGTTTGAACCGGAATGTTTTGTCCCATTACATTGTATAATGAAACCGCTGTTGTTGTAATTCCTTGTAAATAAAACCCTGAAGTTGCATTACCTGGGTTGGGATACACTGCGATTTGATTATTAAAATCTGGTGTGCTTAACGCCGTATTTTGGAATACAATTTTAAAACGAGTTTGTTCTTGTCCGTTTACCGTAAAAGCATGCGTCATGTTGTTGTCTATTTGCGTATAAGAATTGTCTTGTGTGTCAAATAAATAGGGAGTTAAACCATCATAATCGCTTAGTTCAAACTGCCATTGGTAATTGGAATAACGCGTGTTTTTTAATTTAAGTGGCAATTCATCCGTATTGGCTGGGTTGGGTTGTATCGCAATAGCTAAAGAGGTATTGTCTTGAACAAAGCTTACTTCTTCGTCTAGATTTGAAAATTTGTTGGCATCTTCTGATGAAGCGCCCCAATTGTAAGTATCATTAAATAATGCCAGTGTGCCTTCGATAGTTTTCCATTGGTTATTTTCAGCAGCTTGTAAATGGACGCGCAGCATTCCAAAAGAATTGGAAGAAGCACTTCTAAATACACCTGCTGATGCATTGGCTAAAGATTTGTGACTTTCTGAGATGGTCAATGAAGGGCTTCCAGTGCTGTTGTTTTTTACAAATACGGCTTGGCCCTGTTGTAGGTATTCATTGAAAGATGAAGTAACATCATTGGTATTTGCAGTTAAATTTCGGGTTACATACCCTCCTCTTTCATTTAACGTTGGATCCCAGTAGTACAATACTGAAGCATCTATATTGATTGCTGCATTTAATACCGCTTTAAAATCTATAGGAGCTTGGTACGGATTTCCGATAAAGCTGTATCCTTCAGCTGCTGGGTTTAAGGTTGGCGAGTAATCACCTGTTTTTAATGCGCCTTTAGCTCTTAACGTGGTAGCTGTTGGAGTGGGTGTATTGGTACTCATATCGATAGTTCGATCACCACGCACCATTAAACGACAGGGAGTACCTGCTGTAAACACATCTGTATTTGTATTAGTAACTGCTTCCCAGACTCCAGTAGTGTTGTTAAAAGAAAACATCGACGGATTGTTGGTTGCTGTAGCATCAAAACCATTCGTTATGCCACCAGTACCAGTAATGTGAGTACCGAAATTAGCCGCTGAACTTCCATTTTCTTGCCAGTTTTCATAAATTGTAGTGGTCGTTGTTACTGCTGGACTCAAGAAACGGTATGCTCTACGCGCTGGAATATAACGCTCTACTGTAGCGATTCCGGTAATGTCACTTCCAGCAGGTATTGGTGCAACAACAGCTGAACTCAAAGCATTAGAAACTAATGTTAGATTGTCATTGGCTACTAAAACTCCATTAGATATAGTAAGCACACCTGTAACCTGCATTCTATTGTTCAGGGTGCTTGAACCGGAATGATCAATTTCAAAGTTTTTAGTTGTGGCAGTCCCAGAACCATCATAGGTTACCGCTCCTTTGAAAACCAAACTAGCATCGGTTGCAGTTATTGTTCCGTTATTGGTCATTGTTCCTCCTGAGTATGTAATAATTGCAGCGCCGTTGGTTACAAGTTGTGTACCACTGCTAATGGTGAAATTTTGAGCCTTAACATTGTTAAACGAAAGAAATAGAGCAAAAGCAATTAAAAATTGAATTTTGTTTTTCATAGAATTTTAATTTAATTGGAATACGTTTTTTATAGTGCCTTCAAATAATTGGTCCCTTAGGGATCGCTTTTAAAGAACTAAATGAAAACTTTTATACAAAACAAAACGAATTATTTTAAGGGGTAAAACGGGAAATTAAAGTTTTCAGTTTTGAACAATTATTTTTCAATTTTATACAACCACCTACTAAAAGCTATTGATGAAAAAAGAAAAATTTTAAAAAACTACAAAAAGAATCGGAAAAAATTAAAAACAAGGAAACTAAATTTTTAAGAAAGTATGATAAATGACACATTTTAAAGTATATTTTCATTTTTAAACAAGTATTTTTCAGATTTGTACAGCTTATTTACAGGAATGTAGCACTGTTTTAAAAAAAATAAATAAATTTGTATGAAACCAAACAAGTACTACTCCTAATGAATTATAAATACCTTATTTTTTTAGCAAGTGCACTATTGGGATTTATTACTGTTTTTTTAATAGGCAATCGGTATAAAAATAATCGACAGACCAATGTCTATTTAGTGGTCATATTTTTAACCTCCTCGATTCGTTTTTTATTCATCGGTTTGGACGATTTTTTAATTGCCATAAACTATTTAAGACAATTAGATTTATTTCATTTTTTGAGTACTTCTCCCTTAGCTTTTTTATATTTTAAAAAATTAGTTCGACCTAACACTAATTTAGATAAAAATGATGCGGTTCATTTTGTTGTTCCCGTTATTTTATTTGTATTTATTAATCATTATGTAAACTCATATACAGAAGTTTTAGGTCTAAAAATCCGGATGGTCGTTTTGTTTTTATTTAATTTGATTTACGCTGTAAAATCGTATTTAATATTGTGTAAATGGGTTTGGAATAGGAAGAGTGCGGTATTGGTAATTGATCAAAAAAATGTTTTAGTCAAAAAATGGACGTATATTTTATTTGGGTTTTTCATCTTAATTATAATTCGTTTTATATTCTATTTTGTTGCTTATAATGTCGGATTTTGGTACCAATACAGCGACAATATTTTATGGATAACAGCTTTACTATGGATCTTACTTTACTTAAGAGTATTGTATTCGCCTGAATTTTTATACGGCTATGATTTATTTCAAAATAAAATCAAAGAATACAAAAAACATAAAATTGTTTTTGATAACATATGGGTATTAAAAGAAACCATTTCAGTTTCAAATCTTCAGCATATTGCATTAAAAGAAAAAATAACACCCGAAATAGAAAACTATATTTTGCAAATTGAACATTTGGCTTTAGATACACCGTTGTATTTTTCAGAATCGTTTAAAATTCAAGATTTGTCCAACAAATTAAACATTCCAAAAAGTCACATTACTTTTGTTTTTAAATACCATGCTAAAATTAGTTTTAACGATTTTAAAAAAATTATACGCATACAAAAAGGAATTGCTTTGATTGAAAATGGTTTTCTCAAAGTCAATACTATAGAATCTTTGGCTGAGGAAACTGGATTTTCATCCTACAGTGCATTTTTTAAGAGTTTTAAGGGTATAATTGGCTTTTCTCCGAAGGAGTATTACAACAACAACAAATCATTGAGTGAGGTTGATTAAACTATTAGAACTTTAATATGTTATTTCAGTTTTTGAAATAAATTTGGTGTTATTTATTTGATGCCGATATTTTTGCAAATACTATTTTTATTTAAATAAATATTCAATACTATAAATGATGAATAAAGGCAAGCTGTTTTAGTTGAAAATCTATGAGTAATGATTCATTTTAAAAGTTTTAATAACTTCTAATTCTTCATGCAGGCTGTTCGATATTTCAATTGTTAGGCGAACTGACTAGAACCAAAAGACCTCTAAAGAAATTTAGAGGTTGATTTTTTAAAAAGTTTAATTATTTCTAACTCTTCATGAAGACTGTTCGATATTTCACTTGTTAGGCGTACTTAAAGCTCTTCTGAAAAGAAGAGCTTTTGTTTTTTACTGGAGCCGGGTCAAATTTTTTAATTTGATCTGGCTCCAGGTACAAAAACCGCTTCGAAAGAAGCGGTTTTTTTTGGCTTTATTCACAAGGACTTTCTCAAGATCAGGGAACACCTATTCTCTATTTGTTCTTTCTTTCCTTCTAAAATCATTTCTGCCATAATTTTACCCATGGCTCGAAAATCAGTGGATATGGTCGTGATGCCGTTTTCTACGATTTTTTTTAGTGGAGTTTCATTATAGGAAATAATTCCGAAATCTTGACCCAGTTTTAAATTTTGCAGTTTCGATTTTTCGATTACACTCACCAAATCCCGATCATTCGGGATGATATAAACTTCGCCAATTTTTATTTCTCTATCATTGAATGTAGTGATTATTTCTTTTTCGAAAGAAAAATCAGTACAAAACTTTTCGAAACCTCCCTTCATTCCTATGGGTTCCCGAAATCCAGGAAAAATCATTACCAGTTTTTCGTATTTTGTTAATGCTGCTTTTCCTTCCAACAATGCATCATAAATGTCTTTCACGAAGTTTTGATATACTGCGGGATAGAATTTAAGTTCCGGATTTGTTTGGTCTAAAATATAGACATCATTAACTGGTAGGGTTTTTATCACTGAAGCCACCTCAACCAAATTTGTTGGCATTATGATGTATTTGGTGTAATTTCCATTGCCGTCATTGATCAACTTTTTGAAAACGGGAGCGTTAAAATGGTGGAAGAAAATATCGACCTGGACATTTTTTCCAAAGTTTTCTAGAATTGAATTGTACAGGTCCTCCTTGAAAACATTCAACTCGTCAAACAATAGAAAAATCTTGATTTTTATGGTAACTTCAGTGCTTTTGACATAAAAACCTTTGCCAAGAATGGCATAAATGATGCCTCTTTTTTTCAATTCTTCATAGGCTTGAAAAACCGTGTCCCGCGACAATGAAAACTCCAAACAGACTTTATTTATCGACGGCAATAGGTCGTCTTTTTTCAGGTTTCCCTCTTTAATTGCTTTTTCAATCGAGGTTATTATTTGTCTGTATTTGGGAATGCCTAGATTATTTTGGATGGAAATTACTTTCATATTCGTCAAATTTTTTGCAATATACAAAAACTGGTAGGTACTGGTATGATTTACTTGTTTATTATTCTAGATTTGTTTTTTAATATTTCGTAAAAAAACAGCGAAATAAAACATGATACAATAATTAAAAGTTTGTTTTATTGGATAATGTTTCAACTAACACGATTACAATTAAAGATATGGAGTGTTCTGTTTTAACAAATGAAAATGGTTTTCAAATAAATGTATTCAACTATGGGGCAAGCCTTGGCTCCTTAAAAATTCCATTGCCAAATGGCGAAAAAGTCGATGTGGTTTTAGGTTTTGATTCAGTTGATACGTATAAAGAATCCTTTGGATTGAATTCTCCCCCTTATTTTGGAGCTATTGTGGGTAGATATGCCGGTAGAATTAGTAAAGGCCTTTTTACATTGAATGACCAGCAATATAAATTGTATCCAAACAATAATAAAAATTCATTACACGGAGGAAAAGAAGGTTTTAGCCAAAAGGAATGGACTATCGTTGCCGAAAATTCCGGTAAAAATCCGTCGGTAACATTAGAATATAGCAGTCCTTCCAACGAAGAAAATTATCCTGGGGAATTAGATGTAAAGGTTACTTATACACTATCAGAACAAAACGAATTAATAGTAGAGTATAATGCTAAAACCACGGAAGATACCATTATAAACCTGACTCATCATAGTTATTTTAATTTAGACGGCCATCAAGGTTCGGTTGAAAATCAGGAGTTAATGATTGCCTCTGAAAAACTAGTTGAAACGGATACGGATAATATACCAACAGGCCGTTTCATCGATTTAAAAAACCACCCTTTCGATTTTAATTTGCCAAAAAAATGTCCAACTTCTATTGATACTACTTTTGTTGTAGTTGCTACTGATGCTGTTTCGGCAAGTTTGTACAGTCCTAAAAATAATTTGAAAATGGACGTAATTACGAACCAACCAGGAATTCATGTTTATGTGGGCGGAAATTGTTTTGGAACTCTAAAAGGCAAAGGAAATGCTGCCTACCATCATTTGAGCGGCATTTGTTTTGAAACACAAAACTATCCAGATGCACCCAACCATATTAATTTCCCGAGTGCTATATTAAAAAAAGGGGAACAATATTATCATAAAACTATTTATAAATTTCAGTTTGTATAAAGCATATTAGTATAAAAAATAAAATGATTTAAATATATAATGATGAATGAGATTTTAATACAAGACACAACAGATTTTTTTAAAGAAAAATTTGGACATGCACCTGCTAAAACGGTGCTTTCTCCAGGTAGAATCAACATTATTGGCGAACATATCGACTACAATGACGGCTATGTATTGCCTGCTGCAATCGACAAAATCATCTGTTTTGCCTTCGAAAAAAACAACACTAATACAGCCAACATCCAGGCCATTGATTTAAATGAATCAGTAACCATTGATGTTACAAAAGAAGAGATACTAAGCGAGGTCGTTTGGACTAATTATTTACGTGGCGTATTGTTTCAATTAAAATTAAAAGGATACGAAATTGGAGGTTTTAACTGTGTCTTTAGCAGCAATATCCCCACCGGTTCTGGTTTGTCATCTTCGGCAGCCCTAGAATGTGGATTTTTATTCGGAATTAACGAAATGTTCAATTTAGGAATAAAATCAATTGGTATTGCATTAATGGGACAAAGTGCAGAACACTGGGTGGGTATCAATTGTGGTGTCATGGACCAGTTTGCCAGCGTAATGGGATTAGAAAATAAAGTCATAAAAATTGATTGCCGTACTTTGGATTACACCTACCACGATGCAAATTTTGTTGATTATTCCTTAATATTATTTGATAGCAACGTAAAACATTCTTTATTTACATCCGAATACAATAATCGACGTATAGAATGTAACGAAGGATTAAGTATCATCAAAGAAAATTATCCGGAAATTACTAGTTTCAGAGATTGTGATGTTAGCCATTTAACTAGTTTGAAATCTAAAATGACAGACAATGTCTTCAAAAGAAGTTTATATGCCGTAAAAGAAATCAACCGCGTAATACAAGCTTGTGTAGCCCTGGACAATGGCGACATTGAAACATTAGGAAAATTAATGTTTGAAACTCATGAGGGGTTATCTAAAAATTACGAAGTAAGTTGTGCCGAACTAGACTATCTTGTAGATTTGGCCAAAGCAGAACAAGATGTAATTGGTTCCCGATTAATGGGAGGTGGTTTTGGAGGTTGCACAATAACTTTGGTAAAAAAGGGAAGCGAAGAGACCATTAAAGAGAAGTTTGCCAAATTATACGCAAACCAATTTGGAATAGAATTAAAAACATATGACGTGAAAGTTTCTAACGGAACATCACTTTACAAAAACTAGTTAGTAATGAAAAAATTTGATATCTATGAAGATCCACACCGAAGATTTAATCCTCTTATTAATGAATGGGTTTTAGTTTCTCCACACAGAGCCAAGCGTCCTTGGCAAGGTCAAAATGAAACTATTGCTGAAGATGGAAGACCAGAACACGACCCAAGTTGTTATTTATGCCCTGGAAATATGCGTGCTAATGGCGAGGTAAATCCACAATACACAAGTTCATTTGTATTTGATAATGATTTTGCTGCATTAAAACAAGAAGAAATAGAGTTTGACGAAAGTAACGAAACTACTTTTTTTAAGGCTAAACCAGAAAGAGGAATCTCTAGAGTGGTTTGCTTTTCTCCAAAACACAAAATCACCTTGCCCGAAATGGATTTGCCAACAATCGAAGAAATCATTCGGACTTGGCAAAGAGAATATACCGATTTGGGGAATGTTGATTACATTAACTATGTACAAATTTTCGAGAATAAAGGAAGTGTTATGGGTTGTAGTAATCCGCATCCACACGGACAAATATGGGCACAATCTTCGTTACCTACCCAGATAGAAAAAACCCAAAATAGTTTAAAAACCTATTACGACAAAAACGGCAGTAACTTGCTTTTGGATTATTTGAAAAAAGAATTAGAAGCCAAAGAGCGTATTATCATAGAAAACGAACATTTTGTGGCTTTGGTTCCTTTTTGGGCTGTTTGGCCATTCGAAACCTTGATTGTTTGCAAACGTCATGTAACTAAGATTACTGATTTTAATGCAGAAGAAGTATCGGCATATGCCGTGATTTTAAAACAATTGACAGCCAAGTACGATAACCTTTTTGAAACATCTTTCCCATACTCTTCGGGGATTCATCAAGCTCCAACTGATGGCGAAGATCATCCGGAATGGTTATTTCATATGCATTTTTATCCGCCATTGTTGCGTTCAGCTTCGGTTAAAAAATTTATGGTAGGATATGAAATGATGGGCGAATCACAACGAGACATCACTGCCGAGAAAAGTGCCCAAATGTTAAGAGATTTATCTGTTGTACACTATAAAAGCAAATAAGAAATGAAAATATTAGTAACAGGAGGTTTGGGATTTATAGGATCTCATACGGTAGTCGAATTGCAAAACAAAGGTTTTGAAGTGGTCATTATTGACAACCTTTCCAACTCATCTGAAGCCGTTTTTAAAGGGATTGTTGCCATTACCGGAAAACAGCCCATCTTCGAAAAATTAGATTTAAGAGGAAAAGCATCGGTACAAGATTTTTTTAAAAAACACGATGATGTGAGTGGAGTAATTCATTTTGCGGCTTCTAAAGCAGTTGGTGAAAGTGTTACGAATCCATTGTTGTATTATGAAAATAACCTATCGTCTTTGGTTTATCTGCTTCAGGAATTAGAAAAAAAAGAGGAGGCAAACTTTATATTTAGCTCTTCCTGTACCGTTTACGGGCAAGCGGATGTAATACCTATTGCCGAAACCGCTCCCATTAAACCGGCTATGTCTCCTTATGGAAACACAAAGCAAATAGGAGAAGAGATTATTATTGATGTAGCGAAAGTAAGTGCTATCAATGCTATTTTATTGCGCTATTTTAACCCAATAGGAGCTCATGATTCTGCTGAAATCGGGGAATTGCCTATTGGTGTGCCACAAAATTTAGTCCCGTTTATCACCCAAACGGGAATAGGATTGCGAAAAGAGTTACTGGTTTATGGCAATGATTATCCTACTCCAGATGGAACTTGTATTCGCGATTATATTCACGTTGTCGATTTGGCTAAAGCCCATGTTGTGGCATTGCAACGCTTGTTGAATAAAAAGAATTTAGATAAAGTAGAGATTTTTAATTTAGGTTCAGGAGTGGGAAGTTCAGTTCTAGAGGTAATTACTAGTTTTGAAAAAGTAAGCGGAAAACCATTCCCGTACAAAATTGTGGATAGAAGAGAAGGCGATGTTACCAAGGCTTATGCCAATACTGACAAGGCTAATGGGGTTCTCGGTTGGAAAACACAATTATCTCTAGAAGAGGCCATGGCAAGTGCGTGGAAATGGGAACAGAAGGTTAAGGCAAAATAACTTTTTTTAAAAAACACAAAAATCAGGAGAGATTAACAATTTATTTTACAATATTGACCAAATTAATTAACTAACAAAAAACATTTTATGGAAACAGGTTTTGGATTTTTAGATTACGCGGTTTTTACCGCCTATGCAGTGCTTATTTTAGGAGTTGGCCTATGGGTTTCCCGAGATAAAGAAGGCGTTCAGAAAAACGCGGAAGATTATTTTCTTGCAAGTAAATCATTGCCTTGGTGGGCAATAGGATCTTCATTGATTGCAGCAAATATTTCTGCAGAACAATTTATTGGAATGTCAGGTTCTGGCTTCGCTTTGGGTTTAGCTATCGCTTCTTATGAGTGGATGGCCGCTTTTACTTTAATTATTGTTGGAAAGTATTTTTTACCCATTTTTATTGAGAAAGGAATCTATACCATTCCTGAATTTGTTGAAAAAAGGTTTTCTACCAATTTAAAAACAATTTTAGCTGTATTTTGGATAGCTTTATATGTATTTGTTAATTTAACTACAGTTTTATACTTGGGCGGATTAGCTATTCAAACCATATTGGGAGTTGATATGATGTATGCTATTATAGGATTGGCCCTTTTTGCCGCAGCCTATTCATTATACGGAGGGCTTTCTGCGGTTGCCTGGACAGATGTGATACAAGTTATTTTTCTAGTTTTAGGAGGATTGGTGACAACTTATTTGGCATTAAACACAGTTTCTGATGGTGCGGGAATGTGGGCAGGTTTGCAACATATTTATGAAGCAGCACCGGATCGTTTTGTAATGATCTTGGACAAATCGAATCCTGAATATATGAATCTTCCAGGAATTGGAGTTTTAGTGGGAGGTCTTTGGGTTGCAAACATCTACTACTGGGGTTTCAATCAGTATATTATTCAAAGAACATTGGCGGCAAAATCTTTGCGGGAGGCTCAAAAAGGAATTTTATTAGCAGCTTTTTTAAAGTTACTTATTCCATTAATAGTTGTTATTCCTGGGATTGCAGCTTATGTAATGGTTAATGATCCAGTAATCATGAATAGATTAGGTGTTGCTGCTGCAGAAAACTTGCCTGGAATTGGCACGGCGGATAGAGCGTATCCATGGTTGTTGCATTTCTTGCCTGCCGGTTTAAAAGGGTTGGCTTTTGCTGCCTTGGCTGCTGCAATTGTATCTTCATTAGCTTCAATGCTGAATTCAACGGCTACAATTTTCACGATGGATATTTACAAACAATACATTAATACCAATTCTAGCGATAAAACGACTGTAAATGTTGGTCGTCTTTCCGCTGGAGTCGCCTTAATAATTGCAGTTATCATGGCTCCGCTTTTAGGAGGAATTGATCAGGCATTTCAATTTATTCAAGAGTATACAGGCGTTGTGAGTCCGGGTATTTTGGCTGTATTTATATTGGGATTGTTTTGGAAAAAAACAACCAACAAAGCCGCCATTTGGGGAGCATTACTTTCTATTCCAATAGCGATGTTCTTTAAAGTTGGTCCAAAAGGATGGGCAACTGGAGGCGGTATGGAATCTTTTTTCCCAACCTTGCCTTGGATGGATCAAATGGGATACACCGCTATTTTGACGATGTTGTTAATTGTAGCTATAAGTTTATTCCAAAATAAAGGAGCCAATGATTCTAAAGGAATTCCATTGACTAAAGAGTTATTTAAAACAAGTCCGCTTTTTAACATCTGTTCGTTTGCCATAATGCTAATTTTGGTCGTGGTTTACGCAGTTTTTTGGAAATAATAGGAGTAAGAATGTATGAAAGTGTGAAATCAATTTATTTGATTTCACACTTTTTTTATTCTATGAATTAGGATTCCCCGTAATTAATTTCGTTTGCTTCAGGGACTTTTAAGGGAAAATAATGGTTCACTCTGGCATTAGACACTGCATGCTTCTTGTAAGGGTACAGGACAATCGATAATTTTGAGGATTGTTGATAAAAAAAGATTGACCTTATTCCCAGCCAAGTTGGGGAAGATAATTTATTTCAAGATTTTCTCAATCGCGGCCAACTCTTCCTGGGAGAAATCCAATTTATTGATGCTTTCAATATTATTATTTAATTGACCCACAGAACTTGCACCAATCAATACCGATGTGATTCGATTGTCTTTTAGCAACCAAGCAAGAGCCATTTGGGCTAAGGATTGATTTCGTTCCAACGCAATGGCATTTAATTGGGTGATTTTATGGATTTTTTCGGGGGTAATGTCGGAGACTTTTAAAAATCCGCTGGGGTTTGAAGCTCGAGAATTTTCGGGAATTCCACGCAAGTATTTATCGGTTAACAGGCCTTGTGCCAAAGGGGAGAATGCGATGCAACCCACTCCTTTTTCTTCAAGCACCTCCAATAATCCTCCTTCTGCCCATCGCTCGAACATAGAATATCTCGCTTGATGGATAAGGCAAGGCGTTCCGAGTTGTTTTAAAATCGTGGCAGCTTCTTTGGTTTGTTCGGCAGGATAATTAGAGATTCCTGCATACAAAGCTTTACCGCTTCTTACGGCAGAATCTAAGGCCATCATTGTTTCTTCGAGTGGTGTTTCTGGGTCGAATCGATGCGAATAAAATATATCTACATAGTCAATATCCATTCGTTTTAGACTTTGGTCTAAACTCGACAATAAATATTTTCGGGACCCCCAATCTCCGTAAGGACCATCCCACATCCCATAACCTGCTTTGGTCGAAATGACAATTTTATCTCGAAGGTTTCCTTGGAAATTATTCTTCAGAATCTTTCCAAAATTGGCTTCTGCCGAACCTGGTTCAGGGCCATAATTATTGGCTAAATCAAAATGAGTTATTCCTTTGTCAAAGGCTTCTTTAGCTATATTTTGGGCATTTTCAAAATTATCAACCGAGCCGAAGTTATGCCATAATCCTAATGAGATTTGTGGCAATAGTAAGCCGCTTTTTCCACATCTATTGTAATTCATTCTTCTATATTTAAAATTTGGAGTCATGCTTTCGCAAGCTCAAGTCATTTTGATTTTCTATAAAAACAGTGATTTTCTAATTGTATTCTATTATTCAAATAGTAAAAATTGATTAAATCTTTCCTAAAATGGTATCCATAACCCAACTCGTTTGCACTGCCGAAAAACCGGAAGAAGGATGCACGCTATTCCCTAGAAGATGTTCCCGAATTCTTTCTACGTGGTGCAATTGTACGTTCTCTGGATGTTCGATAAAAAGACTAGTTATGCCCTCTTCATTAGTAAGCATAATGGAATCGTTTTCGAAAATAGAAAAGCAAATCGAGCCTTTGCTTCCTGTTATTTCCACGATGTCTTCTCGTTTATGGCTACCAAAATTCCAATTACCATTTCCTGTTACGCCAGATTCGTGAAGCCAACAGGCAGTGACAGCGTCATTGGACGAATACAGTCCTTGTTGGTTCAAACTATAGCCCGAGACTTCCTTAATGTTTCCCAAAAAAAAGCCAAATAAATCCAAGCCATGGCTTCCCAAATCATCAAAATATCCTCCCGGCGCTACTTTGGCATCGGTGCGCCAATTGTAGATTCCAGACAAATCTTGATCTGAAGCGGGTTTAGTCAAATTCCATCGAATCGTTCTTATTTCTCCAATTTTATTGTTGTCAAGCCACTTTTTTACTTGTTCGAAACGAGGTAAAGTTCTTCGGTAATATGCGGTAAATAAAGGAATATTTTTGGCTGTAAAAGCTTCATAAATCTCGAGACTTTCTTTGTAGCTTGGTGCCAATGGCTTTTCGATACAGCAAATTTTGCCAATCGAAGCAACTTTTAGACCATAAAAATGATGCGTGTCTGGCGGAGTGGCAATATAAATGGCATCAATTTCAGGATCATTGATTAGCTCATCTGCATCCGAATAAAATTTACCAATGTTGTGCCTTTTGGCATAATCGGCCGCTTTTTCGGCATCTCTTCGCATTACGGCTTCGATTTTGAATCCTGTAGTTTTTTGATAGGCTGGACCACTTTTTAGTTCAGTAACATTCCCACATCCTAAGATTCCCCAACGGATTATTTTTGTGTTTTCGGTGTTGTCTGGCATTGTCGTTGTTTTTTTATTTATTAAAGAACTTTTCTATTACAATTTCCGTAAACACCCTCGCGCTTGTGTCATTCAAATACACACGGGAATAAAAATTATAACTCACCACCTCTAGAAATACGTTTTTCAGGTCTTTAGTTTCGCTAAAATCTAACGGATACAATTGGAAAAACAGCAAATACTAGAGCGTTAAAAAACATATTTTGGTTGTCTAATGTGTTTTATAAGGAAGACAAAAACCATCAAAATTGCCCTTGATGGTTTTTATTAGTTATTTTACTATTTATAATTATTCCAACAAATCCAATACCACAGAAGGGAATAAACCTAAAACAATATTCAATAAAATCGCCACAACGGCCACTGCATAAAACATAAACGGTGTTTTCTGTACTTCTTCATTTGGCTCTTTGTTGTACATTGCCAAAATCAATTTGAAATAATAACCCACACTTATAATAGAGTTGATAACAGCCGCGAGAACCACTACTAAATAACCTGCTTGAATGGTTTGATTGAACAAAACCATTTTGGCAAAAAATCCAGCAAAAATAGGAATTCCAGCCATCGAAAGTAACGATGCTGTAAGAACTGCCGCCAGCAATGGATTGGTTTTTCCTAATCCGTTGAAGTTAGCAACATCTTCGTTATCCTTGTTTTTGCAAACGTATAAAATCACTGCAAATGCAGCAATTCCTGCTAATGAATAAGCAGTAGCATAATACAATAAACTTCCTGCGGAATTGCTGATACTCACCAAAGCCATCAACATAAAACCAGCATGTGAAATTCCAGAGAAAGCTAACATGCGCTTCACGTTGGTTTGTTTCAATGCCATAATGTTTCCAACGGTCATAGAGGCAATCGAAATTACAATAATGATATTGATAAAGGCATGCGAAAGATCTGCATTCATCGCGGTTAGCAATTTATACAATGTCGCCATCGCCACCACTTTTACCAGAGTGCTCATTGTTGCTGTTGTTAAAGCTGGAGAGCCTTCGTAAACATCAGGTGCCCAAAAATGAAAAGGAACGGCAGCAATTTTGAAAAGCATTCCAATGGTAACCAATGAAACCCCTATTGGAAACCAAGAAGGCAATTCGGCGGAGCGGGACCAATCTGTAATTTCGGCAATGTCAAAAGTTCCCATTGCACCATAAATCAAACAAATCCCGAATAATATAATTCCAGAAGCAAACGAACCCATTAAGAAATATTTCATTCCCGCTTCGTTACTTTTTATATTTGTTCTTTTGCTTGCGGCAAGAATATATAAGGAAATAGACAAAATTTCGATTCCTAAAAAGAACATTGCTAAGTTTCCAAAAGAGACCATTGCAACTGCTCCGGCCAGCATAAATATTTTTATGGCAATAAAATCTGATATTTTTGTTTGATGATCTTCATAAAAATCATGGCTTAACGCCACTAAGAATATTGTTAGAATGATAAACAAAGCAGAGAATGCAGATGAAAATTGGCTCACCACAATCATATTGTTGTAGAAATTACCCGGGGTATTAAATTCGGTGTAGGTTAATCCAAGAATGGACAATAATCCAAGAATTGTTACCGGAACAATGGCTTTTCTAAAATTTAAAATTTCAAATAAAAGAGTTAAAACTCCGAGTGCCGTGATTGCTATTAATGTGTTCATTTATATGTTTTTTTTAGACCTGACAGGTTTAAAAACCCGTCAGGTCTTTTAGCTAATTTCTATTTATCTGTACTAAAATGTTTTCTAGACTTGGAGTAATCAAATCCATAATTGGTTTTGGATACAATCCAAAAAAGAACAAAACGGCAATAATAAGAACCAATGACAAGCCTTCGTTGAAAGTAACGTCATTGAATATTTTAGCATTAGTTTCACCCAACATCACGTGTTGAAACATTTTCAACATATAGTAAGCTCCCAAAATTATAGTTGTTCCGCCAAGAATGGCAAACCAAATATTTATTTGAGAAAGACTGAATAAAACGGTAAATTCACCAACAAAGTTAAATGTTGAAGGTAAGGCCACCGAAGCCAAAACCAATAACATAAACAAGGAAGTTAACTTTGGCGATTGTGCACGAATTCCGCCCATTTCAAATATTTTTCTTGTCTCGTATCTTCTAAATATAATTTCAGCAACGAGAAACAATCCAACAACTACAAATCCATGTGCTATCATTTGCATAACCGCTCCCCGTAACCCGTCAAGCGTTAAAGTATAAGTACCTGCAGCAATTAATCCAACGTGTGCCAAGGAAGAATAAGCCAGTAATTTTTTCAAATCTTTTTGTCTCAACGCTACAATTGAACCATAGATTACGCCAGCAAGACCAAGACTAATAGAGAGTGTCATCAATTCTTTGGCTGCAATTGGCGCAATAGGTAATTGCCAACGGATTACGCTGTACAACCCCATTTTTAGCATAATTCCAGAAAGCAACATGGTTCCAACAGTTGGTGCTTTTTGATACACTTTTGCCTGCCAAGTATGAAAAGGAATCAAGGGTATTTTTATAGCATAAGCCAAGAAGAATGCTAAGAAAATCCAGAATTCTTCCGTAGAACTTAAATTTGTTTTAACTAAATCGTTAATCAAGAAGCTACCTGCTTTTTGGTATAAATAAATAAAAGCCACTAGCATAAACAAGGAACCTGCAAGGGTGTAAATAAAGAATTTTACTACCGCTTTTTTGCGTTCTTCGACATCACCATTCCCCCAAATCAATGTAATGAAGTAAATTGGAATTAATGACAACTCCCAGAATATATAGTACAATATCCCGTCAGAAGCTAGAAAAGTTCCTGACATTGCAAAGGTCATAAACAAAATTAAGGCGTAAAATGCTTTCGGATTTTTATAACTATTTCCAAAAGAAGAATAAATGATAATTGGCGTCAAAGCAGTTGTTAGCAAAAGCATTGCCAAGGCAAGACCGTCTGCATGTAAGGCTAAATAAATTTTTGGTTGAGAAATCCAAGGAGATATAAAGTCAATTTTGCCTCCTAAATTATATTGGCTTAATAAACAAATTGAACCTGCAAATGCAGTTAGTCCAAAAAGCAAAGCTACTTTTGGAGCCCATTTATCGCCCGAAAAATAAGTAGCAAATGCTCCGGCAAGTAGTATGATTAATAGTGTAGTTACATCCATTCTTTAAAAATTATTTTGATAGTAGAAATAGGTTAATATCGCGCAAACCCCTATAACAAAGGCAAAAAGATAGAAACCAACACTTCCGTTTTGCAATTTTTTTCCTTGGAAAGCCAATTCGTTTGTCGCTTTTCCTAACCCCAAAACCATTGCCGATAAAGTAGTTTCAACAGTATCTCTGAAGAAATTAGACAAGAAATTGACAGGTTTTACAAAAATTGCATCGTAAGCCTGGTCAACATAATATTTGTTGTACAAAACTTTGGTTAAGCCTTTGATTTCAGAATCTTCGCTCGGAATTATACTGTTTTTAACGTATTTCAAACGAGCGTATAAAATCCCTGCTATTGCACCAATCGTGGCAATTGCCATCAAGGTATATTCGGTAGTTCCAAATGAATGTTCTTGGGAAGTAGCTTTCGAAAACAGAGGAGATAAATAGTCGTTTAACCAGCTATTTCCTGGTAAACTGATTAGTCCTCCAAAGAAAGATAAAACGGCTAAAATAACTAAAGGAAAAGTAATTAAACTTGGACTTTCATGCAAATGATGTTCTTGTTCCTCTGTTCCTCTAAAGGATTTGAAAAACGTTAAGTACATTAATCTAAACATATAAAACGCCGTCATTATCGAAGCAATGGATCCGATTACCCATAAAGCAATATTATGATGAAAAGCAGTCATTAATATTTCGTCTTTCGACCAAAAACCTGCCAACGGAAAAATTCCAGAAATGGCCAATGAAGCAATCAGCATCGTGATAAAAGTTATAGGCATTGCTTTTTTCAAACCACCCATTTTTCGCATGTCTTGTTCGCCATGTAAACCGTGAATTACGGATCCTGAACCCAAGAACAAACAAGCTTTGAAGAAAGCGTGTGTGATGACGTGAAAAACAGCTACTTCATAAGCCCCAAGCCCTAAAGCCAAGAACATTAATCCCAATTGAGAAACTGTAGAATAGGCTAATACTTTTTTAATGTCGGTTTGAGTCAATGCTATTGTTGCAGCAACTAATGAAGTTACAGCTCCAATAATGGCAATAATATTTTGAATACTTGGAGCCATATCAAACAAGAAATTTAATCTTGTAATCATAAAGATTCCAGCAGTTACCATTGTCGCCGCGTGGATTAATGCCGAAACTGGAGTTGGGCCAGCCATCGCGTCTGGCAACCAAGTATATAATGGAATTTGTGCCGATTTTCCGGATGCTCCAATAAACAATGCCAAAGCAGCAAGGGCAATCCAAAAATCATTTACATCACTAGCGGAAGTAATTATTGTTTTTAAACTTGTAAAATCTAAAGTATTGAATAAAGAACCCACTATAAATATTCCGATTAAAAAACCTAAATCACCAATTCTATTCATAATGAAAGCCTTTTTTGCGGCATCATTAAAAGCTTGGTTTTTGTACCAAAACCCAATTAATAAATAGGAGCAAAGACCAACGCCTTCCCAACCAATGAACATTACTAGTAAATTGCTTCCAATTACCAAGGTGATCATAAAAAAGAGAAACAGATTTAAATAAGCAAAAAAGGAATGTATTTTTTCGTCATCACGCATGTAACTGATAGAGTATAAATGAATCAACGACCCAATACCCGTTACAAATAGTAACCAAATCAATGACAATTGGTCTAAAAGAAAACCGAAACCAACATTGAATCTTTGTGTCGAAATCCATTCAAATAAATTGATTTGAATAGCTTCTTTTGTTTGATTGATTTGCAAGAAAAAATAAATTGTAACTGCAAATGAAATTACGACAGAAAGTGTTCCCACAATTCCCACAATGCTTTTGCTCGCTTTTTTACCCAGGAAAACATTGAACAAAAACCCTAAGAAAGGAGAAAGTAATAAGACTAAAATTAAACTTGTATCCATTGAAAATTATCCTTTTAAATTTTTTAAATTCCCTACGTCTATCGCTCCTAAATTTCTGAACACTGAAACAAGAATTGCCAAACCAACGGCAACTTCAGCGGCAGCAACAGCCATTGAGAAAAACACAAAAACTTGTCCTTGGGCATCTTGATGATAAGTCGAAAATGCTACAAATAAAAGATTAACGGCATTCAACATTATTTCGATCGACATAAATACGACAATGGCATTTCGTCTGTACAGAACTCCAAAAACGCCAATACAAAAAAGTATTACGCTTAGGAATAGATAGTTTTCGATGCCAATTTGATTTAAAATATTATTCATATTAATTCTCGTTATTTTCTTTTTTAGACAATAAAACCGCACCAATCATTGCAACTAAAAGCAACACCGATGCAAACTCGAAAGGCACCATATATTCATTCAGTAGCACTTTCCCCAATACTTTTATAGACTGGTAATCCTCACCAGTTATTACATATTCTCCAACAATGGGTTTAGAGTTTATAAAAATGCCAATTAAGATTAAACACATTAAACAAAATAAAACTATTGCTCCCAAACGGGTAACTCTAGGTTTGTACACTTCGTTTTCCTTATTCAAATTCATAAGCATAATTGTAAAGACAATCAAGATCATAATCGCTCCCGTGTAAACCATAAAATTGACTATTGCCAAAAACTGTGCGTTCAAAAGTAAGTAATGACCAGTAATCGAAGTGAAACAAATCACTAAATATATAGCACTATGCATTGGTTTTCTGCTATATATTGTCATAAAAGCAGTGCCTATTGTTATAGCAGACAAAACACAAAATATAAGAAGTATAGTTGACATTAGTTGGCGTTTTTAAGTTGTGCATTTTTCATTGCGATATCTAATGGCATTACCAATTTATCTTTACCATAAATAAAATCTTCTCTGTTGTAACTAGCCGGAACTAATTCTTTAGAAATTGTCAAATAAACAGCGTCTTTCGGGCAAGCTTCCTCACACAATCCACAAAAAATGCAACGCAACATATTAATTTCATATATCTCGGCATATTTTTCTTCACGGTACAAATGTTTCTCGTTAGGTTTGCGTTCTGCAGCCCTCATCGTAATAGCTTCTGCAGGACATGACAAAGCACACAAACCACAAGCGGTACAGTTTTCACGACCCTGCTCATCTCTTTTCAACATGTGTTGACCCCGATAAACCGGACTAAATTCCCGCACTTGTTCAGGAAATTGAATCGTCGCTTTTTTTCTAAAAAAGTGCTTAATAGTAATCCCCAACCCTTTGAAGATGGCTATAAGATACATTCGCTCGAGAAAAGTCATCTCTTTATTAGAGACTACTTTTTTTCTTCCAGAAAGTGATATTTCTTGTATTGACATTTCTTAATTTTTATTTAAAGCTTAATCCTGCTATCCGTTTCAATCCACGCAAAAGGCGTGGGATTTCCTCTTCTATCAGGGCTAGGGCATTCGTGTTTTAATTAAAATCCTAAATAAACGATTATTTCTACTCTCAAAAGGACAATTCCAGTAATGATGATATTAAAAATCGAAAGCGGGATCAAAATTCTCCAACCCAAATGCATCAATTGATCATATCTAAATCTTGGAATAGTCCAGCGAATCCACATGTAAAAGAAAATAAAACCGCATAATTTTATAAATAAAGCTATAATTCCTAATACGTTGGCTATATTTACTCCCCAGTTTTCTACAGCCCAACTCATTCCGGGATAATTATAACCTCCAAAGAATAAAACCGCTAAGATTGTTGAAGAAATGAACATATTAGCATATTCGGCAAATAAGTAAAAACCCATTTTCATGGAGGAATATTCGGTGTGATACCCTCCAATTAATTCGGTTTCACATTCCGCTAAATCAAAAGGCGTTCTGTTCGTTTCTGCAAAGGCACATATCAAGAATATTAAAAAAGATAAAGGTTGGTAAAATACGTTCCAATGCATTCCTGATTGTTGAATCGAAATTTCTTTTAAACTTAAAGTCCCTGTCATCATTAACAAAGCTACTACAGATAATCCCATAGCAACTTCATAAGAAACCATTTGAGAGGCGGCACGAATGGCTCCAATCAACGAAAATTTATTATTAGAAGCCCATCCACCAATCATAATCCCATAAACCCCTACTGAAATAACCCCAAAAATATACAAAACAGCGATGTTAATATCCGTCGCCTGAAGTAAAATATCTCTTCCGAAAAGGTGAAAACGGTCGCCCCAAGGAATCACGGCACTGGTCATCAAAGCGGTTCCCATTGCAATTCCGGGTCCAACCATGAATAAAAATTTGTTGGGTGTATTGGGTGAAAATTCTTCTTTGGCAAACAATTTCAAACCATCGGCAAGCGGTTGAAATAATCCGAAAGGGCCTGCTCTGTTCGGTCCAATTCTATCTTGTAGAAAAGCAGCCACTTTTCTTTCGGCCCAAGTAGAATACATTGCCATAAGCATTGTTACGCCAAAAACAACTAGTATTACAACACTTTTTTCTATAATAAAGGCACTATCCATTTTTAGTAGAATTTACAGGTTCGCCATCTATTTTTTCGTCGTAATCAATCTCTGCCATACTTATTTTTTTCCGGTCTTCATCTCTACCTACTAGAATATTTTTTTCAGTATCAATCTCCACAGTTGCTGCTTTTCCAAAGTATTTGTTTTGGTTGATAACCGAATCTTTTTCAAATTCTCTTGGCCCTTCAATTACCCAGTCACTCACCTCTTTGTGGTCAAAACGACATCCGTTGCAAATGAATTCATCTACTTCATGGAACTCATCTTTTCTACCAGTAACTCTTTGAATTTCGTCACCAAACATCCAAACGGTTGTTTTTCCGGAGCAAGTCGGGCAATCTCTGTGTGCATTGTAAGGTTTGTTGAACCAAACTCTCGATTTGAATCTAAAAGTTTTGTCGGTCAAGGCTCCCACAGGGCACACATCAATCATATTTCCCGAAAACTCATTGTCTATTGCTTGCGAAATACAAGTCGATATATTCGAATGATCTCCCCTGTCCATCACTCCGTGAACGCGATTGTCTGTTATTTGGTCGGCAACCATAACACATCGGTAGCAAAGAATGCATCGATTCATGTGCAATTGAATATTCGGTCCAATATCTTCTGGTTCGAAAGTTCTCTTTTCTTCTATAAAACGACTTTCTGATTTTCCGTGTTCGAAGCTTAAATTCTGCAAATCACATTCCCCCGCTTGGTCACAAACCGGACAATCTAAAGGGTGATTGATCAACAAGAATTCCGTCACCGATTTTCTGGCTTCTTGTACTCTTGGTGATGCTTTGCTGTTTACTTCCATTCCTTCCTGACAGCCGGTTACGCAAGAAGCCATTAATTTTGGCATTGGTCTTGGGTCGGCTTCACTTCCTTTGGCAACTTCAACTAAACAACAACGACATTTGCCGCCGCTTCCTTTTAGTTTTGAATGGTAGCACATTGCTGGTGGAACCACTTCTCCGCCAATCATTCTAGCCGCTTGCAGGATGGTTGTTCCTGGTTCAACCTCTATCGCTTGACCGTCTATTGTTACTTTCATTGTGGTAAATTCTTGTCTTTATACTGTTAATTTAGAAACTAAATGCTTCACACTTTCAAATGGTTCGGCAACAAAATGGTTTCTATTTTTTATTTTTTCCGGAAAACGGATGTGATATTCAAATTCTTCTCTAAAGTGACGAATCGCTGCCGCCACCGGCCAAGCTGCTGCATCACCTAATGGACAAATCGTGTTTCCTTCAATTTTGCTTTGAATACTCAAAAGCAAATCGACATCTTCTTCACGGCCATAACCGTTTTCAATTCTATTCAATACTTTTTCCATCCATCCTGTTCCTTCTCGGCAAGGCGAACACTGTCCGCAACTTTCATGATGATAAAAACGAGAGAAATTCCAAGTATTTCGTACGATACAAGCAGTGTCGTTGTAAACAATAAATCCACCTGAACCTAACATAGAACCCGTTGCAAAACCACCGTCACTCAAACTTTCGTAAGACATTAAACGGTCGTCGCCATTGGCTGTTTTATAAACTAAATGAGCAGGTAAAACCGGAACGGAACTTCCTCCGGGAATAAATGCTTTCAACGGTCGGTCAGAACTCATTCCGCCCAAATATTCATCAGAATTCATAAATTCATAAACGCTCAATCCCATTTCGATTTCGTAAACCCCAGGGTTCTTGATGTGTCCCGATGCCGAAATTAATTTTGTTCCAGTAGATCTTCCGATACCAATTTTAGCATAATCGGCACCTGAATTATTTACAATCCAAGGCACTGCCGCAATTGTTTCTACATTATTTACCACAGTTGGGTTTGCCCAAAGCCCTGAAACTGCTGGAAATGGTGGTTTGATTCTAGGATTTCCTCTTTTACCTTCCAACGATTCAATCAATGCGGTTTCTTCTCCACAAATGTAGGCTCCAGCACCAATTTGAACATATAATTCTAAATCGAAACCAGATCCTAATATATTCTTCCCTAACCAACCTGCCGCTTTTGCTTCGGCGATAGCATGTTCCAGTATTTTATAAATCCACATGTATTCTCCACGAATATAAATATAGGATAGGTTGGCACCCAAAGCAAAACTGGATGTAATCATTCCCTCAATCAATAAATGAGGAATGTGTTCCATCAAATACCGGTCTTTAAAAGTCCCGGGTTCTGATTCATCAGCATTACAAACTAAATGTCTTGGTTTTCCTGATCTTTTATCTATAAAACTCCATTTCATTCCTGCTGGAAATCCTGCACCACCACGACCTCTTAACCCTGAAGTCTTTACTTCTTCGACAATTTCGTCTGGTGTTAGTGTTTTCAGGGCTTTTTCTACAGATGAATACCCACCGTTTTGGCGATATACTTCGTAGGTTTTAATTCCTGGAATATTTATTTTGTCTAATAATATTTTTTGTGACATATTATTTATCGTGTAACGTAATTTTATTATCTCTACAATCAGCAATGATCTGATCTACTTTTTCCTCGGTAAGGTGTTCTTTGTAAAAATCACCCAATTGCATCATCGGAGCATAACCGCAAGCTCCTAAACATTCAACTCCTCTTACTTCAAACATTCCATCAGGAGTAGTTTCTCCAATTCCTACGCCTAATTTTTCGCAAGTATAATCCATTAAATCCTCAACTCCATTCAAACAACAAGGAGAAGTTCTGCAAAATTCGAACATGTATTTCCCGATTGGTTTTTGGTTGAACATCGAATAAAAAGAAACGACTTCATAAACCTCGATGGGTTTGATAAGAAGTATTTCGGCGACTTTGTCCATCAATTCAAAACTCAACCAGTTTTCGTGGGCGTCTTGAACTTCGTGTAAAACAGGCAGCAAAGCTGATTTTATTTTGTCTTCGGGGTAATGACTGATTAACTCATTGATGCGAGTCATCAATGTTTCAGTTATGTTTATTTCTTGTTTGTAATGTGTTCTTTCCATTTTTATAATTTTTGCCACAAAGGCGCAAAGTCACAAAGTTTTTTTAAATTTTAATTCTTAAATCGGTATTCTTCAATCTGAAATTTCTACGCGTCTAATTCTCCGGCAATAACATTTAAACTTGACAAAATAACAATTGCATCCGAAAGCATTGCCCCTTTTATCATTTCGGGATAAGCTTGGTAATAAATAAAACAAGGTCTGCGGAAGTGCAATCTATAAGGCGTTCTGCTTCCGTCGGTTACTAAGTAAAATCCTAATTCTCCGTTTCCGCCTTCTACTGCGTGATATATCTCTGCAACAGGAACCGGAATTTCTCCCATTACAATTTTGAAATGGTAAATCAAAGATTCCATATCGTGATATACATCTTCTTTTGGAGGCAAATAATAAGCAGGAACATCAGCGTGAAATTCATTTCCTTCTGGCATTTTATCTAATGCTTGACGAATGATGCTCAAACTTTCCCAAACTTCGGCATTACGAACACAAAAACGGTCGTATGTGTCTCCTGATTTTCCAACAGGAACGATAAAATCGAAGTCTTCGTAAGAAGAATACGGTTGCGCCACGCGAACGTCATAATCAACTCCGGCAGCACGTAAATTTGGACCTGTAAACCCGTAAGCCATTGCCATTTCAGCAGAAATTGGGCCCACGTTTACTGTTCTGTCTATGAAAATTCTGTTTCTTTCGAATAGGTTTTCAAATTCTTTCCAAGCGACTGGAAAATCTTTTAAAAACACGTCTAATTTGCGAAAAGCTTCTGGAGACCAGTCTCTTTCGAAACCGCCCATTCTTCCCATATTTGTAGTTAAACGAGCTCCGCAAATCTCTTCGTAAATTTCGTAAACTTTCTCTCTAAATTGAAAAACGTACAAAAATCCAGTATAAGCTCCGGTGTCAACTCCAAGGATCGAATTGCAAATTAAGTGATCTGTAATTCTGGCTAATTCCATCACGATAACCCTTAAATATTGTGCTCTTTTAGGGACTTCAATATCCAATAGTTTTTCCATTGTCATCCACCAACCCATATTGTTTATAGGTGATGAACAATAGTTCATTCGGTCAGTAAGTGGTGTAATTTGGTAAAAAGGACGGTTTTCGGCAATTTTCTCGAAAGCTCTGTGAATGTAACCAATGGTTGGTTCTGCCTCGATAATTTTTTCGCCATCCATCAACAAAATATTTTGAAAAATACCATGGGTCGCAGGATGTGTAGGACCTAAATTCAGAATTGAAAGTTCACTTCCGTCTTCGTTATGACGCTCATTAATTATTTTAGCATAGCGATGCTCTGGGGGTAATAATAGTTCTGACATTTATAATGTTGAATTATTTATTTATTATCTTTTTGAGGTGTTCTTCCAAAGAAACGGTCGTCTTTGTCTGTTCTTCCTCCATCTTCCATCGGAAATTCTTTTCGCATTGGAAAAGAAACCATTTCGTCCATATTCAAAATACGTTTCAACTGTGGGTGGCCAATAAAATTGATTCCGTAAAAATCATATGTTTCTCTTTCCATCCAATTGGAACAAAGAAAAATGTTGGAAACCGATTTTATTTCTGGTTTTTCACCGTTGATAAACGTCTTAATTTTTATGCGTTTGTTTTCGTGCCAATTATGTAAATGATATACAATTGCAAATTGCCTTTCAATTGCATTGTCCGGATAATGAACTCCGCATAAATCGGTCAAGAAATGAAAGCGCAATGTTGGGTCGTTTTTTAGAAAAAGGATAATGGCGGTTATTTTGTCAGCGGTAACTTCTAATGAAAAGATGTCTTTTTCTTGATTGAAATGGAAAACATTTTCGCCAAATGTTTCCACTAATTTATCTTGAATTTGTGTTGTTTCTAAAGTCATTTCCTTATTTGATATTATAAGACGCCAATAATTCCTGATATTCTGGAGAACTTCGTCTTCTTACGGATTCGTTTTTCACTAATTCTTGCAATTGCATTACGCCATCAACAATTTGTTCGGGTCTTGGCGGACATCCCGGAACGTAAACGTCAACCGGAATTACTTTATCAATTCCTTGCAAAACCGAATAGGTGTCAAAAACTCCACCTGATGAAGCACAAGCTCCAACGGCAATTACCCAACGAGGTTCTGCCATTTGTTCGTATACTTGGCGTAAAATTGGCCCCATTTTTTTAGAAATAGTTCCCATTACCAAAAGCATATCGGCTTGACGAGGAGAAAAACTCACGCGTTCCATCCCGAATCTTGCCAAGTCATAATGTGAAGCCATAGTTGCCATAAATTCAATTCCGCAACATGATGTTGCAAAAGGTAATGGCCAAAGTGAATTGGCACGAGCTAGTCCCACGACATCATTCAGTTTTGTAGCGAAGAAACCTTCGCCAACAACGCCTTCTGGAGGGGCAACCATTGTTATATTTGAATCACTCATTTTTGTAAAATTATAAATTACAAATTATGAATTATGAGTTCATAATTTAAAACATTTTAATAAATACTTTAAAAACTTGAATTTTGGCATTCGTAATTTCTAATTTGTAATTATTTTTATTCCCATTCCAATGCTTTCTTTTTGATGATATAGAAAAATCCCACCAACAATAAAAGCATAAAAACGACCATTTTCAACATTCCCTCTACCCCCAATTCCTTAAAATTGATTGCCCAAGGATAAAGAAAAATAACCTCGACATCAAACAAGACGAAAAGAATAGCAACTAAAAAATATTTTACCGAGAAAGGAATGCGGGCATTTCCTACAGATTCAATTCCGCATTCGAAGTTTTGATCTTTAATTTTTGAGGATCTCTTAGGGCCTAATTTTCCTGAAATTATTATAATTCCGGCAACAAAGGCAATGACCAAAAGCAATTGCATTAATATTGGAAAAAAATCTAATTGACTTGATTGCATAATAAGTGTTGTGTTATTCTAAAATAAGGCACAAAGATAGGCCTCAAGGATTTAAAACACAAGTTTAAAACAAAATTTAGTTTAAAGAAAAATAGAATTTTTTTTGATCTAGTAGTTGCGATTTTTTTGTTTTTTAAACGCAAAAAAGCGTCCCGATTTATCGGGACGCTTTAAACATTCGTAAGTAATAATTTTACTTAGATAACGGCTACTTTCGCAGCAACTTTTCCTTTTCTTCCTTCTTCTTCTTCATAGCTAACTCTGTCACCTTCACGAAGTTCTTCCGCGTTGATTCCTGAAGCATGAACAAAAATGTCTTTTCCTGTTTCTTCGTCTGTAATGAATCCGTAACCTTTTGACTCATTGAAAAATTTAACTGTACCTGTACGCATTGTAATAATAATAATAATTTATAATGTTGCAAATCTAATATATAAAATAATACAAATGCAAGTAATACATATATATTTTTAAAAATATTTGAATTTCAACGTTTTAAAACATGTTTCGCCGACTATCTAGACGATATCTAGTTTTATGTGCAGCTCTTTTAACTGGATTTCGTCGATAATTGATGGCGCATCAATCATTACATCTCTTCCAGAGTTATTTTTTGGGAAGGCAATAAAATCGCGAATCGTCTCTTGTCCCCCTAAAATGGCAACCAATCTGTCCAATCCAAAAGCCAATCCGCCGTGTGGGGGAGCGCCATATTGGAATGCATTCATTAGGAAACCAAATTGATCTTCGGCTTGTTCAGCCGTAAAGCCTAAATATTTAAACATTAATTGTTGTGTGGTTTTGTCGTGAATTCTTATAGAGCCACCGCCAATTTCGTTTCCGTTCAAAACCATATCATACGCATTGGCACGAACCGATTTTGGATCTGTTTCCAATAAGTGCATATCTTCGGGTTTTGGGGAAGTAAACGGATGATGCATTGCGTGATAACGACCCGTTTGCTCCGCAAGTTCACCCTTTGGGCTCGGGTCTTCTTCAAATTCTAATAACGGAAAATCAACTACCCAAAGTGGCGCAAATTCGGCTGGATTTCTCAATCCCAAACGATTGGCCAATTCCATTCTTAAGGCAGAAAGTTGCGTTCTGGTTTTATCGGCTGGACCAGAAAGCACAAAAATCATATCGCCTCCTTTTGCACCAGTAACTTTTGCCCAATTTGCTAAATCTTCTTGGGCATAAAATTTATCTACCGATGATTTGAACGTTCCATCCAGGTTGCATTTGACGTAAACCATTCCGCTTGCTCCAATTTGTGGACGTTTCATCCAATCTATTAAAGTGTCGATTTCTTTACGAGTATATTCGCTTGCTCTGGGAGCTGCAATTCCAACTACCAATTCGGCAGCATTAAAAACAGGGAACTCTTTGTGTTGCGCTACCTCGTTTAATTCGCCAAATTCCATTCCGAAACGAATATCCGGTTTGTCATTTCCGTACGTTTTCATTGCGTAGTCATAGGTAATTCTAGGAAATTTTTCTACTTCAATACCTTTTATTTCTTTCAGTAAATGGCGTGTCAATCCTTCGAAAACATTCAGAATATCTTCTTGTTCTACAAATGCCATTTCACAATCTATTTGTGTAAATTCCGGTTGTCTGTCGGCGCGCAAATCTTCATCACGGAAACATTTCACGATTTGGAAATATTTATCCATTCCACCCACCATCAATAATTGTTTAAACGTTTGTGGCGATTGTGGCAACGCATAAAATTGCCCTTCATTCATTCGAGAAGGAACAACAAAATCCCTAGCTCCTTCAGGAGTCGACTTGATTAAATAAGGGGTTTCGACTTCGCAAAAATCTAAATCCGAAAGATATTTTCGAACTTCCATCGCCACTTTGTGACGAAAAAGCAGGTTGTTTTTCACCGGATTACGACGAATGTCGAGGTAGCGGTATTTCATTCGAACGTCTTCACCACCATCTGTTTCGTCTTCGATTGTGAAAGGTGGAGTCAATGAAGCATTCAGTATTTTGAGTTCTGTAACTAAAATTTCGATATCGCCAGTTGGCATATTTTTATTCTTGGCTTCCCGTTCAATAACGTTTCCTTTGGCCTGAATTACGAATTCACGACCCAGGGTTTTTGCTAGTTCGAAAACTTCTTTATTGCTGCGACTTTCGTCGAAAATTAATTGGGTAACTCCATAACGGTCGCGTAAATCGACCCAATTCATAAAACCTTTATCTCGCGATTTTTGAACCCATCCCGAAAGCGTAACTTCGTTGTTGATGTGTGAGGCGTTCAATTCGCCACAGTTATGACTTCTATACATTATTTGATTTTTAGACTACAAAAGTAAAAACAAAAATCAACTTTATTCTAAAAACGAAGAAACTTAGTTATAAATAATATTTTAAATTAGTGTTAATTTTTAATTTGCTTTTAAAAATAAAAGTAAATTTGGAAAAGTAAATTTAAAAATCACGTTTTATGAGAAAATTGTTTTTTATAGCAATAGTATTTGTTTGTAGCAATAGCGGCTTTGGCCAGGCCAATAAATACGTTACGTTTCAGGCTGAAATCGCTAATAAATTTGGAGATGTAATCTCTTTTACGGACACCAATAATAAATTAATTAAAAAGATTCAAGTCGACAAAGAAGGGGTGTTTAGAGACACTTTAAACGTTGTGCCGGGGAGGTATCAATTGTTTGACGGAAACGAAATTACAATGGTTTATTTAAAAAACGGCTTTGATTTAAAGTTAAAAATGGACGCCACGATGTTTGACGAATCTATAGTTTATACTGGAAATGGCGCAGCTGAAAATAATTTTTTGGCTCAAAACGCCTTATTTACAGAGAAAGCTAACATAGGAAGTTTGCTTGCCTCTAGCGAAACAGATTTTTTAAAAGGACTTGACAAGAAAAAAGCGGAAGATTTGGAGCGTTTAGAAAATAAAAAACTAGACCCTATTTTTGTTGATCTTCAAAAGAAAAGTGTTGATGATGATTATAACGCGATAGTCAAGTATTTCAAACAAAATTACGAAGCAAATTTAATCAAAAGCAAACTTAATAATACGATGTCTCCACCATTTGACTATCTAAATCACAAAGGAGCAAACACAAAACTCGAAGATTTAAAAGGGAAATATGTTTATATCGATGTTTGGGCAACTTGGTGCGGACCGTGTCGTGTCGAAATTCCATCGTTAAAACAAATCGAAGAAAAATATCACGATAAGAATATTGCCTTTGTGAGTATTTCTGTAGATGTTGACAAAGATTTTGAAAAATGGAAAACATTCGTTACCGATAAAGAGTTAGGAGGAATACAGCTATTTTCCGATAAAAACTGGAATTCAGATTTCATGAAAGGCTATGGAATTAACTCTATTCCAAGATTTATTTTAATTGATCCAACAGGGAAAGTTGTAAAAGCCGATGCCCTACGACCTTCTAACCCGGAATTACAAAAAGAACTTGATGCACTTTTAAACTAATTGAAATTTTTCTGTTCTTTTATTCCTGAAAGAGACTCCAAAATTATCAGGGAAATGTTTTTTTAAACGAAAATTTATATGTAGTTTTATGTCATACAGAAGGCGTACTTGTTGACATAAATTAGCGGAATTATTTATCTGTTCTGTGTGTTAAATCAATACTATTGCATCTATAAAGAAATCGGCTTTCACAAGTTTTTGTGGGAGCCGATTTTGATTTTATCAATAACAAAATAGTTCTCAAATTCCGTGAATTTCGAATATAAATGTCGTCTGATTCGCTCAGCAAAATAGAATAATTTTTTACTATATTTCACATAAATATTGGCTGTTTTACAACTTCAAGACACTACATTTCAGTATCTTGACCAATATTTATAACGCTTTTTTAAACTAAATAATTACACCCAACGGGTTAAGTAGTAATTAATTAAACAAAATCTGTTATAGATTTTTAGCCGTCTCATTTCGTCAAAACTATAACACAAGGAAATTGAATGTTAGGCATCTATTGTTATAAAAAAAGCTGATTAACTCCAGGAATTCCTTGCCATATTTCTTTGCTTTTCCTTTTCCACCCTCACATTTCTGTGAAGTCTTTTCTTCAATTAGCGCCCCCTATTATTCAAAGTTGCAACACAACTAAATCAAAAATGGAACTAAAACCCTTATTACATTAACCCAAGTTGTTTCATGAAAATAGTGTTGTCAAAATAATCTTGATCTTTAAAAACCTTTCCCTCTTTCATTAATACCAATATATCGCGCTCCATATCTCTAACCAAACTATACATGTATTCCATAGGTTAATGCCATTTCTAAAAAATAAAAACCGACCGCTTTTGCGGTTCTAATTAAATTGTTAAAAAACTAAAAAGCCCGAACTGCACGCACGTAATTTGGGGGGTTGGTCTTGACAATGGTGTCGAGCTGATCACCATTGGTAAAATCCTGAGACCACGCAAAGGCACTGCTAATCTCCGAAGAACTCCAGTATCGTGCATTAGCAAAACCGCCAACATTCCCTAATCCCAAAACATTTCCTTGTCCTATGTTTTTATACATTAAATCCAATTCATCCTTGGAAGGTAAGAACCAATCAGTATATCCGGCAAGAGCTAGATTAGCACATATATCTGCTGCTGTATTTATTAATGTGCATCTTGCTTCTATGTCGATCGTGTTTTGAGCTCCTGTACCTATTGCAGTGCCATCGGCTCCTGGTATTATATCTCCATAACAACCCCAGATTGCATTTGATTGGGCTGTGCTAGCTGCAATCAAACCGCCACCACTACCATTGAGATAAAAGACATAACCTCCTTGGTATAAATCGCCTATAGCTAGTTGTCTGACCGTAACTGTTCTTGTTGCTGTTCCTGTATTTAATGATGCATCTGTAGCAGTGTATGTAATTGTATAAGTACCCAAAGTATTTGTATCTATTGTGCCTGATGTGATAACTGTTTCGCCTGTATCAGCCGTTGCTCCAGCATCCGTCCAAGTACTTCCCTGTCCTGCTGTATCTGTGCCAGGTGTAACTGTGATCACTGGTGTAACAGAATCTGGGCTAGAAACCCAAGTTGGTTTTCCTGAAACGAATTGAAGTAATGCCCCATTATTTCCAGGGGTAATAGTTTGCCAAGTGGTACCATCCCAATAATTCATTTCGCCAATTACTGTCCCTATAGGCATACCTATTTTTGCAGTATTTAATGCAATTGCTGAATTCTGAGTGGTTTGCTCTGTTTCTATTACTGAAATTGAAGTCGCATTGGTAGCAATGCCAGAAATATTCTGGTCACCTGTATTTATGTTTGTAGTATTGCTGATAGTTGTTGCCTGATCTGTAGTAATACCTACTTTTGCAGTATTTAATGCAATTGCTGACAATGTTCCTGCATCCGCCGTAATTGAAGTCGCATAACTAATTTCACTAGTTGTAGGATTATAAGTTAATATATTGGAATTTGCACTCGAAATAATTCTTAATGGTTTAACAAAAAAACCAGTAGTTGTGGGACTTAATTCAACACCAGATGCATTAATTGCAATACTATTTGCAGGTTGAGAAATTTTTCCTGCATTAGTACCTATCGCAATAGAATTTGAACCTTGTGTATTATATCCCGCGTATTGCCCAATTGCTATTGAATTAGCACTTTGATCACTAGATGCTGCTGCATAACCTAGTGCTATTGAATTAGAGCCTTGATCCGTAATTCCAGCTGAAGTACCTAGTGCTATTGAATTAGAGCCTTGTTTAATTTTTCCAGCTGCATAACCTAGTGCTATTGAATTAGAGCCTTGTGTATTTATTCCTGCCTCATACCCTAATGCTATTGATTTAGAGCCTTGCTTTAGACTACCAGATCCACCTGCGTCCCTCCCTATACCTATAGCCCAACTACTTCCGGTACCCGCCGTTACCCCCCATGATGAGCCATTCCACCTTAAAATTTCACCTGAATTTACTCCTGCCAAACCGGTCATAGAACTAGTTCCATTGCCAATTACCAATCCAGTCAATGTATTGGCACCAGTGCCTCCATTTGCCACAGTAATTGCTGTTCCATTCCATATACCACTTGTGATAGTCCCAACACCCGTTAAATTAGAACCCGTTACTGTAGCGTTTAATGTAGTTCCATTTAAAGTTCCTGCATCCGCTGTTGTAGGAATTGTTATATCTCCAGTACCATCAAAATCAACATTATTGATCTTCCTTGCAGTTGCTAGTTTTGTTGCAGTTGCTGCATTACCAGTAACATTTGTTTGGTCACCTGTATTTATGTTTGTAGTATTGCTGATAGTTGTTGCCTGATCTGTAGTAATACCTACTTTTGCAGTGTTAGCCACTATAGCACTCGCTTGATCTGTAGTAATCCCTGTCTTTGCACTATTACTTGTAATGTCTGATGCTTGTTGAGCTGTGATTCCTGTTTTGGCTGTATTCGCCGCTACAGCTGCATTAGCAGAAACCAATGCTTCTGTGTATCCTACTTTTGCAGTATTTGCTGCTACATCTGTATTAGCTGATACTGCTGCTTCTGTATATCCTACTTTTAATGTGTTTGCTGCTACATCTGTATTGGCTGAAACTAATGCGTCTGTATAACCAACCTTAGCGGTATTTGCTGTAATTGCAGATGCTTGAGCTGTTGTGATTCCTACCTTAGCAGTATTTGCTGCTACATCTGTATTGGCTGAAACTAATGCGTCTGTATATCCAACTTTAGCAGTGTTAGCTGTAATAGCGGATGCTTGTTGGGTAGTGATTCCTGTTTTGGCTGTATTTAATGAAATGGCAGTTGCGTTTACTGAAATGGCAGAAGTATTTAAATTTAAGGCAACTTGTGTAGCATTACTTATAGGTTTACTCAGATCGCTAGTATTATTAACATTTTCTATTCCTAAATTTGTTTTAGCACCTAAAACAGTAACAGCATTTGTACCTCCATTTTCTATTGCGACAACGCCGGTTACATTCCTAGCATTTATTGCTGAAAAAGCAAAAGGCACCGCTGTAAAGGGTTGGTTACTAATAATTGTAAACGAGGAACAATTGCCATTTGTATCTATTGATACCACCAGACTTTTCTTCAAATCATTCCACACAATAGATGAAAAGGAAGCGGCGTAACCTCCTGTTCGATTTCCGGTTCCTATAATTAAATTTACCATTCCAAATTGATCTGTTGTGACCTGGATAGCTTCTTGATATTCTAGCCTTGAAAATTCATCTAGGAATTGAAACTGCATACAAATATTTTTGTCGACCATCGGCGAATTTGTATTATTTACTCCAGGCAATTGCTCGCCACTAGGGTTTAAAATAACTGCCTGATAGGTAATTCCATTAGTTTGAGAATAACTTTTGGCGGCTAAAAAAAGAACTATAAGTAGGATTATCTTTTTCATAATAAGTAATTAGTTAATTGGAAAATGAAAACCCAATTGAATTTGTTGGGTACTGAATGAAAGCTTTTCTTTGGTCGTATTGGATACATTTAGATTTTGAATAACACTATAGTCAAGACTTAAATAACCAAAAGACTCGATTTGGTATTTCACCTGAAAAGCAGCCGATGCCCCTATCCAGATGCCGGAAAATTCTTTTTGATGAACCAAATCATAGTAAGTGCCATCTATCTGTTGCTTACCATAAATAATAGTCGATCCATTTAATCCACAATTCAGTAAGAAATCAATATTTTTACTATCTGGAAGGAATGAATAATAAATCTTAGCTGCAGCACCAAGGTATTGCGTGTCCCAGCGGTAAGAGCTTGCAGAAGTACTTCCAATAGCATTGTACTCATTTAAAGAAATACCTAAGCCATATGAAAAATGTTCATTTTCATCCGGGTTTGTAAATCCTAATTCATAGCTGTTTCCAGAACCGCTTTGCAAGTTGGAGCTCGACTGTAAAAATTCATTTGTATAGTTATATTTTGTAAAATTCTTCGCGGTTTTTACATATAACTCTTGAGAAAATCCTTTACTAGAAAAAAGGAAAATGGCGAATAAAAAATAGTTTTTAATCATTGTTTAATAATTTTAGTATAATAACTGAAGTTAGTAGAAGTAAGTCGAACCAAGTATTGTGAAGTAGGTAGTGAAGCTAAATCAATAGACAAAATGCTGTTAACAAACATTCTGTTTTGATCATAGATTATGCGCCCTCTTATATCATAAACACAAACTTTAATAGGTTCAAGAATGGGCTTTGAAATTTGAAAATTAATGGTTTCGGTAAACGGATTGGGATATGTTATTGTTATAATGTCTTCTATTGCATCTATTTTGTTAGAAGCAATGTATTTACTCCAAAGACTTTGCTGAAACCCTTGAATAATTATGAATTTATCATTTGAATTTCCTATGGCACTTTGCTGACCAATAGTTTGATTAATAACAAGCCCGCTATTTGTAGTTATTGATGCTCCTTGTGAAGATAACATCTGATGGTGTAAAACTTGACCGTAGAAAGCGTAGCTAAAAAAAAGAAATAAATATTTCATGTTTTAAAAATTTCAACTAAAATATAAAAAAATATAATAAAAAATGTTTTTTTATCTAAAAAAAATACTGGTGTCTGTTTTTCAAGTAATTAGTAAGTGTTTTTTATGAAATTAGTAATTATTTAACACTTATAAATATTTAGATTTGTACAACACGAAAAAATACTAATTTAATTTTATTAATTATCAACTGATTCAATCTGGTTATTTAAGAACAAACACATTAGAATCCTAAGCAAAAGAAGTAGGATTTGCCTCTTACAATCCTTTTCTTTCCAGTTTTAGAAATATAATCTTAAAATTTCCAAAAGAATATACATCCGAAATAATAAAGGTTCAACCGTATAGTTGAACCTTTATAAATAAAAAAATTAAATGATTATTTTTTATAATATTTTTTGTATTTTGGATACGTTATTACTCCAAGCAAAGTAATTGCTGTCAAAGATTGCCAAATCCAACTTAATGATTTTGCTTCGCCACTTGCATAAGAATGCAATCCTACTAAGTGGAAATTCACACCAAAATAAGTAAACAAAATGGATACGAAAGCTATAACACTCATCAGGTTAAAAACCCATTTTCCTCTTAAAGAGGGCACAAAACGAGAGTGAATCACAAATGCATAAACCATGATACTAATCAACGCCCAAGTTTCTTTTGGATCCCAGCCCCAGTAACGACCCCAGCTTTCATTAGCCCATTGCCCTCCTAGAAAATTCCCAATGGTTAACATAATTAAACCAATAGTCAAAGCCATTTCATTGATGTATGTTATTTCTTTGATGTTCAATTTCATTACATCCTTATTTTTTTCATTGGTAAACAAAATCAACAATAAAGAGACTATTCCTAAAATCATTCCCAAGGCAAATGGCCCGTAACTCGCCACGATAATCGCCACGTGAATCATCAACCAATACGAATTAAGAACGGGCTGTAGATTTCCAATTTCAGGATCTATCCAGTTCATATAAGCTGCCATTAATATCATGGCGCTCACAAAGGCTGATGATGCCACGGTAAGTTTAGATTTAATGTCGAAAGCCAATCCGAAAAACATAGTTGCCCATCCCACATAAATGATAGACTCATACGCATTACTCCAAGGAGCGTGACCTGAAATGTACCAACGAGCGATTAATGCCAATGTATGCAAGGTGAAAAGTAATGCTATAATAATGTGCATGGAATTTACCAATATATACAAGGCTTTTCTTTCTTTAAATATTTTTAGAATGGTAAAAAACAACATCAAAATAGCTGCAAACATATACCAATAGGGTAGTTTCTTGAAAACATCATATTTGTTATACAATATCTCTGAAGTTATTTTTTCTTCACTTGGTCTTACCTTACTACCAAATTTTTTCTGAAAACCATTGATGCTTTGTACTAATTCGTCGGCTTGTTTATAATCACGGGAAGCATTAGCAGTGCTCAAAGCTCCGAAATATAAGGGAAGAATACTTGATGTATATTTTGCGTCCATTCCTTTAATACCGGAATTTGATAATTCTGGGTACGAAACCCATTTATTGTTGGCATCATCAGGAATTGGAAAAACCTTCAAAATGGTACCACTCAAGGCCGCTTCCATCAAATTTACTTTTTTATCGGTTTCGATAAAATCCTTTTCAAACTGGTTTGGATTTGCATTTTTGTAGGCAGCATCTAAATAAGACGCCAATTTATAATTCCCGGAATTGTCAAAAAAGTTAAAAAACGACGCGTATTTTGTTTCTTTATCAATACCAATAATTTTGCGAATGCTATCGTTTCCAGCCTTGATGTAGATCATTGGAATTTGAATCCAGGTATTACCGTCCAATGTCATTGACAAAAACACTTGGTCAGAATTCATATTATTATAAGTGTCCTTATGACTCACTTTTCGCAACAGTTCAGACGAAAAAGTATTAATAGGCTTCATTCTACCTCCAGCATCTTGAACTACTAATCTTCCAAATTTTGCCGCATGAGATTCTGGAATCTTATTTTTATTTAGTATCGAATCCAACTGTTTTACGGTTAAAATTTGCATGTTGTGGTTTTGTGCGAAAGCACCAAAGCTCATAAACAATACTACTATTGCTAATAAATTTGCTTTTTTTGTTTTTACAACTTCTAGTTTTCGTTTTAAATCAGCAAAGCGCGAATACTTGGTGAAAAGAATCGCACACATAGCAAAATACAACATAAAATAGCCAAAGTAAGTAATCAAAGTTCCCCAATAATCATGATTTACAGATAAAATCGTTCCCTTCTCGTCAGGGTCAAAAGACGATTGGAAAAATTTATAGCCGCGGTGGTTTAGTATATTATTCATATAAATGTGAAAATCAAAATCGTCATTTTCAGCATCTAACACACTGACTTTACTTTCAAATGAGGCATAGCTCTTTTCG
>NZ_CAWURC010000004.1:0-4388 GCF_963925185.1 uncultured Flavobacterium sp. | reverse complement strand
GTTAAGCCCGCCTGCGCAGATGGTACTGCAGTTATGTGGGAGAGTATGTCGTCGCCTTTCTTTATGGAACCCCAACCTATACAGGTTGGGGTTCTTTTTTTTATAGGTGCGACGTGTTCGCAAGCTCGGTTCGTCGCCTTTGCTTCGCCTATTAGGATAAAGCCTAGAGTCTTTTGAAAACCCTGTTTCGTAAGAAACAGGGTTTTTTGTTTTATAAAAGTTTTAAAATAACTTAATCCCACTGGGCTTTCTCCTCTTACTATCAAATGTAGCTTTTGCTTCGCCCGTTCGGATAAAGCTTGGGGCCTTTTGAAAATTATCAGTTTACTATTGGAGCAGTACGGAGGTTTACTCCTCTAATGCGTACTAGTTGGGAACGCAACTACGGCAATGAGGACAGCACGGACATTGTGCTTGGAGTTAGGATATAGATTTAATTGTACCGTCCTTCCTTTGTCAGGATAAACTCCGGGGTCGATTTTAAAAATTTATGGTATTATATTACGATTTACCAGTTTTTAATGAGGTGAATAAACTAAATACTTGTTTTGTTTGAGGTTACTAAAGACTTTCCTGTCAGTAGACAGGTCTATGCGTTTGAAAATAAAAATTGAATTATACCCAAAGGTAAGTATCAAGAAATGTTAATCTAAAAAGGTTGGCAATTTTTCTATGAGTGTGTCTTGTCTTCTTTGTGGTTAAAAAACTTTAGAGTAACTTTGCGAGCAAGAAACAACAAATAAATAGACTTGACAACGCAACAATTAATCGATCAAATCAAAATCAAAAAATCATTCCTTTGTGTAGGATTAGATATTGATTTAAATAAAATTCCAAAATATATATTAGCACTCGAAGACCCTATTTTCGAGTTCAACAAGGCAATTATTGATGCGACACACGATTTGGTTGTTGCCTATAAGCCCAATATTGCTTTTTATGAGGCATATGGAATTAAAGGTTGGCAATCCTTGCAGAAGACCATGAATTATATCAACGATAATCATCCTGAAATCTTCACCATCGCCGATGCCAAACGCGGTGATATTGGCAATACGTCGTCGATGTATGCCAAAGCATTCTTCGAAGATTTGAATTTTGACAGTATAACTGTTGCACCCTATATGGGAAAAGATTCTGTGGAACCATTTTTGGCTTTCGAAAACAAGCACACGATTCTATTGGCTTTGACTTCTAATGAAGGTGCTTTCGATTTTCAAACTTTGAAAGTGGATGGGGTAGAATTATACAAACAAGTTTTGGAAACCTCAAAAACCTGGAAAAACTCAGAAAATCTGATGTATGTTGTAGGTGCCACTAAAGCCGAATATTTCACCGAAATTCGCAAAATTGTTCCGGATAGTTTCTTGCTTGTTCCGGGTGTTGGAGCGCAAGGGGGAAGTCTTTCAGAAGTTTGCCAATACGGTATGAATGCGAATGTGGGTTTGCTAATTAATTCTTCAAGAGCGATTATTTATGCTTCTAATGGAACTAATTTTGCTGAAAAGGCTAGAGTTGAAGCGTTGAAAATGCAGGTGGAAATGGAAGTGATTTTAGCTACTTAACCCTCAAAGTGAAAACTAAATGTTGTAATAACTAATATGATAAAAATTTAGATTTGATAAACTACACCCTATACAAAAACGAAAATAGCGATCAGTGGGTGTCATTTGTCCATGGTGCTGGCGGTAGTTCGTCTATTTGGTTCAAGCAAATTCGCGATTTTAAAAAACAATATAATGTTTTGTTATTGGATTTACGCGGTCACGGTAATTCAAATGTTCAAATCAAAAATGCCTTTAAACAAAAATATACTTTCGAGTCGATTGCTAATGATGTTCTAGAAGTTATTGATCATCTAAAAATTGAAAAATCACATTTCGTAGGGATTTCTCTTGGTACAATTCTCATTCGACAATTAGCCGAAATGCATCCCGAACGGGTTCAAAGCATGATACTTGGAGGCGCTATCCTGAAAATGAATTTTCGTTCACAAATCTTAATGAAATTAGGGAATTTATTTAAATATGTATTGCCTTATTTAGTCTTGTATAAGTTTTTCGCCTTTGTGATTATGCCCAAGAAAAGCCATAAAAAATCACGATTGCTTTTTATCAATGAAGCTAAAAAGCTGTACCAAAATGAATTTATAAAATGGTTTAAACTTACCGCCGAAATTAACCCTGTGCTCAAATGGTTTCGCCAAGTAGAATTAGACATACCAACGCTTTATGTAATGGGAGAAGAAGATTATATGTTCTTGCCATCCGCTCGACTTGTAGTCGAAAAACATTATAAATCTTCAAAATTGGTTGTTATAGAACAGTGCGGACACGTTGTAAATGTAGAGCAACCACTAATTTTTAATAATACAGTTTTGTCTTTCATTGGTTTAACCAAATAAAGAATGCCAGCATTTAAGATGCCGGCATTCTTTTACTAACCAAAACCAAACTAATAAATAACCAATTTATTACTCTACAAAGATCATATACTTTTCGCATTCTTACTGTTAAGAATTTGTTATTAGTTTGTTGTAAATACGTTAAGTTTTCTTCAATAAATTATTCTAATTTTCATTGCTTTCAATCCAAAAAAAATGCCAACATTTTAAAATGTCGGCAAACTTTTTACTAATTCAAAACCAAATAATAAATAACTAGTTTATTATGTCGCAAAGGTTAAAAACTTACGCCATTGCTCTGTTAAGGATTTGTTATTAGTTTGTTGTGTATAGGTTAATTTTTTAAACCATAGATTTTAAGATTATAGTGTCAATTTTAAATTAAATTTTTCTTACTACTTTTTATGCTTGTAAGGATTGGATATTTTATTTTTTGTCTTGTAAAGCAAAAACTCTTTTCAGCACATCTGATGTTCTAGCGTTTAGATTGTTCCGGATATTTTTTTCTTCTATTGTGATCATTTTGAAAATGCCTTCAAGAGCCTTGTTTGTCACATAATTAGTAATGTCCGGATTTACTTTTGCGACAAAAGGTAATGAATTGTATTTTGTTATGATGGAATCCCAAATAACGTCAGCGCCCACTTTACCAAGCGATGTTTGCACAACGGGACTAAATTTAGCATACAATGGTTTTGTGGTTGAAGTTTGCAAATAGGTAGTGGCGGCATTATCACTTCCCATTAAAATACTTTTGGCGTCAGTAATTGTTATATTTTTTATGGCACTTACAAAAATTGGGGTTGCTTCTTTTACAGCATCTTCAGCGGCGCGATTTAATGCTTTTATTCCGTCATCAGCTAAGTCGGCCATTCCAATTTTGCGTAAGGTGCGATCTACTTTTACTAATTCTTCGGGCATTATAATTTTAACGGCTTCGTTATTATAAAATCCATCGGTCTTGGTTAATTTTGAAACTTGCTCCGTCACGCCTTTATTCAAAGCATCTCTTAAGCCTTCAGCAATGTCTAGACTAGTGTTTGAATTTGTTAGAACAGCCGTTTTTTCAGTTGCCTTTTTCAGGATGTCTTTAAATTGTGCTGTAGCGATACATGGCACTAAAAGGAGTAGTAATAATATTTTTTTCATTGGATCTGATTTTTTAAAGTGAGATAACCTTTAGTTTTACTACAAAGTTGATGCCGCTTTCAATTTTCAATAAAACACAACTGTTTTATTGTCATAAACCATCGTTTTACGTTCGGCGTGGAGTTTTATGGCTCGTGCTAAAACGATGCGTTCTAAATCGCGCCCCTTCATTATAAAATCTTCGACCGAATTAATATGAGAAACACGAGCGATATCCTGTTCAATAATTGGACCTTCGTCTAAGTCTTTCGTGACATAATGACTTGTGGCGCCAATAATTTTTACGCCTCTTTTAAAAGCCGAATGATAGGGTTTTGCTCCTGGAAAAGCAGGTAAAAATGAATGATGAATATTGATAATTCTCTCGGGATAATGATTGATAAAATCTGATGATAGAATTTGCATATATCGCGCCATAATGATCAAATCTATTTCATTAGAATCTAACAATTGGATAACTTCAGCTTCTTGATGTAACTTGTTTTCCTTGGTAACGGGTAAATAATGAAAAGGAATTGCAAACATTTCTGCAATGTTTCTTAATTTATCATGGTTACTAATCACCATTTTTATAGAACAATCTAAACGTCCTTCTTTAGATCGCTCTAGTAAATCGTATAAATTATGACTTGTATGCGAAACCATAATGGCAACGTTCTGCTTTTTATCACCGTAATTTACAGACCAATTAAAATGTAAAGGTTTTGCCAATTCTAAGAAACTGTTTTCTAAATCTTGTTTAGAAATATTTGTTCCGTCTGCATTTAAACGAACTCTCATAAAATAAGTATCTTCAATCGAATTTACATATTGCTGACAACTTAAAATATTGAAT
>NZ_CAWURC010000003.1:0-34763 GCF_963925185.1 uncultured Flavobacterium sp. | reverse complement strand
CACTCAGTGACTTTACTAATGGTGATTCTTATTGCCGCACCGTTAGCCAAAAATATCCCCATGTCAGCTATGGCTGCAATTTTGATATTTGTAGCTTGGAACATGGGTGAATGGCGTGAATTTTCCACTTTGAAAAAATATCGAATGCCATATCGTTTCACTATGCTTTCAGTTTTTTTCTTAACAGTGATCTTTGACCTAACAGTCGCGATTCAAATTGGCCTAATAGCTGCATGTGTAACATTTATTTATCGTATATCCAACTTATCCAGATGTGAATCTGTGGAGCTAACCTGGCCAGACCAAGGTACACCACAATCTGGAACAAAGGCATAATATGTAAAGCTTCGTAGCCAGTTGTTTTTGGTGATGAAATCCAATCCCGCAATCGGCTAGGGCTTGGTCTGTAATGATCAGTTACAATTGAATATATTTTCCAAGCTAGAAACTTTTCTTCATGGGAATTATTCGATTTGTAAACGATGCGCAAGGCAAATTTATCGTAAACTTCATCGAAACCTACTCCTTGAGCTTTCATTTTTCCATAAATGGAATAAATAGATTTAGGTCTTCCTTTTATAATATAATCTAGTTTTTCTTCGTCTAAAGCTGTTTTTAAAATATCAGAAATATCTTTTATATAGCTATCCTGTTCTTCTTTTGTTTCTTTTAACTTGCCAACAATGTCGTTATAAACTTCTGTTTTTGTGTATTTTAGACCTAAATCTTCAAGCTTGTTTTTTATTTTATATAAACCCAATCGATGTGCAAGTGGCGCATAAATGTATAATGTTTCAGAAGCAATTTTGACTTGTTTGGAACCTTCCATCGTATCCAAAGTTTGCATATTGTGCAATCGATCGGCAATTTTTATCAGAATTACGCGTACATCATCATTGAGTGTCAGCAGCATTTTTCTAAAATTTTCGGCTTGCATCGAAGCATCCATTTCTTTTTGAACTTTTGAAATTTTGGTCAATCCTTCTACAAGTTGCGCGATTTTTGGATTAAACATTTTTTCGATATCTTCAACTGTTATGGGAGTATCTTCGACAACATCGTGCAATAATGCTGCTGCAATTGCTGTTGCCCCAAGACCTATTTCCGAAGCGACAATTTTTGCCACGGCTATAGGATGAAAAAAGTAAGCTTCGCCAGATTTTCTACGCTGATCTTTATGCGCATCCATAGCAACATCAAAAGCTTTACGTATGAGTTTTTTATCTTCGGGAGTTAAAGTTTGATAACTAATCCGAAGTAACTCTTTGTATTCTTGAGTGATTGCCTTGTTTTCCTTTTCAAAATCTATTTCTAACATAAAAAAATGGTTCAATTTCTAAAAATAACAATAAGAAATGAGATATGCAAAAAGTAATGGAGATTTATAATTAACCTCATTGGGATGTTAAATTATTTGATGGTTCATAAATCAATCTTCTAAAATTCCCTTTGCCTTTTCGCTTCAAAAATCAATATTGCCGCAGCAACGGATACGTTCATACTATCAATTTCTCCTTCCATTGGAATGATAATATTTTGTTTAGCAGCAGTTCTCCATTCTTCGGTTAATCCGGTTGCTTCTGTGCCAACTACTAATGCGGTTGCTTCAGAGAAATCTTGAGTTAGATAAGAAGTAGAATTTTGTAAAGTGGCACAATAAATAGTAATTTTTTGTGTTTTTAGAAAGGCTATAATTTCAGAAGTTGTCCCCGTTGCAATCTGTTTTGTAAACAAACAGCCCACGCTCGATCGGACAATATTGGGGTTATATAAATCACTTTTAGGGTTGGCAATAATGACTGCATCTAGATTAGCGGCATCGGCAGTTCGTAATAATGCTCCTATATTTCCTGGTTTTTCAGGTGCTTCGGCAACAAGAATCAAGGGGTTTTTGGATAATTTTAAATCGGACAATTGCATGGATTTAGTTTTGGCTATAGCCAAAATTCCTTCGGTTGTATCGCGGTAAGCCAATTTTTGATAAACGTCTTTCGAGATTTCGATTAATTCAGCATTATTGGATATCTTTTTAATTTCGGTTTCTGAAATTAATTCAGGTAAAAACAAAATGGTTTCAACATCATACCCGCCTTTGATTGCCAATGAAATTTCGCGTTCTCCTTCAATTAAAAATGACCCTGATTGTTTGCGGGATTTTGATTTTTCCTGTAATAAAACCAAAGATTTTATGTATGGATTTTGTATGGAAGTAATTTGTTTCATTTTTGATAGAAAAAGTTGCAAGGCATCAAAGTTACAAAGGTTTTAGTGTTTAATTAGCATTCGATTGCACAATAAACGAAATTGTTTTTTACCTGCTTTAGAACATAAATAAAAAATGCTTAATTTCACGAATTCTAAATCTAAACATTGAAAAACTACTCAGTCAGACAATATCAAAATAGCGATTATCAAGATTGGAATGCCTTTATTGGTCAAGCCAAAAACGCTACTTTTCTTTTTCATCGTGATTTTATGGAATATCATAAGAATCGATTCGAGGATTATTCTTTGATTGTTTTGGATGAAGAAAAATGGGTTGCGGTGCTTCCTGCAAATGTTGCAGGAAATGAAGTTTTTTCGCATCAAGGATTGACTTATGGCGGATTGGTCTACAGAGAAAAGACTAAATTAGCTTCGGTTATTGAAATTTTCAAAAGTATTTTGTCTTTTTTGGATGAAAATAAAATCGAAAAATTGCAATTGAAATTATTGCCATCAATTTACCATCAAAAACCTGCTGAGGAATTAAATTATGTTTTATTTTTGGTAGAAGCCCAATTAATAAGAAGAGATTCTCTTGCTGTCATTGATTTGACTAAGGCAACTATTTTGTCAAAACTCAGAAAAAGAGGTGTTCAAAAAGGAATTTCGAATAATTTTATAATTAAAGAAGTTGTTGGTTTTGAGGACTTTTGGAACGAAATATTATTGCCAAATTTATCTAAAAAGCATCAAGTAAAGCCAGTACATAGTTTGGAAGAAATTATAAAATTGAAGAAAATATTTCCAGAAAATATCCGACAATTTAACATTTATGAAAACGGAATTATTATTGCAGGAATAACAATTTTTGAAAGTGAAAACGTAGCCCATTGTCAGTATATTTCTGGTAACGAAGACAAAAACGAACTAGGGGGGCTTGACTTATTATCTCATCATTTAATTACGGAAGTTTTCAAAAACAAACGTTTTTTTGGTTTTGGAATTTCCAATGAAAATGAAGGGCGAAAATTAAACAATGGATTGTCTTATTGGAAAGAAAGTTTTGGGGCAAGTACCATTGTTCAAGATTTTTATGAAGTAGAACCCGCAAATTTTAGTTTATTAAATACTGTTTTGAGATGATAAAATTCCTTGACTTAAAAAAAATAAATGAACCCTATGAAATCGCTTTTCAAGAAAAATTGAATGCGGTTTTAGAAAGTGGTTGGTATATTTTAGGGAATGAAGTCGCAGTATTTGAAACTAATTTTGCCAGTTATTGTGGTACGAAACATTGCATTGGAGTAGGTAATGGTTTTGATGCTTTAGTTTTAATATTCAAAGGATACATTCAACTAGGAAAGCTGAAAAAAGGAGATGAAGTTATTGTTCCTGCAAATACTTATATTGCTAGTATTTTGGCTGTTTTGCAAGCGGATTTATTTCCAGTTTTGGTCGAGCCAAAGTTGGAAACTTACAATATCAACCCTGATTTGATTTCAGGAAAAATTACTTCAAAAACCAAGGCGATTTTAGCAGTACATCTTTACGGACAATTAGCCGAAATGGACAAGATTAATGATATTGCCAAACAAAATAATTTATTGGTAATTGAAGATGCTGCACAAGCCCACGGTGCAATTTCAGATTTCAGAAAATCAGGAAATTTATCGAATGCAGCCGCTTTTAGTTTTTATCCAGGAAAAAATCTGGGTGCTTTGGGAGATGGAGGAGCAGTTGTTACAAATGATTCCGAATTGACAAAAGTCATTCAATCTTTGCGCAATTATGGTTCTGAAGCCAAATATCAAAATGAATATGTTGGTGTAAATTCAAGATTAGATGAGTTGCAAGCCGCTTTCTTGAATGTGAAATTACCTAATTTAGACATTGAAAACAATAAACGAAAAGCAATTGCCAATCGTTATTTATCAGAAATTGAAAACGATAAAATTGTATTACCCACACTTTCATTGCGAGGAATGAAGGAATCTGACCATGTTTTTCATTTGTTTATTATTCGAACCCAAAACAGGAATGAATTACAACACTATTTATTAGAAAACGGAATTGAAACTATGATTCATTATCCGGTTCCGCCACACAAGCAAAAAGCTTTTTCCAGTTGGAATAATTCATTATTTCCCATTACCGAAAAGATTCATGATGAGGTTTTGAGTTTGCCAATGAGTTCAGTGTTGTCAAATGATGAAGTCGATTTTGTTGTTTCAATTTTAAATCAATATTGAATGGATTTTATAAAAATACACGAATTAAAACTAGCTATTAAGAGATATATTCCTGAAACAATATGGATATCGTTTATCAAGGTATATAATTTTTTAGGATTAAGAAATTTGTACGCTTTTTATTTAATTAATAAAACATCAAAAAGGCATCGTAAAGCACTTGAAATCGTTAGAAAAAAAGAAATCTTAAAAGTAGCTTTCTTTTTAAATCATGAATCGGTTTGGAAATATGATGTGCTTTATGATTTAATGTTGCAGCATCCTCGATTTGAACCTAAAATATTTGTTTGCCCAGTCGTAAATTTTGGTGTGGAAAATATGCTGTTTGAAATGGACAAAGCTTTCGAGGCCTTTAAAAAAAAAGGATATAACGTTATTAAAACCTACGATAAAGAAACAGGAGAATACCTAGATATTAAAAGTAGCTTTTCTCCTGATATAGTTTTTTTTACAAATCCATATAAAGATTTACAAGATTACAGATATTATATAAATCAGTTTACAAAAACCTTAACCTGCTATGTGCCCTATAGTATTCCGACAGTTAATTATGACTTTACCTATAATTTAGATTTTCATAATCTTGTTTGGAAAATTTTTTCAGAAACGGAGATTCACCAAAAAATGGCATCCAAAGAACAAAGAAACAAAGGAGTTAATAGAATTGTAACAGGCTATCCTGGATTCGACCCGCTTTTGATTAATAAAAACCCAAAAGAGGTTTGGAAAAATATAAATCCAGCCCTCAAAAAAATTATATGGACACCGCATCATTTAATGAACGAGTTAAGCAAAGTGTCTAATTTTTTAGAGTATTATGATTTTTTCTTAGAATTAGCTATTAATTATAAGGATAAATTGCAAATTGCATTCAACCCACATCCATTATTAAGAGTTAAATTAGAAAATGATCCAAATTGGGGAAAAGAAAAAACCGATGCTTACTACAATAAATGGGTAAACTTAGAAAATGGTCAGTTTGGGAATGGATATTATATTGATCTTTTTTTAACTTCTGATGCACTCATTCACGATAGTGGTTCCTTTATGGCAGAATATCTTATTACTGGAAAACCATTGCTTTATATGATTCGAAATGAATCGGTTATAGACTATTTAAATGTTTTTGGAAAAAAAACATTAGGAGTACATTATCAATCTCGAAATCAAAAACAAGTAATCGATTTTATCGAAAATGTGGTGCTGCAAGAAAACGATTCGATGAAAGAAGAACGTAATGCTTTTGTAAAAAATACGCTGTTGCCAGAGAACAGCTTAACCGCATCTGAAAACATATTGAATTATTTAGAAAATAAAATATTTAGGTAATTTGACTTTAGTAAAATTTTAATGGATAATTTTTAATTATTTTAAATGCATAATACTTCTCTAAAATTAGCAGCAACGAAAGGGATTATTTGGTCGGCTGTTGATAAATTTGCTGTTCAATTTGGGCAATTTGTTGTGAGTATTTTGCTTGCTCGAATATTGGTACCCGAGGATTTTGGTTTAATAGGAATGTTAGCCATTTTTATTGCTCTTTCACAAACTTTCATCGAAAGCGGTTTGGGCATTGGTTTAATTCAACGTCAAGACTCTACAGATGTTGATTTTTCGACCGTATTTGTTTTTAATTTAGCGGTAAGCAGTTTCTTCTATTTACTGTTATTTATAGCAGCACCATTTATAGCAATGTTTTTTAACCAACCACAATTAACCGATTTAATAAAAGTGCTAGGCCTTAACTTGCTTATAATAGCTCTTGCTATAGTGCAACGAACTAAATTGACAATTGCTATTGATTTTAAGTCCATTGCCAAAAGTAATGTTATAGGAATGGTTGTAGGAGGGGTTTTTGGAGTAATTGCTGCAAGAAGTGGTTATGGAGTTTGGGCTTTAGTGATCCAAACCCTACTTGGATCATTGGCTACTTCAGTGTCTTTATGGGTTTTTAGTAATTGGAGTCCATCTATTGCCTTTTCGAAGAAATCTTTTAAATCGTTATTTGGTTATGGATCAAAACTTTTGATAGCAGGGTTGTATGCTCAAATTCTAAATAATGTTTATAATATTTGTTTGGGCAAATTCTATCCAACGGCTTCACTGGGCTATTATACAAGAGCGAAGAGTTTTGCAGACCTTTCAGCAGGTACAGTTGTTAGCGTTACACTACAAGCTACCTTTCCAATTCTTACAGCTGTACAGAACGATAAAGAGAAGCTGGTTTCTATTTATAGCCGGTTAATTCGTATGTCGGCTTTTATTATTATTCCGTTAATGACTCTTATTGCTTTGTTAGCAAAACCCATAGTTATTCTATTACTTACCGAGAAGTGGGTTTCTCTAATTCCACTTTTGCAATGGATGGTTTTTGCACGTATTTTTTTCCCCATGAGTGCGCTCAATATGAATTTATTAAACGCAGTCGGGCGTTCTGATTTATTCTTAAAAGTAGATTTATATAAATTGCCATTAACAATATTAGCTATGGTAATTACAATCCCACTTGGTATAAAAGCAATGATAATTGGGCATGTTGTTACATCAGCTTTAGCTTTTTTAATAAACGCCTATCTTCCAGGAAAATTTTATGGGTATGGTCCAATTCAGCAATTGAAAGATATGGTGCCTTTTTTTATTGCTACAATAGGAATGGCAATTTCAGTCTTTATTATGTCTAATTTTATAGATAATTTAGTTGCACAATTATTTTTAGGACCGTTGCTTGGATTAGTGACCTATCTATTTATTTGTTGGTTATTAAAGTTAGAAGAGTTGATAGAGGTTTGGGAATTGGTTTTGAAGTTTAAAATAAAATTGGGATTCTAAACCTTATTTATAAAGTATAATTTTTAAATTTTTTTCTCCAAGCCAATATAATTCGTAACTCTAAATTTTTGAAAACTAACCTAAAGTTTTTATTTTTTAAACAATGCAATATTTCATTATGAATTCTTTTTTGAATGGCTAAATCTTCTTGTCTAGTTCGATTTAATTTCATTGTATTTTGTAATATCAAATAAGTAGAATAATCTATTTTTTTAGTTCGAGGATTATTTTTAATATAAAAATTAGTAGCCAAGGAATTTTTAAGAATTCTCTTTTGTATAATAGGTTCATCAATAAAATCAAATTCATAAATTCTAGAAGCCCGTATCCAAAAATCTAAATCTTCATAAGCCAGCGATTCGTTATAGCCACCTAAATGGTCAATAACACTTTTTTTTATCATTGCAGAAACAGAGCACATACTATTAAAATCAGAAAGTACATTTTCGTAAATATCCCCAGTTATTCTTTTTTGGATTACTTTTTTTTGAGTATTAACAGGAAAATAATAGGAATCAAAAACACTATTTTCAGTAATTAGTTCTGCATTTCCGTAAACTATACCTAGGTTTTTGCAAGAACTATTTTCAAATGCTTTGATTTGATTTGCAATACAATCTGACAATAAAACATCGTCAGCGGCAAGGTCAATTATATATTCTCCTTTGGCTAGTTGTAGGGTTTTGTTGAATGATTTGGTAACTCCTAAATTAGTTTCATTGATGATAAACGGAATTTCAGGATGTTTTTCAAGCCAAGTTAAAATCGTTTCTTTTGAATTATCAGTACTAAAATCATCTACAATAATAAGTTCAATAAATCGATAAGATTGGTTTAATACCGAGTTTAAACTCTCAACAACAAAGGGTCCCTGATTGTAGCACAAACAAATAACAGTAACGAGTGGATTGTGTTGCATTATTTTTAAATATGATTATATTTGAAGCGAAAATAATAAATTGAAAATGATATTGTCTGTTAAAAAATACAAAATCGCATTAATTGGTTTTAGCTTGAGTAAAGGTGGTGGCGAAAAAGTAATGGCTAATTTATCTCTTTTTTTTGATAAAATGGATATCGAAGTGCATAATATAATTGTTTTGGATGGTGTAACTTTTCCCTATTCAGGCAAACTTGTAAATATGGGTTTACAGAAAAACAAAAGTAATGGGTTAGCCAATAAATGGAAACGATTACAGTTTTTAAGAAATTATTTAAAGACTAATAATTTTGATTTTATTATCGATTTTCGTCCAAGAACAAAGATTATTCAGGAACTTATTATTTCAAGATTTATATATAAAGCAAAGACGATTTTAACAGTGCATAGTTTTTTGATTGATTATTATATGCCAAAAAGTGCTTGGCTAACGCGATTAATTTACAATAAAACTTATGCGACAGTGACCATTGTAGATCAAATAAAAGCACTTTTAGAAAGTCAATATCAGTTAAAAAATTTGGTAACCATTCCTAATCCTATCAATTTTGAAGAAGTTAAGGAAAAATGTATTGAAGCCATTGATATTGATTTTGAATATATAATAGGAATTGGGCAATATGCCGATAATATAAAACAATTCGATAAATTAATTTGGAGCTATGCTCACTCTATTTTGCCTGAAAATCGAATTCATCTTATTATTTTAGGAACAGGGAATAAAGAACCATTAGAGAAAATTGCTTCAGAAAATGCTGTTTTACAGTATGTTCATTTTTTGGGTTATCAAGAAAATCCATTTAAGTATATTAAAAAATCAAAATTCTTGGTTTTAAGCAGCTTGAATGAAGGAATGCCTAACGTGATTTTGGAAGCTTTAGCTTGTGAAATTCCAGTGGTAGCATTTGACTGTCTATCTGGACCGAGTGAAATGATTACCGACAAAGAAAACGGGCTTTTGGTTGAAAATCAAAATATTGAAAAACTGACAGAAGCCATGGATTTGTTTGTTGAAAACCAAGTGTTATATGATTACTGCAAAAAAAATGCTTTCGAAAGTATTCAGCGATTTTCTTTGGAGAATATTGGAAAACAATGGTTAAATTTGATGAAATTTGATGGACTTTATAACAAATCCGATGCGGAATTATGAATATAGAAATTATTGAAATACCCAAAATAGAAAATAGTTTGGGAAATATAGCGGTTATTGAAAATGGTGTTATTCCATTTGATATAAAAAGAGTTTATTATTTATATGATATTCCGAGTTCATCAATTCGAGGGGGTCATTCGCATAAAAACTTGCAACAAATATTGATAGCCATTTCTGGAAGTTTTGATGTGGTTCTTAAAGATGGAATTTCAACAACTACGATTACTTTAAATAAGCCAGACAAGGGTTTACTCATTAAAAACAATACTTGGAGAGAATTAGAGAATTTTTCTTCAGGAGCCGTTTGCTTAGTTTTAGCATCAACAATTTATGATGAAGATGATTATATTAGAGATTATGATGAATTTTTGAGTTCAAAAAAATGAAAATTTTATATATAGCTCCAGATATTACTGACTCGGGAGGAATTTCCCGGGTGCTTTCGTTGAAAGCCAATTATTTGGCAGCCCAGTTGAATTATGAGGTTCGAATTTTATCGGTAAATGACTGTAAATCCAATCTTTTTTATGATTTTAATCCAAATATTCAATGGTTCAACATTCAGCAATCCAAAAACATATTCTTGTTTCTAAGGAACTATGTTCGGTTTATCAAAAAAACAATTGCAGATGAAAAACCAGACGTAATTGTCATTTGCGATGCCGTATTTTGGTTTTTTATCCCTTGGTTAGTCAAAACTGAAATCCCCGTAATATTTGAAACACATTTTTCTATTTTTTTTCAAAAAGAAGCTTACGAAAATAGTTTGTACAGAAAGTTGCGATATAAATTGATACTTTTTTTGAGAAAAAAAACAATGAATAAATTCAGTAGTTCTGTTTTTGAAACACAAGAAGGTTGTCAAACATGGAAAGTGAATAACAGCCAAGTGATAGCAAACCCATTGAGTTTTATAGTGAAAAAAAAAGCCGCTTTAGTCAATAAATGCGCTATAGCCGTTTGTATGAATCCTTATGTGAAAGGTCTGGATCGCTTGTTGTTGGTTTGGAGTAAAATAATAGAAAAATATCCAGATTGGATGCTCAATGTTTATGGAAAATGGTATGATAATGCTGCTTTTATAAAAATGGCTTACGATTTGAAGATTTCAAATAACCTCAATTTTCTACCTCCAACTGCCGATATTCAAACTAGCTACAATCAATCTTCTGTTTTTTTAATGACTTCTAGAACCGAAGCTTTTGGAATGGTACTTATCGAGGCTATGGCTTCTGGAGTTCCTTGTGTTGCATATGATTGTCCATCTGGGCCAAGAGTAATTATTGAGGAGGGAAAAAACGGGTTTTTGATTAAAGACGGTGATACAGATTCCTTTGTTCAAAAATTAGAATTGCTTATTGAAGATGAAAATTTAAGAATTCGAATAGGAGTCAATGCCCAAGAGAGTGTGAAAAAATACAACATCGATTTGATTATGAAAAAATGGGATAAATTGTTCAAGGATTTGTAAAAGTAACCCAAATTATTCTTGCTTTTTGAGGATAAATACAATTTCGTTTTCGGTAAAACCGTGGATAATATCTTTGCCCTCAAATTGTTTTACTGTCACTTCAAATCCAGATTGTGTTAACCTATTTTTTAAACCTTCAACCGAATAAATTCGAACATGGTCTTCTTGTTCAAAATGCTTGAGTCTTTCCTGCTCTGAAGTGATTGTATAGTCTTCATATATTTCGCCATCTTTGAAAGGGGTTTGCGCTAATAAAGTTCCGTTTGGTTTTAAAATTCTATGAAGTTCTTTCATAGCTGAAATGTCTTCAATTACATGTTCTAAAACATGATAACATACAATCAAATCAAAGCTATTGTCGCTTTCAGGAATTGCCGTAATATCGTATTGATTATCCGAAATGAAATCTCCAGACAAGTCGGTAGCCTTGTAGGTTACATTTTGTTTTTTCCATTTTCTATACAAACTTCTGGAAGGTGAAAAGTCCAAAACTTTGATGGCATTTTCTAAATAATTGTTTTCAATAAGTTGCCACAATCTTCGGTCACGGGATAAACTTCCACAATTAGGGCAAATTTTACCGTGATGAGATAAATCAATCCATTCTCTTAGTTTTGTTTTGCAAATAGTGCATTCGGATTTAGAACCTCTATACATCAAAGACCATATAAACCTTAAACTAGGTTCTGTTTTGAATAGTAGTTTTTTAGGAATAAAGGAGTGCGTTATTTTTTTTAAACGGTCATACATTTTTTGACGGAATAATGGAACAAAAATAGCCCAGTTTGTAAAAATCTAATAAATATAAATTGGGATTTTTAGAAATTAAATTTTGGATTATTTGTTTTTTGTTTTTTGAGTAAATTATTTTCACTAGTCCAATTAAATAAAGTCTTTTTAGAATTAAATAAGCTGAACTCAATTTAATGTCTTTAAATCCAATTTTTTGTTCGATAATTAAGCTATATAAGGTTTGAACAGCTCTTTCAGATTTTTTAATAAAATCGATACTATATTCATTATTATGATGAATTAATGGGTTTTCAAAATGTGATATTGAAATGGAATTTTGACGAAGGTTTTTTATGAAAATTAAATCTTCATAACCGTATTCATTAATAAATTCTGGAAAAGGATGTTTGAAAAGGATTTCTTTTTTTAAAAGTAAATTCCATGTAAATACAAAATTATAATTATTTTTAAGTCTATAGCGTAAAGATTTGGACTCTCTATTTATTCCATATTTCCATCGAAGCATTTTTTCTTTTGGCGGAATAATAGTAGGATATTTAACGCCTCCAAAAAGTACCGAAGTGGATTTTGATAGTTTCTCAATACAGTTTTTTAGATAAAACTCGTTTTCTGGTAAAGCATCGGCTTCCACAATCAAAACATATTCATATTTTGATTTAGAACATAATAAATTAATATTTTTACCTCTACCCAAATTTTGTGAATTGATAGAAAAATCACAATTGGTTAATGAGTTGGTCTTATAATTTTCATTGATAAAATCTTGACTGAAATCATCTTGAACTAATATTTCATAGTTAATTCCTAATTTATCAGCTTGATGTTTAAGTTCTAAAACTAAAGGAAACACATTGTAATTATATGTAGGAATGAGAATCGAAAGCATTAGACCGTTTTTTGAATCACCTCAAAAAGTTTGGCATCTTCACATTTCAATGTTTTTGATGGAAATTTCATTAACAAAGCATAATCGTGAGTAGCCATTATTACCGTTCTACCACTATCATTTATTTTTTTTAAAACTTCAAGAACTTCAACACTAGTTTGAGGGTCGAGGTTTCCTGTGGGTTCATCAGCAAGAATAAATTCAGGATCATTGAGTAAAGCACGTGCAATGGCAATGCGTTGTTGCTCGCCACCAGAAAGTTGATGTGGCATTTTATCTGCATATTCTTTCATGCCAACTTTGTCTAAAACTTCGTCAATTTTATTCTGAATTTGACCCTCGTCTTTCCAGCCAGTAGCCTTCAGTACAAATAGCATATTGTCTTTCACGCTGCGATCTGGTAATAATTTGAAATCTTGAAAAACAAAACCAATCTTTCTTCTCAAAAATGGTATGTCATCTTCTTTTAGAGTTGCTAAATCAAATTCTACGATTGTTCCTTCTCCTTCAGCCAAAGGCAAATCAGCATAAAGAGCTTTCATAAAGCTACTTTTTCCAGCACCTGTTTTTCCAATGATATAGATAAATTCACCATGTTTTACCTCAAGATTTACATTTGATAAGATGATTTTACCTCCTTGGGCAATGGTTACATTTTTTAAAGACAATACAGGTTTCGACATAGAAAATTTGTTTATTGTGTAAAAGTAACAAGATAACGGCTGCATTCAAAATAAATTTTGTGAATTGGATAGAATTACTTGAATTTATAATTCTTTGGCTATTTTTTACAAACTGATTTTTAAATTGACTAGATTCAATTAATTAATGCAACTTGTTAAAACTTTTGTTCATAATAAAACCGATTTTCTATCCGTTATAAAGACTAGAAATCGATACATTTGAATTATTAAACAAAAACCTCAATGCATAAACTTTCCTGGCTTTTATTTCTGTTAATTTTCATTCGAACCATTGACATTTCGGCCCAAAAATCAGCAATTTACACTCACGATACAAAAGATTTTGACAAAGCACTTTCACTGTACAATGACGAGCAATATGCTTCGGCACAGATAATTTTCGAAAAAGTAAAATCGACTACGACTAATGAAGAACTGCTTTCGGACTGTTCCTATTATGTTGCCAACTGCGCCATTCGAACCAATCAACCCGGCGCCGATAGTTTGATGGAACGTTTCGTTGCCGATTATCCAACGAGTAGTAAGCAAAATCAGGCATACATTGAAGTGGCGCATTATTATTTCAATCAAGGAAATTATCCTCAAGCTTTGCAATGCTTCGAAAAAGTCGAGGAGAGCAATCTGAGTTATAAAGAACAAGACCAATATAATTTCCAAAAAGGGTATAGTTTTTTTGTTTCCAAGAATAAAAAGGAAGCCACAACTTATTTCAATAAAGTGACTAATTCAGCAGAATATGGTTCTCAAGCCAAATATTATTTGGGTTTTATGGCTTATGAAGGAGATGATTACAAGCAAGCTGCGAAATATTTTGACGAAGTTTCAGGCGAAGAAAAATACAAAGAAAAACTTTCCTACTATCAAGCCGATATGAATTTTAAGTTGGGAAATTTCCAAAAAGCAATTGATTTAGGTTTGAATGCAATGGATAAATCGAATGCAGTTGAAATGTCGGAATTGAATAAAATTATTGGAGAAAGCTATTTTAATTTGAAACAATATGACAAATCCATTCCGTATTTGGCTTTGTATAAAGGTAAAAAAGGAAGATGGAACAATACTGATTTTCACCAATTGGGTTTCGCTTACTACAAGCAAAATGATTTCGAAAATGCGATTTCTCAGTTCAATAAAATCATTGGTGGAAATGATTTAGTGGCTCAAAATGCTTATTATCATTTGGGAGAAAGTTACCTGAAATTAGAAAAAAAACAAGAAGCTTTAAATGCTTTTAAAAATGCCTCCGAAATGGATTTTGACACTTTGATTCAAGAAGATGCAAGTTTGAATTATGCCAAATTGAGCTACGAAATAGGGAATTCCTATCAAAATGTGCCTTCGGTTTTGATTACTTTTCTAAAAAAACATCCAAATAATGCTAGCAAATCTGAAATAGGAAAATTGTTGATTGATTCTTATATTTCATCAAAAAATTATAAGGAAGCCTTGATTTTATTGGAAAAAAATAAATCTTCCGAAAATAAACCAGCCTATCAAAAAGTGACTTTTTATCGTGGTTTGGAATTATATACGGACGGGAAATATCAGGAAGCCTCGTCTATGTTTGAAAAATCTATCGATGAACCAAGAGATGCTAAATTTACTGCACGCGCTACTTTCTGGAAAGGAGAAACCGAATATGTTTTAGAAGATTTCAAAAATGCGGTGTTGAGTTACAAACAATTTTTGGGTTTAGCTCAAGCCAAAGAAACACCAGAATATTTAAACAGCAATTACAATATTGCTTACACGTATTTCAAATTGAAAGAGTATGACCAAGCTGGAAATTATTTCGAAAAACAGATTGAAAAAGGGAAGAACGACAAAGTGCGTTTGAATGATTCCTATTTGCGTTTGGCCGATTGTAGATTTGTAGAATCGAAGTATATGCCAGCTTTGGAAGCATATAATAAGGTGATTGATTTAAGAAGTATTGATGCGGATTATGCGTATTTTCAAAAAGCAATTTGCTACGGATTTCTTTCGAAGAACAATAAAAAAATCGAAGAACTCAATATTTTTTTAAAATTATATCTAAAATCGGATTATCGTGATGACGCCTTATTCGAGCTAGGAAATACCTATGTTGCCGATAAACAACAAGATCTTGCCATCAAAACCTACGACCGTTTAAATGCTGAATTCAAAAAAGGTTCTTATACTTCGAAAGCAATTTTGCGTCAAGGATTAATTTATTACAATTCAGATAGAGACGAGCAAGCTTTGACGAAATTCAAGAAAGTGGCAGCGGATTTTCCTAAAACACCCGAAGCTTTGGAAGCAGTTGCAACAGCGCGTTTAATATACGTTGACAATGGAAAAGTGGATGAATATGCGACTTGGGTTCGTACTTTGGACTTTGTTACAGTTACCGATGCAGAATTAGATAATGACACTTATGAAGCTGCTGAAAAACAATATTTGCAAAACAATACTAGGCTAGCTATTTCGGGATTAAGTGGGTATGTTTCCAAATTTTTAAATGGAATTCACTCCTTAAAAGCCAATTTCTATTTGGCTCAATCTTATTTTTCGGATGCTCAAGAAAGCAAATCAGTTCCTAATTATGAATATGTAATTGCCGAACCTCGAAGTGAATTTACCGAGCAATCTTTAGCGCGATTAGCCCAAATTTTCTTAAAAACAAATGATTGTGACAAAGCATTTCCAGCATTATTACGTTTAGAAACCGAAGCTGATTTTCCTCAAAATAAAACCTTTGCACAGTCTAATTTGATGCGCTGTTATTACGATAAGAAGGATTACGATAATTCGGTGGTTTATGCCGATAAAGTTTTGGAAAATCAAAAGATTGATGATAATGTAAAAAGTGACGCGCAAATTATTGTGGCTCGCGCGGCCTTACAAACCGGTGATGAAACAAAAGCGCGTTCGGCATACGCCAAATTGCAAATCATTGCCAAAGGAGAATTAGCTGCCGAAGCTTTATATTATGACGCTTATTTCAAAAATAAAGACGGAAAATTCGAAGCTTCAAACGCAGCAGTTCAAAAATTAGCCAAGAATTATTCAGGTTATAAATATTTTGGTGCTAAAGGATTAATCTTAATGGCGAAGAATTTTTATGGATTGAAAGATAGTTTTCAGGCGACTTATATCTTGGACAATGTGATAAAAAATTTCACAGATTTTCCGGATGTTGTGTCAGAAGCCCAAACGGAATTAGACAGCATTAAAAATGAAGAATCTAAAACGAATTCGTCAATAACCAATTAATTGAAGTAGTTGTCACACTGAACTTGTCGAAGGGATTCACTAAAAATAATAAAATATGAAAATCAATTTCAAAAATATAATTGCACTAGTCTTATTTATAACTTTCCAATTTTCTTTTGCACAAAAAAAGAAAGAAAATATTGGAACAGAAGTGGTAAATGTAGTAAAACCCTATACGCCAACAATTTCAGATGCTTTCAAAATTAAAGAAACTCCTGTTCTTGACGATGAAGGAAATGCTAAAAAAGAAACCATAAAATATATGATTTTTTCCTTTCCTGTAGCTTCCACTTTTACACCATCAAAAGGAAAAGCAGAAGGTGTTGAAAAAGAGCAGCAAAAGCATTTGTTTACTAATTACGCCACTTTTGGTGGTGGAAATTACGGAATTGTAAATACCGAATTATTCGTGAATCACGAATTGAATAATAACTCTTATGTGGGCGGAATGTTCCGTCATCTTTCCTCGCAAGGTTCCATAAAAGGAGTCGAATTAGCCAATAAATTTTATGATACTTCGATTGATTTAACTTACGGAATACACGAAAGAGATTTGTCTTGGAATTTAGATTTAGGTTACCAAAACCAAATTTACAATTGGTATGGTTTGCCGGTAGGTTATGGCAGCGGATTAACTCCAAATGACAGAACAAATTTGATTGTAGGTATCAATCCGCAACAAAGCTATAACAACATCTATTTGGGAAGTAAAATTGAGTTCAATGAAAGTATTGTAAAAGAGGCGAGTGTGAAATTCGATCATTTTTCGGATGCTTTTGGGTCTTCGGAAAACAGATTTTATGCGAAACCTTCATTTCAATTTGACATAAATGACAAAGCTGTAAAAACGAATGTCATTGTTGATTATCTAGCAGGGAGTTTCAAAAAAGAATATTGGAATACAAACCTTATAAAGTATGGTTATACTAATTTTGGCATTGCTTCAAGTTTTGTGATGAACGAAGACGACTGGACTTTACTTATAGGAGCTGGCGTATTTTATAGTATTGACAACCAAAACAGCAATAATAAATTTTACATTTATCCACAAATCAATGCTTCGTACAAAGTGGTTGGTGATTTGATGATTTTTTATGCAGGAGCCGAAGGAAATTTGGAACAAAATACCTATTCGGATTTTGTTAGTGAAAATCCATTTTTATCGCCTACTTTAAATATTCTACCAACAGACAAACAATATGATATTTTTGCTGGATTGAAAGGAAAAATAATCAATAATGTAAGTTACAACATTCGGAGCTCCTATATAAATGAGAAAAATAAACCCTTGTTTAAAAGTAATGATTTTAACGAAAATAGTTCTAATGAAAATTATGCTTTTGGGAATTCAATGCATTTAGTTTATGATGATATTAAAACCATAAGTTTTTACGGAGAATTAAAAGCTGATTTTTCGAAAGATGTGACTGTTGGAATTGACGGAACTTTTAGCAGTTATACCAATACTTTTCATGCTGAAGCATGGAATTTACCAGTAATAAAGTTAAATTCAAAAATCGATTTCAATATCACCGAAAAATGGTACGCGGGTGTAAATGTGTTTTATGTTGGAGAACGAAAAGATCAAAAATTAAATACAGATATTGTTTATATTATGGAGCCAAGTCCAATAATTTTAGCGAGTTACTTTGATTTTAACGCACATTTTGGATTCAAATACAGCGAACGATTGACCGCTTTTTTAAGAGCGAATAACATCACTAACAAAGCCTACGAAAAATGGCTGAATTATCAAGTTCAGGGACTTCAGGTAGTTTTAGGAGCGAATTATAAATTTGATTTTTAGATTTCTTGCCACTTAGGCGCAAAGTTTTTATATATTATTTTAAAAAAAACCACAAAACTTTTCTTCCTTTGTGACTTAGCGCCTTCGCGGCAAAACTCTATGACTTTCAAACAAAAAATACACCAGCATTACCTACAATTAGTCCAAGACAGAATCGATGTTTTCAAAGATATGATTGTGGCTTTGACCGAAGATTCAAAGAACGATGCCAAAGGTTCAGCCGGAGACAAACACGAAACGGCTTTGTCGATGATGCACATCGAGCAAGAAAAACTCAATCAAAAATTGAGGGAAGTATTGGAACAGAAAACGGTTTTAGATAAAATTGATTCTACCACAATTGCCAAAACTATAATTGTTGGAAGCTTGGTGAAAGCGAATGGAATTTATCTTTATCTAAGTGTAGCACTTCCAAAAATTAATGTTGAGGGAATCAATATAATTGCTTTGTCTCCCCAATCTCCATTAGGAAATAAACTGATAGGAATGCAGGTAAATCATACATTTGAAATAAATACTACAGAATACATTATTGAAGGAATTTTGTAGTTTACTTTTACTAATCTAAATCTATTTTTATGAAACGTATTCTTTTACTTTTTGCTTTATTATTCTTGATTTCGTGTCAACAAAAAAACAAAATAGTTGTTGATTCTGTTGTTTTAAATGCTGCTATTTATACTGTAAATACAACTTTTGATACCGCTTCGGCAATGGCAATTAAAGAAGGAAGAATTGTTGCTATTGGTTCTAATGAGGAGATTACAACTAAGTTCGAAGCAAAAAATACCATTGAAGCAAAGGGGAAATTTATTTACCCAGGTTTGATAGACGCCCATTGTCATTTTTATGGTTTTGGCCTTAGTTTGCAAGAAGTGGACTTGCGAGGAACTAAAAGCATGGACGAAATTATTTCTAGATTAAAGGCGTTTCAAAAGGCAAAAAAATTAGATTTTATAATAGGAAACGGCTGGGATCAAAATGACTGGGCTATAAAAAAATATCCTACTAAAGCTATTTTAGACACCTATTTCCCAAATATCCCAGTGGTTTTAAATAGGGTCGATGGACATGCAATGATTGTTAATTCACGTGCATTAACATTGGCAAATATCACAAAACACACAAAAGCTACTGGCGGACAAATCGAAATTAGTAATGGGGAACCTACAGGAATTTTGGTTGATAATCCAATGGAATTAATTATTAAAATAATTCCGAAGCCGAGTCGAAAAACACAAATCGCAGCGCTTTTAGATGCTGAAAAAGTAATGTTCGATTACGGATTAACCACCATAAATGATGCTGGTTTAGATCCCGAAATTATTGATTTAATGGATAGTTTGCAAAAAGCAAAAGCGATGAAAGTCAATGTGTATGCTATGGTTTCGGCCAATCAGAAAAATATTAATTTGTATCTAAAAAAGGGGATCTATAAAACAGATAATTTGAATGTTCGTTCCTTTAAAATGTATGGTGATGGCGCTTTAGGTTCTCGCGGTGCGTGTTTGCATAAAGCGTATTCGGATAGTCCAAAACAATTTGGAGCTTTACTATCTCCAATTTCAGATTTAAAATCTATTGCGCAACAAATTGCAAAATCTCCATTTCAACTAAATTCACATGCTATTGGGGATTCGGCAAATACCGTTTTACTAAAAATTTACAAGGAAGTTTTAACGGGTAAAAAAGACCGAAGATGGAAAATAGAACATGCTCAAGTTTTGAAGGAAGCTGATTTTGATTATTTTAAATTAGGAATTATACCTTCAGTTCAACCAACTCATGCGACTTCGGATATGTATTGGGCTCAAGACCGACTTGGAAAAGAGCGCATAAAAAATGCGTATGCCTATAAAAAATTACTCCAAAAATCGGGCATTGTAGCTTTAGGTACTGATTTCCCAGTAGAAGAAGTAAATCCAATGCTAACTTTTCATGCGGCAGTTTCAAGAAAAGATAGTAAAGGTTATCCAAAAGGAGGTTTTCAGATGGAAAATGGGTTGACAAGAGAAGAAACTTTGCGGGGAATGACAATTTGGGCTGCATTTTCTAATTTTGAAGAAAAGGAAAAAGGAAGTCTTGAAGTTGGAAAATGGGCTGATTTTGTTCTATTCGATCAGGATTTAATGAAAATGGACGAAAGTAAAATTCCATTTATAAAACCAACACACACTTTTACGAAAGGGAGTCAGGTTAAATAAAATCTTTATTGGAATATTTTGATTTTAAACTTCAGTCGCCTCTAATCGCTTTTTTAATTACATTCTTAATCTAAATTCTAATTTTTAGTTATAATTTAAAACTAAAAATTGCGATTGTGTTTTTCAATTAGAACTTTACATCCATCTTTGCCCCATAAAATAAACAAAAACAATAAAATATACAGTTATGTGCGGAATAGTATGTGCCTTTGATTTAAAACAAAAAGCAGAAGTTTTAAGACCTCAAGTATTGGAAATGTCTAAAATTATCCGTCATCGCGGACCAGATTGGAGCGGGATTTTCAGTAACGAAAAAGCAATCATGTCTCATGAACGTTTGGCAATCGTAGATCCAGCATCTGGAAAACAACCTTTATTTAGCGAAGATGGAAATCTTGTTTTGGCTGCTAATGGCGAAATATACAACCACAGAGAATTGCGCAAACAATTTGAAGGAAAATATAATTTTAAAACCGAAAGTGACTGCGAAGTTATTTTGGCACTTTACAAAGAAAAAGGACCCCATTTTATTGATGAAATGAACGGTATTTTTGGATTTGCAATTTATGATGTAGAAAAAGATGAATATTTTGTGGCGCGGGATCACATGGGAATTATTCCATTATACATTGGTTGGGATCAAAACGGAACTTTTTATGTGGCTTCAGAATTGAAAGCTTTAGAAGGATATTGTACTAAAATCGAATTGTTTCCTCCAGGACATTACATGACCAGTAAAGATGGAAAATTTGTGCAATGGTACAAAAGAGAATGGGTTGATTTTGATGCTGTAAAAGATAATGAAACAAGTATTTCAGCTATTAAAGACGCTTTAGAAGCAGCTGTTCACAGACAATTAATGAGTGACGTTCCTTACGGAGTTTTACTTTCTGGAGGTTTAGATTCTTCTATTACTTCGGCTGTTGCCAAAAAGTATGCTCAAAAACGTATTGAATCCGGTGATGTTGTAGATGCTTGGTATCCACAATTACACTCGTTTTCTGTTGGATTAGAAGGTTCGCCAGATTTGGCTGCAGCCCAAAAAGTAGCAGATCATATCGGAACGATTCACCACGAAATTAAATTTACTATTCAAGAAGGTTTAGATGCTGTTAAAGATGTGATCTACAACCTTGAAACGTATGATGTAACTACTATAAGAGCATCGACACCAATGTGGTTAATGGCGAGAGTTATTAAATCAATGGGTATCAAAATGGTATTGTCTGGTGAAGGGGCAGATGAGCTTTTTGGAGGCTATTTATATTTCCATAAAGCACCTAACGCAAGAGAATTTCATGAAGAAAACGTTCGAAAATTGAGTAAACTTCATATGTATGATTGCTTGCGAGCTAACAAAAGTCTTGCAGCATGGGGAATTGAAGGCCGTGTTCCGTTTTTAGATAAAGAATTTATGGATGTGGCGATGCGAATCAATCCACAAGATAAAATGATTAATAAAGAACATCCAATGGAAAAATGGGTAGTTCGTAAAGCATTCGAAGATATGTTGCCAGAAAGCATAGCTTGGAGACAAAAAGAACAATTTAGTGATGGTGTTGGTTACGGTTGGATTGATACTTTGAAAGCGACTGTAGCTGTCGAAATTTCGGATGAGCAATTAGCTAATGCGAAATATAGATTCCCTTTACAAACACCTACTTCTAAAGAAGAATATTATTACCGTTCTATATTTCATGAGCATTTTTCAAGTGACGCTGCAGCTTTATGTGTTCCTCAAGAGGCAAGTGTAGCTTGTAGTACAAAAATTGCTTTGGAATGGGATGAAGCATTCAAAAATATGAACGACCCATCAGGAAGAGCGGTTGCAAGTGTTCATGATGATGCTTATATAAAAGGATAAAAAACCAATTTTATTTTAATTGTAGATAAAAAAAACGTTCTCAATTTGAGGGCGTTTTTTATTGCAATAAATAAACAAAATGTTAATAACTTACCAACTTAAAACACAATTTTAAACAAAAAATGGTATGTGTTTTCATATATTTGCGTGTTATACAAAAATTACATTTTTAGATTAAATTATATGAGCGAAGAAATCAAAAAAAACAATTATTCAGCAGATAGTATTCAGGCATTAGAAGGAATGGAGCACGTAAGAATGCGGCCTTCTATGTATATTGGAGATGTAGGTGTAAGAGGTTTGCACCATTTAGTTTATGAGGTTGTCGATAATTCAATCGACGAAGCGATGGGCGGCCATTGCGACACTATAAGGGTTGATATAAACGAGGACGGATCGGTTACTGTTGAGGATAATGGTCGTGGAATTCCGGTTGATATACATAAAAAAGAAGGCGTTTCGGCATTGGAGGTCGTTATGACCAAGATTGGTGCAGGAGGGAAATTCGACAAGGATTCTTATAAAGTTTCCGGTGGATTACATGGTGTTGGAGTTTCTGTAGTGAATGCGCTGTCTAAACATTTGAGAGCTACGGTTCATAGAGATGGAAAAGTATATGAGCAAGAATACGAAAGAGGAAAATCGCTTTATCCAGTTAAACAAATCGGGGAAACTTCTAAAAGAGGAACTATTGTTACTTTTTATCCAGATCCAACTATTTTTACACAAACTACAGATTTCACGTATGACACTTTATCATCTAGAATGCGGGAGTTGTCGTATCTTAATAAAGGAATTACAATCACTTTTACGGATAAAAGAGAAGTAGACAAAGACGGAAATTTTGTTCAAGAAATTTTTCATTCTACCGAAGGTTTAAAAGAATACGTTCGTTATTTGGATTCTAATCGGGAGCCAATTATTTCTCACGTCATCTCAATGAATTCTGAAAAAGGGGAAGTTCCAGTTGAGGTTGCCTTAATTTACAATACCAGTTACACCGAGAATATTTTTGCCTACGTAAATAACATCAACACGCACGAAGGAGGAACGCACTTGCAAGGTTTTAGAACGGGTCTTACCAGAGCCTTGAAGAAATATGCAGATGCCTCTGGAATGTTGGATAAATTGAAATTCGAAATTGCTGGAGATGACTTCCGTGAAGGTCTTACGGCTATTATTTCGGTAAAAGTTTCGGAACCACAATTTGAAGGACAAACCAAAACAAAACTAGGAAACAGAGAAGTAGTTGCGCCTGTAAGTCAAGCGGTGAGCGAAATGATAGAAAATTATTTGGAAGAAAATCCAAATGATGCTCGAATCATTGTTCAAAAAGTAATTCTTGCTGCCCAAGCGCGTCACGCTGCCAAAAAAGCGCGTGAAATGGTACAACGCAAAACCGTAATGGGTGGTGGCGGATTACCAGGAAAACTATCTGATTGTTCTGAACAAGATCCTGCAAAATGCGAAGTATATCTTGTTGAGGGAGATTCGGCTGGTGGAACAGCAAAACAAGGTCGTGACCGTGCCTTTCAAGCTATTTTACCATTGCGTGGTAAGATTTTGAATGTCGAAAAAGCGATGCATCACAAAGTGTTTGAAAACGAAGAGATTCGAAATATATTTACGGCACTTGGCGTAACCATCGGTACAGAAGAAGATAGTAAAGCGTTGAATATTTCAAAATTGCGTTACCATAAAGTAATTATTATGTGTGATGCCGATGTTGATGGTAGCCACATTTCTACTTTGATTTTGACATTCTTCTTCCGTTTTATGAAAGAATTAATCGAAGAAGGACACGTATATATTGCAGCGCCACCTTTGTATTTAGTTAAAAAGGGAAACAAAAAAGAATACGCTTGGAACGACGATCAACGCGATCAGGCTAATGCAAGAATGGGAGGAAGCGCAGCAATTCAACGCTATAAAGGTCTTGGAGAAATGAATGCGGAACAATTATGGGAAACTACGATGGATCCAAGTTTTAGAACTTTGCGCCAAATAACTATTGATAGTCTTGCTGAAGCCGATAGAGTTTTCTCTATGTTAATGGGAGATGAGGTTCCGCCAAGAAGAGAATTTATCGAGAAAAATGCAGTTTATGCTAATATCGACGCGTAATCAAATTCAGAATGCCCTAGCCCCGATAGCAGTGATAATCCCACGTTTTTTTGCTTGGATTGCAATGTATAGCGGGATTAGCTTCGGATAATAAACAACAACAAACAAACATATAAAAATGAAAGTTACCATAGTAGGAGCAGGAAATGTGGGAGCATCTTGCGCAGATTCAATTTCGTATAGAGGAATTGCGAGTGAAGTAGTATTACTGGATATCAAAGAAGGCTTTGCCGAAGGAAAAGCGATGGACATTTCTCAATGTTCCACTAATACTGGTTTTAATACTAAAGTATCAGGAGTAACCAATGATTATTCAAAAACAGCGAATAGTAATGTAGTAGTAATTACATCTGGAATTCCAAGAAAACCAGGAATGACTCGCGAAGAATTGATTGGTATTAATGCAGGAATTGTAAAAACAGTTGTCGAAAATGTTTTGGTACATTCTCCAGAAGCAATTGTGGTAATAGTTTCAAACCCTATGGATACAATGACTTATTTAGCATTGAAAACTACAGGTTTACAAAAAAACAGAATTATAGGAATGGGTGGAGCACTTGATAGTTCCCGTTTTAGATATTATTTGTCAAAAGCATTAGACAAACCATCAAACGATATTTCGGCAATGGTTATTGGCGGTCATGGAGATACAACTATGATTCCTTTGACCCGATTAGCTTCTTATAATGGTATTCCGGTTTCTGAATTTCTATCAGAAGAAGAATTAGCTAAAGTTGCTGCTGACACCATGGTTGGCGGAGCTACATTAACTGGACTTTTAGGAACATCTGCTTGGTATGCACCGGGAGCTTCGGTAGCGTATTTAGTGGATAGTATTTTGAATGATCAAAAGAAAATGATTGCTTGTTCTGTAATGTTAGAAGGCGAATATGGTCAAAGTGATATTTGTATTGGCGTTCCTTGTATCATAGGTAAAAACGGAATCGAACAAATTCTTAATATCAAATTGATAGATGCTGAAAAAGCAGCTTTCGCCAAAAGTGCCGAGGCGGTTAGGAATATGAATGCCGACCTAAAATCAGTTTTAGCATAATAATATAGGTATAAAAAGAGAAGACTGCACAATAGCAGTCTTTTTTTGACATTAATCAATAAATAAATTGGTTAATCTTTACGTTAATTATATATTTGCTCGGTTTAAAAAAGAGGACATAATTCATAACGGCTTATTTTTTAACAAAAATATATGTTATGCCTTATCTAATAAGGGTTGAAACAAAAATAAATAAATAAAATAATTAATTTTTAGTAATAATGCAGAATAAAGGACTTATTAAATTTTTCGCAATTCTATTTGCATTGGTAAGCATTTACCAACTTTCGTTTACTTTCGTATCTAGCAAAATAAAAATCGATGCAAAATCTTTTGCAGGAGGAAATCCTGAAAAAGAGGTAAAATATCTTGACTCAATCGGTAAAGAAAAAGTATTCAACCTTGGGTTTACCAATTTTACTTTCAATGAAGTTAAAGACAAACAAATCAATAAAGGTCTTGACCTAGAAGGGGGTATCAATGTGATACTACAAATCTCCGTTAAAGATGTTTTAAAAGGATTATCCAATAATTCTAAAAATCCGGTTTTCAATAAATCGTTAGCAGATGCAACGGCCAATCAAAAAGGAAATCAAAATTATGTTGATGCATTTTTTGAAGCTTTTGATGCCAATTCTAATGGGACAGTAAAGCTGGCCTCTCCAGATATTTTTGCAAACAGAACTTTACAAGGTGAAGGTGGAATTGATTTTCAAATGACTGACGCACAAGCTCAAAAAGTAATCAAAAGAAAAGTTGATGAGTCTGTTGAAAGTGCATTTGGAGTATTAAGAAAGCGTATCGATAAATTTGGCGTAACCCAACCTAACATTCAAAAAATAGGTGAAACTGGAAGAATTTTAGTGGAACTTCCTGGAGCTAAAGATGTAGATAGGATAAAAAAATTATTACAAAGTACTGCTCAATTAGAGTTTTGGGAAACGTATAAAACGGAAGAAATAGGAAATTTTTTGGTGGCTGCAAACGAGGCTTTGAAAAAAACTGAAATCAAAACTCCTGAAGTTAAGGTTGCTGTAAAAGATTCTATAAGTGCTTTGTTAACCACTGAAAAAGATTCAGCGTCTACAAAAATAGGAAACAATCCATTATTTGATAAAATTCTTCAACAAGGTGGCGGACCAGTTTTAGGTCTATTCTCTCCAAAAGACACTGCCGTTGTTGGTAGTTATTTGAGAAGAGCTGACATTAGAATTTTATTAGCACCAGACCAGCGTTATGCAAAATTTGTTTGGGGAAAACTAACAAATCTCGACAATGGTAAAGGTAAAGTAATTGATGCCGTTGAATTGTATGCTTTAAAAGGCAATAGAGATAATGTTGCCGCAATGGGTGGTGGCGTTGTTACTGATGCTAAAGATTCATTTGATCAATCAGGAAAGCCTTCTGTGACAATGCAAATGAACGGTCAGGGAGCAAAAGCTTGGGAAGAATTAACAGGAAGAGCTTATACTCAAAAAAGCAATATCGCCATTGTTTTGGATAATGTTGTTTATTCTGCTCCAGGTGTTTCTAGTGGTCCAATTTCAGGAGGAAGATCAGAAATTTCGGGAAATTTTGACATTTCAGAAACTAAAGATTTAGCTAACGTATTGCGAGCAGGTAAACTTCCTGCTGCGGCCGATATTATTCAATCAGAGGTTGTAGGACCATCCTTAGGTCAAGAAGCTATTGATAATGGTACTAATTCAGCTCTTTTAGGCTTGTTATTGGTGTCACTTTGGATGATGATTTATTATGGAAGAGCTGGTTGGTATGCAAATATTGCATTGGCAGTCAACTTATTATTTTTGTTCGGAATTTTAGCAAGTTTAGGTGCTGTATTAACATTGCCTGGTATTGCGGGTATTGTTTTAACTATGGGTACTGCAGTAGATGCAAATATTATTATCTATGAAAGAGCAAAAGAAGAACTGCGTTCGGGTAAATCATTAGAAGAAGCTGTTATTGCTTCCTATAGTTGGAAAGGGGCAATGCGTTCTATCGTTGATGCAAACGTTACCCATATTTTAACTGGTGGTGTTTTATTTATTTTTGGCTCGGGGCCAATAAAAGGTTTTGCCACTACATTGTTAATTGGTATAATAACCTCTTTATTTACTTCAATATTTATTGCAAGAATATTTTTAGATAGAAGAATAAGTAAAAACCTAAACTTATCATTTGTCACTAATTTTTCTAAAAATTTCTTTACTAATTTCCATTTTGATTTCTTGGGAATCAAAAAATGGACTTATGCTTTTTCAGCTATTGTAACTGCTGTTTGTGTTTTTTCAATTGTTACCAATGGTTTTGATCAAGGTGTAGATTTTGTGGGAGGTAGAACTTTCCAAGTTCGTTTCGAAAAACCAATTTCTGCTGAAGCTGTTGCAAAAGAGCTTTCTGATGATAAGGTATTTGGTAGTGCCGAGGCTAAGATTTTTGGTAATGACAATCAATTAAAGATCACAACGAAATATAAAGTTGAAGAATCAGGAAGTGCTGCAGATGAAGAAGTAAACAGATTGTTGTATGACAATTTAAAGCAACACTATTCTGCAGGATTAACTTATGATAAATTTGTAAATGCTTACGACGGAAAAAAAGCTGGAATTTTACAAGCGTCAAAAGTAGGGCCAACAGTTGCTGAGGATATCAAAACCAATGCATACTGGGCAGTTCTTGGTGCAATGCTAATTGTAGGGTTGTATTTAATAATCAGTTTTAGAAAATGGCAATATAGTTTGGGTGCGATTGCAGCAGTAGTTCACGATGTTATTTTTGTATTGGGAATTTATTCGTTATTATATAAATATGCCCCTTTTGGTATGGAAATCGACCAACATTTTATTGCTGCGATTCTTACCGTAATTGGATACTCTATGAATGATACCGTAATTGTGTTTGATAGAGTTCGTGAATTTTTAGGTGGTAAAAAAGCCAAAGGAGATTTTAATAGTATAGTAAATCAATCTATTAATAGTACTATGTCAAGAACCATTAATACATCATTAACGATGATTATGGTATTGTTGATTATGTTTGTTTTTGGAGGAGAATCTATTCGTGGATTTATCTTTGCGATGCTAATTGGTATTGTAGTAGGAACCTACTCTTCCTTGTTTATTGCAACTCCTGTTTTAGTTGACACTATGTCTGAAGAAGAACATAAAAGAATTGAAGAAGCGCATAACGCGTAACATCTTTAATTTTAAATATACTAAGACCCGAATTGTATTCGGGTCTTTTTTTTATAAAGGCTTTTTGAAATGGGTCAACTTATTCGTAAGTTGAATAGAATAGTGGCACTTATACTTTTACTCCAGATTTAGGTCAGCCTTGTACATCTACAAACAAAACTATAGATGTTACGTAAATCTATCAAAAGCAATTTTGAGCTTGAATTGTACCGTTACTGATTCATTTGTAAAAAATCAGATAATAACCGTTACCGCAACAGCTGTAGGGAATTATTTAAATCAAATCGATTCTGGTCCATTTCAAACAAGCCCTGTTTTTGAAAATGTGGCTTCAGGTCCGCTCCAATTAAGTTAAATTTTTTTATGGATGTAATTCTCCTAAGGACATAGACAATGTTTTGGTAATTGGTTATTCCAAATATTTCACTCCAAATGGAGTTGGTATTAATGATACTTAAAAGATGAATCAAATTTTCTGATTTATAAGATAAAATAAAAAAGCTTCCAAATTTCGGAAGCTTTTTTTATTAAGTTTTGTATTCGTATTACAACGCTATAAATGAACGGGTTTCTCGGCAGTAAAAACAAAATACAAACCCATCAAGATAAAAGGGATGCTGAGCCATTGTCCTGTTGAAAATAAACCTAATGCGCTTTCGAAACCTCCTTGACTTTCTTTTACATATTCCACAACAAAGCGAACGGACCATAAAAGTACTAGAAACAAGCCAAATAAATAACCTGATTTTTTTCTGGCTTCTGTTTTCCAATACAAGAAAAACAGGATTGCAAAAACAAAAATATAACAAAAAGCTTCATATAATTGAGCCGGATGTTTGGCAGGAACTTGTTGAAGTAAATTTGCAAACTGAGAATTTGTAGCGATGGCTTGGTAAGCCTCTTTTGGACTAGCTATTTGTGTTGCATTTACAACATCTCTTGGGCTAAACTGATCTCTTATAAATCGAACGCCGAAAGAAGAGGTAGTCTCTTTTCCAACAATTTCAGAATTGAAAAAATTACCGAATCGTACAAAAATAGCACCAGCCGACACGGGAATTACAATTCGGTCTAATATCCATATGAGCGGTTTTTTCAATATATTTTTGCTGAAATAATACATCGCGATAATTATCGATATGGCTGCGCCGTGACTAGCGAGACCTTGGTATCCCGTAAATTCAAAATTGGGAGAGAATCGAAAGGGTAAAAATATTTCAAGTAAATGATTGCGAAAATATTCCCAATCATAAAACAAAACATGCCCCAATCTGGCTCCAATTAGTGTGGACAAAACGATCCAAATGAATAATGAATCTAATTTTTCTAGGGATTCGTTTTCTCTTTCAAAAATATTTTTCATTATGTACCAACCCAAACCAAAAGCAATTACAAACATTAAGCTGTAAAAACGAATTACAAAAAAGCCTAAATCAATTCCTTCTGATGGGTTCCAAACTATGTTCAAAGCGTGTGTCATTGTTTTTTTTATTTAGTGTAAAAATACATTTTTTGTTTAGGATTTCAATATTTTTATCAATGGTTGTGGTTGCATTTTTTTGGAGGAACAGGATCGTAGCCTTTTTTTCCCCAAGGATGGCAACTCAATATTCTTTTTGTTCCCAAAAAACCACCGTAAAAAAAACCATGTTTTTGCAATGCTTCAATCATATAACTCGAACAAGTTGGCTCGAATCGGCAAGAAGATGGGGTAAAAGGGGAAATAGCATTTTGATAAAAACGAACCAATACTACAAAAGGAAATATTAAGATTCTTGAAAACATAATCTTTATTTATTACTGAACACTAAATGTTGTGCCTTCTTTTCCATCTTTCAACTGGATTCCCAAAGCAATCAATTGATCGCGAATTTGGTCCGACATTGCAAAGTCTTTATTTGCTCTCGCTTCATTTCGCATTCCAATTAGCATATGGACAACACCTTCCAATTTTTCGTTATTGTTTCCAATTGCTTTTTCATTCTTTAAACCCAAAACGTCAAATACAAAAGAATGCATTAATTTTTCAAATGTGTTAAAATCTCCAGCAGTAAGTGTCGCCGAATTATCCTTCAATACATTGATAAAACGGACGCCTTCAAATAGTTGCGCAATCAAAATGGGACTGTTAAAATCGTCATTCATGGCGTCATAACAACCTTGTTTCCAACTTGAAATATCAAGAGTAGAAGTGGTTCCCGGCTTAATTTCGCCTAATCCATCTAAAGCTTCCATCAATCTGTAAAATCCTTTTTCGGCAGCAAGAATAGCATCATTTGTAAAGTCGAGATTGCTTCTGTAATGTGCTTGAAGCATAAAGAATCTTACAACGCTTGGAGAAAAATCTTTGCTTAAAAATTCACTTTCGCCAGTTATTATTTCTCTTGGTAAAATATTGTTTCCTGTTGATTTTGACATTTTTTTACCATTCAAAGTCAGCATATTCGCGTGCATCCAATAATTTACTGGATTGTGTCCTGTGCAAGCTTCATTCTGTGCAATTTCACATTCATGATGTGGAAATTTCAAGTCCATTCCGCCACCGTGAATATCAAAATGATTGCCTAGATATTTGGTACTCATTGCGGTACATTCTAAATGCCAACCAGGGAAACCATCGCTCCAAGGTGAAGGCCAACGCATAATGTGGTGCGGTTCGGCTTTTTTCCAAAGGGCAAAATCTTGCGCATTTTTTTTGTCGCCTTGTCCATCCAAATCTCTAGTATTTGCCAGCATGTCATCAATGTTTCGGCCACTTAATATACCGTAATTATTGGTTTTGTTGTATTTAACTACATCAAAATATACGGAACCATTGACTTCATAAGCAAATCCATTATCAATAATTTCCTTTACAATCTCAATTTGTTCAATGATATGACCTGTTGCTGTTGGTTCTATACTTGGCGGCACAAAATTGAATAAATTCAGTATATCGTGAAAATCGACCGTATATTGTTGAACAACTTCCATTGGTTCAAGTTGTTCTAAACGTGCTTTTTTTGCAATTTTATCTTCGCCATCATCTACGTCATCAACGATATGTCCGACATCGGTAATATTTCGCACGTAACGGGTTTTGTAACCTAAATGCAAAAAATACCGGAAGATCACGTCAAAAGACATAAAAGTCCGCACATTTCCAAGATGTACATTGCTATAAACCGTAGGTCCACAAACATACATTCCCAAATTTCCCTCGTGAATAGGAGTGAAAATTTCTTTTTCTCCTGAAAGGGAATTGTATATTTTTAGAGTTTGGGTTTTGTATAAAGGCATTGTTGTTTATGGTTTAATCGGTTAACGGATTAATCGTTTAATGTATTGTTTTGGTTTCTATTTAATGGTTAATCTGTTAATCGCTTAACCAAAATTAGAATTTAGTACCTAATTTAATATAGTCCAAAAGCTCTCTTCGAGTTTGTTCGTTTTTGAATTTTCCTCCAAATTCGGATGTTACGGTACTGCTTTCTATATCGTTTATTCCCCTAGAATTTACACATAGGTGTTTCGCATCGATAATGCAAGCCACATCTTCGGTTCCAAGTGCAATTTGAAGCTCTTGTACAATTTGCATTGTTAAACGCTCTTGAACCTGAGGTCTTTTGGCATAATATTCTACAATTCGATTAATTTTCGACAAACCAATTACTCTTCCTTTTGAAATATAGGCGACATGTGCTTTTCCAATAATGGGAAGCAAATGGTGCTCACAAGTGGAATAAAGTGTAATATTTTTTTCGACCAACATTTCGCCATACTTATAGCCATTTTCAAATGTAGATGCCTTTGGTTTTCTGGCAGGATTAAGCCCTCCAAAAATTTCTTTTACAAACATTTTAGCCACCCGATTAGGTGTTCCTTTTAGACTATCATCTGTTAAATCCATTCCAAGAGTAAGCAGAATGTTTTCGACATTTTTTCTTATTTTATCGATTTTTTCATCGTCTGAAATATCAAAAGCATCATTTCTAACTGGGTTTGTAGCAGATAAACTGATATGATTATTTCCTATTTCGTCATGAAATTCTTCGTTATTTATCATTAAAAATTACTGTTATTATGGGTGTATAAGTTTAAGTGGGTAAAGATAATTAATAAATGCCAAAAAAATCAATGGCCGCCAAAAATTAATTGCGATGTTGAGTGATTCAATACTCCTTATATTAGTATTATTTTGAATTATAAACTGAAATTGCTGCTTCTATGATTTGCACAGCACGAATCAAATCCTCTTTTTTTAAAACATAAGCAATTCGCACTTGATTTAACCCAACACCTGGAGTTGAATAAAATCCCGCCGCTGGAGCTACCATAACTGTTTCACCATTTAAATCATAGCTTTCCAATAGCCATTGTGCAAAATCATCTGTATTATCAACAGGCAACTGAGCGATACAATAAAAAGCAGCTTTTGGAGTAGTTACTAATACGCCTTCAATTTTATTTAATTCGGCAATCAAAGTATCTCTTCGTTCTTTATATTCTGAAATCACCTCGTCAAAATAACTTTGAGGTGTTTCTATTGCAGCTTCACAAGCAATTTGTTCGATAGTTGGCGGGCATAAACGTGCTTGTGCAAATTTCATTGCGGCAGCTATAACCTCTTTGTTTTTAGTCACCATGCAACCAATACGCGCCCCACACATGCTGTATCTTTTGGAAACAGAATCAATCATTATTACATTCTCTTCAATTCCTTTTAAGTTCATTACCGAAAAGTGCTTGTCTTTTTTATCATATATAAATTCACGGTACACTTCGTCTGCTATTAAAAATAAATCGTGTTTTTTTACTAATTCCCCCAATTGATTAATTTCGGATTCCGAGTATAAATAACCTGTTGGATTATTAGGATTACATATTAAGATGGCTTTGGTTTTTGGTGAAATGGCTTTTTCAAATTCTTCAATAGTAGGTAGCGTAAACCCACTTCCAATATTAGAAATCACAGGAACTACTGTAGCGCTTGATTCTTCTGAAAAAGCACTGTAATTAGCATAAAATGGTTCAGGAATAATGAGTTCGTCTCCTGGATCCATGATGCTGCCAAGTGCAAACAAAAGAGCCTCTGAGCCACCTGTAGTTATCATTATATCCTCATAATTTACTTTTACCTCTTGTTGGATGTAAAATTGGGCTAGTTTTTTTCGATAGCTTTCATAACCTGCAGAAGGCCCATATTCTATAATGTCTAAATCAATATTTTTTATAGCTTCAATAGCAATTTTTGGGCTTTTTATATCGGGTTGCCCAATGTTTAAATGATAAACTTTAAGACCTTTTTTTTTGGCCATTTCTGCATAAGGAGCCAATTTTCGAATTGGCGATTCAGGCATTCTTCGACCTCTAATTGAAATTTTAGGCATGTTTGTAAATTTGATGCAAATTTGCAATTTTTTTTCGAATTTACTTGGGTGAAAACTCTTAATTTGTCTGTAAAGAGGCTTCAGAATTATTATTATTATTATTATTATTTAATTTTATACAAACCTTTTCTAATGAAAAAAATATTTATTTTATTTTTCATTTTAATTCTGGTATTTCCTATTTTGGGACAAGAAGGTTTTTGCTCAAAAATAGAGTTAGCAAAGTTGTAATTCCTTTTAAACTCATCAATAATTTAATATTTATTCCCGTAAAATTTAATGGATAGAGCTAAATCCCCTACTGGATTCTGGTGGGGAAATTCAACACAATGGTTTACAATGGGTTCAGGAGACGGTTGACCTCGAAACTGTCCTAACAATAATTGAGGGTACGGATGAAACTAGCGGTAATTATCAAGCTAATAATTTTAAATATAAATTTGTATTAAAGCCAGTTTATCTCATCTAAAATGTTCGCAAAAACTCTCCTCCAGCAAATAGTGGATTACAAAAAGGGGATGTCATAATCAGTATTAACCCGTTGGGTGTAATTATTAAAAACGTTTATTCGAGTGTTTTTTGTGCAGTAAAACGGAACAAAAAATGTATCGAGAATCGTTTTTAACGAAATTTTTCTTGTTCTCGATACGATTTTCATACAAAAACTAATCACACCGACTAAAAATTCCCATTAAAAACTAATTACACCCAACG
>NZ_CAWURC010000002.1:0-96535 GCF_963925185.1 uncultured Flavobacterium sp. | reverse complement strand
AAAAAAAAATACTTTTTACTTTAAAACCTAATTATCCTTTATGAAATTACAACCCCTTGCTTTACTTCTCTTTTTATTAGCGTTTTCTATAAATAGTTTTTCTCAGGAAACGACAACGCAAATATTGGGTGAGCTCTCGCCTGTAAAACTTATAAAACAACCTACAACAACACTACCTGAAACAAAATTTGAACCAATAATAACGGTTTTTATGTCGCATTGGACAAAAAAAAACACCGTTGGTTTTGACCTAAACGAAATTGCTTTTTCTAATTGGAATGCTGGTGGTGTAAGTTCTATTTCGGGATTATTAAAAGGCGAATTTACAAGAATTCACACCCTTAATAAAAGCAAATGGTTTAATGAATTGATAATTAGATACGGTGTAAACAAACAAGATGGATTTGCGGTAAGAAAGTCTGATGATGCCATCCGATATACCTCCACTTTCGGATATAGAAAAGATACTTTATCCAATTGGTACCATTCTGCAAAATTTAATTTTAACACTCAATTTACTTCTGGATACAATTACCCTAACACACGTTCTCCCATTTCAAAACCTTTTGCACCGGCCTATACTTTCCTTGGAGTTGGAGCAGAATATTTCAACAAAAAACAAAAACTCAATGTATATATTTCTCCTTTAACGATGAAAAACACCTTGGTTTTAGATCAAAATTTAGCTAATCAAGGCGCTTTTGGTGTAACCAAAGCCATATACAACTTAGAAGGAAATCTAATTTTAGAAGGCGAAAAATCAAAAACGGAACTTGGTTTTTTAGTAACAAACTATTATAATAAAGTGGTTTTGGAAAATATTGTTTTGGAAAATCGTTTGAGTTTTTATTCAGATTATATCAATAATTTTGGAAATATTGATGTTGATTGGGAATTAAAGCTTGACTTGATTGTAAATCAATATGTCAAAGCAAATATTGGAACGCATATTATTTATGATGATGATATAAAAGCAAAAAAAGAAATTAATGGCGAACAAATCATCATTGGCTCAAAAATACAGCTCAAACAAATATTGGGTGTGGGATTACAATATGTGTTTTAAAAATTAATTACGCCTTTCTACCGTTGATGGTTTCGTATAATTCCAAAGCGTTTCCATCGGTTAAAAGGGACACGTAATGGCAAATATGCAAGAGCCTTTTGTACAAATCCTCTTTCTCCTCAAGAAATTTTTCAGGTAACATTTTTAATAAAAGTTTGTCGTAATTAGAAGCATTTCCGTTGTATTTATTGTTAAAGGCCATAATAAATTTATCCAACAAGGTTTGAATGATTTGGTAACCGACAATTTCTTTTTCAATGACTTCTCGACTTTGATAAATATTTTTGACACTCAATTTGATAATGTCGTCCATTTGAACTTTATACTTGCTCTTGTCCATCAAAGCGTATGGAAATCTGCCTTGCAAAATGGCGTCTTCGTTTTCTACAAATACCTTCACGGCATCATTTATTAAACTGCCAATTGCCAATGCACGCAAGTAACTAATACGATCTTCTTTAGTGGTTAATGTATTGTATTTAGAAGTGTCAATACTGTCTTTTACTAATTTTATCAGATATTCCAGGGCAAAATCTTCAGAAACTAAACCTAAATTTATGCCGTCTTCAAAATCGATAATTGTGTAACAAATATCATCGGCTGCTTCCACTAAATAAGCCAAAGGATGTCTTTCGAAGCCAATGTCGTTTCCTTCTTTATTTGGAATCATCCCCAATTCTAAGGCTACATCTTCGAAGGATTTTTTGTCAGATTGAAAGAAACCATATTTTTTGTCGGCTATGTTTTGTGTTGGTTTTTTGGGTAAACTTTCCTTTGGGTATTTCATAAATGCGCCGAGAGTTGCATACGAAATTCTCAATCCACCTTCAATTCCGGGACGACTAGCTGTAAGAACTGAAAAACCATTGGCATTGCCTTCAAAATCAATTAAATCCTGCCATTCTTTATTTGATAATTGGTCTTTGTATTGTTGTCCTTTTCCAATAGAAAAATATTCGCCAATAGCCTTTTCTCCCGAATGTCCAAAAGGGGGATTCCCAATGTCGTGTGCCAAGGAAGCTGCGGCAACAATTGCCCCGAAATCATTTGCTTGAAAACCGTGAACTTCTTTTAAATGAGGATGTTTTTCGATAATTTTCTTACCCACTAATCGCCCAATTGAACGACCCACAACCGAAACCTCTAAACTATGTGTCAAACGAGTGTGTACAAAATCGGTTTTCGAAAGCGGAATAACCTGCGTTTTATCCTGCAAACTTCGAAATGCGGCTGAAAAAATAATTCGATCATAATCGACTTCAAAACCCAAACGGGTGTCGTCTTGTTCTATTCGTAATCGTTTGCTCGTATCGCCTTGACGGCGAAGTGATAAAAGTTGTTCCCAGTTCATTGTTGCCTTTTAGATTTTAGAATAAGCGAATATAAAGAAAAAGGATTTGTTTAAAATAAAAATAGCCGTCAAAATAACGGCTAGTCATATCTTTTTTAATTTCGTTAAGGAAATAAAACAACTCCCTTTTTTTTATTGAATTTGTGTTTCTTCACAACATAAGTCTCGGAAGATAGATCATGTAAACCTCTGGCGTTACTTCCCAAGAATGTCAGGCATTCAAGAGGAATAAAACGAGAAAGCGTTCGTTTTAGAAGAGCATTGAAACCCGGTTTTGTGCCGTCTTTTGTAACCACGATTGTTTTAGAAAAATATTTGGCAAAGGTTCTTGAAAAATACATTTCGGTCAAAAAGTAATATAAAAACATAATGACAAGCCAAAAAACTAATTTTTCATTAGTCGTTGTAGATTCAGCCCAGTTTGACAAGGCATAAATGCTGGTTATTTCGCCTATTATAATGACCGTCGTTCCAAGGCTGATCCATATAATATACACAATCAAGAAATCCATAATAAAATTTAGAAAACGTTGCGCTCTGGAAGCTAACAAATCAGCTGTAATTGTAAATTCTTTATTTTCCATTTTGAATGTTTTTGATTACTATGAAAAATGTTTTTGTAGCGATAACTCTCTCAAATATAGTGAATTATTTTTGAAAAAATGGGTTTAAATGGAGAAAACTAGCCCCGATTGTAGTGAAAATCCTTTTGTTTTTTTCTTTAAAAAAAAGATTGCAACGCAAAGCGGGACACGAGCGCAGCGAACTGACGAAGTAAATAGCTGCAAAAAAAAACAGCCATCATCAAAACGATAGCTATTTCTATTATTGGTCGAGATAAAATTACTTCATTCCCCGCAATGACTTACGAACCACACATTTCACACTCATCAGGACCTGCATTTTTGGCTATTTCGATCATCGCTTTGTATTCATCTGCACTCATTTCTGAATTTTCAACTTCTACTTGAACCGCTATATCTTGAGTGGCCTCTGTAGGATCTGCTTTTTTGTCGTTATTCAAAGTAAATTTTATAGCATCAACAGCTGCTTTTGTTCTCAAATAGTACATTCCGGTTTTCAATCCAGATTGCCAAGCGTAGAAGTGCATGGACGTTAATTTTGAATAATTGGCGTTTTGCATGAACAAGTTCAACGACTGTGATTGATCTACAAAATACCCTCTATGGCGTGACATATCAATGATGTCTTTCATGGACATTTCCCAAACGGTTTTGTACAATTCCTTTAAATCTTGTGGGATATTTAGGTTTTGAACCGATCCGTTCTCACGCATTAATTCTTGTTTTAGGTCTTCTGTCCAAAGTCCTAATTTTACTAAATCTTCAAGCAAATGTTTATTGACTACAATGAATTCACCAGAAAGTACGCGTCGTGTGTAAATATTAGAAGTATAAGGCTCAAAAGCCTCGTTGTTTCCTAATATTTGGGAGGTCGAAGCGGTTGGCATTGGCGCTACTAAAAGCGAGTTTCTTACTCCGTTTTTCAACACTTCTTTACGCAATCCTGCCCAATCCCAACGGCCTGAAAGTTCTTCGTCTTTCATTCCCCATAGGTTGTGCTGGAATTCTCCTTGCGATATTGGCGAACCAACATAACTTGAATACGGTCCTTCTTCGATTGCCAATTCCATTGATGCGGTTACGGCAGCAAAATATAATGTTTCGAAAATTTCTTGGTTCAATTTTTTAGCTTCGTCACTTGTAAACGGCAAACGCAACATAATAAATGCATCAGCCAATCCTTGAACTCCCAAACCAATCGGCCTGTGGCGTTTGTTGGAGTTTTCTCCTTCAATTACAGGATAATAATTTCTATCGATTACTTTATTCAAGTTTCTAGTCACGCGTTTGGTAACGGTAAACAACAAATCGTGGTTGAATTTTCCGTTTTCAACAAACATTGGTAACGAAAGGGAAGCTAAATTACAAACTGCAATTTCATCTTTTGATGTGAATTCCATAATCTCGGTACACAAATTCGACGAACGAATTGTTCCCAAATTTTTCTGGTTCGATTTTCTATTGGCGGCATCTTTGTACAACATATATGGTGTTCCAGTCTCGATTTGCGATTCTAAGATTTTCTCCCATAATTCGTGGGCTTTGATGGTTTTTCTGCCCTTTCCAGCTGCTTCATATGAAATATATAATGCTTCAAATTCTTCGCCATAAACATCGTATAAACCCGGACATTCGTTAGGACACATCAACGTCCAAAGTCCGTCTTCTTGAACGCGTTTCATAAACAAATCGGAAGTCCACATTGCAAAAAACAAATCTCTGGCGCGCATTTCTTCTTTTCCAGTATTCTTTTTCAAATCCAAGAAATCGAAAATATCAGCGTGCCAAGTTTCAATATAAATCGCAAAACTACCTTTACGTTTTCCACCACCTTGATCTACGTAACGTGCAGTATCATTAAAAACGCGCAACATTGGAACAATCCCGTTTGACGTTCCATTCGTACCGCGAATATACGATCCTGTTGCACGAACATTGTGAATTGAAAGTCCAATTCCGCCAGCAGATTGCGAAATTTTAGCCGTTTGTTTTAGCGTATCGTAAATCCCGTCGATGCTATCGTCTTGCATTGCCAAAAGGAAACACGAAGACATTTGAGGTTTTGGCGTTCCCGCATTGAACAAGGTTGGCGTAGCGTGAGTGAAGAATTTTTTCGACATTAAGTCGTACGTTTCTATCACAGAAGTCAAATCGTCTAAGTGAATTCCAACAGAAACACGCATCAACATGTGTTGCGGACGTTCCACGATTTTTCCGTTTATTTTAAGCAAATACGAACGTTCCAAGGTTTTAAAACCAAAATAATCGTAGTTAAAATCTCTGTTGTATATAATGTGCGAATCCAAAAATTCGGCGTTATCCATAATCACTTTGTGCACTTCTTCGGACAGCAAAGGCGCTTTTTGCCCATTTCGTGGGTTCACGTAAAGATACATTTCGTTCATCGTTTCCGAGAACGATTTTTTGGTGTTAGAATGCAAATTCGAAATCGCAATTCTCGCTGCCAATTGAGCATAATCAGGATGCGCAATGGTCATCGAAGCCGCAGTTTCGGCTGCTAAATTATCTAATTCGGACGTAGAAACCCCATCGTAAAGTCCTTCAATTACTCGCATTGCTACTTTTACAGCATCAACCAAATCGTTCAAACCATAGCATAGTTTTTTAATTCTATCGGTGATTTTGTCGAACATCACAGGCTCTTTGTGGCCATCTCTTTTTACTACGTACATACTTTTTTTGTTTTTTAAAACAGAAAATCCCTTCGCTGTTTTTCGTTATTTGTAATATTTTTTGGAGCTATTTACTTCGTCAGTTCGCTACGCTCGTGTCCAGCTATCCATTGCAATATTTTCATTACTATCTGGGCCAGGGCTTCAGATGTAAGATTAAATTTCAAGCGTTAATTACGATTTTATAAAAAACCGGAACTCTAAGTCGTGTAGAATTTATATTTTAAAAATCAGCGTCAAAGCTAATTTTTTGAGCTTGAGAATCCGTATTCATAACTCCCGATTTTTGATATTCGGCTACTTTCTTTTCAAAGAAATTGGTTTTTCCTTGAAGTGAAATCATATCCATAAAATCAAACGGGTTCGTAGTATTGTATTCTCTGTCGCAACCTAATTCAACTAACAATCTGTCGGCAACAAATTCTAAATATTGCGTCATTAAAACTGCATTCATCCCAATTAAACTAACAGGAAGTGATTCGGTAATGAATTCTCTTTCGATTTTTAAAGCGTCTACAATAATCTCACGAATTCTTGCTTTTGGAACTTTATTAATCAAGTGGTGGTTGTGTAAATGCACTGCAAAATCACAGTGAACACCCTCATCGCGAGAAATTAATTCGTTAGAAAAGGTTAAACCTGGCATCAAACCACGTTTTTTTAACCAATAAATAGAACAAAATGCACCAGAAAAGAAAATCCCTTCTACGGCTGCAAATGCAATTAACCGTTCTGCAAAAGAATCTGATTCAATCCATTTCAAAGCCCAATCTGCTTTTTTTCTAATTGCAGGAAAAACATCTAATGCATTGAAAAGATCGTCTTTTTCTGCCTCATCTTTTACATACGTATCAATCAAAAGAGAATAGGTTTCGCTATGAATGTTCTCCATCATAATTTGAAAACCATAGAAAAATTTAGCTTCCGCATATTGTACTTCGTTAACAAAATTCTCGGCTAAATTCTCGTTTACAATTCCGTCAGAAGCGGCAAAAAATGCCAAAATATGTTTCACAAAATAGCGCTCATCATCAGAAAGTTTGTTGTTCCAGTCATTTAAATCCTGAGACAAATCAATTTCTTCAGCAGTCCAAAAACTAGCCTCCATTTTCTTATACCATTCCCATATATCGTGGTGCTTGATAGGAAAAATCACAAAGCGATTCTTGTTTTCTTGTAAAATTGGTTCAACTTGTGACATCGCGATTTTTTGTTTTTTTTTAAATTTCAACGAAATTTTATGTTTTCATCGTTTACAAAGATTGTAAATTCTTGCGGTTATTAAAAGCCAAACTTATTCACAATTGGCTTGAGTTTTTAACAAATGTGATTAATTTGAATGTTTTTAATGAAAATTTTAAAGTGCTCTTAATCAGTATTTTAAAAAAAATAAATACCCTTAGATACCGTAAAATATAGGATTTAATAAATTATAAAAATAAAAATAAACACAATTTAAGAAATTATTTTTTCAATTCGCGCGCAACTTTTTCGAGCTCTAAATACCAATCTTCCCCAAATCTTCGGATGAGCGCTTCCTTGACAAATTTGTAAACCGGAACTTCCAATTCCTTGCCTAAAGAGCAGGCATCGTCGCAAATTTCCCATTTGTCATAATTAACAGCAGCAAATTCAGAGAAATCTTTAACACGAATAGGATATAAATGGCAGGAAACGGGTTTTTTGAAAGTAACTTCCCCTTGATTGTAGGCTTGTTCAATTCCGCAAAGCGCAGTTTTTCCATCATATATAACGTATGCACAATCTTTATTGTCAATTAAGGGCGTTTCCAGATCACCATCGTTTCCTTTTGCCCAGGTTCCCTGAGCTTCTATGGCAGCAACGCCTTCTTTGCGGAGAAATGGTTTTACTTTTGGATAAATTTCTTCCAAAATCTTGGTTTCGGCCTCACTCAAAGGTGCCCCGGCATCGCCATCAACGCAACAAGCGCCTTTACAAGCCGATAAATTACAAACAAATTCTTTTTCGAGAATATCTTCCGATATGATGGTTTTTCCTAGTTGAAACATTTTACAAATATAGTTTGCAATTCTCAATTTCGAATATTAAATTTTGTGTTTTTTAGGTAGAAAATGACTGGAGTGCTATTCCATTTATTAGAATAAAATAAATCTTGACAACAAATATATTATTTAGACTTTGCCAAATAATAACCACAATTTGACATTTAACTTATAGAATTTAATACTTTTGTCCCATAAATAAAGAAATTATGCAACTTGATTTTAAAGAGATAATTACCGTAAGTATGGTTCTTTTTGCTGTAATTGATATTGTGGGAACGATTCCCATTATTGTCGATTTGAGAGCAAAACACGGCCACATCGAATCTGAAAAAGCTTCGTTAGTGGCGGGTTTTATAATGATTATTTTCCTTTTTGTAGGAGAGGAATTATTGAAATTAATTGGTATTGACGTGAATTCATTTGCCGTTGCAGGTTCTTTTGTATTGTTCTTTCTGGCACTCGAAATGATTCTCGGTATTCGCATTTATAGGGACGAAGAAGCAAGTTCGGCTTCGATAGTTCCCATTGCTTTTCCGTTAATTGCCGGAGCTGGAACGATGACTACTTTGCTTTCGTTGCGTTCCCAGTTTCATTCGGTAAACATTGTAATTGCGATTGTTTTGAATATTATTGTGGTGTATGTCGTTTTGAAGTCTTCATCTAAAATCGAAAGAATGCTAGGTAAAAATGGTTTGGGAGTGATAAGAAAAGCTTTTGGGGTAGTTCTTTTGGCAATTGCTGTTAAATTATTCGCCGCTAATGTTAAAGGTTTGTTTGTCTAAAATAATTTTTTATAAATTTACCCAATCATTTTTTATATAAAGGCAGTCTTGATTTTTTTTTAAAACAGATAATCAAAATAAGAGTTATTGTTAAATTCTTCTATTTTTTTATAAAAACAAAACACTATTTTATGAAAATTTTTACTAACGTATTGGTGTCTTTGGCATTGGGGTTAATCGTTTTCAATATTACCCTACTAGATTTTAAAAACCCTCTTGAGGGGGACAGTATGATAGCTTTCATTGGAATCGCTGCTTCAATTTGTGCTGTTTTAATTCTTCTTATTTTTAGAATGTCGAAGAATATCGAAGAAAAAATGAATGATAAATTCTAACTTGTTTGGTGTTTTACTATTTGACGGTGGTGTTTCGGGAATTCTTGGTAACCACAAACAAGAACATCTATAAAAACCTAAATCATTTTGGTGTTTGGTTATTCCTATACTTTTAAAATTGGTGGAATGATCCACTATATTGAACCCCATCAAAAGTTACTTTTTAAAAAACAAAGAATCCAACTAAACAATAGGGGTTACAAAGTTGCCAAAGGTATTTATGTCAAAATAACACTTGCTGGCAGGAGAAGTCAAGCAGCAATTACTACCGGAAGCGCTGCTGCCGTGGTGACCGACATTCTTACGTTATGAAATGAAGGAATTCAAACACAATCGCATAACAGCATTAAGAAGTAAGATTTTAACCCCATAAAAAATTAAGAAAATAGTAGTAGATTTACATTTTCTGTAAATTATTTTTATGTTTTCATTTATACTAGGCGTTAACAGGTTCATTCTTTTTGTATTATATCTTTCCTTATTTTTGTTCATATACTATTTTTTAAGTTTTTTTTGGAGCAAAGAAGTTAGTTTTAAAAAAGGGTTGTTATTGCGTGATTTCTTAATCCGAATAACAAATTTTATTTTAGGCATAAGGGTAACTATTTACGGAGAAAGACCCACTGTACAAGGATTAATTGTAGCCAATCACCGTTCCTATTTAGATCCTATTGCGATCATAAGTCAAGTTCATGCCTTTCCCGTGGGAAAGAAAGAAGTGGAATCATGGCCTCTCATTGGATATATTGGTAAAATATCTGGAGTCTTGTTTGTTGACAGAAAGTGCGAGAAAAGCAGACAAAATACTGCCGAAAATATTCGGGAAGTTCTTAGCAAGGGATATTCAATAGTTAACTTTCCTGAAGGAACAACTGATATTTTGCCCACAACTGTCAATTTTAATTATGGCTCATTTGTCATGGCCGCTAAAATTAAATCGGCACTTATACCTGTGGCTATTGACTTTAAAGAGAAAACGGATGCCTTTGTAGGAAATGACACCTTTATCCCCCATTTTATAAAATGTTTTGGCAAACTTACAACAGAAATTAAAATGACTTTTTTTCCACCCATATATTCCGAAGACCCTTCGTATTTATTAAACACCTCTAAAAAAATGATTGACGAAGAACTCATTCGCTTTAGAAAAGAGTGGGATAATGAAAAATAGGTTTTTGCCGCGGTTATTTCTTGATTATTTTGTTAACCATCGCGTCATTTTGTAGTATTATTTCATAAAATTTACTGTCATTATATAACTGACGGGCAAATTCTGCTGATAAATACCGTTTGACCAATGACTTGTTTTTTTCCAGATTCAAATCTAGTGCATTCTTTAAAATAAATTTTTGAAAAGCATCGAAATACAAATCAGTTCCTTCCATTTTTGTCTTGAATTGCATAAAAGAGAACCCTTTGAAAGCATTCCTATTGCGATCTAGTTGTTCAAAAACAAATTGCCCCAAAATACCTGACTGCAATAAATAAATTGTATTTCCTTTGCTGTGATCCACTTCAATTGGAACAAAAACATCAGGAACAATTCCACCACCTCCGTAGACGATTTTTCCTTTTGGTGTTTTATATTTTAACTTTTTTGATGTTTTTATGCTGTCTTTGTTAAATAACTCTCCGTCTTCAAAACGGGAGTCCGATTCCTTAAAATATTCCTCATTACCTTTCGAGTAGGGTTTTTGTATCGAGCGACCTGTAGGGGTATAATATCTCGCAACGGTCAGCCGCACAGCCGATCCGTCGTCAAAATCCATTTCGCGTTGCACCAATCCTTTACCAAAAGAGCGACGGCCAACAATAGTTCCTCGGTCATTATCCTGAATTGCTCCTGCTAGAATTTCGCTTGCCGAAGCACTATTTTCATTAATCAATACATATAAGTTTCCGTTTTCGAAACTCCCATTTTTAGTGGCGAAAGTTTGGGTGATAGTCCCTTTTTTGTTTTTGGTGAAAACAATCAACTGTTTGTCTTTCAAAAATTCATCAGCAATAGCAATGGCTTGCTCCATATATCCGCCTCCATTATCACGAAGATCAATCACCAATGATTTTGCCCCTTCTTGTATCAACTTAATCAAACCTGCGTTAAATTCATTATAAGTGGTTTCGGAAAACCGATTGATTTTTATGTATCCTGTTGTTGAATTTAAAAGTAAGGCGGCATCGATACTTTTTATCGGAATAACACCTCGTCTTATTTTAATTTTAATTTTTTTGTGCTCTGATTTTCTGTAAACAGTGACCTCAACTTCGGAGCCTTCTTCTCCTTTAAGTTTCGAAAACAAAGTATCTGTTGGGAGTTTTCGTCCAAATAGTTTTGTTCTATCGGCATAAAGAATCCGGTCTCCCGATTTTATTCCGGCGTTTTCTGAAGGGCCATTTTCGATAGGTTTTATTATTGCTAATGAATCCTTATACATAAAGAAACTTATACCGATCCCTACAAAATCACCTCTCATATTTTCGGCAATTTGTGATTGCTCGCTTGGTGGAATGTAAACTGAATGGGGATCTAGTTGCCCTAAAATATTGTCAACTGTATGATTCACTATTGAATCCGTATTGATGCTGTCGACGTATTCATTATCAATAAAATCAATGAGTTTGTTGAGTTTGTTTTTTGAGTTGTTTTTGGCAAAAAACTGATTTTGGCCCGGAAAATTGAACCATCCCCCAAGCAGAATTCCAAAAGCAAGCGTTGCAAAAATAAGAATTGGGAAATATTTGGACTTTTGTTTCATATGGTGATATATTGTTCTTTATCGTTCATATGTAATCACTTAGCCTGTTCACTTTCGTTTGAGTTACATCTAATAATAGCTGTTAGCATTTCCGTTATGCTTCATCTATTTATCCTAAAACTTCAATTTGTTCTACTATTACTCCTGCCTTTGTAAGGAAATCCACGCCGGAAGTGTCTCTGTAACCTGTCTGGTAAACAACTCTTTTTATCCCTGATTGATGAATTAATTTACTACATTCTTTGCAAGGTGATAGAGTGATATAAAGTGTGGCGCCTTCACAGGTTTGTGTAGATTTTGCAACTTTTAAAATGGCATTTGCTTCGGCATGAAGCACATACCAATTGGTTAAACCTTCGTTGTCTTCGCAACAATTTTCGAAACCTGAAGGTGTTCCGTTGTATCCGTCTGAAATAATCATTCTGTCTCGAACGATTATGGCTCCCACTTGTTTGCGTTTACAGTAGGATAAAAGACTCCATTCTTTGGCAATTCTAAGATAGGCTCGGTCGTATTTATTTAATTTTTTCTTTTCCATGTTTTATTATCTATTCCAAAATTCACTTTGGAGAATCATTGGCAAAACAACTCCAATTACAAAAGACGACATCACTAATGTCCAATCGCGTTTTGAAAATCGGAAGAGCGTTTGAACTATATACGAAAGTATCAGTACAATAAAAATAACAATTATTTGAGAAGTTTCAATTCCGAATGCAAATTCTAATAATGGCAGTAATTTCGACTGTGGCGAACCTGTATGTATTGTTTTAAAATAAGCGGCAAAACCTAAACCGTGTAAAATCCCAAAAAACAAAGTGACGAGACCAATAATGCTGATGCTCTCTTGTTTCGATGATTTTCCGGAAGTAAAAAGATTAAAAAAAGCTACCGCGATAATCGTTATTGGAATTAAAAAATCGGCCAAATTTCCTCTTAGAATAATCACGCCAAAAACGGATAACATTAAAGCTAATGTATGACCAATTGTAAAAATGGAAATCAAAAGCAGTAATCTTTTCCAATCCTTGAATGCGTATGGAACCGTCAATACAATTAAAAACAAAATATGATCGTAAGCAAAAAGATTAAGAACGTGCCTTAACCCTTTTTCAAAATAAATCCAAAATTCTAACATTGTAAGTGGTTTTAAATATTAGGGGCTGTCAAACTTACAATTTATTTTGAAAATACTTAGAACAGATGGTGTTAAAAGCAATTTCTGCCTAATTTATTTTACTGAAATCATAAAAAATTATTAATTGACTTTCTTTAAAATCGAAATAGAATTATCTTTGTTAGACAAAAACCCAATATTATGTCAATTTCAGATTTATTCAACAACGAATTCAAACAAAGAAATAAAGGTCATTTTTCTGCAATTGTTCGAGTGGCACTTGCCGATGGAAAAATCGATCCAGAAGAACAATCATTTTTAGACAGACTGGCTAGAAATCTTGATATTTCGGAAACGGAATATGAAGAAATTCTAGAAAATCCATTAAAATACCCTGTCAATCCTCCCTATTCAGGTACCCAAAGAATTGAGCGTTTGTATGATTTGGCTAGAATGGTTCATATTGATCATCATTTAGGGGACAAGCAGGTCTCAATGTTGCGAAGACTTGGTTTGGCATTGGGATTTACTCCCGAAAACGCAAACTACATTGTTGACAAAGCGCTTTCACTTACAGATAAAAAAGTGGATTTAGATACTTTTATTTATGAAATGGAGCATATGAATAAGTAATATTTTCGACCATTGAGAAATTAATAAAACAAGGTGAAGCCTTAATAAGCTAATATTTCTTAAAGTTCTAAATTCTTAAAACATTTTTTAGGATTTACTTAATTCCGCTTTCTGCATAAATTCTTCCGCCTTATTGACCATATTATGGCTTCCGCAGAAAAAGGGAACTCTTTCGTGTAATTCTGTTGGCAAGATTTCCATTATTCTATTGAAACCGTTCGATGCTTTTCCTCCTGCTTGTTCGACTATAAAAGCCATTGGATTGCATTCATAAAGCAATCTCAATTTTCCTTTAGGTGATTTTGAGCTCGTAGGATATAAATAAATCCCCCCTTTTATCATATTCCTATGAATATCGGAAACTAAACTTCCAATATATCGCGAAGTGTAAGGCCTGTCTTCTTCTTCAAGCTGGCAATATTTTAAATAGTTTTTTACCCCTTGCGGAAAATGAACATAATTACCTTCATTGATGGAGTAAATAGTTCCGTCTTTTGGGAATTCCATTTTTGGGTGAGACAAATAAAATGTGCCAATGGCTGGATTCAAAGTAAATCCATTTACTCCAAAACCAGTAGTATAAACAAGCATTGTCGATGTACCGTAAATTACATATCCTGCGGCAACTTGGTTGATTCCGGGTTGCAAGAAATCTTCTAAAGTAACCGGAGTTCCTATAGGAGTTACTCTTCTATAAACCGAAAAAATAGTTCCTACCGAAACATTTACGTCTATGTTTGATGAGCCGTCGAGTGGATCCATCAAAACCACGTATTTATTATTATGACCGTGGTCGTTCCCTTCAACGGTTATAAAGTCGTCATTTTCTTCGGACGCAATGCCACAAACAATCTCGCGATTTATCAAAGTTTGAATGAAAATTTCATTGGCATAAACGTCTAATTTTTGTTGATCTTCTCCCTGAATATTTTGCTCCCCAGCCGCACCAACAATGTCAACCAAACCGGCTTTATTGACTTTGTAGTTGACCACTTTTGCTGCTAATCGAATCGAATTAATGATTCGAGATAATTCGCCTGACGAATATTGAAAAGCATTTTGATTTTCGATAATAAATTCTCCTAAAGTCTTGTTGTGTTCTTCCATTTCGAAATCGTTGTAGTTGTTTTGAATTCACAAATGTCGGGTTTTTTGTGAAAATGATTTTATTTTATTTAGTTCTTTTATCAGAATTGTATATTTGCCATTTAAAGTATTAAATTTTTCAAATAAAAGTTGCTTTTCCAAGGCAAATACTACTATAAACAAAAATATATGATAATTAGAAAAGGAAATCCCGAAGATATGGAAGCCGTTTTAGGACTTATTCAAGAACTAGCTGATTTTGAAAAAGAACCTGACGCTGTTTTAGTAACAGTTGATGATTTAATTCGTGATGGTTTTGGTCCGGTTCCGTTATTTTACGTTTTTGTTGCCGAAGTCGAAAAGGAAATTGTGGGCATAGCATTATATTATTATCGCTACTCGACTTGGAAAGGAAAAATTATACATTTGGAAGATTTAGTAGTGAAAGACAAAATGCGAGGAACAGGATTAGGTTATGCCTTATATTCTGAAATCATGAAACAAGGAAAGAGAGATAATGTTCGAAGAATCGACTGGCACGTGCTTGATTGGAACACATCGGCAATTGAATTTTATGAAAAATCAGGCGCGAAAGTTTTAAAAGATTGGTATTTAGCGCAAATGGATGAGGCTGGAATTAACTATTTCGTGGATAATCAGTTGAGATAAAAACCCGCCCTATAAGAATAATTAGAAAAATAAACCTATAAATAAATCGCTTTCAAATTTCAACCGTTAATCTGAAATCTGAAATCTGAAATCTGACTTTTAAATGAGAGTATTCAAATTTGGTGGCGCTTCCGTGAAAGATGCCGAAGGAATTAAAAACGTGTATGACGTTTTACAAAAAGTGGGTTACGAAGATGTTTTGTTGGTAGTTTCCGCAATGGGAAAGACTACCAATGCCCTTGAGGTGGTTATAAAAAACTATTTCGACAAATCGCCAGAATTACAATCATCAGTTCAGGAAGTAAAAAAATACCACAATCAAATCCTTTTGGATTTATTCGAAGATGAAAAAAATGAGGTTTTTAGAGCAGTAAACAAGCAGTTCTCTGACTTAGAATATTTCTTGACCAGCAACAAATCACCCAATTATAATTTTGTCTATGACCAAATCGCAAGTTATGGAGAATTAATTTCGACAACTATTTTGAGTCATTTTATGACTTTTATGGGCATAAAAACCCAATGGCTCGATGTGAGAAACTTCATCAAAACCAACTCAAATCATAGAGATGCGGAAGTGGATTGGGAGTTAACCCAAAAAAATATTTCGAAAAATGTTAAACGAAAAACATTGAATATTACACAAGGGTTTTTGGGTTCTGACGAAAATAATTTTACCACAACCTTGGGCCGTGAAGGCTCGGATTATACCGCTGCCATTTTTGCTTATTGCTTAAATGCCAGAAGCGTAACCATCTGGAAAGATGTTCCCGGAGTGATGAATGCCGATCCAAGATATTTTGAAAACGCTAGTTTATTGAATCAAATTTCCTATCGCGAAGCTATTGAATTGGCATTTTATGGTGCAACTGTTATTCATCCCAAAACCTTGCAACCTTTACAAAAAAAGGAAATTCCCTTGAATGTGAAATCGTTTTTAAACCCTATGTTACCCGGAACAAGTGTTGCAAAAGGTGCTGATTTAGAACCTTATTTACCTTGTTTTATTGTCAAAAGAAACCAATTATTGATTTCGCTTTCCTCCATAGATTTCTCGTTCATAATGGAAGAAAACATCAGCGAAATTTTCGCTTTGTTTCATCAATTCAAATTAAAAGTAAACTTGATCCAGAATTCTGCCATCAGTTTTTCGGTTTGTGTTGAGGATAAATTTGAAAATTTTAAGGAATTGAATGCTATTCTGTCGAAAAAATTTAAAGTCGATTTTACAGAAGATGTTACTTTGTATACTATTCGCCATTTCGATGCAAAAGCGGCACATGCTGTAGAGGAAAACAAAACCGTAATTCTAAAACAGGTGAGCCGTGAAACAATGCAGATTGTGACGAAGGAAATCTAGTTGCCCTATTAAACTGAAACTATTTTTACCGCAGATTCACCAATTTCAAATTTGTGGCTCTGTGGTTTTTTTAATACTTATTTGAAAGAAATGGACTTTAAGCCTATTGTTTTGTTTTATCAAGTCATTTTCAACTTCAAAATCTCTTCATTAAAATTTCCAAATAATAAATACTACTTTTGATACTTTCGAGTTATACTCTTTATGCTAAAAAAAGTATTGATTTTGTTGACAATAATCTATTTTTCTGGGCTTCATGCGCAGGAGACTAACTCGTTGTACAAAACAAAAAAAATACCTGTGTCACTTGACACTATTCATATCGAAAAGATTAGCCTCAACTCCAGTTTTTTTAAGTTGCTTGACGCTAATGAAAAAATAATTGACACTTCTTTCTATAAAATAAATTTTGAGAAAGGAGCTTTGATTTTAACCGAAAATATTTTATTAACCTCCGATTCCATATCGGTGTATTACCTAAAACTCCCTGATATTCTGACTAAAGAATATCATATTTACGACCCCAGTCGGGTGGTTAGTAACGAAGTCACCTTGGAAAATTTATATACAATTGAGGAAAATACACAGAAAAAAGCCATTCCTTTTGATGGATTAAACACTTCTGGTAGCATAACCCGTGGCGTAACTATTGGCAACAATCAAAACGTGGTTTTAAACTCCAATCTAGATTTACAAATCACGGGTAAAATTTCCGAAAAAGTGAGCTTAAGGGCTTCGCTTCAAGACAGTAATATTCCTTTGCAAGACGGGGGTTATTCCCAAAAACTAGATCAATTTGACAACGTTTTTATGGAACTATTTAGCGATAAATGGAACATTCGAGCGGGCGATGTTTTTCTTGAAAACCACAAAACAAAATTTCTAAATTTCAACAAGAAAGTCCAGGGAATCGCCACTAATTTTGACTTTGGAACAGAAGAAAACAAAACCAATATTTTTGCTTCAGCTGCATTAGTAAAAGGTCAATATGCCAAAAGTGATTTCATGGGTCAAGAAGGAAATCAAGGCCCTTATAAATTAAAAGGACAAAATGGAGAATTGTATGTTCTTGTAATTTCAGGTTCAGAGCGGGTTTATGTCAACGGAATTTTATTAAAACGAGGTGAAAACAACGATTATACCATAGATTACAATGCCGGGGAAATTGTGTTTACGCCTCTTTTTACGATCACCTCCGAAATGCGAATTAGTATCGAATATCAATATTCCGATAGAAATTACACCCGGTTTGTTACCTATGCCGGAGGAACTCACGAAAGCAAAAACTGGAGTTTTGGCGGCTATTTATATTCCGAAGGCGATTTGAAAAACCAAACTTTGCAACAAAACCTTTCGTCGGAACAGGCTCAGATTCTATCCGATGCTGGCGACAATCTTGATTTGATGACGGCGCCTTCGGCCTATGTAGATTCCTATTCTGACAACAAAGTGTTGTACAAGAAAATTTTGGCTAACACGGTTGAAATTTTCGAATATTCGAATAACCCTCAGGACGAATTGTTTACTGTTCGATTTAGTTTGGTTGGAAATAATAAGGGAAATTATAGGCTGTCAAATGCAGTGGCAATCAACCGGATTTACGAATATATAGCGCCTATAAATGCCATTCCACAGGGAAATTATGAACCCATTATTCAATTAATTCCTCCAACAAAAATTCAAGTGGTTACCTTTCTTGGTAAATACGCGCCCACCGAAAAAACTTTCGTTGATTTTGAACTAGGACTGAGTAATAATGACAAAAATCTTTTTTCTTCGATAGACGATTCCAACAATCAAGGTTTGGCTGCAAAAATAAACGCCAAACAACGGTTATTCTCGAAAAAATGGGAAGTAGATGCTTTTGCCAATTACCAACTTATACAGAAACATTTTAGTTCGGTGGAGCGTCTTTACAACATTGAATTTGGAAGAGATTGGAATCTAGGAGCAACCACAATTGGAAATCAAAGTTATCTAATTTCCGGGCTGCAATTTGCCTTACCTGAAAAAGGAAGCTTGATTTACCAATATGAAAAACTGGATTTCTCAGATAGTTTTACTGGAAATCGTCATGTTTTGAATGGCGCCTTCAAGTTAAAAAATTGGATCATTCAAAACCAAGGAAGTTTTTTAAAAAGTGACGCTGCTGCTTCGACATCAAAATTCATTAGAAACCAATCGCAAATTCGTTATCATTTCAACAAAAACTGGATTGGAACCAGAATAAAATTGGAAGATAATCAAGAAAAAAATAAAGCGACGAATCAACTTTCGGCTTTGAGTCAAAAATTTACTGAATATGGTTTGATTGCAGGTCGTGGCGACAGCACGAAGGTTTTTGTGGAATTGGGTTATTTCAAAAGAGCGAATGACAGCTTGCAAAACGGATTATTGCAACGAAAAAACAATTCCCAAACATTCACTTTGAAGTCTAAATTAATTCAAACTACCAAAAGTAATTTGTCAATTTATGCCAATTACAGAATTTTAGATTTTGTAGATGCTTTGAAGAAAAACGAATCTTCTTTAAATTCAAGAATGGTTTACAACGATCGTTTTTTTAATCAGTTGATTCAATCTACAACTGTTTTTGAAACGAATTCCGGTTCAATTCCGCAACAGGAATTTACGTATTTAGAAGTTCCTGTAGGACAGGGTGTCTATACTTGGAACGACTACAACAGCAATGAAATTCAGGAATTGCAAGAGTTTGAAGTGGCGCCATTTATCGATCAAGCAAAATATATCAGAGTGTATTTACCTAACCGAATTTACATCAAAACACACCAAAACAAGTTTTCACAATCGATAACTTTAAATCCCAATCGATGGCAAAATGAAATTGGTTTTAGAAAAATAGTTTCTCATTTTTACAACCAAACTTCCTTTATCATTGATCGAAAAATAAAAAATGAAGGCGCTAATTTTGATTTAAACCCTTTCGATAATTCCAATGAAAACGTACTGGGATTGAACTCCAGTTTCAGGAATAGCTTGTTTTTTAATCGGGGAAAACAAAACCATTCGGCAACCTATTCGTATATTCAAAATAGGACTAAAAACTTGCTTTCCGTTGGCTCACAAGAAGCTAAAAACAGTTCCCACCAACTGCAATATTCTCACTTATATAGGAAAAGCTGGTTGTTTGGAATGTTTGCCAAAAGAATAAACACCTTAATATTATCTGAAAATTTTCCTGAAAAAAATTATGAAATAAAAGGGTGGCAATTGGCTCCAAAAATCAGTTATTTATTTTCAAAAAATACCAGTTTGGATTTGTTTTACGAATTTCAAAACAAGGAAAATCAAATTGGAAATTCGGAAACTTTGTTGCAAAATCGTTTTGGAACCTCCTTTATGTTTGCGGGTAAAAAGAATTTCACCCTGAATGGAGAAGTTTCTTTTTATCAAAATAAATTCGAGGGGAATGAATTTTCGTCGGTTGGGTTTCAAATGCTCGAAGGATTACAAGCGGGGCAAAACATGACCTGGAAATTGCTTTTGCAAAAAAACCTGACTCAATTTCTGGATATAAACCTAAATTATCAAGGTCGGAAAAGCGAAAATAGCCAAACCATTCATACGGGAAATATTCAACTGAGGGCCTATTTTTAAATTTATAGTGCAACATAAAACGAATAACTTAATGGTATATTAATGTTCTGGAAACGTGAAAATTTGCTGTGTTTTATAATTTTGCTTAAACATTGAAAACCACATCTGCCAAAATATGAATTCAATTGCTGATAATAAAACAATCTTGATTGCTCCTTTAAATTGGGGATTAGGTCACGCTACGCGTTGTATTCCAATAATAAAAGCCTTGCAGGAAAATAATTATATTCCAATAATTGCTTCTGACGGGATTGCACTTGAACTACTAAAAAAGGAGTTCCCCTATATAAAAACACTAAAGTTGCCTTCCTACCAAATAGAATATGCCAAGAACGGCAAAAATTTTAAATGGAAACTGCTAAAGAATTTGCCCAAAATGATTGAAGCGGTATTGAATGAAAAAAAAATGATCAAGAAATGGGTTAAAAAATATGGCCTTGACGGCATTATTTCTGATAACCGTTTGGGGGTTTTTAGTAAAAAAGTACCTTCGGTATTTATCACTCATCAATTGAACGTGATTACAGGAAATACCACTTGGATTACAAGTAAACTACATCAAAATATTATAAAAAAATACACCACTTGTTGGGTTCCTGATTTCGAAGGAATTCTAAATTTGACAGGCAAATTGGGTCATATAAAAAATCCAGATTTCAAGCTAAAATACATTGGGCCATTAAGCAGAATGCATAAAAAAGAAACCCGAAAAGTATATGATTTAATGATTATTCTTTCGGGCCCGGAACCTCAACGCGGATTATTGGAAGAAAAATTAAAAAAAGAAATTCTGACCTATAATGGGAATGTTGTTTTTATAAAGGGCGTTATACAAAGAGTTCAAAAAAAGGAACAAATAGGGAATGTTACTTATTATAACTTTATGAATACGCGCCAACTCGAACGCACCTTCAATGAAAGTGATGTAGTATTGTGTCGTTCGGGTTACACGACGATTATGGACTTGGTAAAACTAGAGAAGAAAGCTTTTTTTATTCCAACACCCGGTCAATATGAGCAAGAATATCTGGCAGAAAAATTAAAGGAAGAAGGATGTGCTCCTTTTGCAAGCCAGGAAAATTTCAAAATGGAAGACATCTTAGAGATTAAGAACTATAAAGGATTCCCTTCTTTTGATACTCCAATTGATTGGACAAGTTTGTTTGAGATTTTCGAAGAAGTTAACCAAGTAGCTTTATAAATAAAGTGGTTTTTTTACAAAAAAACAATCTAAATCACTCAAAATAAACAGTTAATTTAAGTTTGAAAATTTTGGTTTTGAATCTGTATTTGTTTCAATTTTTTTGGCGTCCTTGTTTTTAAAATAAAAATGGATGACGACTGCTTGAAAACATAAAAAGAGAACAATCATTACTATCGATAGAAATGTGATCGACGAAAAAAATTAATGCAACGTTGCTATTTTAGGGAAAAATAACCTGATTCAACAACTAGGCTTTGTCCTTCTGGGCTTAATACCCAATCAATAAATGCTTTTGTTTCGCCAGTTGGTCTTTCTCTTAAATACATATACAAATACCTAGAAATAGGATAGGTTTTGTTTTTTATCGTTGCTGCTGTTGGATATATTCCTTTGCTTTTAGCGTCTTTTTTTACTTTGCAGTCCTTAACCCCTTCTGCATAAGCGGCTCCGCCGTAACCAATGCCATATTTGTCTTTTCTTACGGCATTTACAATCGCTGCTGTTCCTTGAAAAGTTTTAACATGTTTAGAGAAATCTCCTTTAACCACGTGCTCTTTAATAAATTCGAAAGTCCCTGAGCTACGTTCTCTTCCGTAGAGCCGAATTTTAGCATCGTCCCCTCCAATTTCTTTCCAGTTAGTGATTTTTCCAGAATAAATGTTTCCTATTTCTTCTATTGTCAGTTCAGAAACCTTGTTTGCTTTATTTAAGAAAATTGACAAACCGTCTTTAGCGCAAGGAACTTCAATTGCGTTTTTTTTATATTTTTCTTTTATTTTTTCTGATTCAGCAGAATTTATTTGGCGACTAGAATTAGCAATGTCGGTTGACCCATTAATCAGGGCAGCGAGCCCTACTCCTGAGTCGCCTCCTGTTACCTGAATGGAAACTCCTGGATGTGTTTTCATGTACGTTCCCGCCCATTTTTGAGACAAAATAACTAAGGTGTCAGAACCTTTTATAGTTACTGTATTTAAAGTTGTAAAAGAAAAACCTATTGTCATTATGACCAATAAAATTGTAACTATTTTAATTTTTTTAGATTTCATGTGTTTATTAAATTTGTATTTTATAAAAAATGAAATGTCCCTTACTACAAATTAGCATAGGGATATTAAATTATTATTCGCTTGAATTATAATTTCCCCTTAAATATCCTTTTGAATATCTTGTCCTAATGTTATTAAAACACAAATAATAAAAAGGCTGCTGAAAAGGGTTTTCATTCTTTATACTTTGAATTAACTTGGCGCAAAGATGTGGCTCCAATGTTAATTTAAGGTTAAGTGAGTGTTATTGTGTTAATAAATCGTGTCTAAGGCGTTAATTTATTAATCTTTGGGAAATTTGCTCTTGGCGTTAGAATCTAATAAATATTGTTGTTGAGCACGATACTTATCTGGGTTTTTTAATCGTTTTGTTGGACTTTTTTTAATGTAAATGAAAACTCGGAACCTATTCCAAACTCGCTTTCTGCATAAATTTTTTCCTTATGGGCTTCAATTATATGTTTCACGATGGCAAGTCCTAGCCCAGAACCTCCCTCTGATCGAGATCCACTTTTATTTACACGATAAAAACGTTCGAAGAGTCTTGGGATATTTTGCTTCTCTATTCCTTCGCCGTCATCACTTATTCGAACCAGCACTTTTTTCTTTGTTAAATTGATTACATCAACTTCTGTTAACCCTCCTTCCTTTCCATATTTTATGGAATTAACAATCAGGTTCTCGATTACTTGCTGTATTTTATCTTTGTCTCCGTGAACAAAAACGGGCTGAATCTGATCGTTTTCAAAAGCTAGGGTAATCTTCCTCTTGTCGGCTTTCATTTCTAATAAGTCAAAAACATTCTGGATCAATTCGACAATATCAAAATCAGAAAAATCTAAATTCAAATCACCTACCTCAAGCTTGGTAATCATATCTAAATCTTCGACAATATAAATTAACCTTTCTACACCCTTTTCCGCTCGTTTCAAATATTTTTTTCGAATGGTTTTATCCTCCATTGCGCCGTCTATAAGTGTAGATAAATAGCCTTGCACGGTAAATAATGGTGTTTTTAATTCGTGAGAAACGTTTCCGAGGAATTCTCTTCGGTATTCTTCCCTAACTTTTAACATTTCGATCTCTAATTTTTTGTCGGTTGCAAATTTCTTCACTTCTCTTGTCAGGGTTTCCATATCAGTTGTTATGGGATGACTCAGTAAATTACTGGATTCAAGAAGGGAAACATCATCGTAGAATTTTTTAACTCTCCGATAAATAAAATGTTCCGCCCTATATTGGATAATAATAAATGAATATATATATATACTAAAGATAAAAATAACGCCAAACGTCAATATACTTTTGAAGCTGACATTGAATAGAATTGTAGCTAGCGGCATTACTAATGCAGTAGCGAAAAGACTAATATAAAAGGCTGAAATTAGAGCAAATCTATAGGTTTTTTTAAAACTTATTTTCATTTTCTATGGTTGGTAATTAGCATAAAATGAACACTATAATTATACTTCAAATTTATACCCGACTCCTTTTATAGTTTTAAAAAGGTCTTCTCCTATTTTTTCGCGAAGTTTTCTGATATGAACATCTATAGTTCTCCCTCCCACAATAACCTCGTTTCCCCAAACTTTATCTAAAATTTCGTCCCGTTTGAAAACCTTTCCTGGTTTTGAAGCCAACAAGTAAAACAGTTCAAATTCTTTTCTTGGTAATGCGATTACGACGTTATCTTTTATGATTTTATATTCTTCCCGATTGATTTCGATTCCGCCTACATTTAGCGTTTCGCTATTTTTTTCTTGTTCTTTCAATCGTCGCAACAATGCCTTAACTTTGCTTACCAATAATTTTGGTTTTATTGGTTTTGTAATATAATCATCGGCACCGGCATCAAAACCGGCCATTTGCGAATAATCTTCACTCCTAGCGGTCAAGAAAGTAATAATTACGTTATTTAATTCTGGAATTTTTCTAATGTTTTCGCAAGCCTCCATTCCATCCATAACTGGCATCATTACATCCATAATAATTAGGTCTGGTAATTCTTTTTTAGCTTTTAAGATCGCTTCTCTACCATTTGTTGCTGTAATAATTTGATATCCTTCTTGAGCAAGATTGTAACCCACTATTTCTAAAATATCCGGCTCATCGTCAACTAGTAAAATCTTCGTGTTTCGCTTTTTCATATTGAGAAAATAAAGTAAATTCATTGTGTTTATAGCTTAAAAACATACAATGATTGCCATTTAGATTGTAAATATAGCAATAAAACAGTGGTTTAAACCGTAGTTAACTGTAAAATAATTTCGTTACAATTTAATAACGTTTGAGACATGTAATGGTAACAAATGGTTAACTTAAACTTTACAAAATAACTTTTCCTTTGCATAAAAAATTTTCATGAAAATTAGATTAATCCTCTTGTCGCTTTTTATCACCGCGATTGGCTTTTCACAAAACAAAGGTACTATTACAGGAACACTGACTGATAAAGATGCCAATAACGAAACACTGCCTTTTGCTAATGTATTTGTTAAAGGAACCAATATAAGTACGACTACAGACATAAACGGGAGCTATACCTTAAACATTGAGGCCGGAAATTACATAGTTCAATTTAGCTTTATTGGATATGATCCTTTGGAAACTTCCACAACCGTTACTTCTGGGGAGACCGTAATTGTAAACAAAGCTTTAGGTTCTGGAGGCTATAAACTAGAGGATGTTATTGTTAAAAGAACTGTTAACAGAGAGAAAGAAACTGCTTTATTAATGGAGCAAAAAAATGCAGTTGAGATCAAACAAGCTATTGGATCCGAAGAATTAACAAGAAAAGGCGTAAGCGATGTTGCTTCTGCTGTCGCTAAGGTTAGCGGAATTTCTAAACAAGAAAGTTCTGGAAGTGTTTTTGTAAGAGGCTTAGGGGATCGTTATAACATAACTACTTTAAATGGCTTGCCGCTTCCATCGAATAATCCAGCAAACAAAAATATTCTTTTGGATATTTTTTCTACAGATATTGTTGAATCTATAGGTATTAGTAAAACTTTCGAATCTCAAAATTATGCTGATTTTGGAGGAGCAAATGTTGATATCATATCAAAAAAAATGAATGGTTCGCCATACTTTAAATTAGGCGCAGCCATTGGAGCAAATTCAAATGTATTAAAATTGGATAATTTTTATTTGCAAGAAGGCCCTTCTTACTTTGGTTTGAAGAAAGTAAGCGCTCCTAGCGACCCCTTATTGCCATACAACTTTGCAACTAGTTGGGATAGAACAAAAAGCAATAGAACGCTAAATAACAATTTTTCTTTATCCGGAGGGAAAAAATTCAATGTTGGGGAAAACAGTAGTATCGGAACTTTTTTTACCGCCTCGTTTGATGCGGATGACAAATATACCGAAGGAATTAGTAGGGGTAGAATAACTGCTCAGGGAACAATCAATACTGATTATTTTAAAAAATCATATAAATTCAATACCAATACAACGGTAATGGGTACTGCTGACTACAAAATTAATAGCGGGAATTCCATGTTATACACCTCTTTATTTTTAAATTCAACTGCGCAGGATTATAGTGAATACAATGGGACAAATATAGATTTTCCGGGTTCGAATGATGCAATAGGTTATATTAAACGTGGTACTTTTGACAAAACACAATTATTTATTAACCAGCTTTTAGGTAAACATAAAATTAATGAAAGATGGAATGCTAATTGGGCTGTTGGATATAGTGTTTTAGATAATACAACTCCAGACCGCATGCAGAATACCTTTGCTCCTGCGCAAAACGGATCAACAGATTACACTTTTGTTAGTACTTCTAGTATTAACAACCATCGGTATTTTCAAAGTTTAGAAGAAAAAGAATTTTCAGCAAATCTTTCTACCTCTTACAGTTTTAATAAAAAAGGAGACGATTTTAAAGGAAAAGTAACGCTAGGCTATTCTGGCAAAATGAAAAATGTTGATTTTAATTCTCAACAATATTCATTTTTTCCTGTAAACAACAAAACCCTTTTTCCAATAGAAGGTGTTAATAATACCGATTTGTATTTAGGAGATGCTAATTTCAATCCAAATTCAGGTGATAATGCTAGTAAACTCTCCCAGTTTTACTCTGGACGTTTAAATATTCATGCCGCATACGGTAATTTATTATACAATTTTAACGATAAATTATCAATTATTGCAGGAGGCCGATTAGAACAAATAGAGCAATACGTTTATTTTCTATCTTTATTAAGACCAGACGGTGACGCATCTACATTTTCGCCCGTAAAGATTTTGCCTAGTCTAACCGCTAAATATAAATTAAACGAAAAGCAAAATTTAAAATTTGCAGCAAGCAACACTTATACATTACCGCAGTTTAAAGAAAAGGTAAGAATACTTTTTGAAGATGTTGAGCAAACTTATGAAGGAAACAGTAAATTATATGCTTCAACAAATTACAATGTCGATTTAAGTTGGGAGTTATATCCTAGTAAAGATGAATTGCTAACGGTAACCACTTTTGGTAAATTAATACAAAACCCAATCAATGAAATGTTTACCAATTCATCTTCAGGGAATATTACCTATGCCAACACCGGAGAAAAAGCTGTTGTTGCTGGAGTTGAATTAGAGTTCAGAAAAAATATTTATGAAACAAAAGACGACAACAATTTAAAGGAAAAATTAACTTTTGGCTTTAATGGTTCTTACATGTACCATGACCAAGATTTAAACACTCAGAAAGTACTTATTGAAAACGGATTTGGCGCAAATTTCACTTTCAAAAATTCAAAGTTATCAGGAGCGTCGGATCTTTTAGCAAATGCTGATGTGTCCTTTACAAAAGAATTCAACAATGATAAAGACCTAACGGCAACTTTGACTTATGCCTATGTGTCTGATAAATTAGCGGTGTTAGGAACTTCGGAAAGAGCTAATCTTGTCGATAAATCAGTCGATAGATTAGACTTTATTTTAAAATCTAATTTGTCTAAAAAATTTAAAGTAGGATTGTCATACAAAAATATTTTAAACCCTAGTTACAAAAGAGTCTCTGAGCAAAGCAAAGCCCCTATTCAATCGAATGATGTCTTAGTGAGTTCCTATAAAATTGGTTCTAATATGAGTTTGTCTCTAGAATATAAATTCTAAAAAACACTTTTTAAAGCTTTAAAAGAGGTAGTCGTTAGCTAACGTCTACCTCTTTATATTTAGATTAATCACTCATGTAAACCTAATGTTAATTAAATGACAGGAATTGTTAAAAATATTAACAGCAAGGTAATAATCCCTTAACGTATTAAAAAAGTATAGTGTGTTTCTTTGCAATGTTAATAAACAAATAAAAAACTAAACAAAAATGAAAAAATCAATTTTAGCAATTTTAACCGTCGTGACAATTGCATTCTCTAGTTGTACTAAAGACGAAGTAATTCCTCAAAGCACTTTTGTATTAAATTCAGCTGATTTAAAAGGAAATATTGAAGATGGAACCGTATCATTAGATGCTACAAAAACGTATACTTTAACCGGTGGGCTAATTGTAAGAAAAGGAGCCATTCTAATTATTCCTGCTGGAACAACAATTATGTCGGATCCTACGGCCGATACTGAAAAAGCAAAAACAATATATATTGCTGTCGAAAGAGGTGCAAAAATCTTCATTAATGGTACAGCGAGCAAACCTGTTGTTATGACATCTGGGAAAGATGTGAAAGCAGAAGGTAACTGGGGTGGATTGATTATATGTGGTGACGGAAAAGTAAACACAGGAGACAACGGATCATCTGAAGTAGGTGATTTGAGCTACGGTGGTAACAACAATGCTGATTCATCTGGAGAAATCAATTACTTGAAAATTTCATATACTGGTTCTCGATTTAGCGCTACTAAAGAGTACAACGGTATTTCTTTCTTTGGTGTAGGTAGTGGTACCATAGTATCAAATATTTACACTTACGAAAGTGGTGATGACGCTGTTGAATTTTTTGGTGGAGCCGTAAACGCTACTAACTTAGTTCTCGTAAACTCCTATGATGACTCGTTAGATTATGCTGATGGTTATGTTGGTACAATTTCAAACGTATATATTTCTGGAATTTCATTTGCGGGCATTGAAGGTTCTAACAACGGAGCTAACGATGTTGCTTTGCCAATGACAAACGCAAAATTATCTAACATATCAATTGTAAAAGGAGCAAACGCTAAATTTACTGCTTCTGAAAAAGCAATCAATTTTAAAGAAGGTGGTGGAATACAAACTTATACAAACCTATTTGTAGATGGTATTACTACTTTTGCTAAAATAGATGGCGGTACAGGGGCTACCGCAAGAATTGCTGCGGGAGAATTTAAAGTAAATACAATAAATTTTGTAACCGCAACCAATACTACCACTACTTACGTAACTACTCAAAATGGAGCTGGTAATGGTGCCACTTTACCTTCTTGGGCAGATTGGACTAAATAAAAATAAATCTTATTTTTAAATACGAAACCGTCTAAAAAAATTTTAGACGGTTTTTTTTATTTAAAAACCAGTGCTTGATTCTCTATTTATGACTATTTTCCTGGAGCAAAATAAATTTAACCTCTTGCGCTACTAGTAGATCCGAATTCACAAATGCAGCTTATGGTACTAAATTTATAACTGCTTTAAATATATTACTTAACCCGTTGGGTGTAATTATTAAAAAACGTCTATTCCAGTATTTTTTGTGCAGTAAAACGGAACAAAAAATGTATCGAGAATCGTTTTTAACGAAATTTAGCACAACAACATCTGTTAAAGAACACATATTAGAACACTCTTTTTCTAAATCAAGCTTCAAAACGTATTTTTATTAATTATGGCATACAATTTGAACTGTTTTTTTTATATCTTTACTGCTCCAAATCATACTGATGGCAAAAAATTACTTTTATATTACTCTTTTATTGGTCTTTTTCTTTTCTCTTGATCTTTCTGCACAAGAGGCAAGACAACAGCCAAAGCTTCAAGAAACTACTTCTATTGAAGGGTTAAACTTGTACCCAAACCCTGTGAGTAATGGCAAAGTATACATCAGCTCGAAAAATGATTTAAACAAGGAAATTATTATTTTTGACGTACTTGGAAAAAAAGTGTTTCAACAAATGATGAGTTCAAAAGAATTGAATATTTCCAATCTTACGCCAGGCGTTTACATCATCAAAGTTAACGAAGCCGGGGCTACTGCCACTAGAAAACTAATCGTTAAATAAGTTTTCTCCTCTTTTTTACTTACCCTACTGTTTTACTTACGACTATTGATTTTGTAGTTCTAAACGGAATTAAAAAATTAACTTCAAAAGGTTTCATAACCAATACTTCATTTGTTCCTTCAAAAAACCAGGCGCTATTAGAAACTAAACTATGAATATTTTTGTGTCCTAAATACATTAAGTTAGTTTTACGACCTTTCGCATTTACTGGCAACTACAAATTGTATAAATCACAAAGAGAAAATCTCAAAAATCATTATTTTATGCTATTTAAGGGTTTAGAATTTTAAAAAATGGCTTGAGTTATTTGAAATTCCAATGTTAAGTTTTCTCAATGTAAACAAATTGTTAAGTAAATGTGTCTTTTATGTAAATATAATTGTTATATTTGTTTAACAAAGCAACAAAATTAAAAACTCTAGTTATGAAAAAGTATATAATTATAATGGCAATATTATTCACAGGAACAATATTCGCACAAGAATCGAAACCCGTATTAGAATTGTTTGGCAAAAAAATTAGAGCAACTTATTTTTATGAAAATGGTCAAATACAGCAACAAGGGTTTTTTGAAAATGGAAAACTAGAAGGTGTTTGGCTTGCTTATGATGAAAAAGGCAATAAAACAGCTACTGGCGAATATACAAATGGTCTTAAAACCGGTAAATGGTTTTTTTGGACTCAAGAAAAAGAAGCGTTGGTTAAAAATTTATGCGAAGTTGATTATTCTAATAATAAAATAGCAGAAATTAAAAACTGGACTCCTAACGCTATGGCGAATGGCTATTAATTATTATTCCTAATTGGGGAAATTAAATAAATTATTATAAATAGCGACAAATGTATTTGTCGCTATTTTTTTTGATGCCACTTACTCTTCTGTCCCAAAAATATTTCCCCAGGTATTTGAATCTTCAAAGTTAATGAAGGAGGTCATCAAAGCCAGTAGAAAACTAATAATTAAACGGTTATACCTCCTTTATGTTTTAAATTAATGATTTTTTTACATTGAATTTTTCTCAATGAAAAAATATTTTGTTATATTTACCTTCTAATTTTAAAAAAAATGTTATGAAAAAATTTTACACTTTATCTTTTATTTTATTGGCAACAGCAATGTTTTCTCAAAACCCAGTTTTAACCGCTTTAGTTGATGGTCCTTGTCCAGGTGGAATACCAAAAGTATTAGAAATTTATGCTAATGGAACAGTTGATTTCACATTATTTACATTGGAGAATCAAACTAATGCTAACACGACTTGGACCGCTCCACAAAGTCTAGCTGCTTTTGGAACAAGAACAAATGAATTTGTATATGTTATTATGACAGGTGCTAATTTATCACTTGCAACCTCCGAATTTCCAGGAATTGTAGCCGGAAATTCTATAGAGTCAGGCACTATGAATTTGAACGGAGATGACAAAGTACGTATAATTAACACTTCTACTACCGCCGTAATTGATCAATACGGAATAGATGGAGACGGAACTGGCTTAGCTTGGGAATGGCTTGATACATACGCAAAAAGGAATAACGGAACTGTTACTACTGGGGGTTTTGTTATAGCTGATTGGACAATTACTCCAATTAACACGCTTGACACTGCTGGTCTTTGTTTAACCACTCCAGGAGCTCAATTGCAAACAATTGTTTCTTTAGGAAGTTTTAGCCCAACTTTATCAAAACCCGAATTTAATATTAATGGCCTTAAAGTATATCCAAACCCAGTAACTGATGGTAATTTATATATTACATCTAATAGCAGCAGTGCTAAAACGGTTGCTGTTTATGACATCTTAGGAAAACAAGTTTTAAACTCTAAAACTTCAAACAATGCTGTAAATGTTTCTAGCCTAAAAGGCGGAGCTTATATTGTAAGAATCACTGAAGACGGAAATACTGATACTAGAAAATTAATTATTCAATAATTAATTTCTTCCCCTTTTCAAAACTCCATTCACTTAGTTGAATGGAGTTTTTTTATTTAATTACCTTTGCGAAAAAAATTCTTGGTGCCAACTCCTGACATATTTTCTATTTCTAACCAAAAGCAATTTGAAAAAGTAGCACTTAAAGTGTTTCGGTTTCAATATGAAAACAACTTGGTCTATCATGAATTTTGCGATTTTTTAAAAACGGAGGTCCAAAAGGTAAAATCATTGGAGCAAATCCCGTTTTTACCAATACAATTTTTTAAAAGTCACAAAGTAGTTTCTAATACAAATCCTATTCAAGAAACCTTTACCAGCAGCGGAACTACCGGAACATTGACGAGCAAGCATTTCGTTACCGATGTTTCTTTATACGAAGAAAGTTATCGAAAAGGGTTCTCTCAATTCTATGGTAACATTGAGAATTATGTGGTTTTGGCTTTGCTTCCTTCCTATTTAGAACGCGAAGGTTCCTCCTTAATTTATATGGTCGAAGATTTAATAAATAGAACCAAAAATCCCGAAAGTGGATTTTATCTTCACAACCACGACGAACTCATCGAGAAATTAATACGATTGGATACTGCGGGACAAAACGTGATTTTGATTGGCGTAACTTATGCTTTGTTAGATTTAATTGAAACCTTCAATAATAAAAGTTCATCAATTGAAAAAGAAAAGAAGGTTCCTGACAACCTTGGGCAAAAAACTGAAAAACTGTCAAAAAAACAAAAATTCAATCTAAAAAACACCATTATAATGGAAACTGGCGGAATGAAAGGCCGTCGCAAAGAAATGATTCGGGAAGAATTACACGAACAACTATGCCAAGGTTTTGGCGTCTCAGCCATACATTCTGAGTATGGAATGACCGAATTATTATCGCAAGCGTATTCGTTAGGAAACGGCGTGTTTGAATGTCCTTCTTGGATGCAAATCCTCATTCGCGATACCGAAGATGCTTTGACTTATGTCGGAAATGGAAAAACTGGCGGAATCAACGTAATTGATTTGGCCAATATAAACTCTTGTTCTTTTATCGCCACGCAAGATTTGGGCAAAAAAAATCCCAACAACTCTTTCGAAGTATTGGGACGTTTTGATAACTCTGATATTCGAGGTTGTAATTTGATGGTTATTTGAAAAAGTTATGAGTTATGAGTTATGAGTTAGGGGTTATGAGTTATGCAGTTCTAATCACAAATATTATCATTCATAAATATCTTTACGATGACCTAAATCTATGACATCAATTAATAGAATCGAATCGAAAATTTCATAGATAATTCTGTAATCTCCAACACGAATTCTATATCCTTTTCTGCCTTTCAGCTTTCTATAACCTTGCGGCCGAGGATTATCTGCTAAATCATAGATTTGTTTTTTGATTGCAGAATAATGAGGCTCATTTATTCTTATCAAAGCTTTAATAGCTTTTTTCTTTAAAGTAACGCGTTAAGTCACCACTAGCTTTTGCGTTTGGCTTCAATTATTTTAAATGCCTCTTCAATTGACACTGAAGGTTCATTTAATGATTTTGCCTCATCGTAAAGACGAACATCTTCTAAATCTTCCAATTTCTCAATCATTTTATTGTATTTTTCAATTGGCAACAAAACTGCTGTTTTTTTTCCTTTTTTATCTGTCAAAAATTGAGTTTCCATAGCTTTCATTTATTTAAAGTAAAGTTATAAAATTATTTAACCCGAATCACAAAATAATTTTTCTTTCCGCTTTGCAGCAACACAAATTGATTGTTGATTAAATCTTTGGCAGAAAGCACAAATTCTTCGGTTACTTTTTCTTTATTTACCGAAATAGAATTGGCTGCCAAAGCACGTCTTGCCTCACCATTTGATTTTAGAAATCCTGTTTTTTCGTTTAAAACATCAACAATGTTGATTCCAGCTTCGATTTCAGTTCTAGCAATTTCTGCTTGAGGAACCCCTTCAAAAACTTCTAGAAATGTAGCTTCATCCAGTTGTTTTAAATCATCGGCAGTGGCATTTCCAAAAAGAATAGTAGATGCTTTTATGGCTTTTTCCAAATCTTCTTTCGAATGAACAAATACAGTTAATTCTGTGGCCAATTTTCTTTGCAAAACTCGTAAATGAGGAGCTTTTTTATGCTCTTCGATTAACACATCGATTTCTTCTTTTCCTAAAAAAGTAAAAATCTTGATGTATTTTTCTGCATCAACATCGGTAGTATTCAACCAAAACTGATAGAATTTATAAACCGAAGTTTTATCGGCGGTAAGCCAAACATTTCCACCTTCGGATTTCCCGAATTTGGAACCATCGGCTTTAGTAATCAACGGACAAGTCATTGCAAAAGCTTTGGCTTCGGTGTTTGGATTCATTCTGCGCACTAATTCGGTTCCTGTCGTGATATTTCCCCATTGGTCTGAACCGCCCATTTGCAAAACGCAATTGTAGTGTTTATGCAAATGATAAAAATCGTATCCTTGAATTAATTGATAGGTAAACTCCGTAAACGACATTCCCTCGCCGTCGCCTGTCAAACGTTTTTTGACAGAATCTTTGGCCATCATATAGTTAACCGTGATTCTTTTACCCACTTCACGAGCAAAATCGATGAAGGTAAAACTCTTCATCCAATCGTAGTTGTTTACTAAAACTGGGGCGTTTATTTCCTTGGAATTAAAGTCTAAAAATCGGGATAATACTTGTTTTATTCCAATGACATTTTTAGCCAAAGTAGTTTCATCAAGCAAATTCCTTTCGTCTGATTTTCCCGATGGATCGCCAATCATTCCGGTTGCTCCGCCAATTAATGCGATGGGTTTGTGACCAAAGTTTTTCAAATGAACCAAAAGAATTATCGGCACCAAACTTCCAATATGCAAAGAATCAGAAGTGGGATCAAAACCAATATAAGTCGTGGTCATTTCTTTCAATAATTGATCTTCCGTTCCTGGCATGATGTCGTGAACCAATCCACGCCATTGTAATTCGGTAATAATGTTTTTCATTTAATAATCAATTTTGACAAAGATAGCAATTCGGAAAACAATAGCAATATCAATTTCAATGGCAATTTCAATGATGATTAGTAAAACAAAAATCGTAAATTCGCAATATGGTTTTAGTAACAGGAGGAACGGGATTAGTAGGCGCGCATTTACTGCTTCATTTAATCGAAAATGAAGAAAGTGTTCGGGCCATATATCGAGATGCCAAAACGATTAAGAAAACAAAAACCCTTTTCTATCTCTACAAAAAAGAGAATTTATTTGAAAAAATAGAATGGATCAAAGCTGATATCATCGATGTTCCTTCACTAGAAATTGCTTTCGAAAACATTGATTATGTGTATCACTGCGCCGCTTTGATTTCGTTTGACCCAAACGATGAAAATTTAATTCGAAAAATAAACATCGAAGGAACTGCAAATATTGTCAATTTTTGCATTGCAAAATCCATAAAAAAACTTTGTTTTGTGAGTTCTACGGCAGCTCTTGGAGACTTAAAAGAAAACGAGAAAGTCATCACCGAAGAAACAGAATGGAATCCAGAAAAACCTCATAGTGATTATGCTATTTCTAAATATGGCGCCGAAATGGAAATATGGCGAGGGCAACAAGAAGGACTAAATGCTGTAATCGTTAACCCTGGAGTTATAATTGGCCCTGGTTTTCAGGATCAAGGAAGCGGTAAACTTTTAAAGAATATACAAAACGGATTGCCGTTTTACACCAACGGCTCTATGGGATTTGTTTCGGTTACGGACGTTGTTAAAATTATGTTCGAGTTGATAAAAAGTGAAACAAAAAATGAAAGATTTACTTTAATTGCACAAAATGTTGTTTTCAGAGATTTTTTTGAGAGTGTTGCCAAAGCGGCTAAAATAAAAAAACATTCAATCTACTTAAGTCCCTTAATGATTGGGATTTTATGGCGAATCGATTGGGTTTCTTCGACTATTTTCAGGAAGAAAAGATATTTGGATAGAGCTACTGCCAAAGCTTCTTACTCTAAAAACTTGTATTCGAATGAGAAAATTAAAAACACTTTGGGTTTCAAATTCTTGGATGTTCATGACTATGTAAAAGAAATTTCAAGCCTATAAAAATTTCTTCTTTTTCTTTGATTTTTTTATTGAATCAACTGCTTTTATGTTTGTAATTCTTTTTGTTAAATCAGTCTCTTTTTTTAATATAGTTCCTTTTTTTAGCTTTTTTATTGAATCGGAACCTTTATTCGTTTTTATTTTTGTCTTTGCTTTTTTTTCGGCCTTTAGTTTCCCTTCTTTATTTTTTTGAGCCGTAATTTTCTTGCTTTCAATCTTAATTAAGGTATCCATCAAGGATTTATTTTTCTCTAATCGCGACTTTATCTGCTCGAACATTGCCTTGTAAGCCTTGTAGTCAGATGCGTAATAGATATTGTTTTGCGCAAATTGAACACTATCAATTTTATGTTTTTTATAAATATATTCGGTTGGGTTTATTTTAAAACTGTCTAGTGACGTTGGATTTGTCGTTTTTACACTTTCTAAAATTGACAAATCATATATAATATTTATCATTTTATTTTTTTCAATAAGATGATCAGGCGTCTTTACAATGTCTTTTTTACAACTGACAAGAATAGAAACAACAACTAAAAGTGGAATTATTTTTTTCATCTTTCTTATATTTATCTGCCAAACAATAGCCGTTTTCCAGCGCGAATATCCTTTACTTTAAAAGCGGAATAAACAAGTTGCCCGTTTACAAAAGTATGAGTGACTCTAGATTTAAAAGTAAATCCTTCGAATGGTGACCATCCACATTTAGAGAGAATATTCTCTTTTTTAACGCTCCAAGGCAATCCTGGATTTACGATAACTAAGTCAGCATAATACCCTTCTTTAATGAAACCACGTTTTTTAATTTTGAATATTTTGGCTGGATTATGGCACATTTTTTCAACGATTTTTTCAATACTTATTTTTCCTTGATGATAGGCTTCAAACATCGCTACAACGGCATGTTGAACAAGTGGTCCGCCAGAAGGTGCTTTTAAATACGGTTGTTTCTTTTCTTCTAATGTGTGAGGGGCGTGATCTGTGGCGACCACATCAATTCTTCCATCTAGCAAGGCTTCCCATAAAACTTTTTGGTCATTCGCTGTTTTTACGGCGGGATTCCATTTTATTAAATTGCCTTTAATAGCATAATCCTCATTAGTAAACCATAAGTGATGAATGCAAACTTCGGCCGTTATTTTCTTTTCTTCCAAAGGGATTTTATTCGTAAATAAATCCATTTCCTTAGCGGTCGAAAGATGAAAAACATGCAATCTGGCTCCTGTTTTTTTGGCTAGGGCAATCGCTTTGGAAGAGGAAATATAGCAGGCTTCCTCACTGCGAATAAGGTGATGCGCGGTTACCGGGACATCCCCGCCAAACTCTTCTTTGTATTTTTTCAAATTATTTTTAATGGTGTCTTCATCTTCACAATGCACGGCAATAAGCATCGGTGTACTTGAAAATATTCTTTCTAGAACGTTTTCATTATCGACCAACATATTTCCTGTAGAAGACCCCAAAAATATTTTTATTCCAGCTACGTTTTTCGGATTTGTTTTTAGAACTTCCTCTAAATTGTCATTTGTCGCGCCCATCATAAACGAATAATTCGAATACGATTTCTCAGAAGCCAATTGGTATTTTTGCTCCAAAACCTCCTGTGTTACGGCATTAGGAATCGTGTTGGGCTGTTCAATGTAAGATGTTATTCCGCCAGCAACTGCTGCTTTTGACTCTGATTCTATATCTCCTTTGTGTGTGAGTCCAGGTTCTCTAAAATGCACTTGATCATCGATTGCCCCGGGCATTAAATAATTTCCTTCGGCATCAATGATGTGACATTCTGATGATTTTGGACTAATGCTTTCTGAAATTTCGACAATTATGTCGTTTTCTATTAAGACATCTCCTTCAAAAATAGTTCCTTCGTTTACTATTTTGGCGTTCTTGATTAAAACCCTATTCATTTTCTCTTTCCCTTATAAGGTGTTGACTAATTTTTTCAATCGGAGTGCAATAACTCCTAAAACGGCTTCTTTAAAAATGGCGCTACTCATTTTAGACTGTCCTTTTGTTCTATCGGTGAAAATTATGGGTACTTCGACAATTTGAAAATTCTTGCAAAATGTTCTGTATTTCATTTCGATTTGAAACGCGTATCCCACAAATTTAATTTTATCTAAATTTAACCCTTCAAGCACTTGCTTCTTATAGCAAATAAATCCCGCCGTGGCATCATGGATTTTCATTCCTGTGACAATTTGCACATAAACAGAGGCAAAATAAGACATTAAAACTCGGCTCAAAGGCCAGTTTACAACATTTACTCCAGTTACATAACGAGAGCCAATGGATAGGTCAGCGCCTCCAAAATGGCAAGCATCATAGAGTTTTTCAAGGTCATTTGGGTTGTGTGAAAAATCGGCGTCCATTTCGAAAATATAATCATACCTTTTCTCTAAAGCCCATCTAAAACCATGAACATAAGCGGTTCCCAAGCCTAATTTACCTTCTCTTTTTTCTATAAATAATTTACCTTCAAATTCGGATTGAAGTGTCATTACCCTATCGGCGGTTTGGTCTGGTGAATTGTCATCAATGACGAGAATATGAAACTGTTTATGTTGCGAAAGTACCGATCTAATGATGCTTTCGATGTTTTCAATTTCATTATAGGTGGGGATTATAACAATGCAATCGTTCATGTTTCGAGTAATTTCAAGGCAAAAGTAAACTTTTTATACGATTTCATTCCTACGAAAATACTATTTGTTTTTAAAGGAATGGGGTGTCGCCGTTCTTCCAGTATATTTACATTTTGAATCACGGTGATTTCATAATAAATTATAATAAAAAGAATGAAATAAAAATCAGTAATTTTGCATCGTCATGATTGAAAACGTACTACATCCTAGAATAATAGAAAATAAAGAATGGGCAACGGCATTATTCGTGATGTCATTTGCTGTCATTGCGTTTACAAAATCAGTTTTTGAAAATCGTTTTGCAGACTTTGCTAATTTAATTTTTTCAGATAAGTATATTAAAGTATACCGGGACGGTATTCACCTCAAAAGTGGTTTTACTATTTCTTTGTTTTTTGTACAACTCATTTCATTGGCTTTCTTTATTCAGCTTTCGATGGCACATTTTGGTTACGCTTCAAAAACAGATTGGATTTTGTATATCCAAATAATTACTTTCCTTGTTTTCTTTATATTATCGAAATTTCTAATCGAAAAAATTATCGCCACCGCATTTGACATGGAGGAATTTGTTGAACAATTTAACCTTCAAAAAGTCACTTACAGAACCTATATTGGATTATTTATGCTTCCAATCAATGTTATTCTGTTTTATTACGACTCCATTTCAAGAAATATTTTATTCGTGCTAATAGGTATCGTTTTGACAACAAACGTTTTAACTTATTTAGTCTCAATAAAAAATTATCAAAATTTAATATTCAGTAAGTTGTTTTATTTTATTTTATATCTTTGCGCTCTCGAAATAGCACCGTATTATTTCATGTACTATTTGTTTACAAAAGATATTGCTTAGAAAATATTAGATATGAAAGTGAAAACAATTTTGGTGTCACAGCCCGAGCCTAAAGTGGAGAATTCTCCTTACTTTGAGCTTCAACAAAAACATAAAGTTAAAATTGATTTCAGATGTTTTATCCACATAGAAGGGGTTAGCGCTAAGGAAATCAGACTTCAAAAAATTGATCTTAATAATTTTACCGCCATTATATTAACAAGTAAAAACTCTGTGGATCACTTTTTTAGGGTTGCAGATGAAATGCGTTATAAAGTTCCTGAAGGTCTGAAATATTTTTGTCAATCAGAAGCTGTTGCTTTTTATCTTCAAAAATATGTAGTGTATCGCAAACGGAAAATCTATGTTGGTCCAAAAGATTTTGCCGATTTGTCCCCGTTAATAAAAAAATATAAAGACGAGAAATTTTTGTTGCCAGCATCAGATCAATTGAACCCTGATGCACCGGTTACCCTTAACAACCTCAAAGTTGACTGGACACAAGCGACATTTTACAAAACGGTTATGAGTGACCTATCAGATTTAGCTGATGTCTATTACGATATTTTGGCGTTCTTTAGCCCAACAGGAATAAAATCATTATTTATGAACTTTCCTGACTTCAAGCAAAATGAAACACGAATCGCTGTTTTTGGAAGTTCAACACAAAAAGAAGCGCTGGATGCTGGGTTAAGAATTGACATTCTGGCTCCAACTCCAGAAACGCCGTCTATGTCAATGGCCTTGGAAAAATACATTGCAGAAGCAAATAAAGGAAAATAACATCGTACTGAAATTCATTTACAAAATAAAAATTACAAAAAAACCGCGACAAACGCGGTTTTTTTTTACACTGTTTGCAAAACATAAAATAAAAATTCTTTGCTTTATTTGTTTTTTACTTAAATTTGGTTTCAAATTAAAACTAAACTCTAAAATTTAGTTTCAAATAATAACTCATGAAAATTAACTCTCTAGTTGTAGAAATCGACGGAATCGACAAGGAAATTTTACGTTTCTTAATGGAAGATGCTCGGAAACCAATCCTTCAAATCGCCAACAAAATAGGAATATCTGGTGCTGCCATTCATCAAAGACTTCGAAAATTAGAGCAATCTGGTGTGATATCAGGGTCTAAATTAGTGGTAAACCATAAAGTATTGGGCTATAATACTATGGCATTTGTTGGTGTTTATTTAGACAAAGCCGCCAGAAACGCAGAGGCCGTAAAAGATCTTAGAAAAATACCAGAAGTTCTGGAATGTCATTATACAACTGGGAATTGGTCCATTTTAATAAAAATTATTTGCCGTGATAACGAGCATTTGATGCATTTATTAAACACAAAAATTCAAGCAATTGAAGGTGTTTCTAGAACAGAAACCTTCATTTCTCTGGATCAACAAATCGATAGGCAAATTCAATTGTAGATTAGAATAAATAAAAATTCGCCTCAATAAAATTAAGGCGGATTGTGTTTTTTAAAACAAGCTGGAATTACCTTCTATTGAATATAGAAACATAATACATCAGGGTAGCGATTGATCCCAAAGCAGCAACAACATAAGTTCTCGCAGCCCATTTAAGAGCATCTTTTGCACCCGCTTGTTCTTGTTGTGAAAGCATGTTTTTGTTCTCTAACCAAGCCAATGCGCGATTACTCGCGTCGTACTCCACGGGTAAAGTGACAATCGAAAACACGGTAGTGGCAGCAAAAATTACGATCCCAACTAACAATAACCCTGGAAAAGTATTCAGCATCAAAATACCTCCAATTAAAATCCATTGCATATATTTTGACGCAACGTTTACAACGGGAACCAATTGAGAACGCATCGTTAACCAACCATAAGCCGTTGCGTGTTGTACGGCGTGACCACATTCGTGGGCCGCAACTGCTGCTGCTGCTGCGTTTCTTTGATTAAAAACCGCTTCACTCAAATTGACGGTTTTATCCGTAGGATTGTAATGATCCGTTAATTGGCCCGCCACCGAAATCACTTTTACATCTGTAATTCCATGATCAGCAAGCATTTTTTCGGCAATTTCTTGTCCCGACATTCCGTTTCGCAATTGTAATTTGGAGTATTTTTCAAACTTGTTTTTCAATCTTGAGCTTACTAACCAACTGGCTAGCATAATACCGCCCATTAAAATCATCGATGGCAAACTAAATCCTAACATAAATTTCTTTTTTAAATTAATTTTTACAACAAACTTTAATCAAATTTTGAGCCAAATTAAACAATGCCATTTTGACATTAGTTAAAAATTTATTAAAAAATTTGAATGGGAATGACAATGTCAATTTTTTTCTACCCTACCAAATTTATTACCTTCCCCGGAACAATAATAACCTTGTTCGGGGTTTTTCCGCCCAATTGTTTCAATGTTCTTTCATCTTTCATGATGATTTCCTGAATTTCGGCAACGGTTAAATCCAAAGGCAATTCGATAGTAAAACGCATTTTTCCGTTGAAAGAAACGGGATATTCCTTGCTACTTTCTACCAAATGTTTTTCGTCCAATATTGGAAAAGCAACCGTAGAAATTGATTCTGAATTTCCTAATTGACTCCATAATTCCTCGGCAATATGTGGCGCATAAGACGAAATCAAAATAGTCAATGGTTCCAAAATGGCACGGGAATGACAATTTTGAGTTGATAATTCATTCACACAAATCATAAACTGCGAAACCGAAGTGTTAAAAGAAAACCCTTCGATATCTTCTGCTACTTTTTTGATGGTTTTGTGTAACGATTTCAGGTGGTCTTTCGTCGGTTCATCATTGTTTACAATCAACCCATTTTCATCAAAATACAAACGCCATAATTTTTTCAAGAAACCAAAAACTCCCGAAATCCCTGCCGTGTTCCAAGGTTTTGCTTGTTCCAATGGACCGAGAAACATTTCGTACAAACGCAACGTATCGGCTCCGTATTCATTACAAATGTCATCTGGTGTTACAACATTGTATTTGGATTTTGACATTTTTTCGATTTCGCGACTAACAATGAATTTGCCATTATCTTCTGTAATTAATTTTGCGTCTGCAAATTCCTCTCTCCATTTTTTGAATGCTTCAATATCTAATTCATCGGATGTATTTACTAATGAAACATCAACGTGAATAGGTTGTACTTTTTGACCTGTTATTTTATTTATAGAAACATACGTATTTGTTCCGTCTAATCTATAAACAAACGCACTCATTCCCAAAATCATTCCCTGATTAATCAGTTTTTTGAATGGTTCTTCGGTTGGTGCAAAACCTTTGTCTTTCAGAAATTTGTTCCAAAATCGGGAATACAATAAATGTCCGGTTGCGTGTTCACTTCCGCCAATGTATAAATCTACGCTTTCCCAATATTTCAAGGCATCTTTGCTGGTAAATTCTCCGTCATTGTGCGCATCCATATAACGCATCCAATACCAGGAACTTCCCGCCCAACCTGGCATTGTGTTCAATTCAAGAGGATAAATTGTTTTATTGTCTGCCAAATTTGTGCTGACTACTTTATTATTTAAACTATCCCAAGCCCAAACCAAAGCATTTCCTAAAGGCGGCAATCCGTCTTCTGTTGGCAAATATTTTTCTACTTCTGGCAAGACGATTGGCAAATGTTTTGCATCAATCATTTGTGGCAAGCCATTAACATAATATACCGGAAATGGTTCACCCCAATATCTTTGGCGAGAAAAAACCGCATCACGCAAACGGTAATTAATTTTTCCCTTTCCTTGGTTTATTTTTTCGAGTTCTAAAATAGCTTTTTTGGTCGCTTCTTTGTAATTCAATCCATTTAGAAAATCAGAATTGGCAATAACAACATTGTCTTTCGAACCATACGCTTCTTTGGAGATATTGACATTGGCAAAAATATTCTTGATTTCTTGCATTCCGCTTTGTCCTTTGAAAAAATGGGCAAAAGCATAATCTCTTTCGTCGCCGCAAGGAACCGCCATAACGGCGCCAGTTCCATAACCAGCCAGAACATAATCCCCAATCCAAACCGGAATGGGTTCTTTGGTAAAAGGATGTTCAGCATAGGCTCCGGTAAAAACTCCCGAAATGGTTTTTACATCCGCCATACGCTCTCTTTCGGAACGCTTTGCCGTCTTTTCGATATAATTTTCAACAGCTTGTTTTTGTTCTGGAGTCGTAATTTGCGCGACTAATTCGTGTTCTGGAGCAAGAGTCATAAAGGTGACTCCAAAAATAGTGTCAGGACGCGTAGTAAAAACTTCTATTTTTTTAATTTCAGAAGCTGAACCAGCTATTTCATCTAATTCTTTGGTGATGGTGTCTAAAACGCCATTTAAATTTCTTAAAATTTCTTCTTTATTAAAACGTATAATTCTAAACCCTTTTTCAGTAATAACTTTCGCTCTTTCTAGATTCGTGACTTGCTGAAAATCTTGGGTTTCTTCATTAATTAAGATGACGAACATTTTAGAAAGACAAACAAAATCAACGATATAATCACCTATTAAATATTGGTGTCTGAACTTATAATCTAATGCTTTAGACTTTAGACTTTGCCATAATATATGTTCTGTTTCTGAAGGATTTTGTCTTAATTCTAGTGCTTTTTCAAGCAAAATATGAGTGTTGTTTTCATTGTTAGCATTTGCTGTTAAAATTGGAAAGGCAACCAACGCTCCAATCGATTTTCCAATCCAGTTTCTCTGACTTTCTTTTATGCTTTCGCTCCAATCGATCTCATTTAAACCTTGTAACAAACGTTCTGCGTAAGCAGAAATTCGCATACTCCATTGGGTCATTTTTTTACGAATAACAGGAAAGCCCCCACGCTCCGAAACACCGTTTACAATTTCGTCGTTGGCTAAAACAGTTCCTAATCCCGGACACCAGTTCACTTCGGTCTCGGCTAAATAAGTCAATCTGTATTGCAATAAAACTTTTTGCCGGTCTTCTGTCGAAAGCGCTTTCCATTGGCTTGACGAAAAAACAGCAATATTATCGTCACAAACAGAATTTATGTTTGCATTTCCTTCGCTTTCGAAAACGGAAATTAAGGTCGAAATATCCTCGGCTTTGTTGCTGTTTTTATTGTACCAAGAATTGAACAATTGAATAAATATCCATTGAGTATGCTTATAATAATCGGCATTTGAAGTGCGAATTTCCCGGCTCCAATCGAAAGAAAATCCAATTTTATCCAATTGTTTTCTGTATCCGGAAATTTGATTGCCTTCCTTATCAATGCCTCCATCAATATTTACCGATGTGGTGTCTTCTGGACGTTGACCTGTTTGAATAGCGTATTGTTCGGCAGGCAATCCAAAACTATCATAACCCATTGGATGCAAAACATTGAAACCGCGGAGTCTTTTGTATCTCGAATACACATCCGAAGCAATGTAACCCAGAGGGTGTCCAACATGCAAACCAGCTCCTGATGGATAAGGAAACATGTCCAAAACATAATATTTTGGTTTTTCTGAATTGTTCTGTGCAGCAAAAGTTTGATTTTCGGCCCAATATTTTTGCCATTTGGCCTCTATTTCGTTCGGATTGTACTTCATATCTTTAATATATCCCTTTCTGGGTTCAAAACACCTAAAGGGTATTTAATTAAACTAATAAAATTAGGTTGCAAATTTACATTTATTGTACGAAAGTTAAAAGTTTGAGCGTTATTAACTTTAAATAAAGAAATTCTTTATTATTTTTACCCCATAATTACAGTAAACTATGGCTTCTTCATTTGATAAATTTCAAAAACGCAGGTTAATTTCTTCTTATTTCTCAGTTGTACTAAGCATATTCTTGGTATTATTCCTGTTGGGAATTTTAGGGTTTTTTATCATTAATTCTAAAAAATTAGCAGACGATTTTAAAGAAAAAATTGCCATGACGGTGTTTTTTAAAAATGATGCAAACAACAGTGTTTTGAAATCTTTTAAAGGAGAGCTAAAAACCGCTCCATTTGCAAAATCATTTGTGTTTGTTTCCAAAGAAACTGCAGCAAAAGAACACACCGACATTATTGGCGAAAATTTTATGGCTTTTCTTGGTGAAAATCCTCTTCAAAATTCGTTCGATATTAACCTTAAAGCGGATTACGTTGTTAAGGACAGTATTGCAAAAATAGAAAGTCGTTTGCGAAAAAACCGTATGGTTTCCGATATTGTCTATGATAAACAACTGGTTGAATTAGTAAATGACAACATTAAAAAAGTGAGTTTTTGGATACTGATAATAAGCGGTTTCCTTACGGTAATCGCAGTTTTGTTGATCAATAGTTCGTTACGTTTGTCCATTTATTCTAATCGATTTATTATTAAAACGATGCAAATGGTTGGTGCTACCAAAGCATTTATCAGAAAACCGTTTGTGATGCGCAGCATAAAACTAGGAATGATTGGTGCGGGATTTGCCGTTCTTGCGTTAATAGGCCTACTGGCTTATATTCAGGTTAACTTCCCCGATTTAGGAATTCTTGATGATAAATTACTTGTTGGTTTAGTATTATTGGTAGTTTTTGGAATTGGTATTTTGATAACTTGGATTAGCACTTATTTTGCGACACAGCGCTTTTTAAATTTAAGAACTGACGACCTTTATTAATTCACAATATTAGATTTACACTTTTTATGAAAAAACAAGATCAAAAAACCAAAGTGAAACACGAATTTCTTTTTGAAAAAATAAATTATAAAATCCTATTGATTGGCATTGCGGTGATTACATTAGGATTTATTTTAATGTCTGGAGGCGGAAGTAATGATCCAAAAGTTTTTAACGAGGCTGTTTTCAATTTTAGAAGAATCCGCTTGGCGCCAACAACCGTTTTAATAGGATTTGGAATCGCCATTTATGCTATTCTTAAAAAACCTAAAAAAGAATAAATGAATACTTTTCAAACTATTGTTCTGGCCATTATTGAGGGAATTACCGAGTTTTTACCCGTTTCTTCAACAGGCCATATGATTATTGCCTCTTCTTTTTTTGGGATTGAACATGATGAATTTACCAAACTCTTCACCATAGTAATCCAATTAGGCGCTATCCTTTCGGTAGTTTTTTTATATTTTAAACGGTTTTTTCAAACCCTTGACTTTTATTTTAAATTATTGGTGGCCTTTATACCTGCCGTAGTTTTTGGATTACTATTTAGCAAAAAAATAGATGCTTTATTAGAAAGTCCTTTAACCGTTGCCATTTCTCTCTTAATTGGCGGAATTATTTTATTGAAAGTTGACGACTGGTTTGCTAATTCCGAGGCAAGTGAAACATCAAGTGAAATTAGTTACTTGCAAGCTTTTAAAATAGGATTGTTTCAATGTTTAGCTATGGTTCCTGGGGTTTCAAGAAGCGGCGCAAGCATCGTGGGCGGAATGTCTCAGAAATTATCTCGAACAAGCGCTGCTGAATTTTCCTTTTTTCTTGCAGTACCAACGATGCTTGGCGCAACAGCCAAAAAATGTTATGATTATTATAAGGATGGTTTCGTTTTATCTCCCGAGCAAATCAATTTGTTAATTATTGGAAATGTCGTGGCATTTATTGTGGCGCTATTAGCCATTAAAAGTTTCATAGGCTTTTTGACCAAGCATGGCTTCAAAGTATTTGGTTATTATCGTATTGTTGCTGGAATTGTGCTTTTGGCAATTCACTTTTTCATTCATCCATTGACAGTAATTTAATGTTAGCCGAAGATTTTCTTAACGGACAAATTTTACTTATCGACAAGCCTTTGCATTGGACGTCTTTTCAGGCTGTAAATAAATTGAAACATTTGTTGATTAACAAAGTTGGTTTGCCAAAAAAATTTAAAATTGGTCACGCAGGAACTTTAGATCCTTTGGCAACCGGATTATTGCTGGTTTGCACGGGGAAATTCACCAAAAGAATTAGTGAACTTCAAGGTCAAGCAAAAGAATATACTGGAACTTTTTACATTGGAGCAACAACGCCATCATACGATTTGGAAACGGAAATAGACGAAGCTTTCGACACTTCACATATTGATGAAGCCTTAATTCGCATAACGGTAAAACAATTTTTGGGGGAAATTGACCAAAAACCACCCATTTTTTCTGCCATAAAAAAAGACGGAATCCGTCTTTACGAGCATGCACGTGCTGGTGAAACCGTAGAAATAGCTACTAGAAAAACTACAATACACGAATTTGAAATTACACGAATTGCACTTCCCGAAATCGATTTTAGGGTTGTTTGTAGTAAAGGAACCTACATTCGCTCTCTGGCTTTTGACTTTGGAAAAGCAATGGATTCTGGTTCGCATTTGACTGCGTTACGGAGAACGAAAATTGGTGATTATGAGGCAAAAGACGCTACAGACGTCACTTTCTTTGAGCAAAGTTTAGCCTATTAATTGTTGCAAAACAAATACTCATAGAAAAAAACCCTGTAATTGTTTTGAAATTAAAATTTCAAAACACAAACTCTTCGCTCAATTAAATAAAATTTGTTTAATAATGAGTTGTGCTTTTACCTCCATATAAAAAGGTTATAACATAATCATAGGGTTTTTCGAATAGATTTTTCATTAGTATATTTTTTTAATTGTTAAACAATATTTAAACCCCAATGAAAAAGTAAATCAGAACATGTAGATGTGGTGGAGATTAGAAATCCACAAATTTTTTTATAAAAACAAATCTTTAATAAAGAATTGGAATTAAGTTGTTTAGTGTTTTAAAATAGTAGAATAGTTGTATGTGTTGCTTTTTATAATCCAAATTCACTTTTAATAAAGACTTAAATCTAATGCCAAGTATAATATTAGAAAAACACATCCCTAGAAAATAAACTTAAAAAATAAACTCAAATATTAATTTAAAAAAAAATTAGAATATGTCTATATTTGCACAACTCAATTCAACAAAGCAATGAAGTACAAAAGAATTCTTCTAAAATTAAGTGGCGAATCATTAATGGGAGACAGACAATATGGTATTGACCCCATAAGATTGGCTGAATATGCCAATGAGATAAAGAAAGTTCACGAACAAGGAATAGAAATAGCCATCGTAATTGGCGGAGGAAATATCTTTAGGGGTGTTGCCGGAGCAAGCAATGGCATGGATCGTGTACAAGGAGATTATATGGGGATGCTGGCTACGGTTATCAACGGAATGGCATTACAGGGTGCGCTCGAAGATAAAGGAATGAAAACCCGTTTGCAAACTGCATTAAAAATGGAGTCAATTGCAGAGCCTTATATAAAAAGAAGGGCTGATCGTCATCTTGAAAAAGGACGAATCGTAATTTTTGGTGCTGGAACAGGAAACCCTTATTTCACTACAGATACAGCCGCTGTTTTACGTGGGGTAGAAATAAACGCAGACGTAATTTTGAAAGGAACAAGGGTTGATGGCGTTTACTCTGCCGATCCAGAAAAAGATGCTTCAGCAACAAAATTTAATTATATTTCGTTTGAAGACGTAATCAAAAAAGGCCTGAATGTAATGGATTCTACAGCATTCACCTTAAGTCAGGAAAACAAACTACCTATCGTAATTTTCGACATGAATAAAGCAGGAAATTTATTGAAAATTTGCAAGGGAGAAAACATAGGAACAGAAGTGAATATTTAAGCCCGCTAGTCCAAAAAGAGAATAGATAAATATAAAAATTATGACTGAAGAAATTGAATTTATTTTAGATAGCACCCAAGAATCTATGGCGGGATCTATTGCGCATTTAGAAAAAGCATTTTTAAATATTCGTGCAGGAAAAGCAAATCCAGCAATGTTGGGAAGTGTTTTTGTTGATTATTACGGCGCGGCAACACCGCTTTCTCAGGTTTCAAATATAAACGTGCCCGATGCAAGAACAATTACCTTGCAACCTTTCGAAAAGAATATGTTGCATCCCATTGAAAAGGCAATTATGGTTGCAAACATTGGTTTCAACCCAATGAATAACGGAGATATAATCATAATAAGTGTTCCTCCACTGACCGAAGATCGAAGACGAGACCTTGCAAAACAAGCAAAATCAGAGGCTGAGGATGCTAAAATTGGGATTAGAAACGCTCGTAAAGATGCCAATTCAGAAATTAAAAAGTTAGAAAAAGACGGAACATCCGAAGATTTTTGCAAAAATGCTGAAGATGAAGTTCAAGTCTTAACAAATAGTTTTATTAAAAAAATCGATGAGCATCTTGTTCTCAAAGAAGCTGAAATAATGAAGGTGTAACTTTCAAAGAAAATAAAAAATCCGCCCCGATAAGAACCGAGGCGGATTTTTTATTGTTTTTTATTCAAATAAAATAACAAAATTTACGGCTTTCAAAAAACCGAAAGACAATTTATTCCAATTTTAACCTCGAAAGCATTTTTATGCAGCCAGAAAAAGAAAGAATATTAGCCAAAAAACCATAAATGTAACTTTACAACGGTCAAAATGTCTCCCGTTTTATCTACCTTTGCAAACATTTTAATCCTTTTATGAAAAAAACATTTAAAGTAGGGTTTTGGGAGTTCATCGCCAGAATGGTACTCACAAATAGACTCAAAATACTTGCGGTTATAATCCTCATAACTGCCGCTCTTGGCTCACAATGGGAAAACATTCGATTTACCTTTACCGAGGCAAACCTTCTTCCTGACAATAATATTGTAAACAAGGAATACAAGGGGTTTTTAGAAAAATTTGGCGAAGAAGGAAACCTTATTGTCGTGGGGGTAAAAGACAGTGCTTTTTTTAAACCTAAAGCTTTTATTGCCTGGAATAAATTAATGTCTGATTTTAAAAATCAAACAGAAATCGAGTTAGTTGTATCGGTAAATAATTTAAAAAAAATACAAAAAAACGAAGCAAAACAAACCTTTGAATTGGTCCCGTTTGTTAACCAAAGTAAAACAAACAGCCCTGAATATTTGGCATCGATTAAAACTGAATTGTTTCAAAAAATGCCTTTTTACGAAGGCGTACTGTTCAATAAAAAAAATGGCACGATTCGTTCCGCTATATATTTAGACAAAAAAATAGTAAACACGATTGCGCGTAAAGACTTCATTCTTAATTATTTTATCCCAAAAATTGAAGCTTATGAAAAAGAAACCGGGATTGATTTACGCGTTTCCGGAATGCCTTACATCAGAACGCTTAATGCAAAAAGTATAATCGATGAAATACGCCTTTTTATTGGCGCCTCGATTTTAATTACTTCACTGATTTTCTTTTTCTTTTTTCGCTCGTATCGAGCAACCTTAATATCAGTGATGATTGTTATCATTGGCGTTATGTGGACTTTTGGTTTTCTAGGTTTGTTTCATTATGAAATCACAGTGCTAACCGCAATAATTCCCTCATTGATTATTGTAATTGGAATCCCCAACTGCATTTTTCTTACCAATAAATACCAACAGGAATATTTAGCTCACGGTAATAAAGCAAAAGCACTACAAAGAGTAATTACTAAGGTGGGAACCGCCACTTTAATGACTAACTTAACAACGGCAGCTGGTTTTGCCACTTTTATTATCACTAATAGTGAGTTGTTGAAAGAATTCGGAATTGTTGCTTCTGTTAGCATTATGGCGTTGTTCTTTTTATGCCTGATTCTTATTCCAATTTATTACAGCTACCAACCTGTTCCAAAAGAAAAACATTTAGAACATTTAAGTCGAAATTACACTCGTACTTTAATGACTTGGATAGAAAAAATGGTGCGACAAAACAAACGCCATGTATACCCCGCGGCTATCTTCTTGTTTGTAGTAAGTCTATATGGCGCTTTCCAAATCAAGACTTCAGGAAGTTTGATAGAAGACATGCCTAAAAAAACCGGATTTTACAATGATATTCTTTTCTTCGAAAAAGAGTTTGACGGAGTAATGCCACTTGAAATCACCATTGACACTGAAAGAAAAAAAGGAGTAATGAAGCTTTCGACTTTGAAAAAAATGGACGAATTTCAAAAAACAATCGAAGAAATTCCGGAACTTTCAACGCCAATTTCAATCCTCAATCTTGTCAAATACTCAAAACAAGCCTATTATAACGGAAATCCAGAATACTATGATTTGCCAACGTCTCAGGAACAACCATTTATCTTGAGTTATGCAAAAAACACCGCAAAAAACAGCCAAAAAAATATCATGAAAAGTTATGTGGACAGCACGGGACAAGTTGCCCGAATCACCACTTTTATGAGAGACATTGGCACAGGTAATATGCTAAAAATTGAAAACAAACTAAAAACAAAAATCAATACCATATTCCCGCCTGACAGGTATAAAGTCACCGTGACAGGAAAAGCTTATGTGTTCGAAAAAGGCACCAAATACCTACTTGAAAATCTTATTTTTTCACTTCTTTTTGCCGTTTTTCTAATTTCGTTATTGATGGCTTTCATGTTTAGATCCTTCAAAATGGTTGTAGTTGCTTTGATTCCTAATCTGCTGCCATTAGTAATTACCGCAGGATTAATGGGTTATTTTGGCATTCCTTTGAAACCTTCAACAATATTGGTGTTTAGTGTCGCGTTCGGACTTTCAGTTGACGACACCATCCATTTCTTGGCACAATATCGACAGGAATTGGTTCGAAATAATTGGAAAATAAAACGATCTGTTTATGCCACAATAAAAGAGGCCGGAGTGAGCATGTTTTATACATCGGTAGTTTTGTTTTCTGGATTTTCAGTGTTTATGTTATCCGATTTTGGAGGCACGGTGGCGCTTGGAGGATTAATTGCAGTAACCTTGATTTTTGGTGTATTGTCTAACTTGGTTTTATTACCTTCATTGGTGTTAACATTGAATAAAAAATTGGCAAACGAACAAGAATTTACAGAGCCTAAAATCGATGTTTTGGACTACGATGTAGACGAAACGGGAGTTTTTGAAGAAAAAAAATAAATCGTTTATATTTGCAATTCGATTTAATCATCAATGACACAAATTTTCACCCTGAGCAAAGCCAAATGGCTATATCCTAAATTTTAAATCCTTATTCAAAAATGAAACATACAAGAGTAAAAGACCTGCTAAACAGCACAACAACACTTCAAGCAATAAACGCAAAAGGTTGGGTAAGAACTTTTAGAAACAATCAATTTATCGCGTTGAACGACGGTTCGACCATCAATAATATACAATGTGTTGTCGATTTCGAAAACACAGCTGACGAAACCTTAAAAAGAATAACCACTGGTGCGGCAATTTCGGTTACTGGAAATTTAGTAGAAAGCCAAGGAGCTGGTCAAAAATTTGAAATCAAAGTTGAAAAATTAGAAATACTTGGTGACTCAGATGCAGAAAAATTCCCAATACAACCCAAAAATAAACCAAGTTTGGATTTCTTGCGTGAAAATGCACATTTACGAGTACGTACAAATATTTTTGGAGCGATTATGCGGGTACGTTCTGTTTTGTCGTTCGCCGTTCATAATTATTTTCAAGAAAAGGGTTTTGTGTATGTAAACACCCCAATCATTACCGGTTCTGATGCCGAAGGTGCTGGAGAAATGTTTAAAGTAACCGCTTTACCTTTCGACAATACTCCAAGAACAGAAGACGGAAAAGTAAATTACAAAGAAGATTTCTTTGGCAAAGAAACCAATTTAACTGTTTCTGGACAATTAGAAGGAGAGACTTTTGCGATGGCTTTGGGACAAATTTACACTTTTGGACCAACATTTAGAGCTGAGAACTCGAATACTTCTCGCCATTTGGCAGAATTTTGGATGATTGAACCTGAAGTGGCTTTCAATGATTTGAATGACAATATGGACTTGGCCGAAGATTTTATACAATATGTAATTAAATACACATTAGATAAATGTCCCGAGGATTTGAAATTCTTAGAAGGTCGATTATTGGACGAAGAAAAATCAAAACCACAAGCTGAAAGAAGCGAAATGGGATTGCTAGACAAACTAAACTTTGTTTTAGAAAACAATTTCAAACGAGTATCTTATACCGAAGCGATTGACATTTTGAGAGATTGCACGCCAAATAAAAAGAAGAAATTTAATTATATCATCAACGAATGGGGTGCTGATTTACAATCGGAACACGAACGTTATTTGGTGGAAAAACACTTTAAATGCCCGGTAATCTTGTTTGATTATCCCGCAAACATCAAAGCATTTTACATGCGTTTGAACGAAGATGGAAAAACAGTTCGTGCGATGGATATTCTTTTTCCAGGAATTGGAGAAATAGTGGGGGGTTCACAAAGGGAAGAACGTTTTGACGTTTTAGTCGAAAAAATGAAATCCTTAGGAATCGACGAAGAAGAATTATGGTGGTATTTAGACACCCGAAGATTTGGAAGCGCCGTTCACTCCGGTTTTGGACTTGGATTCGAAAGATTGGTGCTTTTTGTAACTGGAATGACAAACATTCGCGACGTAATTCCTTTTCCTAGAACGCCACAAAATGCAGAGTTTTAAAAACTTGTTTATCGTTTAATGTTGTTGATATACTACAACCTTAAACCCTAACCTTTTTAAACGATATAAATGTTAAAACAATTTCTAAATCTAAAGTTGTCTCAGAAATTATCTCCACAACAAATCCAGTTGATGAAGTTAATTCAATTGCCTACGCAAGCATTCGAACAACGTTTAATAGAAGAAATGAACGAAAATCCAGCATTGGAAACGGGAGATGAGGAAGAAGAAATTTACGAAAAAGACGAATTCGACAATGATGATACCAATGATGAATTCGACGATTATGACGACAATGAAAGTGAGGATACGAGCGATATTAATATCGACGAATATTTAAGTAGTGACGAAACGCCAGATTACAAAACCCAAGCCAACAATTACAGTGATGATGATGAGGAACGTGAGTCGCCACTGGTTGCGCCAATAAGTTTTCACCAAGATTTAATCAATCAACTGAATACTTTTATATTGAATGATGCCGAACGAGAAATTGCCGAATTTCTTGTGGGAAGCATTGACGACATGGGTTATATTCGACGAAGTATCCCTGACATAGTTGACGATATGGCGTTTACCCAAGGTGTTTATACCGATGAAAAAACAGTAGAGAGAATGTTATATGTCATTCACGAACTAGAACCTTCGGGTGTTGGCGCACGTGATTTACAGGAATGTTTGTTGCTGCAATTAAAACACAAAACACCTACGGAATACGTGGCTTTAGCTATGGATATTATCGAAAACCGGTTTGACGCTTTTACCAAAAAACATTACGACAAACTGTTGCAAAAATACGCGGTTTCGAATGAGCAACTCAAAACTGCCATTCACGAAATAGAAAAACTAAATCCAAAACCGGGTGGTTCCTTCACCGGGAGCAATAAAATCACAGAACATGTTGTTCCTGATTTTGCCATTCGAATTGATGGCGACGAATTAGTTTTGACATTAAACGGAAGAAACGCACCCTCTTTACACGTTTCCAAAGATTATCAGGAAATGATGCAAACCTATAAAAATTCTCGCGATAAATCGAATGCGCAAAAAGACGCTGTGCAGTTTATCAAACAAAAACTGGATTCGGCAAAATGGTTTGTCGACGCCATAAAACAACGTCAGGAAACGCTTTTTGTGACAATGAATGCCATTATGCATTACCAACAAGAATACTTTCTGGAAGGCGATGAAACCAAACTAAAACCAATGATTCTGAAAGACATTGCTGATGTAGTAGGGTTGGATATTTCGACTATTTCCCGCGTGGCAAACAGTAAATATGTAGAAACACCTTACGGAACGAAACTGATCAAGGAATTCTTTTCGGAATCGATGACAAACGACCAAGGCGAAGAGGTATCAACGCTTGAAATCAAGAAAATTTTGCAAAATGTGATTGAAGACGAGGACAAACAAAAACCGTTTCCGGACGATCAATTGGCCGAAATTCTTTTGGAAAAAGGCTACCCAATTGCCAGAAGGACCATTGCGAAGTATCGAGAGCAACTGGATATTCCTGTAGCGAGAATGAGGAAGAAGTTATAGGAGTGCAGATTAACGATTATTGATTTTAAATTTACATCGTATAACATTGAAAAAAATCCTCCCTTTTTCTTCCTATTTATTACATCCAATATTCATTCCGGTGTATGCCGCCCTGTTTTACTTTTTTTTCTATGACTCTTATTATACAAATCCTGAAAAATATTTTGCTTTTTTTCAAATAGTAATTGTCACGCTATTGCTTCCCATTCTCTTTTTTTTCGTATTGCGCACTACTGGAAAAGTTGATTCCATAATGATTTCAGAAATATCGCAGCGTAAAATTCCATTGGTTATTCAGTGTTTTTTAACTATTATGTTAGTGCGAAAAAGCATCACTTTAGATCACTTTCCGGAATTTCACTTTTTCTTTTTGGGAGGGTTATTAAGTACTATTTTGGCATTGATTTTGTTGTTTTTTAGAACAAAAGCGAGTCTTCACATGGTAGGCATAAGTGCCTTGACTGTTTTTATTATCGGATTAAGTATCCATAATCAAACCCGAAACATAAATTTGATTGCTTTTTTAGTGCTTATGAATGGTGTTGTGGCTTCTTCCCGATTGGAAATGAAAGCACATACCGTCAAAGAATTGGTGATTGGCTTTGTTTTGGGGATTATTCCGCAAGTGCTTTTGTTTCGTTTTTGGCTATAAAATGTAGAAGATTATTCCAATATTCATTGCATTCATATCTAAGGATTCATTTCCGACTTTTGCCGATTGAAACAATGAATTCAACCCATAATAAGCATAAACATTTATCGTATTATAGCCTGCTGAGATATAAGTTCCGTATTGAAATTTATTAAAATCTTTGTTATTTGTGATACTTATTTTGCCGTTGACATCTTGATAAATTGATTTGTCATATAACAAATATCCCATTTTAAATCCTCCATAGATTCTCCAAAATTTATGACTTTCATAAGTTGATGTCCGCCACCTAAACTCAATAGGAACTTCGACCAAAAACTGCGAAAATTTGTTTTTATTGTAGGTGGTTTTGGGGTCAATAATCGTGTAAACATGAGTTTGGTTGAGCTCCGTAATGGCAATATTCTGATTATAATTATTGTAAGAAATTCCAAGTCCCGTTGCTATTGCAATGGTTCTTTTTTTATTGATTGGCATATCCCTAAGAAAGCCCATAGTAGCTCCAAACGAAAATTTATTTTGTGTCAATCCCGCTGGTTTATTTTGTAATGTGTTGAGGGTGAATCCTAAATAAAACTGGTCTTCCCTGTATAGCGAATCAATTTTTACGGGTGGTGAAACAAGATTTGTGTTTTGCGAAAAAACATTAACCGCTGTACATAAAAGAAATATTTTCAAGAATAAACGCATACTTTATTTTTGTGGGATAAAATTACGAAAAAAGCTAACCGAAAGGATAGCTTTTTAGATTACACAATTTATATTGCAGAGAGGAAGGGATTTGTATTGCCTCCTACTATACCTTATATAACATAAGCTTTTCAAAATATATTTCTAGGGTCTCGATTTTGAACCTCAAAAAACCATTCTTTTTTGACAAATCTTAATATACAAATGTAAGGAATTTTACTGAATAAGCGGTTCAAAAAACAAATAGGTTTATGCGTTTTTATCCTTTTATATGGGGTTCTACGTGTTCGTATTTTAAACCTGTGTAATCACAAAACTCCTCCACACTTACAAGACTACTTTGAAGTTTATTACAGTCTTTTTTTAGCTTGTGCAACAATCTAATACTTTGACGATAACTCTTCCCGGTAATGCGCTGTATGTCCTTCGGGTATATACATATTCTCTTTGGTTCGGTTTTCATACACTCTTGATTTGTGTATAGCTATTTCAGGACAAGACACTTTTGCAAAAACCACAGCTTTAATTAAAAAAATAACTAAAATTGTCATTATTTAAAAAAAAAACATTAATTTAGGCAATCGATTACATTAAATAAATTATTAACTAAAAAATTTAGACATGAAAAAAAATCTACTTTTTATTCTTTTATTCGTAATACTTTTTACGGCAAATTCGCAAGCCCAAAATAAGGTTTGGGATTTTGGAAATGATGTTACAAACTTTCCGGTAGGTCCTGAATTATCTACTACCACTGTTGTTGATGGATTAACTTTAGAGCCTGGTGGCGGTTCTGGTTTTGGTGTAGTGGAATCAAATAGTGCCACTTGGTTTGCCGATACTGCTGCTGAGTATGTATCTGTAAATCGTTTTAAAGGCGGTGGTAATAGTAATGTAGACCCATCTGATGGCGTTACTTTTATGCCAACGAGACGTTATTTATCTTTTCCTGTTGAAGGTCCTGTTGCAGTAAAAATATGGATGAGACAAAGTGGCACAAGTTTACCACGAGCCCTATGGGTAACTGATGGTACTGCTGCGGTAACCCACTATGATGGTTTAGGTGATACTGACCCTCAATATATGGAAGCTAATTATACAGGTGGTGCAGGTAATCTTTATATTTTGTGTGCTGGTAATGCTTATAACTTGTATAAAATAGAAATAAGCTCTACACTACTTGGCTTAAATGATCTAGTTTCTCCTGTAGAAACAAATATAAGATCTGTTAAAAACAAAATTTATGTTTACAATACAAAAACGAGTACTGATGTTAAAATCTACAGTATTACGGGTGCATTAGTAAAAGAATTTAAAACAAATTCTGATATCGATTTTGATTTTAAAGCCGGTATTTATATTGCTACCTTAACTACTGCTGATGGCAAAAAATCTGTTAAATTATCTACTTATTAGTGCGTTAAAAGAAGCAATTCAATAAAAAGAAGCCGTCTCAAATTAATTTTTGAGACGGCTTTTTCATTTTAACAATGAATTATAAGTCAATGTTTACTAAACTTTATTTTTTAATAATTATATGGCCAAATATACCTTGTTCTGTAAATACTTTTAGCACATAACTTCCATTGCTCAGATAACTCATATCAATAGTTTCAAAATTAGCTTCAATACTTTTTACTAAGTTACCTGATAAACTATAAATTTCAACCTTTTCAATTTTAGCCAACATGGATATTTTTAAGCTACTTGTAACAGGATTTGGATACAAGCTCAATTTTGGAGCGTTCAAATCTTCTATACCAAGTGTGCCATAAGATGTCTTCATATAAAATAAGTTTGCTGCAATATTTCTTGTAATTGTATGATTTCCTGCAGCGATAGGTATTGTGATTATTCCTGAGGCATCCGTATAAATTGTTCCATCAACTACGATACGTGCGGTTGGATCATCTATGGTTGTGTTCATTACGAGCGTCAAGTTACTCGCTTGAGTGGTTGTATAACTAATTACTGTCGCCATTTCAATTTTTAAACACTGAGTAAGAGTTAAACCATCATAAGTTATGGTTCCTTTAGATGTCGAAAGGTTTGCTGTTGAACCAAAAGTATAGAATGAGCTCGTTATGCCTGATGTGGTAAAATTGTGTATTTCATCACTAGGCAGGGTTCCATGAGGAACTACTGTGATATTACCAGATAATGTTACAGGTGTAACTGCAGTACCACTCGTTACAACAGAGAAAGACACATCAGCCGTTGGAGTTCCAGTGACTGTAATTGTTTTAGCATTAGCGTCTTTTACGAAACTAATTCCTAATGCAGGTAATCCACTTACAGCCGCATCAGTTGCATCGCCACCCCAAGTAAAAATCATTGGGTCAATCGCATTACCTTCCACTACTGTTTGGTCGTTGTTATTAGTTGAAGTAAGTGTTTGACTGTTTAGAATTACAGGGGTTTCGCCTTGTACATATAATAAGCTAGTAGTATAAGAATTTAAAGCTGCCTTTAACAAGGTATTCACATCTGATGAGAAATCATCAACAGCATTATTAAATGTCCATTTAAAATCACCCCCAGAAACGCGTCCGGAATATGCAATTGCGTTATCTTTTGCACCCTCAGGAGTATCGGGTACTAAATTTTTAACATATAAAGTTGGATCGGTGTCGAAGTTGTTGTATGTATTAACCCCTAGTTTCGAAGTAATGCTGCCACTAATGGTTTCATCTCTTGTTGTAGCCGCATAAGCATCAAATTCAATAAGATTGGTAGTAGCATTATAAGGAACATAACGTGTTTGCCCGCTCATAAAATTATTAATTGCTTTAATTGTTCCGCCAGCTTCTCCAGAGAATGTACCAGATGAACCATTATAAATATCTGTACCTTGTTTAGAGGTAAGCATCGGATATTTGCAATTACGGAAATAATTATTTTCGACAAATACCGACGAACCCATCGTAGACCCTACTCCATATTTGGCATTACCATCATAATAATTATTATATACATGTGCAGAATAAAAACGGACACGCGGGTGACGGGAATCAGAATGATCATACCAGTTATGATGATAGGTAATGTACAAACCAACAGTGGTATTTTCACTCAATCCTAGAAGGTTACTTTTTCCTGAATCCCAGAAATGATTATAAGAGAAGGTTACATAGGTTGATCTTTTACAATCTAGTGCACCGTCGCCTTTGGCTTGGTCAGCATCACTGCCCGGAGCCCCATAGAACATATCGCAATTGTGAACCCAAATATGATCATTATCTTGTTGTAATCCAAGATTATCACCTTCAGAGGAATTGGTTAGCATAAATCCAAGATTACGAACTTCAATATTCGATGCTGTTTTAATTCGCAGCCCCCAACCATTAGCAACAGCATCAGAACCAACACCTTCAAAAGTGATAGAACTTGATGCATTATTTTTGTTTTCAATAACAATATCTCCACTTAACATATAGGTAAGGTCGGTAATATTTCCTATTAATCGAACAACCAATGGACGGTTATCTGAACCTTTTTTAAATCCGTCTAAAATTGCTTGCAAACCTACACACGGATTTGCATTTGCACCAGTCACAGTAAGAGAAACCGTGTTTTTTGTGTTTTGAGTAATGTATATAACAACGGCGTTAGTTTTTAGCGTGCCGTCCATATTGTATCCACCTGGAATGCGCCCGCCTTGGTGAGCAAAACCATTACGATCGTAAGGTAACACTGTTAAACTTGCTGTTGAAGCTGCAATTCCTTCAACACCTCCATTAACCGCAGCTACTTTGAGGGTATAGGTTCCAGCAGCTAGCCCTAACACATCAGCCCGAAAATAAGTACCATAGCTGCGAATAAGTTGATTATCAATTTTTTTGTCTGTTTGTCCCCCTCCGGTATAATATACATTATAGCTATCTACACCTGAAACAGTTTGCCATTTTACATAAGCAGACTCCAACCATCCTACAGATTCGGTTATAACCGGTTGTGCAAAAATTGGCAAGGAAATCATTATAATAGTCAAGCTAAATAATATTTTTCTCATAATTAAATTCAAACTTTAATAATTGATGTTATTAGATTACACTATTCTAAATGGATTCATTTGATCTTGTAATCGATTGCACAAATATATTTAAAATACTCTTGTCAAGATTAAATCTTCTTAAAAATCACCCATTTACTTTTAATTTATGTACTTATTTGAACGAAGCCAATTTTCACAAATTTCTGTCCAATATTGACTAGTATCCTTTACCCCAAGCCCAAAACCATGGCCTCCTTTTTCAAAGATATGTAATTCAGCAGGTACATTGTGTCTTTTTAACGCTTGATAATAATTTAGACTATTTTCTACCGGAACCGATTTGTCGTCTGTAGCATGTACGATGAAAGCCGGTGACATATTAGAATTTACACACAATTCATTTGAAAATTTATTAACTAATGCAGTAGTTGGATTTGCACCCAATAAATCATTTCGGGAACCTTTATGTGTAATTTCGTCTATCATTGAAATTACAGGATAAATTAGAATAGAAAAATTCGGACGCGCACTAATTGAATCAAGTGTTTTATATAATTTATCATTGTAATGTGTTGATAATGTTGCCGCTAAATGCCCTCCTGCTGAAAAACCCATAATTCCAATTTTATTTATGTTTAATTTCCACTTTTCTGCATGTCTCCTTACGATGCGCAAGGCTTCCTGAGCATCTTGCAAAGGACCAATTGATTTATCCTTCATAATTAAATCGCTTGGCAATCTGTATTTTAAAACAAATGCTGCGATACCAAGTGAATTAAGCCATTGTGCAACTTTCGTCCCTTCTTTATCCATGGCTAAATGCGAATAACCGCCACCAGGACAAATAATGACAGACGTGTTATTAAATTTATCATTTTCCGGCAAAAAAACGGATAAGGTAGGTGTTGTAACCTTACTTATGTTATATACATTTCCTTCTTTGTAAAGTGCTATTTCTTGATAATCTTTATTAGCTAAAACATTTGGAATAGTATCAGGCCAAACGGAAATAATTTCAGTTTGAGAATAAACACAACCATTTATTCCCAAAACGAAACAAAAAATCAAAATTTTTACGTGTTTTATTCTAAATTTTAAAGTTGCCATCGTTGTTTTATTATATGAATTCGAACACTTACTAATCCTTAATCTGACGTATCTTTTTTGCTAAAGGAATATCTAATTGTTGGATTTGCATCATTGCCATTTTTGCAATCTCAGTAGCGCCTTTTATAGAAAGATGTGTGTTATCTTCTTTACCTTCTGGATAATACAATATTTCTCCCGCTTTAAGGTGCAAATGCAATTCCTTTGATTTTTCAATACCATTAGATTCTTCAAGCTGTTCAGACAGGTATTGTAGATCAATAAAAGGAATATTAAATTCTTTTGCAACTAATCGGGCTTCCATAGGATATTCGCCGTGAGTGTCGATTAATGTTCCTTTTTCATTGAAATTTCGCCTTACAATGGAAGAAAAAATTATTGGTGTTGCTCCTTTTTGAAGAGTTTCTTTTACAAAAAGAATTAAATTATTGCGATAGGCGGTATGTGGATTTGTATAGCGTTTGGAATCATTTTCCTTTTGATCATTATGTCCAAATTGAATAAAAACATAATCCCCATCCTTTAATACATTATAAACAGCTTCCCAGCGTTTTTCATTGATAAAACTGCGTGTACTTCTTCCATTTACAGCCCTGTTATAAATGACAACATCCTCATTAAAAAAAATCGGCAACATTTGAGCCCAACCCCTTTCAGGATTTTCTTCAGGATTTTGTTTGTTGGCCATGGTAGAATCACCTATTGTATAAATAGTAATTTGTTGGGCTGATGCAAAATTTGCAACTAAAAAAACCCATGAAACTATTAAAATATATTTATTCTTCACTTATCTAATATTTTATGATCCCTAAAATATGTTTTGGCTTAATAGTTATCCCATTTACGTATTTGAGGAACTAAATCTGTCAATTCTGAAATTTTAACCGGCAACCCAGAATCAATACTTTTACAAGCTGCAATTCCAATTAGTACTGCCAATGAACCATCTCTGACATTCGCGGCATGATTTAATGTTGGTTTGCTGTTTTCTCCTCTAAAAATTTCATCAAACATTAATTTATCACCACCCCAATGTCCGGCTCTAACATAAGGAAATTCAATTCTTTTATAATCTTCAAAATTACGCTGTGAAACAATTTCGTGAAAATTAACTTCTTTTTTGGTGTGTGAAGAATTATCCATTTCCTTTTCATGAATTTTAACCTGATCTTCAGGATTAATTTCTCTCCAAGGAATCCCTTCCTGGGTTTCTAACCTTCCTTCTTTTCCATTAAAGGCAAAACGAAAACCTTCAAATGGCGAATAGGTTGTTAATGAATACGTTACCTCTACATTATTGGCATATTTTACCAAAACCGACATTTTATCAAAAATATCAATCTCTTCTCTCCACAAACAATTATCTCTTAAATAACCGTCGTATTTTTCATTAGCAGCATATAAATTCATGTAATGCTCATTTTTTGTCATATCATAATAAAAATCACATTCTTTGGTATGTGCACAAGATCTGCAGCTTTTACCTCTAAACGCATTGTTTTTTCCATATTTTTCAAGTGCACCATTGGCATAAACCTCAACAGGATCTGAGCCAATCATCCAATTTAACAAATCGAAATGATGTGCAGATTTGTGTAACAAAAGCGTTCCGGATTTCTCTCTTAAACCGTGCCAGCGCCTAAAATAATCTGCACCGTGGAACGTGTTTAAATACCAGTGTAAATCAACTGAAATTAAATCTCCAATTTCTTTAGAATCAATAATTTCTTTCAGTTTGGTAAATACTTTTCCATAACGATAATTAAAAGCCATGATTAACTTTCCTTTCGAATTGCGTTGTGCATCAATAATTTGCTGGCATTTTTGTTCATCTGTGGTCATTGGTTTTTCAGTAACCACATCAATGTTTTTATTTAATCCTTTTATGATAAATTCATGATGTGTAGCGTCAACAGTTGTCACAATCAACAAATCAATCTCAACGGAATTCAACATTTGGTCAAAATCGGTAAATGTCGGGCAATTTACGCCAATGAAGTTTTTCGCATATTTTACACGTCCTTCATTAATATCACATAAGGCAACAAACTCCACAATATCTCCATATTCTTCCCTCAAAAATTTACCGTATAAGGAGTTTCCTCTACTTCCGGTACCCACCATTGCCACTCTTTTTTTGATCGTGGCATCCATTAAAACCTGGCTAAATGCAGGAGAAAAAATCATTGATCCCGCAATTGCTGCACCCGTAGTTTTTACAAATTTTCTGCGTGTTATTTTTGAACTCATCATTATTTGTGTTAAAATTAATTAATTTTTAACCTGATTTATTTCGTACCATAAATGGTCTAAATTGCACTTCTTTTGACCAAGTATTTTTTTAATTGTATACTTTTTTGCCTGACGTTTTTTTAACTGATGTGACCATGAAACCCTTTTTTCGGAATTTGATCCAGCACCGGTTGACTGATGCTCGGCATAATATGCGGTTTTTTCAGCTTCCGGTTTAGCCCAATTGTTCCATCCTCCCGGTTTTATGTGATTGCCCATTTCACAATCAATAAAAACTGTTTTGGCGTAAATTCTCCAAGGTCTTCCCAAATAAACTTCATTGACACCATCTTCAGCCGTTAATCGGCAATTTTTAAACACAAAACCAAATTCAGCTCCTTCGGGAGTAGCGGCTGCAGTTATGTAGGAATTTTTTTTGCTGTGAATAATACAGTTTTCAAACAGAGCAGTTGCTTTTCCAAAAATAAAATCGGTGGTGCCTTCAATATAACAATCTTTAAAATATTGCCTATTTCCGTCTCCAGAAGTATACAAAGTATCTTGATTTCCCAAAATATTACAGATTTCAATCACAACTTTATCAGAAAACACCGACAATGCAACTGCTTGTCCAACTTCACCAGAAGTATTTTGAATGGTTAAATTTGAAGCGTAAAAATCATTGGCCTCAACCAATAAAGTATAAGTATAGAAGGTACTATTTTTACCTAAATTCATTTTACCAAAATAATCATCGTAAGTAATTATTGTGTTTTCTTTACTTTCGCCAATTAAAGAAATATTTGTATTCCATTCATGAACTTTAATTTTTTCATAATAAATTCCATCCTTTATAAAAATAATCACTCTTTGGTAAGGGAAAGATTTTGAAGCATTTATTGCTTCCTGAATATTAGTATAATCTCCACTCCCATCTAGAGAAACAACTACATTGTATTCATTTATTGGTTTTTTTTTTACAGTTTCCTTTTCAATTAAAGAAATGTTATTTTTTTTAAGCCATTTCGGATACATTTTTAATACCTCTTTTGGTTCATTTGTATACCACGCATACCCATTTCTTCGCTCTGCCCCAATTTCAGCTAATGTTGCTTTTTTAATTCCATCTCGATCACAAAAAAATGGGGTGTTGTCTTCCAATTCCATAAAACGTGCCCAAATTGCAGGCGCATTTTCATCCGAAACCATTTTTTTATCTATTAATTTGCCTTTTTCATCATAAAATCTGTCTTCTCTTAGTCCGGATATTTTCACTTTTTCAAACCAATCAACAGCGCTATTCACCGCGGTAATAATTTCTTTTGAAGGGTTTTCAATTTCAATTAATAACAATACAATCTTGGCCGATTCTTTTCCACTTAAAGAAGGTAATTCATAGGCGCGAGCTTTTGCAGGCAATAGTGTATTTTCATCGTGTTGAGCGCACCAGGTTGTTAAAACATCATTTTGTTTGTACTGGGTTTTAAGTATGATTTCAATTCCTTTGTCAAAAGCTATTTGCACTTTTTCAATAATATCTTCTGAAGGTTTTATGGAGAAATAATCAGTTTCATTTTTAATTTCTTTTAACACATTTAAAATGTTCACCATAGAATCATCATTAAATGTAATATGTGTATAATAACCCTTTTTTAAAGGATAAAATTGAGGCCAGCCTCCATTTTCATATTGGGCTTCCAAAATATAATCCAGCCCTTTTAAAAACGCAACTTTATAACGTTCATCCGGCACTTGTCGGTACATTTTAGAAAGAAAAATCATTTCATTTACGGTCGCGCCATTGTCTGTTGTCACATTATGATCATCACTTTTTAAAGCAATTAACACCTGTTTTTCTTCCTTGGTTAAAGGATTTTGCATTTGAATATTTTTTGGCCATCCACCAATATTTCGTTGATATAACAAAACGTTTTCTGCTATATCTTTAGCTTCTTGAGTACCAAACCAAACTCCTTCATCCATGTCAATAATTTTGGACCAAGATTTATCTAATACTTGTGCCTTAATAGTGGTATTTGCTAAGCAGATAACAAATACTGAAATAATAATTTTTTTTAAATAACTCATTTTTATTTATTTACTTATTTATTCTAAACCAATCAATATCAACACTTCCCGCATCATTTGTTATGCCATTTCTAAGGGCTAGAAAACCTATTTTTGATCCAATCCATTTCCCTTCTTTGGCTACAAAAGTTGAGCCAATGGATTTAAACTTTTCACCATTTTCGCTATAAAAGAAATCACAAACCCCGCCCTTACGAACCTTTACTTGAAGATAAACAGTATTGTTTTTTATTTTGATAGATTCACCTTCCAATTCCAAACCATTTTTATCGGCATCTTTACAAATAACTTGAGAAATATATAATTCGCCATGTTGCATTTTAAAACTTAAATAACTGTAATCCAATCCCATGATTAAAAGTCCCATTTTTTCTCCATCAAAACGGGCATTAAAAGTTATTTTTGTTGTTGACGTAAATTCTTCTGAAGGAAATTTTTGCAATAGTAAATTAGGAACTTGATACAAATTAATTGCATCATATGGTATTGGACGACAATACATCGTATAATGCCCTAAAGTTGATGGAAAACCCCAATACACTTGTGGGTTTGCGTGCCATTGCCATTGCAATCCTAATTTTGTCGAATTAAATTCATCAGAATCTGGAGGAGTTATAATTGGATATGTTTTACCAACATTGGGTTTTTTATAATTTGAAACTGGTTCTCCTATTCCATTTTTATCACCATCATTTCCAATAACCGGCCAGTTATTTACCCATTTCATTGGTTGTAAATGCACAATTCTTCCATAAGCGCCTTTATCCTGAAAATGAAAAAACCAATCTTCCCCAGTTTGTGTTTGCACCCAAGCTCCTTGATGAGGTCCGTTTATATCCGTTTTTCCTTGTTCCAAAACTTTTTTCTTTTCATAAGGACCGTAAATATTTTTAGACCTTAACACTGTTTGCCAACCTGTTGAAACGCCTCCCGCTGGTGCAAAAATGTAATAATAGCCATCGCGTTTATAGAATTTTGGTCCTTCAATGGTAGATTCATCCAAATGACCATCTATGATTAACACATCATCATTATTTGCAATCGTACCGTCCGAATTTAGCGTGCAAACAGCCAATAAACTTTTAATTCCTGCGCGACTTCCGGCAAAAGCATAGGCTAAATACACTTTTCCATCATCATCCCATAAAGGTGTCGGATCAATAATTCCTTTTCCTTGTTTCACTAAAATTGGATCGGACCAAACTTTTTTTGGATCTTTTGCCTTCACCATATAAATTCCATAATCCGGATCGGGATAATAAATATAAAATTCATTGTTATGATAACGGATGCAAGGAGCCCAAACGCCGTTTCCGTGTTGTGGTTTGTCAAAGACATCAAATGGAGGCTGTTTTTGAAGTGCATAATTTACCAACTCCCAATTTACCATATCTTTAGAATGCAAAATTGGCAAGCCCGGAATACAGTTAAAAGATGAAGCCGTCATATAATAATCGTCTCCAACACGAACAACATCCGGGTCGGAATAATCCGAATGTAAGATTGGGTTTTTATAGGTTCCGTCTCCATTATCGGCCACCCAAACCTTTGAAATAGGTTCTGATTCCTGCCCGAATACTGTAACAAAACTTAAAAAAAACAATATGACGCTGCCTTTTCTCATAAGTTGATCCTCTTTTTTTCTTTATTACTTTTTATTGCCGCTTCAATCACTTTTATCACATTCATTCCTTCAGTTCCAGAAACCGGAACTGATTTATTATTTCTGATTGCATCATAAATTTGATCATAATATTCCATATAATCTCCGTTTAAAGAAGGAATATGTTCCCTGATAATTTTTCCGTCTATTTCAGTATGTAACAATCCTTTCTCATGGTCAGATTCAGTTCCCCAATCTTTTGTGCCAGGAATTTTTCCTTCCTGAAGGTCTTTTTCCTGTACATCGGCTTTCGATTTTATGAAAGAACCTTTCGTTCCATGGAAAATATTTCCCGACAATGCTTCACGAACAAAATAACTTGATTTAAGCGTTACCCGATGTGCTCCGTAATATAATTTAACATCAAAAAAATCTTCCACTTTTGAATTTGGACGAAAGATATCTAAATCGGCATATACCGAATTGGGCAAACCAAACAATACCAGTGCCTGATCAATTAAATGTGAACCTAAATCATATAAGTTTCCCACGGCGGCTGTCGGTGTTTCTTTATGGACTTTCTGACTTAATTTTGGGTCAAAACGATCGAAATGAATTTCAGCATCCACCATTTTTCCAAGCAAACCTTTATCTATAATTTTTTTTACCGTTTTAAAATCACTGTCGTATCTTCTGTTATGATACACTGAAAGTGTTACATTTTTCTCCTTAGCCAATAGAATTAATTCTTCTGCCTGAGCAACGGTTGCGGTAAATGGCTTTTCAACAATTATATTTTTACCCGCATTTATAACTTGTTTAGCAAATTTAAAATGGATAACACTTGGTGTATTTACAAATACCAATTCAATATTCTTATCTGCCAACATTTCTTCCAAGGTTCGAAAGGTTTTTACATTTGGAAATTTATCTTGTGCCAGATTCTTTGTTCTTTCCAAAACGCCATAAAAATTAAACTTGTCATTTGCTGAAATGAAAGGTGCATGAAATACGTTTCCGCTCATACCAAAAGAACATAAGGCTGTATTTATTGGCGTAAAATTCATTCTTTTTAGTTATTTATCCAATTCCAAAGCTGCTAAAATAAAAGGTCCGGTTGCTTTAGGGTCGTTATCCTGTTTTCTTTCATTAATATAATACTCGTAGGAGCCATCTCTATAAGGATTTCCACCTAAACCGGCTACAGCACAAGCTTGGGTTATGGTTAAATCTCCAGTTTCAGAAACCTTTACAAGTTCTCTTGTTAAACCGTTAAAAGCCTTGGTGGCAACGTCTTTGTATTTGGCAGGCAAATAGCCTTTATTTACGCCTTTTGCCAATGAATATGCAAACATCGCACTCCCTGAAGCTTCCAAATAGTTGCCCTGTTTCCCTCCCATATCGGTTACTTGATACCAAAGTCCTGATTCATCTTGAAATTTTGTTAAAGCATCTGCCAATTGATTTAAATAATTAACCAATTCGGCTTGTTTTGGATGTTCTTTTGGAAAATAATCCAACACATCAACCAAAGCCATCGCATACCAACCCAATGATCGTGACCAAAAATTAGGAGATGTTCCTGTTTCTTTATTTGCCCAATCCATTGCTTTGCTTTCATCCCATCCGTGATATAACAGACCCGTTTTTGAATCTAAAGCATGTTTTTGAATCAATTCAAATTGTTTGGCAACATCGTCTAAATTTTTACCGTTTTCATAAACAACCGTATATCTTGTATAAAATGGCGCTCCCATATACAAACCATCTAACCACATTTGATTTGGATATCTTTTTTTATGCCAAAAGCCTCCTTCACTGGTTCTTGGATGCTCATTTAATTGTTTGCGCAACAATTGCATCGCTTTTAAATATTTTTCATCTTTTGTGGTATTATACAAATTGAAAAGCATATTTCCGGCCTCAATCATATCAATATTATAATCTTCAAATTTGTAGCTTGGAATAGTTCCTATACTGTCAATACAAGCATCAGCATACCCTCTTATATAATCCAAATACTTTTTGTCATTGGTGCTTTTGTATAGTTGCTCAAATGAGGTTAAAACCAATCCGTGAACATAATCCCATTTTGGTTCTGTTTTGCCATCAATCTGATAGGCTTCAGGATGATGTTTCATTAAAGTTAAAGCCATTCTTTCAGACCATTTCAATGAATCTGAAATCACATTTTTAGACTTCAATTCTTCCTGAACTTCCTTTTTTCCTTGTTTACAACTTGCAAAAGCTGCTAACCCTAAGAAAAATATTACTAAAATAAGTGAACTGTTTTTATAGGTATTCATAAGGTTTTAATTTAATTTTTTTGATATTTTTTAATCACAAGGTATTTTAATTGCGTATCACCGGCATTAGAAATTCCATGCATTTGCATTGACGGACAATACAAACTTGTATATGGACCAACTTTTATTGTTTTTCCATCTAAATAGAAATTTGCTGTTCCTTCCAAAACAAAAAAGAATTCATCTTCCATGTGTTTGTGAGGTTCATGGGTTGATTTATAAGGAGCTACTACACTCATTTTTAAGGTTCGGCCATCAACAAATTCCTTATCGGCAAACCAGTATTGATATCCTACACTTGTTTCAACAGTTTCATCCATAGAAAATTGATTGACACAATTTTCAATGGTATATAATTTGATTGAATCGTTCAACTTTTTGTTTTCTTGAGCTGTGCCTGATTGGTGTGTAAAAACCACAATACCAATAGATAAACCAAAAAAAATAGATTTTATTTTAGCGGTTTTCATTCTTTTCATTTTAATGAATTTGTATTGTTTAATTCATTTAATTTTTCATCCAAATAACTTAAAAATTCAGCTTCTGTTTTAATTCCGTCCTTTTCTTGTTCCCAAGCACCTAAAAAGTAGAAAGAAATCGCTTTGGTAGACGGTTTAAATACCAGTAAATAGTCGTGTTCCCATTCTGTAACTTCACTTACGGTTTCAATTTCATAAAAAATGGCCATCCCCAATTTATCAGGAACTAAAGATTGTACACCATAAGTTGCTATAAATCCCCATTTTTTATTTGTACTTTCTTTTGAAAAATAATTTACGTCATGCCTAACAATTCCCGTACAAATTCCTTCAATTTCCTTTGAAGCCTGAATGGTATGTTTCGTGTAAAGTTGATCTGGCGTTATTGTTAAAACCGAATTAAAATCGATTTTGGCTTCAGCAGTTTTCCACCCAAAATAATTAACTGAAACCGTTGATTTATCAATTGCATTTTCAACTTTAGCGAAAGTCGAATCTACATTGTTAAAATGTAATACTTCCTTATTTACATATCTTCCGATGGCTCCTATTCCCAGACCTTTTCCGGCTTTTAAAATATCCATTCCCCAATCACTTTTTTCGTGATAAGAATCAAAACCATCCTGACCTACTTTTGGAAGAATGATACTGTCTGTTACTTTTCCAAAAATATCAATACAATTTCTCCAATCCAAATACAATCTGTAACCAACTTTATTACTCTCCCATCCTGGTCCTTCGTATCGAATAAACCAAGAATGGTCTGTATGTTCAGCTGGTACTTTTAATTCATTTATATTTTTAAAAGTTCCATCAATATATTCTCTTCCTTCCCAATGTCCGCCTTCCTTAATTGAAAGCTCGGCGTAGGTTTTGGCGGTTTCAATATTATAAGTTGTTAAAGATTCAACAACTTCAACTTTCTTGTCTGTATTTTTACAAGCCATAAGACTCATAAATAATAATATTGCTGTAAATTTTAATGTTTTCATTTTTCTTGAATTTTATAAACCGATTTTATTTTAATGTTTTATCTAAAAAGTTTGTTACAAGTTGAACTGTTTCCTCAAACCAAGGATGAAATAACCAAAAAGAATGTGGACTGTTTTCTATTATTTCTACTTGATTATAAATTCCATATTCATCTAAAATTTTTATCATATCATCCTTTCCAGCCAAAAAACGCGGATACTGACTTCCAATAAACAATATTGGTGGAGTGTTTTTATCTGTATGCGTTAAAGCTGATGCTTCCATCCATGTTTTAGGTTCTTCATCAGCATTTCCGCCCAACCACCAACTTGCCATTTCTCCTTCCAAAGATTCTGGATGTTTAAATGCCAAAACGCCATCTATATCTATAATTGCCTGTACTGAAGAAGATTGACCATGATTATGATCAACGTCTTCAAAATTATTGTTATTGTTTGTTGTTCCAATTAATGCAGCCATTTGCCCGCCAGATGAACAACCCAAAATTGCAAATTTGCTGGTATCAATATTAAATTCATTTGAATTGGCTTTTATAAACTGAATGGCATTTTTCAGATCAAATATTCCGGCAGGAAAAATTGCTGCGGGTGATAATCTGTATTCAACAGTAAAACAAGCAAATCCTTTTGATGCAATGTAATTGGCCATGGGCACCATAAGAGATTTATTTCCGGATTTCCATCCGCCTCCATGAACCAAAATTACTGCAGGTCTTAACTGTTCATTTTTATTGTAAAAAGCATCCAGATACAGTTTTCTGTTATCAATTTCTTTATAAACAAGATCTTTAATTTCAATGACACTTTTAAAGCAATCGGGTTTCACAATTTCAATTTTCGGATACTTTTTTATTAATTTATTAAATGTGCTGTTTACGGTATAAGATGTATCAACAGGATAACTTATTTGTGAAAAAATAAGATTTGAAAACAAAATACAAACTGTCAATATCACTTTATACCTATTCATTTTTTTACAAAATTATCAATATTCAAAAGCCCCTAAATCTGGCGCAGAACCATTAAACGGTAAACCAACATTTATACCTTTATCAATTAAATCACTTCCTGCTTTTAAATGGAAAAAGGTTACATCGGGTAAACTTCCATCAGCTTTTCTTGAATTCAATAATTGATTATAATCTATACTTTCAAAATCTTCAGAAGTACTGGAAATTCCATTTTGCCAGCTATTATTGGTGACCTCTAAAATAGTGGCATTGATACTGCCAAAATCTCCTAAGATATTGCTGTTTTTAATCGTCAGTTTTTCCAAAGGATTGGTTGTGCTAAATGAGTAATTTTTTCCATTATCATAAGCAGAACAGTTGTAAATAGTCACTTTTCCCCTATTGCTGTTGTGATCAAAGCCATCGAATACATTGCCCACAGCAATACAATTTTTATAAATTGCATGGTGTTTTAACAACTTATCATCACTGCCTCCGGTTTTAAAACCGTTTCCGTCTCCATTTCCTTTTGTGCCGTTTTTTAAATAGCCATTTTTTATGGCCCAACAATTTTCGTATGTTGTTTCAATATTATCTGTGCCGCGTAAATAACCGTCCCAACCATCATCTAAATTTTGCCAGGCTCTGCATCCTATAAATTTATTGCCTGTTCCGGCAGTTAATTTACAAGCAAAACCATCGGCATTTTCCATAGTTGCGTCTGCATTAAAAAATGAATCGCAATTTAATATGGTATTATTTGAAGCGCCGCCATCTATCTGTAAACCAGTATCTGAACATTCAGAAAAAGTACAAAATTCTATTAAATTATGATTGCCTTTAATTTGTAATCCATTATCTCCGGCCTTATAAATATCAATTCCTTTTATATGCCAATAATCCGCGGATAAAACAATCCCCTGATTTGCTGAATTTTCAACCATTGAAGAAAAATCCAATTTCGGTCTGTTCTGACCTTCTTTCCCTTTTAGGGTAATTTTGTTTTGGGCAGTACCTGATATACCAATAGTAATTTTACTGTTTAAAATATAGGTACCCTGGGTTAAAATAATTGAACTTCCCGCTTTAATTTTTGAAAGTGCATCCAAAAGTTGGGTTGAATTGGAAACTTCAATAGAGCCATCATTTCCGGTTTCAAAACTGGATATTGTAATTTCTTTTGAAGCACTAACAATGTTCTTATCGGAGGCGGTAGCGGTAACCAAAACATTTCCGTTTTTTAACGCTGTTAGAAGTCCGCTTGATGAAATTGTTGCTATCGAAACATCTGAAACAGACCAAGCAATGGTTTTATTTTCAGCATTTGCCGGCAAAACATTGGCTGTCATTTGTCCGACAGTTCCAGAAGTAATATTGACTCCGTTAATGGTAATTGACTGAACATAAATGATAGCATCTTGATTCACTTCGTCTTTTGAACAAGAAAAAAAGTTAATTAAAAGTAATATATATATTCTTTTCATTTATATTTTATCAATCCTTTAAAAGGAAAATTTCAATTTAATATTAAAAGAGATATGCAACAAAATGCATACCTCTTAAAATTATAACAAATTCATGCATTGGATTTTACTATTGTCTCCAACGCGGATCTCCAACTTGGTTATCCAATAATGTTTGATTTGTAATTTTAAAATTACCTGTTGAAGCATCTTCAAATCCAGGATTTAAATCTGTATGTGTTCCGGAACCATCATATCTTAATTTTGTGGAATCAAAAAATCCCGGGGCATTAAAATAATTATTATTTAAAAGTGTAGGATTTGGATCTGTTCTGCTTTGGTTTGAATAATATGCTGAAGTTTCGGCAAACAAATTATTTTTTACAGTTATTTTATTCAACTGGAATCTTACATATAAAATTCTATTTGCAGTATTTGAAACACCATATAAAGTACAACTTTCTAAAAGTACATTACAAGTTAAACCTGTTTGGGTTGAGGTTCCCGCATCATCAATTCTAAAAAAGTCACGACCTGGTGCACAATTATTAAAAGTACTGGTTTTAACAGTAATGTTTAACGCATCAGAATTTCTAAAATCTATAAAATCACCCCCACCAGTTAAAATATTGGTCACAATACTATTTTCAACAGTTACTGATTGAACAATGGCGCCGGTAACATTACCTGCAATAAATGAGCGTGCAAAATCGTGAACATTACAACCACTAACTAAAAGTGAATTATAATTTCCAACTTCGGTATATCTTATCACATCCGATAAACTGGTACCATCATCTCCCACCAAATCCAAATCAATTAGATTGACATCAACTGCACCTGCGTTAAGTTGGAAATTAACTTTTAAAAGTGGTTTGCTATAACTTCTTAAACCTTGAATTGTAATTGATTTATTTAAATTTATGGTACCGGTTTGTGCGGTATAGTCACCTGCTTCCAGTAATAAAATATCTCCAGAAGCTGCATCAGCAATCATTTGAAATAAATCATCATCCACTGTGACCAATGTATTATTACCTACATCAATTCCTGTCGTAAAAGCTGCCACACCTCTGGTTTTGGCGTTATTTATCAATAGAGCTGTATAGGCTGTTTCACTAGTTAATCCAGTTACTATGGCAATTCCATCTATTTTCTCTTGTGGTGTAATATCATGTGTAATGGCACCAGGATTGACAACAATTTTAGTAACATTGCTATTAGGCACCCATCTAAATGTAGCTTCTAATGCTTTTATATCACCAGACTCAGAAGGTAGCATCAGTTGTTCCGTTAAGGTTGTTGCTATTGCAATTGCCCACTTAGAATCTTCCAATCCTGTTAGACTTATTGCTTTTACTCTTATTGAATAAACTGTTTCTCCTTCTAACGCTACCTGAATTGGCAGTTGATCAGCAGTAACTTCGATAGTTTTAAAAACAGTATTGAAATCGGGATCATCAGCACTAAATTCCACCACATAATGGTCAACATTATCCTTTGCGGTCCAATTCAATTCAACTATTGTTTGATTTCTTACTTTTGCTGTTAATGCTACCGGAGCAAATTCTCTATTTACTGATAGCTCTTCAATCACATTTTCATCATAACGACTACAACTTGAGATCGTAATTGTCAGCAACAATGTGAATAGTAATTCTTTTAATATATATTTTGTTTTCATAATAACGTGTTATTTATTAATTTTTTTAGTTCCTAATAGCCATAATCGTTAACCAATTTACCATTACTTCCATCAATAAACACTTGCCATATTGGCCAAAACTGTCTATCATCAGGGTTTACACCTGTTTTAAAAAGAGAATTTACCTTATCATCAACCAAAGAATTCCAACTAAAAGCAGAGTATTCTACTCCTGGATCTAGATTTTCCCCTCTATTTAGTCCATAAACATCTAAAGTTACGTTGTCTGCTTTATATTTATAGTATAAAGTGGTTGGTACATCTGTATACTCGCCTGTACGGTTTTTCAAATCTGACATTTTTAACTTAGCTTCTTCTAAATTTGTATTTAATAGATTCCAACGAATAAGTGCTTGTTTACGTTCCATTTCTCCTGTAAATTCAAATTTATGCTCTTTAACAATGGCCTTAAACATGTCCTCTTTGCTTGATAAAGCATTTACATAAGCATCTACTTTTTGGGCCCGAACTGCAGGAGCAAATGCTCTTAGTCGTATTTCCTTTAAATAAGTTGCGGCAGCTGCGGCTCCTTCCAATTCATTCGCAGCTTCAGCAGCTATTAATAGGACTTCGGCATATCGCATATATAACTTATTTACGCCATCATCATTGGTTGAAGTAACATAACGAGTCATCCACTCATAGCGGTATTTACCAAAATACCAAGTATCCAAACTTCCCAATTCTTGTTTGGCAATCCCATTTGTGGCGGTACCATATTGATAAGGAACACAGGTTACATCTCTACGGCTATCAGACTCATCAAAATCATAAAAGACAGTAGGAAGAGGTCCTGCAGATCCACCTCTAGCTTGACCTGTATATTGATCAACACTTCGGTGTCTTACAGCAAAAGAGAATAACACCCGGCCACGACCATCAGAAAAAGGTATTTCCCAAAGTGATTCTCCACCTGCAATAATATTTTCTTCATTGTATTTTCTCCATAAAGTTTCAAAGGACGATTCTAAGTGAGCAGTTCCACTTAAAATGACATCACGACATTCATCCAATGCCAGTTTATACATTTTATCAACTGAAAGTTCTGGGTCGTTACTTCTTCTAACACCATCTGGATATTGTTGAAAGCCACTGGCAGCCATTGCTAAACGAGCTCTAAGTCCTTTTACAAAAGCTTTGTTAATTCGCTCAACACTAGTTGTAGAAGCATTTTCATTAGGCCAAGCGACCAATATTGAAGCTTCTTCTAAATCTTGAATAATTTGCTTATAGATTACATCCCGACTTGATTTTTCTATATAAATGGTTTCTGAGTTGATAGGTTCAAAACGAGCCGGAACATCTCCCCAAGCCTTTGTTAAGTCGGCATAATAAACGGCACGTAATGTTAATGCCTCCCCCAATAGTTGTCCAAGCTCAGTTCCCGGAGTTGGATTTCCGAAATTACGCAAACCACGAATACATATGTTTGCACGCTCAATACCCAAATACATCATAGCCCAAGCATTATTTGTGCTATTCATTTGGCTGTTATTAGGCTTAGTGTCGTAAACCATTAGATCACCTTGAGAATCATTCAACTTTATTGAGCTATAATGCCATTCCGTATCCGTATTAAATCCATAAAAAGGTATAAAACGCCCTCTATAAGAGTTTGTTTGCCCAAACGACTCCATAATACCATCTATAGCTCCTTTAGCTAACCCAGGTGTAGAAAAAATAATGGATTCATCTAAAGTTGATTTTGCCGGCGCTTCCAAGAAGTCGTTTTCCAATTCTTGACAAGAACTAAAAAGTCCTGCAATTATTATTCCTGCAATTAATATTTTATGTTTCATCTTTTAATATTATTAAATTAAAAATTTAGGTTTAAACCAAAAACCACTTGTCTGCTACGTGGAAACGGTGAATAATCCACCCCTGGTGTTAGAGGTGTCTTTCTTCTTGTGGAAACTTCAGGATCCAACCCTGAATAGTTTGTAATAATAAAAACATTATTACCCGTAACGTAAAATCTTAGTTTAGAAATTCCGATTTTTGAAACCATCGATTCTGGAGCTGTATAACCTAATGTAAGTGTGTTTAATCTTAAAAAAGAGCCGTCTTCAACTGCCCAGTCACTGAACACAAAACGAGACATATATGGAGACCACATTGTAGTATTAGCGTTTAGGGTTGTTAATGCAGCAGGATGAGAAACCAATTGGCCTGAAACGGGATCTAAATTTGTCCATCTAGTTCCATCAGCCATTTCTGAACTAAGGTTTCTATATTGGCCATTCGTATTGGAAGTAGTAAACTCAATTTTATTTGCATTATAAACATCATTTCCTACACTCCAGTTAAAAGCTGCCGAAAGATCAAAACCATGAGCATTGGCATTAATTATAAATCCGCCAGTATGTTTTGGATTAGAATTTCCAATAATTGCATTGTCGCTCACAGTGACTAAACCATCACCATCAATGTCTTTTAATTTCATGCTTCCAGGCATAACGGTCCCTACAATGGCGGTATTGTCTACAACTCCGGATTTCAGTGTATAACTTCCTGTACCTGCATCATAATCAAAGTCTGACACTTCATAACGGCCATCGCTTTGGTATCCATACATTAAACCTATTGGCTGACCAACATTTATAACATAATCATTTCCTATTTGTGTAGAAGCCCAGTTGGTGTTTTGACCGAAATCATCCATAACTCCAAGTGAATTTATACGATTTTTATTGAAACCTATATTGAGGGAAAAATTCAAACCATAATCTTCTTTATTTATTGCATTTATATTTAACGAAGCTTCAATACCTGTATTTTGAGTTTCACCCATATTCCTATACTGACTTAAATAACCTGTTCCTGGTACAGGAAAATTAATTAAGAGGTCTTTGGTAACGTTTTTATATGCTTCTACAGACCCACTTACAAGTCCTCCTTTCAAAATATCAAAGTCAAGCCCAAGATTTTGTGTAACAGTAGTTTCCCATTTCAGATCAGGATTTGCCAACGTACTGGATGCAGCCCAATAGTTGGTCACATTATTTAAGTATGTTGTGTTATTTGATTGAAAATTTTGCACCGTTTGACCAGATGGGATATTATTATTACCGGCCTCACCATAACTTAGTCTTAGTTTAAGTGTATTTATCCAATTTACATCTTTTAAAAAATTTTCCTCTTTTATTTTCCAAGCTACTGCAGCAGATGGAAAATAACCCCAACGATTGTTGCCTAAGAACTTACTTGAACCGTCTGCACGGAAGGTAGCTGTAAAAAGATAACGGTTTTTATAGTCGTAGTTTACACGGCCAAAAAAGGACAGCAATTTATCATCCGGACTGTAATAGTTATCAACTGCTTGCGGCACACCTTGTGTTGTGAGGTTTTTGGCAGTATTAAAGTCAAAAAACTTTGGAAAACCCTGAATTTCAGTAGTTACCTCATTACTATTATTTATTAACATTTCTTCTCCCAAAAGCAGCTTCAAACTATGATTGTAACCCAATATTTTTGTAAAGTTATAATTAAGTGTATTTGCATTTCTAAATCGATCTCTTTTTCCGTCACTGAAGACCAATGATGGCTTGCCTTGATTTTCAGCAGCCGGTTTGTTGTTTGCATAATACGTTGAACGTCCATAGTAACGGTAATCTAAATTGCTATAATTATCTAGGCCTAAATCCGTTTTAAATTTAAGGTTTTCGATTATTTCCCAAGAAAAACTACCAAGCATATTGAAATTTTTTCTAAGCTGTTCACGCTGATTATCATCTACAGCAACAAAAGGATTTACTAAATAACTTGAAAGCGCTTCATCAGTATTATCTGTAGTTAAACCTGGTAATGGTATTGGAGAATAACCTACGCTGTGTCTAAGACGTGCATCAGCCGATGATACCTCATTTTGTTCATTGGCTCCTCCACCATTTATTTCTGTATCTGAATAACGAAATGTTAATGATAAATCAATTTTTTCAGAGGCTTTGTTTTTTAATGCAAATGACAAGTTGTTTCTTTTATAATCAGAACCCTCCATAATTGTTTTTTCATCATAATTAGCGAAGCTAAAATTATAATTAACCTTTTCAGAGCCTCCACGAATTCCCAAATCATAGCTTTGAACTTCACCCAAACGACCATAAATCTGTTTCTGCCAATTATTTCCTTCCATGCCGGCATATAGATCATAATCTTGCCATTGCCCAAAGTATCTTTCATAAGAGGGCAAATCATCTTTAAGCAAGGCATATTCATATTGCCATTTTACAAAATCTTCCGGTTGCTGTACATCAATAGTTTTTGCAATCTTTTTTAATCCATAGAAATTATTAAAACTAACAGCTATTTTGCCATCTTTACCAGTTTTAGTGGTGATAATCACAACCCCATTTGCGCCTCTTGAACCATAGATAGCCGTAGATGACGCATCTTTTAAAACTGTAATCCTTTCAATATCTGATGGAGAAACATCACTCATACTGTTTATAGGAAATCCATCAACAATTATTAACGGAGAACTGTCTTGAGTTAATGACCCACCGCCTCGAATTCTAATTTTTATTTCTGCATCTGGAGAACCTTCAGTGGACAACACCTGAACCCCAGCCATACGTCCTGTTAAAGCTTCCGCTACATTTGAAATGGATTGCTTTTTTAAATCATCACCGGAAATTGAAACAACAGAACCTGTTAAATCCGACTTACGAGCAGTCCCATAACCAATTACCACAACTTCATCAAGCGCGGCTAGATTAGAATTAAGGGAAATGTTGATTATATTTTTTCCCGCCACCCTAATTTCTTGAGTTACGTAACCAACATAGCTAATTACTAAAACAGCATTTGAATTTGAAACCTTGATACTGAACTTGCCATCAAAATCTGTAGTGGCAACATTTTTTGTTCCTTTTTCAATAATATTTACGCCAGGCAACGCTTCACCCGAAACCTCTGTAATTACACCCTTTATGGTAGATCCTTCTTGGGCAATAATATCATTTCCCATGAGCACGCCCAGAAAAAGGAGAATTGTAAAACATCCTTTTAAGGCTTTTTTTAATAAAACTTTGATGTTCATAATTTAATTTTAAATTTGGTTAATGTTTGATTAATTATTCAGGTTTTTCATTAGTTCTCCATTTATATAAGTGTTTTCAAATTGTAGATTTTCAACATTTTCCAATGAATAAATGGTGTCAACGTTTTCAATCACAACGTTTTTAAGCGTCACATTTTTAATGGTGGATTCTTTGTAGCCTTTCGCTAAAATACCATACTTGCCACCGTATTTTACTTTAATGTTTTCAAGATATATATTTTGGATTACTGGAATAAAATTGCCAGTTTGATTGCCATAAAAATCGTAAAACATATTAATCTTTAACACAGCTTCCTTAACTTCTCCAACTTCAATATTTCTTACATATATATTTTCAATTACGCCTCCTCTTTTGGAGTTGGTTTTAATTCTAATTGCTCGATCTAAGTTTGGACTATCCATCACACAATTCTCAACAAAAACATTTCTAACGCCTGCAGAAATTTCACTTCCTATTACTACGCCACCGTGCCCATCAATCATTTTACAATTTTGGATCACAATATTTTCGCTTTTTATGGCCACACGTCTGCCATCAGCATTTCTTCCGGCCTTTATGGCGATACAATCATCTCCTGTATTAAAAGTGCAATTTCTAATAATAACATTTTTTGAATATTCCGGATCACAGCCGTCATTATTAGGTCCGTGACTTTCAACGGTAACCCCGTCAACAATAACATTGGTACATTTAATTGGATGCATCACCCAAAAAGGCGAATTGATAATCTTCACGTCCTTAATAAGTACATTTTCACAATCAAAAGGCTCAAAAAAGTTTGGCCTTAGGTAGAAACCTTCTCCAAAAATCCTTTCTGAAACGGCGATATTATTTTCAGCCATTTCTAACAGTCTAGGAAGGGAAAGCGAATCCAATTGGCTTGGATCTCCTTTTTTCGATCCATAATCCTTGCTTCCTTTCCAGGTCCACCAATTTTGATTATTTGCCTGTCCATTTAATATGCCTTCACCAGTTACTGCAATGTTTTTTTTCTTATATGCGTAAATTAATGGGGAATAGTTCATAAGTTCAGTCCCTTCAAATGAGGTATGTACAATTGGATAATCAAGTGGATTGGTGCTAAATAAAATTTCAGATCCTTCATCCAAATAAAGATTTACATTATTATCTAAATGAATTGCCCCTGTAAAGTATTTTCCAATAGGCACAATTACTTTACCCCCTCCGCTTTCGGTACATTTTTTTATCGCTTTTTTAAATGCCTCCGTATTGTCAGAAATTCCATCTGCGACTGCACCAAAATCTAAAATATTAAAGGTGTTGTCTGCAAAAGTTGGCTCCACAACAGTGTCAATTATCTTTTCCATTAATTTCCATGGAACATTTTCAACAACATGAACCTTAGATTCTTTACATGAAATAATTAAAATCACAAATATTAACAAAAATAAATATGTCTGTTGTTTATTGAAAAAATTATTGTTTATCATGCATCTTTAAATTTTAAAATTTTATGTTACAGAGGTGCTAGAGATGTAATCGATTACACAAACATAAGCAAATTGTTAATACACGCCAAATAATTTGTTAAATAATTTTTAACAAGTACAAAATAATGATGCTTTTTAAAGTAAGTATGAGCAGAATAACTTATTTTTGAAAAAAATCACAAGTATTTCACGATTTTATTTTTAATTTGTCTTTTAAGGTAATCGATAACACAAAAAATTCGTTTAATAGAATTATTTACTGATTTTGCTAAAAAATTTAAAGGCTACATTCAATGACTAAAAAGACAACGATTTACGATATCGCTAAAAATCTTAATATTACTGCCGCAACTGTTTCTAGAGCATTGAATAATAATCCGAAAATAAGCAGTGCTACACGAGAATTGGTTTTGAAGACCGCTAAAGCCCTTAATTATGAACAAAACAGACTTGCACTAGCTCTTAAAAGTGGAAAAAGCCATAATGTTGGAGTCATTGTACCTCGTATAGATAGTAGTTTTTTTGGTTCAGTTATTCGTGGAATTGAAGAAGAGTTTAACCCACATGGTTATCATGTGATTATTTGTCAAACCCACGAAGACGAGAATAGGGAAAATGAGAATATTGACACGCTTTTGAATGCTCAAGTAGATGGTATTTTAATCTCTACTTCCAATACAAAGATAGACCCTTTTAACCGCATACTTAAAAAAAATATTCCCTTGGTGTTTTTTGATAGAAGCAAAACAATGAACGGTGTAAGCTCGGTAACCATTAATGATTTTAAAGGGGGCTACAAAGCCACCAAACATTTAATAGACCAAGGTTGTACTCGTATCGCACATTTTTCAGGTGATCGTTCCATTGAAATCTTTAATGAACGCTTTTTAGGTTACAAACAGGCTTTACTTGATAATGGAATTGATTTCAAACATGAATATGTTATTCAAACTAAAAGTACACTTGAAGATGGAAGAAAAGCAGCACAATTATTATTAGAAATGAAAAACCCTCCCAATGCGATCTTCTCATCTAGTGATTTTACAGCTCTTGGAGCCATTCAAGAAATTAAAGCCCAAGGGCTTAAAATACCAGAAGACATATGTGTCTCAGGATTTGCGAATGAGCCTTTCACCAAGTTTATGGAATTATCAATAACTTCGGTAGATCAATCACCTCTTGAAATGGGTAAAATAGCTGCAAAAGTTTTATTAGAACAAGTGAATAACTCAAATAGTGTTATGAAGATAGAAAAGAGGGTTGTATTAGAACCTGAATTAATTATTAGAAAATCTTCTTTAAAAACTCAAGAATCAAACACTAATTTAAAGAAGTTATCCTTTTAAAGTTTTTTAAAGTGAAACGCCTCTACGCCAAGGAATAAAATCATTTTGGTTTAAAAGGGTTGCTTTTGTTTTTATTTTCCCACTTGCTACCTCTATTATTAATTCAAGCATTTCCTCTGCCATTTCCTCAATAGTTTTCTCACCTCGTATAATAGGCCCAGTCTCTATATCAATAATATCCGGCATTCTTTCAGCAAGTTCGGTATTAGAAGATACTTTAATAACTGGGGTCACTGGATTTCCTGTTGGAGTACCCAGACCTGTTGTAAATAATATAATATTAGCTCCCGAACCTGCAAGCGCCGTCGTACTTTCAACATCATTGCCAGGTGTACATAATAAATTAAGACCTGGTTTTGAAATGTATTCTCCATAATCTAATACATCTTGCACAGGAGATGTACCGCCTTTTTTTGCGGCACCTGCCGATTTCATTGCATCTGTAATTAATCCGTCTTTAATATTCCCTGGTGATGGATTCATGTCAAATCCTGAGCCAGCATCAATAACAGATTTTTCATAAGCTTTCATTAATTTTAAAAACTTTGCCCCTTTTTCATCATCCACACATCTGTTTACTAATTCTTGTTCAACACCACAGAGTTCTGGAAATTCTGCTAAAATCGCTGTTCCATTTAAAGCTGCCAACATATCGGAAACAGCACCTAAGGTAGGATTCGCAGAAATGCCTGAAAACCCATCGGAACCACCACACTCCAAACCAACTTTTAATTTTGATAAGGGTGCAGGGTTTCTTTCAATTTGATTGGCTTTTTTTATAGCTTCAAATGAATCTATTATTATAGCATTCAACATTTCGTCTACAGTTCCCATTTTTTGTTGTTCATACAATATCACAGGTTTATTGATATTGGGATTTATAGCTTTTAATGCTTTATTAAATACCTCTATCTGTAAATTTTGGCATCCTAAACTCAATACTGTTGCTCCTGCAACATTTGGGTTGTTCACGTATCCTGCTAATAATCTGGCAAGACTTTCGGAATCCTGACGAATACCGCCACAACCTCCAGGATGAGTAATAAATTTAACTTCAATATTATCAAACACGTCCGTAGAACTTGTTTCATCAAGAGATTCGTTCCCACCATTATTTACCAAAGACCTAAGAAGTAGTTGGTGCGGATTTACTTTTTTCCTTAATAGTTCTTTTTCAAAAACTTCTTTTAAAATTTCAATATTCCTATTTTCACAAAAAACCAATGGAAAAAACAACCATACATTGGCAGTTCCCACCTGACCATCTTCTCTATAATACCCCAAAAAGGTTCTTTCCTTCCATTTTTCAACATTTGGAGCTTTCCAGCTAATCGTTTTTGTTTTACCATACACCTTTTCGCTTTGATGCTTTACATTTTCAGTAGTTAAAATGTCTCCTTTTTGTATTGCTCCATTTGCGGTTCCAACCAAGACGCCATACATAATAATCCTTTCTCCGGATTCGAATGTTTTAAATGCAATTTTATGTTTTGATTTGGTATCTGACAGAATTTTAATATCTTGTCCTTCAAATGAAACAATATCCCCTACTTTTAAATTGACCAATGCCACTGCAACATTATCTGATGGATGTACTTTTATGAGTTTGTTTTGCATGCTTCTAATTTGTTATAGTTCTTTAATAAAAACTTAATACGTTTTACCAAAATTTGTAAACCCTACTTCAATGCCATTTGTGTCAATTTCTTTTAAAGCTAGAGTGATAGCCTCTGTTAAATTTTCGACTTTAGTTAAATCTTCTCCCCAAAAGTCTTTAATACGCAATGTGTTTTTAGCTATTTCTGAATACTCATTTGATTTCCAGATTTCAGCAAATTTGGCAACAATATCACTACTATCATTAATTGGCAAACTTTCACCTTTCCATGACCCTTTATAAAAGCGTATTAGACACGCAAATGAAAAGGTAAGATGTTTAGGTAATTTTTTATGAATTGAAGCATATTCCAATATACTTGGAAGCACACGTACTTTAAATTTAGAAATTGAATTTAAAGCAATATCTGCTAATTGATGCTTGATAAATGGGTTTCTAAATCGATCAAGAACTTCCTCGGCAAAAAGCTTTAATTCAGCTCTATCCATAGGCAATGTGTCGTTAATTTCATTAAAAATTACATTGTTTACAAAGTTTCCAGTGAAATTATTGTCTACAGTTTGTTTTACTGTTTTATTCCCATATAAAATAGAAAAGGGTACCATTGAAGTATGTGCTCCATTTAAAATACGAACTTTTCTGGTTCTATAAGGCTGCATGTCTTTCACAATTTTTACATCTAAATCTGTTTTATGGAAAGGCAATTTTTCTTTTAAATCATCACCACCTTCAATTACCCATAAAAAAAATGTTTCTGCTGCAACAATTAAATTATCCGAATAATCTAGTTGAGTATTGTAACTTTCAATTTCGTCTTTTGGATACCCTGGCACAATTCTATCTACCAAAGTACTATGAAAACTACAGCTGTTTAACAACCAATTTTCAAAGGCCTTACCTAAATTCCAATCATCTATATACTTTAAAATAATCTCTTTTAACGTCTCTGAGTTATGGTTAATCAATTCACAAGGAATTATGGTTAATCCTTTACTTGTATCACCTTGAAAATGTTTGAATCTTTCATGCAAAAGCACTGTTAATTTAGCAGGGAACGAACTTGGCGGTTGCATTTGCGGTGTGTCACTTTTTACATAAGCGATACCGGCTTCCGTTGTATTCGAAATAATAAACGCTAACGATTCTTCTTTAGCTAAACTTAAATAATCGTTGAAGTTTGCATAAGGATCTATCGCTTTAACAATATTAGAAATCACTTCAACCTCCTCGATTTCTTGTCCTTTTTTTACACCTTTCATAAACAAGGTGAACAAACCATCCTGATCATTTAGCATACTTACTAAACCTCTATCTATTGGCTGTACAACTGCTACTCCAGCATTAAAATCAACTTCTTTATTCAATTTTTGAAAAGCATAATCTACAAATGCACGTAAAAAATTCCCCTCTCCAAATTGAACAACTTTTATAGGGAGTTTCTTTTCTAATCCAATATTTTTTCTGCTTAATTTTTTCATTTTATTATTTTTTGAATTACCTAAATCTTACAAGCCAAAAAGTCTTGGTAAAAACATTGATATTTCTGGGATAAAACTTATTAACATTAATACGACTAGCATAATTGCTAAAAAAGGCAACAAAGGCCCTATAACTTTTGTGACCGAAACTTTTGCGACTCCACTTCCTACAAATAGCAAAGTTCCCACCGGAGGTGTACAAATCCCAATACATAGATTCAATACAATTACAATTCCAAAATGAACGGGATGCATTCCTAAGGTAGTTACAACAGGAAGGAAAATTGGTGTAAATATTAAAACAGCTGGTGTCATATCCATAAACGTTCCAACAATTAGCAAAATAATATTAATCGCTAAAAAGATGGCAAACTTGTTATTTAACGACTCTAACAAAAAAGTGCTGATCATTTCTGGAATTCCTTCAAAAGAAAACAACCAAGACATGGCCATTGACGTACAAATCAAAAACATTACAACTGCTGTTGTTTTTCCACTTGACAATAATATTTCAGGAAAATTTTTCATTTTCATATCGCCATAAATTAAAGACAGTATTGCTGCATATAATACCGCAATTACTGAAGCTTCTGTTGCAGTAAAAATTCCGGCTACAATACCACCGACTACAACAACCAACAATAATAAACTAAAAAAAGCCTTTCTAAAATAGGTCCAAATTTCCATGAAGGTTGACCGTTCTCCTCTAGCATAACCTTTACTAACAGCAATAAATGCTACATATCCCATAATAGCCAAACCTAGTAGTATTCCAGGTAAATAACCAGCAATAAATAATGCTGCTACCGAGGCAGTCCCGCCGCTCGCTAAAGCATATACGATTAAAATATTACTAGGTGGAATTAATAATCCTGTTGTTGACGATGTAATATTTACTGATGCACTGAACGTTCTAGGATACCCTTCTTCTTCCATTCTATCTGTCATAATTGAACCTATTGCAGAAGCAGCAGCAACCGCTGAGCCTGAAATGGCACCAAAAAGCATGGATGCCAATACGTTTACATAAGCCAATCCACCCGGAAGGCTTGCTACCAAAGATTTTGCAAAATTGATAAGTCGATTAGCAATACCACCCTGCTTCATAATCTCTCCTGCCAATATAAAAAACGGAATTGCCAATAAGGCAAAACTATCAATACCTGTAGTCATTCGTTGAGCAATGGTAGTTAAACCAGGCATTTTATCAATATTCAATAATAAACTTAAAGTTGTTGCAATTCCAATGCTGTATGCAACTGGAACCTTCAATGTCAAAAGCGTAAAGAAACTGACAAACAAAACAATAATACTAATAACTTCTATACTCATAATTATTTACTGATTTTGTTTGTATAAATATTTGTTATGTGATATACCGAAAAGCACATAATTAGAAAACCACTAAATGGTAAAATAGCATATACATACCCTAGAGGTATACGTAAAGTACCCGATAATTGCTCTAAATGTAGTGTCGTATAAACTAAATTTAAACCTCCTATAACCATTACAGTTAAGGCAAAAAGAAATATGAATACTTCAATAAGTATTGACGTTTTTCTTTTATTGGCCGTTGATAGTTTTTCATATAAAAAGTCCATGGATAAATGTTCTCTTTTTGCATTTAGATATGAAGCTCCTAAAATGGTCATCCAAATCAATGAAAATCGAGCAAACTCTTCAGTCCAAGTAAAAGATGTCCCTAAAATATATCTTGAAAACACTTGGAATAACACATCTAAAACTAATAGTGCAAAAATGATAATCAAAAACCACTCAAGGATTTTATTAACTTTATTAAAAATAAACTCAGATTTATTCATGTTAATTTCTTTTAATTTCTTTTACAATATTAGCCATCTCAGGAAATTCTTTTACAAACTCTTCAACCACAGATTTTGATTTTTCTTCGAACAAAGATTTTTCTGGAATTATTATTTCTACTCCCCATTCTTTTGCAATTTTCATGGATTCTACAACAGATTCATTCCAGAATATTTTTTGTGCTTGAGAGGATTCGTCTGCTGCTTCCTGTACCCAGACCCTCTCTTCTTTAGATAACTTATCCCAAAATTTGGTACCTATCAATAACACATCTGGAACAGAAGAATGTTGATCTAAAGTATAATATTTACTAATTTCATAATGGTTTGATGACACAAAGGATGGTGGATTGTTTTCTGCTCCATCAACTACACCTTGCTGAATGGCTGTATAAAGCTCTCCATAAGCCAAAGGAGTTGCAGCTCCGCCCATGGAATTTACCATGTTAATTGCCATTTGATTGTTCATTACCCTAATTTTAAGGCCCTTCAAATCATCTGGCGTCCTAATGGCTTTTTCACTAGTATAAAAACTTCTACTTCCAGCATCATAATAACAAAGTCCTCGCAACCAGAATTTGGATCCTTTCTCTAAAAATGATTTTCCAATTTCACCTTCTAAAACACTAAATTGATGCGCTTTATCTCTAAACAAATATGGTATTCCTAAAATATGGTATTCTGGAACAAAATTAGATAATGTGGCTGCACTCACCTTAGCGGCCGCAACACTTCCAATTTGCAATAATTCCAATACTTCCCTTTCCGAACCTAATTGGCCATCAGGAAAAATCTTCACTTTTAAAGTTCCTTTGGACTTTAATTCTAACGCCTTCTGAAATTCTAATATCCCTTTATGAACAGGATGCGTTTGAGGTAAGGTATGTCCTAAATAAAGGACCTTAGTACCATCTGTTTTTTTGCAAGACGTTATAGTTGCAAAAAGAATCGTTAATAGAATTATTTTAAATCGCATTATTATTCTTTTAAGTTTTTAATGATACTTAGTACTTTTGCCACATCCTGCTCTAATTTTGCATAATCTTTGTTTGCAATAATTTCCTTTGAAATTAATTGCGACCCCATACCAACACATGTAACGCCTGCATCAAACCAGCCTTTTAAATTTTCTTTTGTACGAGAAACTCCGCCGGTAGGCATAATGCTTGTCCAAGGTTGAGGTCCTTTTATTCCTTTTACAAAATTTGGCCCGTAAATATCTCCGGGAAATAATTTCACTATTTCACAGCCTAATTCTTCTGCACGTGCAATTTCAGTAAGGGTTCCACATCCAGGAGACCATAATACTTTTCTTCGGTTACAAGCAATTGCAATGTCTTCTCTTAAAACAGGAGTTACAATAAAATTAGCTCCCAAAGCCATATATAATGAAGCTGCTGAACCATCTGTAACAGAACCAACTCCCATTATCATACCTGGTAATTCTTTAATAGCATATTTTGTCAATTCCCCAAAAACTTCGTGGGCAAAATCTCCGCGTGCTGTGAATTCCATTAATCTTGCACCACCATTGTAACACGCTTTTAATACTTTTTTACTTAATTCTATATCACTGTTAAAAAACAAAGGAATCATCCCTGTTTCTTTCATTGCTGTTGCAACTTCTATTCTTGTAAATTGTGCCATACTATATATTTTAAAAATCAAGTGGATTTTAATTAGGATTGTTGAGCTATAATTTTCACAGCTCAACTTTCCAAATTAACAAAACTTAATTAACATAAATTATTTTTTTATCTCGCTACTCTTCCAGAGGCGTCTCCGTCCATTAATTTTTGAACCTCATCCACAGTCACCAAATTGGCATCTCCTTTAATGGTGTGTTTTAAACAAGAGGCTGCCACGGCAAAGTTCAATGCGTTTTGATCATCTTCCGGATAGGTTAACAATCCATAAATCAATCCTCCCATAAAACTATCTCCACCGCCAACTCTGTCAACAATATCTGTAATTTGGTATTGCGGTGACTGCAGCATTGTTTTTCCGTCATACAAAACGCCTGCCCAGGTATTGTGCGAAGCTGAAATTGAACCTCTCAACGTGGTGATTACTTTTTTGGCTTTTGGAAATTTTTCCATCGTTTGCTGGCAAACGGATAAAAAAGCTTCCGCTTTAACATCGTGCCCTTGGGTGGTAATATCCAACCCTTCCGGTTTGATTCCGAAATGCATTTCTGCATCTTCTTCATTTCCTAAAATAATATCGCAATAAGAAGTCAATTCTGTCATTATTGCTTCTCTGTTGCCGCCATACTGCCATAATTTTGCACGGTAGTTCAAGTCTGTCGAAATGGTTATTCCTAATTTGTTGGCTGCTTTTACCGCTTCCAGACAAACATCGGCCGAACTTTGAGAAATGGCAGGTGTTATGCCTGTCCAGTGAAACCATTTTACACCTTCAAATACTTTTTCCCAATCAATCATTCCCAACTGGATATTGGCCATAGATGAATGTGCTCTGTCATACACCACTTTTGAACCTCTTGAAACTGCGCCGGTTTCTAAAAAATAAATGCCCAAACGGTCGCCGCCATACACAATATGGTCTACGCCAACACCTCTTTTTCGCATTTCCATCATCGCACACTGTCCAATATCATTTTTTGGCAATCGTGTTACAAATTCTACCGGAATCCCGTAATTTGCCAAAGAAACTGCAACATTCGATTCTCCGCCGCCATAAACAACATCAAAGTTATTTGCCTGCGAAAATCTTAAAAATCCTGGTGGAGACAAACGCAACATGATTTCTCCAAACGTGACTACTTTTTTCATTATTCTTTAAAATAAATTGTTTTGATTAAAATTTGAAATATTCTTTTGCATTGTGATAACTAATATCGGAAACCATTTTACCTATCCATTCCATATCGTTTGGCAGTTCGCCTCTTTTAATTTCGTCTCCCAGAAGATTGCATAATACACGTCTAAAATATTCATGGCGCGGGAATGATAAAAAGCTGCGTGAATCTGTCAACATTCCAATAAAACAACTTATTAGCCCCATATTAGAAAGTGCATTTAATTGTTTGGTCATTCCGTCTTTTTGATCCAAAAACCACCACCCTGATCCATACTGTACTTTCCCTTTAATGCTGCCATCATTAAAATTACCAATCATTGTCGCCATCACTTCGTTGTCGGCTGGATTTAAGTTATAGATAATCGTTTTGGTCAATTTATTTTTACTATCCAAGGCATTCAAAAATGCAGACAATTTTGAAGCTTGAGAATAGTCGCCTATAGAATCCCATCCCGTATCAGGTCCTAATACCCTTAACATTCGTTCATTATTATTTCTTAAAGCACCTAAATGAAATTGTTGCACCCATCCAAATTCGTGATAAGTTTCAGATAAAAATAACAAAATGGCGCTTTGAAATTTAAGTGCTTCCACATTACTTATTTCCTCCTTATTTCTTTTCTTCTGAAATATTGCATTGACTTCACTTTCAGTAAAATTTTCAAAATAAATTTGATCTAATCCGTGGTCACAAAGCTTACAACCGTGAGTGTCAAAATATTGAATTCTACTTTTTAAAGCGTCACATAAATCTGTATAAGAATTAATAGAAATATCAGCGGCTTTTTCGAGCAAATCCAAATAACTATTGTAGCCGTCATTTGAAATTAAAATTGCTTTATCTGGTCTAAAAGCGGTGCTCACTTTTATCTTAAGCTCACTTTTTGCTATTTTTTGATGATGTTCCAGGTTGTCGATTGGGTCTTCCGTAGTACAAACCACTTTAACATTCACTTTATGAAGTAAATTTTGTACACTAAACGCTTCTATATTTAATTTTTCTTTGGTTTCCTGATAAATTTTTTCTGCTGAATTTTCATTTAATAAATCGTAAATATCAAAGTATCTTGCCAATTCTAAATGCGTCCAATGATATAACGGATTTCGCATCGTATGTGGAACTGTTTTAGCCCAACTTAAAAATTTATCTTTATCAGAAGCACTTCCTGTGATAAATTCTTCGTTGATCCCTAATGTTCGCATGGCACGCCATTTATAATGATCGCCATTTATCCATACATTCGTAATATTGTTAAAAATTGTATTATCGGAAATCTGTTGTGGCGGCAAATGATTGTGATAATCAATTATTGGTTGGTTTTTAGCATAATTATGATACAATTCCTCTGCAAATTTATTTTCCAGTAAAAAATTATCGTGTATAAATTTAGTGCTCATATTAATTTATTTAAATAAAATTATTCTTCATTTGAAGGTTTTCCAATTGTTGCTAAGATTCCGCCGTCAACATATAAAATATGACCGTTTACAAAATCACTTGCTTTTGAAGATAAAAAAATCGCCGCTCCCGCCAAATCGTTTGGATCTCCCCATTTGGCCGCGGGCGTTCTGTTGATTATAAATTCGTTAAATGGATTCCCATCAACCCGAATTGGTTCCGTTTGTTTAGTTGCAAAATATCCGGGACCAATGCCATTTACCTGAATGTTGTATTTGGCCCATTCTGTTGCCATATTTTTAGTCAACATTTTTAATCCTCCCTTTGCTGCAGCATAAGCTCCAACACTGTTACGACCTATTTCGCTCATCATGGAACAAATATTAATCACTTTCCCTTGCTTTCTTAAGACCATTCCTTTTACAACGTGTTTGGAAACAATAAACGGACTTACCAAGTCTATATCAATGACTTCCTTAAAATCTGCAACTTCCATTTCTAACAATGGTGTGCGTTTTATAATACCGGCATTGTTAATTAAAATATCAATGTTTCCAACTTCAGCTTCAATTTTAGCAATTGCGGTTATCACTTCTTGCTCATTGGTCACATTAAATTTATAACCTATGGCCGTAATACCTTCGCTTTGATATTCCGCAACAGCGGCATCAATTTTTTCTTGTGAAGAATTTCCATTTATAATAATGGTTGCTCCGGCCAAGCCTAAACCTCTTGCCATTGCCTTTCCCAATCCGTGTGTGCTTCCGGTAACAAGTGCAATTTTTCCGCTGACATTAAATAAAGTATCACTCATGATTTTTATCTTAAATCGGTTATTTTGGACACATCCATATCACCATAATCGAGATTTTCACCTGCCATTCCCCAAATAAAAGTATAATTTGAAGTTCCTGATCCACAGTGAATAGACCAAGGAGGAGAAATTACCGCCTGGTAATTGTCCATCCAGATATGACGTGTTTCTTGTGGTTCTCCCATAAAATGACAAACTGCCTGATTCTCTGGAATTTCTAGATAAAAATAAACTTCCATCCTGCGGTCATGAATATGAGCCGGCATGGTATTCCAAACACTTCCTGTTTTTAATTCGGTCATTCCCATTTGTAACTGACAAGTAGTTACAATTCCGCCAATAATCATTTGGTTTACCGTGCGGTGGTTAGAAGTTTCCAAGGAACCCAATTCTAATTTATTGGCCTCAGCTTTACTGACTTTTTTGGTTGGATGATTGGTATGCGCCGGGGCAGAATTTAGGTAGTATTTTGCAGGACTATTTTTATCATCACTTTTAAAAATAACTTCTCTATTTCCGGCACCAATGTATAAGGCATCTTTGAAATCTAATTCGTAAGCCGTTCCATCAATCATCACAGTTCCTTTTCCGCCTACATTTATAATCCCAATTTCTCTTCTTTCCAAAAAATATTTAGCTTTTAGAGGATCAATGGTTTCAAGCGATAATGGTTGTAATGGCACAGCAGATCCAGCAATATATCTGTCATAATGAGAATAAGTGAGGTTAATTTTCCCAACTTCCATTAAGTTTTCAATTAAAAACTCTTCTCTTAGTTGAAATGTGTCATATAATTTTACAGCCTTTGGACTAGGGGCGTATCGTGATTCATAAGTTGTTGACATAATTATTATATTTGTGTAATCGATTACACAAATATAATATAAATTACATTAAATCCTATTTTTTTTTACTTTTTTCATTTATGCTGCCCCCAAAAATTCGGACAAGTTTTCAAGACTAATTTAAATAGGAATAAAAACCTTAAATTAGGTGGAGTTATCTCTGCGGTGAGTCAAATGACTGTTGCGGAGGAGAACCTAAATAAACCGAGAGATGGAGACTAATATTTCCCTCCGAACTGGAACCGTATCCGGGACATTTTTGAGCATTTTGCCCAATATTCTTTCGGAAGATATTGCAAAAACAATTATCTTAGCGGTCGTAGGAGCCACAGCCAGTTTTATGGTTTCGCTCCTTTTAAAATGGTTGATAAAAACCAAAAATAAATAGTCCAGTTATGATTGGTAACCTTTTCCGGACTAACTAAGAAAGCCAAGTCGTGAGACCTGGCTTTTTTTGATTTGTTTAGTTTTTTATTAGATTTATGATGAGTTTCAAAATAATTTCTCTTTGTTCAGGTAAACTCTGAGCAACTGCTAAGGCGAGTGCAACAAGTGTATTGTCATTTACTTTTCGTTCTCTTTTTTTGTTTAGGTGAAAATTATTCAGTTCTAAAAACCACACAAAGATAAATGATCCAATACGTTTATTTCCATCGCTAAATGAGTGTCCTTTGATAATCGAGTATAAAAGTTGAGCTGCTTGTTCTTCAATTGTAGGATATGCTAAATTTCCAAATACTGTTTGAGAAATACTACCTAAAATACCTTCAAACGAATCATCTTTTTCATTTCCAAAAAGGTGGCTTGCTTCACTTTTACTCATTAGCTCTTCTTTGAGTTCTTTTATTGCTCTTTTAACATCAGTATAATTAATTACATATATTATATTGTCATTTAAATTGTCAATAGATAGATCTTCAGTGTCATATTTATTAAGTAGTTCAAATGATTTGGAATAATGAGTTATAATTGAAAGGAAACCATCAGTTAATACTTTTTGTGTTTCAAATCTTTTTTCATTTAGGAAATCAACCTGTTTTTCTAATTCAACAATTTTTCCCTTTTGGTTTTCTAATAATTCCGTGTTTATAGCATATCCTTTTATTAAATAGTCCTTTAATTGTTTTGTGGCCCATTTTCTAAATTCAATTCCTATAGGAGATTTAACCCTATATCCTATAGAAATTATCATATCCAAATTATATATTGCGGTTTTTCTTTCTACCTTTCTTTTACCTTCAACTTGAACTTGGCGGAATTCCCGCCAAGTTGATTCTTTGTTCAATTCACCTTCGCTATAAATAGTATTGATGTGCTCGCCAATAGTTCTTCTAGCTTTACCAAAAAGGGCTGTTATTTGCTGTTCAGTTGCCCAAACCGTATCGTGTTCACTATCAAGTACCACCTGAAACTCCACTTGTCCATTGGATGGTGTGAAAGTTACAAGTTCAGAGTTATTCGGATGAGTTATATTTTGTTTTTTTTCTGGTAACATTGTGTTCTTAAAATTTGATTTAACTAGAAATTATTTATCAAATATATGTAACTTTCATTCAATATTATATTTTTATTTGATACAATATCGGTTCAAAATGGCTCTTCTCATTTCATTAATGAGTACAATGTTTTTATGCAATTGATCTTCTTTTTGTTCCAGCAACCTTAACGCTAGAATTTGTTTCTGGTGCAGCTCGTGTTCCTGCAGCATTTTATTGACTTTATAATCAAAGTCTTTCTTAAAATCATTGATTCGCAAAAATGGAATTACGGACCCGATTAAAAATTGGTGCCAGAAGTTTGATTTCCAAAGGCTATATGCAAGCCAGTAGACTGTTTCGGCATCCTTTTCGTCTGGACATAGTATAACAAAGCTGTTGGTAAAAGGTTCTTTTTGGGGCTTTCCGGAGTTCATTCCTTTGTTGAGGATAAAGATTTGGTTTCCCTTGTAGGCAGTGTTTTTTTGGTGGGTCTTGATGATGAAATTTGGCATAGTGCTGTTGGTTTAAAAAATTCGACTTAATTTTTTTGAAAAGAAAAAAGAGAAAAAAAGAAAGCCATATAATCAGCAGTAATGACGAACGGGAATGGAGGAAGGCACGACCGACTGGAAGTGAGGAATGGATGCTAAATTTGCTGGATTTTTTTCTCTTTCTTTTCAAGAAAATGCACTATAGTTGTCGTGGAAGATTTTAACACCCCCAAGTACCGCAAGGAATGGAGCTAAAATGAAGCGCAAGCGGAATTATAGCGGAATGAATGAGGAGCGCAGTGGCGGGGTTGCGGCAATCGAACAGCCACGCTAGACCGAGAACGGAACGTAGCTTGCTGAGTGGAGAGAAGGGGTAGCAGCGTGAAACGGCGGGGAAAAAACTTAAGTCACCCGCCGTGGCGGGGTACCTTGATTTAGGGCAAAGCGACCGAATGAGAAGTGATTGGAGAGAACTTATTTGTGAGTAGAATCCAAGAGTTTCTGAAAAATTAAAATGAGGGAAGCGGAGCCAACCCCGATGGCTGTGCGAAGGAGCAACCGCTGAAGAAACTAAGGGCGGCAGACATAATACTGCTGGAATGTAGTGAAACGTAGCTTGCGGAGTGTAACGAAATGAAGCGGTATTGTGG
>NZ_CAWURC010000001.1:0-181381 GCF_963925185.1 uncultured Flavobacterium sp. | reverse complement strand
TCAAGACGTAAAATTACAATTATTAAAAAGAGATTCAAAATAGCAATAGTATAAAACAACTTGTCGTACTTTGTTGCAATATACTAGCAATTGATTTTAAAAAACATGAAAACCCTTCCCGACATTCTCAAAAAAGAAAACTACAAAAAAATAAAATTCAAAGTTTCTAAAACGCAACATTTGCTCATCAAGGCGAGCATCAACGGCGTGAAAGGCAAAGGAATTATTGATTATTACGATCAGTGCGTGTATTTGATGTAAAAAAAACCGTTTGATTTCTCAAACGGTTTTTTTTACAATTCAAATGCTTTTTTAGGATTGTTATCACAAAGTAATTCCAATGGGTTTTCCAAAGCTTCTTTTACCGCTACAAGGAAACCAACAGACTCACGACCGTCAATAATTCTGTGGTCATACGAAAGAGCCACATACATCATTGGGTGAATTTCGACTTTCCCATTTACGGCAATTGGACGCTCAATAATATTGTGCATTCCAAGAATTCCTGATTGGGGTGGGTTGATAATTGGCGTACTCAACATACTTCCAAAAACACCTCCGTTTGTGATTGTAAAAGTTCCGCCTGTCATGTCGTCAACGGTTATTTGACCTTCACGTGCTTTGATGGCTAATCTTTTTACATCAGCTTCAACGCCTCGGAAAGTTAAATTTTCTGCATTACGAACTACAGGAACCATTAATCCTTTTGGACCAGAAACCGCAATTGAAATATCACAGAAATCGAAAGCAATTTTATGATCTCCATCCATCATTGAGTTCACATCTGGATACATTTTTAATGCTCTTGTTACTGCTTTTGTAAAAAAGGACATGTATCCCAAACCAAGTCCGCCATGTTTTGCTTTGAATGCCTCTTTGTATTTATTACGAAGCATATTTATTGGCGTCATGTTTACTTCATTGAATGTAGTCAACATGGCTGTTTCGTTTTTGGCAGCGACTAATCTTTCGGCGACTTTACGACGCAACATTGATAATTTTGTGCGCTCTGAACCACGGCTTCCTCCAGTAGGAGTTCCCATTGATGGAGTTGCATTTATGGCGTCTTCTTTAGTGATTCTTCCTTCTTTTCCAGTTCCGATAATGTCAGAAGGTTTGATGTTTTTTTCGTCCAATATTTTTCTTGCTGCTGGAGATGGAGTTCCTGAAGCATAAGATGTTTGAGCAACCGGAGCGACAACTTTCACTTCTTCTTTCTTAACTTCGGCGGGTTTTGCTTCTGGGTTTTCTTCTGCAACTACTACCGAACTTGATGGTTTTACACCTCCAGTATCAATTAAGCAAACTACCGCTCCAACGGCGACTGCATCCCCTTCTTCGGCTTTTAATGTAATGATTCCGCTAGCTTCCGCAGGCAGTTCGAGTGTTGCTTTATCGGAATCTATCTCGGCAATCGCCTGGTCTTTTTCGACATAATCGCCGTCTTTTACTAACCAGGTTGCAATTTCAACTTCTTTGATTGATTCTCCCGGTGATGGAACTTTCATTTCTAAAATCATCTTCTATTATTTTAAATTATGAATTTTAATTTTTAAATTGGTTGTGGTTTTAATTTGGCTAACATTAACCCTAAAAAATTTATTATCTTGATATATTCTTGTCAAAAACAAATTTCAAAGCTTCTGCGTGACGCCGTTTTGAACGGGTGCTACTCCCTGATGCCGATGCAGCAAACACTCTTAAAGATGCTAATCTAAATTTTACTAAATTAAAATTCATCAACATATATCCATAAGCACCCATGTTTTTAGGCTCTTCTTGTGCCCAAACATAATCATCTGCTTTTGGATATTTTGCAATAATTGCTTTTAATTGCTCTACTGGCAACGGAAATAATTGTTCAATTCTAATAATTGCAACGTCTTTTCGGCCATTAGTTTCTCTTTCGGAGGTGATGTCGTAATAGAATTTTCCCGTACAGAAAACCAAGGAAGTAACTTCTTCTTTGTTTACTGTTTCGTCGTCAAATGTCTCTTTAAAATTTCCGTTTTCGAAATCTTCAATTGGAGAAACTACTCTAGGATCGCGCAACAAACTCTTTGGCGTGAACACAATAAGCGGTTTGCGGAAGGTTGTTTTCATCTGTCTTCTTAGTAAATGGAAGAAGTTAGCTGGGGTTGTACAATTCGCAATGTACATATTCTGTCTGGCGCAAAGTTGCAAATAACGCTCTATTCTTCCTGATGAATGTTCTGCTCCTTGCCCTTCGTATCCGTGAGGTAATAAAAGAACTATTCCGTTTTGATTGTTCCATTTATCTTCGCCACAAGAAATATATTGGTCAATTACAATCTGGGCTCCATTACTAAAATCTCCAAACTGTGCTTCCCAAATCGTTAATGTATTTGGACTTGCCAAGGCATATCCGTAATCAAATCCTAAAACTCCATATTCTGATAAAAGGGAATTGTAAATATAAAAATTTCCTTTTTTTCCTTCCAAGTTATTCACTAAGATTACTTCTTCCTCTGAATCTTCAACTTTTACAACTGCGTGACGATGTGAAAAAGTGCCGCGTTCGACATCTTGTCCAGAAATACGAACATCAAACCCTTCTTTTAAAAGTGAACCATAGGCTAAATGTTCCCCCATAGCCCAGTCTAACTTGTTTGTTTCGAAAAACATTGTTTTTCTGTCGTTTATTAATTTTCGTGTTTTATTGATGAATTTTTTGTCTTCTGGTAAATTACACACTGCATTGGCAACCGCTGTTAGTCCTTCCTTATAATAAGAAGTGTCTACTTTTTTGAGCATTTGTGCCATATCGGCTTTTGACAAGCCTTTCCATTCATTTTGCATAAATGGAGTGATTATTGTAACTTCTTTTTTTCTGGATTCTTCGAGGTTAACTTCAAGTTTGGCTTTATATTCTATCTCCAATCCTTTAACATAATTGGCATCAATAACGCCTTCTTCCAATAATTTTTCCGCATAAATATCTCTTGGGTTTTTATGCTTGGCAATAACTTTATATAATAAAGGCTGTGTAAAACGAGGTTCATCCCCTTCGTTATGACCATATTTTCTATATCCCAAAAGATCAATAAATACGTCTCGACCAAATTCCATTCTGAAATCTAAAGCAAATAAGATGGAATGAACAACCGCTTCAGCATCATCTGCATTGACGTGCAATACTGGAGAAAGTGTTACTTTGGCGACGTCTGTACAATAAGTAGAAGAACGTGCGTCAAGATAATTAGTTGTAAAACCAACTTGATTATTGATTACAATATGAATTGTCCCTCCGGTTTTATAACCATCGAGTTGCGACATTTGTATGATTTCATAAAGAATTCCCTGGCCAGCAATTGCAGCATCGCCGTGAACAGCAATAGGCAATACTTTTGAAAAATCGTTCGGAAAATGCCGGTCTTGTTTTGCTCTTGTAATTCCTTCAATCACTGCGCCAACGGTTTCAAGATGCGATGGATTTGGAGCGAGATTGATGTTTATTTTTTTTCCGGTTTGTGTGGTTTTTTCGGCAGTAAGTCCTAAATGGTATTTTACATCTCCGTCAAAATCATCTTGATTATAATCTTTTCCATCAAATTCTCCGAAAATATCTTGAGTAGATTTGCCAAAAATATTTGCCAAAACATTCAAACGACCACGATGCGCCATTCCCATCACGAATTGTTCCACTCCTTTTTCAGCAGCTTTTTCAATTAGCACATCAAGTGCCGGAATAATAGATTCTCCTCCTTCGAGTGAAAATCTTTTTTGTCCAACGTATTTTGTATGTAAGAAATTTTCGAATGAAACAGCCTGATTTAATTTATTAAGGATTGCCTTTTTTTCGACTTGAGAAAAATTTGGCTGGTTGTCATTTTGTCCAATTTTATTCTGAATCCATTGAATGTCCTCTGGCTTGCGAATGTACATATATTCAACGCCTATGGATTGACAGTAAATTTTATTTAAATGAGTAAGGATTTCTTGAAGGGTACAAGACGGTATCTTAAGGATTCTTGCTGCGTCAAATACAGTTGTTAAATCTGCATTTGAAAGTTCAAAATTTCCAAGATCCAAATTTGGCGTATAGGTTCTTCGTTTATGAACAGGATTCGTTTTGGTAAACAAATGTCCGCGATTTCTATAGGCGTTTATTAAATTGATGACGTTAAATTCTTTCTGAAGTTTCTCAGAAACAGAGGTGCTTTCCATTATTTCGGAAGTGAAATTCCCGATTCTGTTTTTCGGGTTTTCTTCGTTATAAGTAGTCGTCCCAAAGTCGAAACCTTGAAAAAAACCTCTCCAGCTTGGCTCTACGCTATCTGGATTTTCTATATATTGATCGTATAATTGTTCGAAAAAGTCGGTGTGTGCCGCATTTAAAAAAGAAAACCTATCCATAATATTATCAAATCTGATCGTTTGTTAAAATAGTTTGGCAAAAGTACAATAATCCAACAATTATCTAATTCTTTTTAAATACTTTTATACCTGATATTGTTAAAAACCTAAATACTTATGAAAAAGTGTCGTTTTTTAATTGTTTCGAAATTCATTTTGCTTGTAACAATTTTATTTTTTTCTAACGCATTATTTGCACAAGGACAAACATTTGCATCAAAAACACAAAGCAATTTTTGGAAAAACGTCCAATTTGGTGGTGAAATTGGCTTGGGTTTTGGTTCTGGTTATACCGATATTTCCATTTCTCCCAGTACGATTTATAATATTAATCAAACGGTCTCGGTTGGTACTGCATTGCGATTTGGGTTTGTTTCTTCAAAAAACAATTTTACCTCAACCCTGTATGGAGGAAGTTTAATTGGATTGATAAATCCTATTCCAAAAATTCAACTTTCGGCTGAAATTGAAGAAACTAATGTGTCGACAAATTATCAACTTGAAGGCGGCAATTTGTCAACTGAATATTGGAATACCGCATTGTATTTTGGCGCAGGTTATAGAACAGGAGGTATTACTATTGGATTGCGTTATGACGTTTTGTATAAAGCCAATAAGAGCGTTTATGGTGATGCATTTATGCCGTTTGTCAGAATTTATTTTTAATTTTTAGATGTAATTTAGTTATGAAAAAGATTTCACTTTTAGTAATTTTTATCTGTTTTTCCAATGGGTTTTCTCAAAACAACATATTACAATCAGGCCCAATGGTGGGTTATTGCGAAATGACGGAGGCTATTATTTGGCTGCAAACCAATGAAAAAGCCACGGTGAAGATTGCCTATTTTGCAGTTGATAAACCAACTGAAATATTTTATTCAGACAATCATACTTCTGGCAAGGACGTGGGTTTTACCTGCCATCTTGTTTTGGACAAATTACAGCCGGGAAAAAAATACAAATACGCCGTTTACATCAATGACAAAAAGGTAGTTTTGCCTTATGAAACTTCATTTTCATCAAAAAAATTATGGCAATGGCGCGAAGATGCTCCTGATTTTACAGTTGCTTTTGGCAGTTGCATGTACATCAACGAAACGGCTTTAGACAGGCCGGGAAAACCTTATGGGAGTGGCTATTCTATTTTTGAATCCATAAACTCAAAACATCCTGATATTATGATTTGGGGCGGTGACAATGCCTATTTACGAGAAGCTGATTGGGATAGCAAAACAGGAATTTATCATCGAAATACACACTCCAGATCCATTAAAGAAATTCAACCATTGCTAGCAAAAACTCAAAATTTTGCTATTTGGGATGATCATGATTTTGGGCCAAATGACAGTGATCGTAGCTTTTATAACAAACACATAACTCAAAAAGCTTTTAAGGATTTCTGGGCAAATAAAAGCTACGGAATTGGTTCAGAACAAAACGAAGGTGTTTTCTCGACCTTTAATTGGGGTGATGCCCAGTTTTTTCTGATTGACGATCGTTTTTTTAGATCTCCACAAGATAGAATTACTGGAAATAAAACAATGTTGGGCACCACACAATTCGAATGGCTAATCGATGCTTTGAGCGGTTCAATTGCCAGTTTCAAGATAATTGTGATAGGCGGGCAAGTATTAAATTCAGTGCCAGACACAGAAAACTACGGCCATTATCCCGAAGAAAAGGAAAAACTTCTCCAAGAGATTTCAGACAATAGAATAAAAGGTGTTTTGTTCTTAACTGGGGATCGCCATTTTGCCGAAATGTCTATGTTGCCACGGGAAAACAGTTATCCTATTTATGATTGGACGGTTTCGCCATTTACTGCCGGAGTAGTTTCGGATAGTGTGCTAAAGGAAAACAACAAATATAAAGTTGAGGGCAGTACCTTTCTTCAAAATAATTTTGGAATAATTGCGTTTTCCGGAAACAAAGAAAATAGACAAATAAAATTGTCTTTGTTCGACAAAAACGGAAAAGAATTATGGAAAAAGGTAATCTTGAAAAAAGAGTTAGAGTAGTTAATACTTATTCCTGAACCACACTTTTTGCCATTCTCGTTTCAAAATCAAAAAGGCAACGTTTTCGGCTAGAAGCATTAAATCTGAACCGTCGAGTTTTTTTATTTGGTCTTCAGAAACATCAATGATGTAAAGAAGATTGAGGTATTTGGCAAATTTGTATTGAATGAGGCGGTAGATTTTTTCATGCAGCTGAACCTTTAATTCGTCTGGAGGAATACTCATTGGAAAGTCAACTCCCTCATTAGCCAAATTAAAATCCTTATTGATTTGCTCGATTAGATTCAAGTACAAATTATCTTTTGAAGCTTCGGAAAGAAGTGAATCACTGTTTATAGGTGCTATAAATGCTTTTGAATCCATAAAAAAAATTAAACTTTTCGTCCCATTAAATTTTCTCCAAACGATTGAAGCATTCCCTTTTTTTCATTATCAATACTGATTTTTTGTAGGATTTCAAATGCTTTTAAGGTATAATCCTGTATGGCTTTTTGTGTTGCAATTGTTGCTCCGGTTGCATTAAAAATTTGCTTTGCAGCACTAATTTTATTTGTATTATCATCCGGTTGAATGGAAAATAATTGCAACAATTGTTTTCTTTCTTCTGCCGATGAAAACTCGATAGCTTTTAGGTATAAATACGTTTTTTTGTTTTCAATAATATCTCCTCCTACTTGTTTTCCAAAGGTTTCTGGGTTTCCAAAAGCGTCTAAATAATCATCTTGCAACTGAAAAGCTAAACCTAAATTGAGTCCAAAACCGTAAATTAATTTCGAATTTTCCTTAGAAGTTTCAGCAACAATAGCGCCCATTTTCATTGCTGCAGCTACGAGAACGGCCGTCTTATATTCAATCATTTTCAAATATTCAGGAATCGTGACATCATCGCGGGTTTCAAAATCGACATCGTATTGCTGTCCTTCGCAAACTTCGAGTGCTGTTTTGCTGAACAATTTGGCCAACTTTAAGAATGTTTTTGGTTTGTATTTTTCGAAATATTGATACGCCAAAATTAGCATTGCATCGCCAGAGAGAATTCCGGTGTTAATATTCCACTTTTCGTGAACCGTGCTATTTCCTCTTCGCAAAGGCGCATCATCCATGATGTCGTCGTGAACTAACGAAAAATTATGAAAAACCTCAACAGCCATAGCTGCTGGTAAAGCTTTTTTATAATCGGCATCAAAAATTTCTGCACTCATTAATGTCAAAACCGGGCGCATTCTTTTTCCTCCAAGCTGCAAAATGTAATCAATGGGCTGATACAAATTTTTAGGCTCTTTGTTGATTTTTTGATTTTCTAAATAAATTAAAAATTGCTCTTGATATTGATTGATTGAAAGCATATGAGTCGTATCGTTTAATACTACAAAGGAAGCCAAAAAATTGGAAACCTGAAACCTTAAATTTTTCTAAATGTTAAATAATTGTAAATACTTTGGAAACTATTTTGGTGTTTAAAGTTTCCGATTTACATTTGCACTCGAAAATTAAGACAAAATGAAAGAGAAAATTATATCAAAAGCAACCGAGTTGTTTCTGAAACTAGGTTTCAAGAGCGTGACCATGGACGATATTGCAGGTGAAATGTGTATTTCAAAAAAAACTATTTATAAATATTTTTGCAATAAAGAAATCTTGATTGAAGAGGGAACTGTCATTATTCATGAAAAAATACATCAGGTAATTAGCACCATAATTACAAAAAAATACAATGCTATCGAAGAAAATTTTGAAATCAGAAAAATGTTTAAAGAAATGTTTCAATCATCGGACACTTCTCCTATTTATCAATTAAAAAGACATTATCCTGAAATACACGGAAAAGTAATGTCGAGAGAAATTGAGGAATGTAACACTGTGTTTAAACAAAATATTGCTAAGGGAATTGAACAAGGTTTGTATCGAAAAGAAATTGAAATCGAAAATTATGTTAAATTTTATTACACTTTAATTTTCGGCATAAAAGAAGGAATAGTTTCTGAAAAAGAAGGTCAAGAATTAGAATTAAAAATATTAGAATATCACACTAGGGCAATGGCAACATCAGAAGGAATAATCGAACTCGAGAAACAATTACAAAACTATAATCAATAATGAAGAAACTATTTTTAATTCCTTTTTTAGTATTTACCTTCACGGCAAGAGCACAAGGTTCAAGTGACAGCGAACAGGCAAATAAAACAAAAAAACAAGCCCTCGCTTTAACTTTAGAACAGGCAATCGCTTACGCATTGTTAAATAATTATTCCGTAATAAATGCAAATCGAGATATTGATGCATCCAAAGAAAAAAAACGAGAAACAACGGCCCTAGGTTTGCCGCAAATTAATGCAGGATTAGATTATTTAAATAATTTCGAATTTACTAAACAAGGCGTTACTGGCGGAGGTCCTTTTGGGGGAAAGCCAGGCCAAATTTCAACAATCGTTTTTGGAACAAAACACACTATGATTTCAAAAGTAACTTTAAGCCAGTTAATTTTTGATGGTTCGTATGTAGTTGCCTTACAAGCATCGAAAGCCTATTTACAATTCTTTGAAAACGCCAAGAAAAAAACCAACAGTGAAGTTCGTGAAATGGTGATCAACTCCTATGGAAATGTGCTTTTGGCCGAAGAAAGCATAAAAATATTGGAAAGCAACAAAGCCATTTTAGAGAAAAATTACAACGACATCGACCAAATTTATAAAAACGGATTAGCTGAAGAAGAAAGTGTTGAGCAAATAGCTATAACCTTGGCTTCGGTAAAAAGCAGTTTGAACAACGTAAAAAGATTGAAAAACATTTCTATAAAAATGCTTAAATTAAATTTAGGAATCGAAATAAATGAAGACTTAAAATTAACTGATAATTTAGATGAATTATCTAAAACAAATTTAAGTTTTACTTTCACAAACACCGACTTTAAAATTGACAATTCGATTGATTATCAAATCGCTTCGAGCATAACAAATCAAAAAAGGTTGTTGCTAAAACTTGAAAAAAGCAAGGTGTTACCATCCCTTGGGGCTGCGGTAAATTTTGGCTATAATTCATTTGAAAACGATTTTAAGTTGTTTTCACAGCGTCAAAAGTGGAATAATTTTTCCAATCTTGGAGTAAGTTTAAATGTTCCGATATTTAGTAGTTTTGGAAGACAAGCAAAAACACAGCAGGCACAAATATCTTATGAGCAGGCACAAACTCAACAAACCGAAATAGAGCAAAAACTCAACTTGTTATACGAAAAATCGAAAAGTGATTTTGAGTTTAGCATCGAACAATATGCAACTTCAAAAACCAATTTAAATTTGGCTGAACGAATCGAGAAAAAACAGCAAATCAAGTTTAAAGAAGGCCTTTCGACGAGTTTTGAGTTTAGCGAAGCACAACGACAATTATATACTGCACAACAAAATTATTTGCAATCCATGGCTGATATTATCAACAAAAAAGCAGCTTTAGAAAAATTAACAATCCAACAATAAATATAAAAATGAAAAAAATACTATTCCTTACATTATTATCGGCAATTTTATTTTCCTGCGGAAAGAAAGAAGAAACTCAAAACATCGACACCTTAATCGAAGCTAAAAATTTGAGTGCATTACAAGCCAAAAAAGCATTAATTCAAGCAGATTTGACCAAAATCGAAGAAGCTTTAGCAACATTAGACGTGAGAAAAGAAGAGGCTTTGGTTTCGGTTATTACTGTAAAAGACACTGTATTCAGTCATTATCTTGAAATTCAAGGGAGTGTAAACACAAAAGAAAATATATTGGTTCAACCAGAATTTCAAGGAACGTTAGTTGCATTGAACGTGAAAGCGGGACAAAGAGTTTCAAAAGGACAAATACTTGGACGAGTTGATGATGCGGGATTAAGCCAGCAAGTGGCGAGTTTAGAAAACCAATATGCATTGGCAAAAACCACTTTCGAACGTCAAAAAAATCTTTGGAATCAGAAAATTGGCTCCGAAATTCAATATTTACAAGCACAAACCCAAATGATTTCTGCTCAAAGAGGTGTTGCACAAATAAAGGCACAGCTAGCAAAAACCGTAATAAAAGCACCTTTTTCCGGGACCATCGACGAGGTTTTTGTAGAGCAAGGACAGGTTGTTGCACCAAGCCAACAAGGATTAATGCGAATCGTGAATTTGTCGAACATGTATGTTTCTACTTCGGTTCCCGAAACTTACATTGGTAAACTAAAAATAGGTACTCAAGTAGACGTTTTCTTTACTTCATTAGGGAAAACCTATAAAGGAAAAGTACGGCAAATAGGGAATTTTATCAATCCAAATAACAGAAGTTTTGGCATTGAAGTTGGCGTGCCAAATCCAGAAAATTTGTTGCGTCCCAACCAAGTGGCGAAACTTAAAATTATTGATTACGTAAGTAAAAACGTGATTGTGGTTCCCACGAATGTAATTCAGGAAGATGGCGATAGAAACAAATTTGTTTTCACAGTAATTAACACAAACGGAAAGACAGGAACTGCTAAAAAAGTAATATTGAAATTGGGGAAATCCTCTGATAATGTTACTGAAATACATAGCGGTTTATCATCTAATGATGTCATTGTAACCGAAGGAGTAAACGCTATTTCTGACGGAATGAAATTAAATTTCTAAAAAAGTTTAAGATGGTTTAAAAGTTTAAGATGGTTTAATTAAAACCGTCTCGTTTAGAACTTTTAAACAACTTTAAACAACTTTAAACAAAAAAAATGGGTCATAAAAACAAAGAATTCGGTATTTCAAATTGGGCTGTCGACAATCGCGTTACGGTTTACATCTTGACATTTATTATAGTAATTCTAGGAGTAACTGCCTATATTACTATGCCTCGCGAGGATTTTCCGGAAGTCATAGAGAACAAAGTATATATTTCGTCTGTTTTCCCTGGGAATTCAGCCGAAGATGTGGAAAAATTGGTTGTTAAACCATTGGAAAAAGAAATCAAAAACATCAGCGGTGTAACCAAAGTCACTTCGAGTTCGTTCCAAGATTATGGAATGATTATCGCCGAGTTTGACGACGATGTTACCATTGAAGAGGCAAAAGTAAAAATTAAAGACAAGGTTGATAATGCTAAAGCCAACACAGATTGGCCCAATCTTGACAACGGAAGTAAAGTAGAGCCCAATGTTTTTGAATTGAATATTTCAGAAGAAGTACCTATTCTAAATATTAATTTACAAGGTAATTACACGACACAACAACTCAAGAAATACGGCGAATTATTGCAAGATGATCTTGAAGAAATATCTGAAGTAAAGAAAGTAGACATTCTGGGTGTCGATGATAAAGAAGTAGAAATTGCCGTGGATATTTTCAAAATGACCGCTGCACAAGTGACTTTCGACGAAATCCAAAATGCGGTAAAATATGAAAATATGACGCTTTCGGGCGGAAATTTAGTTTCACAAGGTTCCAGAAATAACATTCGAATCGTTGGCGAAATCAAAGAACCCAAAGAGTTGGAAAATATTATTGTGAAATCCTACGGCGGAACAGTTTACCTTAAAGACATTGCCAAAGTAAGCTTTAAAGAAAAAGAAAAAACCACTTATGCTCGCGAAAAAGGTACTGAAGTCGTGATGCTCAACGTGAAAAAACGTTCTGGGCAAAATATGATTTCGGCGATTGATCAGGTCAAAGAAAGAGTCGAAAAGGCAAAAGAAAACTATTTGCCAAAAAACTTGAAAATCGAACTAACTAATGACCAATCTTCTCGTGTAGAACACCAAGTCGATGAATTGTCGAACCACATTATTTTCGGGATAATCTTGGTCATGATTGTGTTAATGTTTACGATGGGACTAAGGAATTCCTTGTTTGTGGGTGCGGCAATTCCGTTGTCGATGATGATAGCATTCGCCATATTATCGGCTTTAGGTTTAACGTTGAACACGATGGTCCTCTTTGGATTAGTAATGGGATTAGGAATGCTGGTCGATGACGGAATTGTGGTCGTCGACAATGTTTTTGCCAATATGAAAAAGGGCTATTCTCGAATTGAGGCGTCCAAAATTGGTATTGGCGAAATCGCTTGGCCGGTCATTTCCTCTACCGCTACAACATTGATGGCGTTCTTGCCTTTTGCCTTATGGCCGGGAACGATGGGGAAATTTATGAAATATTTCCCAATGACTTTGACCGTAACGCTTAGTGCATCTTTATTCGTCGCGATGGTTATCAATGCCGCAATGACGGGTGGCTCGATGGATATTGAAGATAAAAATGTTTCTAAAAAGAATTTAAAATTCTACACTATTTTGTTTTTGTCTTTTGGAATATTATTTACCTTTCTGGGATCTAAATATACGTATGACAGCAAATTAATTAGAGGAATTGGACATCTACTTTTAATTTCATTAGGTTTAATGTGGTTGTATTTTTTAAAAATTTACCAATGGACTCAGGATTTCCAGCATAGTTTTTTTCCAAGATTAGAAGATAAATACAAGGTTTTTTTAGCTAAAATACTTACCAAAAACAAATCTTGGTTTGCCTTAGGAGGAATTATTGGGTTGTTGATTTTTTCCTTTGTTTTGTTGGGCGCTTTTCCAAGAAAAGTGTTGTTTTTTCCTGATAACATTCCCAATCAAGTAATCGCTTACATCGAATATCCTCAAGGAACTACGATTGAAAAAACCAATAAAGCAACCCTGTTTGTAGAAAATCAAGTCATTGGAATATTGCAAAAATATGTAGATCCAAAAACTGACAAAAACTTCTTGGCAGAATCTGTCGTTTCCCAAGTGGGAAAAGGGGCGGGAAACCCGCAAGTAGATGCAGGTTCCGCTTCGGAAACGCCTTATAAAGGGAAGGTAACAGTAAGTTTCTCGGAATTTAAGTTTCGTCAAGGAATCAATACTTCCGACATTTTGGAAGAAATTCGTTCCAAAGTAGTAGGAATTGCCGGAGCAATTATAACTGTCGAAAAAGATGCCAACGGACCGCCGTCGGGTTATCCAATCAGCATTCAATTAGCCGGAGATGATTATGATTTGATGCTAAAAGAAGCCGATAAAATGATTGCTTTTGTCAATTCGAAAAACATTCCCGGTGTCGAAAAATTGAGCGTCGATATCAACAAAGAAAGTCCTGAACTCGAGGTAAAAGTCGATAGGGTAAATGCCGGAAGCATGGGTGTTTCTACAGGACAATTGGGTTTTACACTACGCCGTTCGGTTTATGGTCAGGAAATTTCGACTTACAAAGAAGGGGACGACGATTATAATATCGTGATGCGTATGCAGGAAGACCAACGTAAAAATGAAAATATTCTTTTCAATCAATCGTTGACTTTTAGAAACCAAAATAACGGACAAATCATGCAAGTTCCAGTTTCTGCGATTTCTAACACCGAAAAAACCACGACTTATAATCAGATAAAAAGAAAGAATTACAAGCGAATAATGACGATTTATTCTAATGTGTTGACTGGTTTTAATGGTAATGAAATTACACAACAAATCCAAACAGAATTAAAAAATTACGAGTTGCCAAAAGGCGTAAGCTATTCCTTCTCTGGAGTACAGGAAGAACAGGACAAAAATCAAAGTTTCTTGATGTATGCACTATTCTTGGCTTTGTCGGGAATAACCTTAATCATCGTGTTGCAATTTAATTCAGTGTCGAAAACTATGGTTATTTTATTCACGGTAATACTGAGTTTCAGCGGTGTTTTCTATGGTTATGTGATTGCCAATATGGATTTTGTAATCCTAATGACCATGATGGGAATCATCTCGCTCGCCGGTATCGTCGTGAAAAACGGAATCGTATTAATGGATTTCTTCGTTTTGCTGATGGATAAAAAAATGTATGACAAAGGAGTAGAATCTCACGACGATTTAACGCTAAATGAAATAAAAGAAGTCATCATCGACTCCGGGAAATCGCGTTTGCGTCCCGTTTTATTGACGGCATTAACGGCAGTTTTGGGGTTGATTCCACTGGCGATTGGACTGAACTTTGACTTCTTTGGACTAATAACCGACTTTAACCCACACTTTTTTATGGGCGGAGACAACGTGGTTTTCTGGGGTCCACTGGCTTGGACAATTATCTTCGGATTGACGTATGCCACGGTATTGACCTTAGTAATGGTTCCGGTAATGTTTTACTTGGTCAAAAGAACGAAATATTGGTTGCGCGATCGAAGATTAGCTCGTACTACCGAAATATAATTTTTTTAAACTTTTATAGAGAAACCCCCCGAAATTTGATTTTGGGTGGTTTTTTTGTAGGAATGGAAAGAGTATAATACCTCTAGAAATTAGGACCACTTGATTAATTGAAAATTATTAATTTAGTCAAGTGAAAATTATGTGAAAGTTTTGTCTGGTTTTTGGGGAGCAGCATAGACAGTAAAGAGACCATTACAAATGGTTTAGTGGAAGTGGGAAAACAAAATCTGCTAAATGATTATAATAAACCAGCAGTATACAAGTCTTTAAAAAACTCATTGAATGATGATTTCAGCAAAGTCTCGTTAGAAATTGAATACTAACTCCCTTAGAAAAAGAATGGGAAGACAAACACTTGGTATAGTAACCTAACCTTATTGGGTTCATATTTTAGATCTCATTCTGAATGGACTGTTGAGGGTAAAAAAAGTTCTCAGAACAATTTTAGACCGAACAGTGGCTTCATATAACCACTCCGATCAGACGCATGAACTGAATACAAGGTTGAAGGTTCCCCTCGGCAATTATGTCACAAATTCGGGTAGAATAAACAGCACTCCCGCTGTCATAAAATCCTTCGAAACCCCTTTAAAATCAAGGAAATCAACCCAGATATCTGCCGACTACTCCACCGTAACAGACTTAGCTAAGTTTCGTGGTTGATCTACATTGCAACCTCTCATTACCGCAATATGATAAGACAAAAGCTGTAAGGGAATGGTTGTAATTAATGGCGATAATGCATCCGACGTTTCAGGAACTTCAATAACATAATCGGCTAATTCACGGACTTGGGTATCGCCTTTTGTCACCACAGCTATAATCCTCCCGCTTCTTGATTTTATTTCCTGTATATTACTAACTATTTTATCATAATGACCTTGCTTTGGCGCAATAACAACCACCGGCATTTGGTCGTCTATCAAAGCAATTGGGCCATGTTTCATTTCGGCAGCAGGATAGCCCTCTGCGTGAATATAAGAAATCTCTTTAAGCTTTAAAGCCCCTTCAAGGGCTACGGGAAAATTGTATCCCCTCCCTAAATACAAACAATTAGGAGCGTCCTTAAATGTAGCGGCTATTTCTTTTGCTTTCTCATTGGTTTCCAAAGCTTCTTTTACTTTTTCGGGAATTATTGCCAATTCCTGCAAGTACATGTGGAAATCCGAATTAGATAAAGTTCCTTTGGCTTTTGCCAAACGCAAGGCTATCATTGTTAAAACCGTAATTTGTGTGGTAAATGCTTTTGTCGAAGCAACCCCAATTTCTGGCCCTGCGTGTGTATAAGCACCGGCATGAGTTTCTCTTGAAATAGAGGAGCCAACAACATTACAAACTCCGAAAACAAATGCACCTTGTTCTTTGGCCAATTTTATGGCGGCCATTGTATCAGCTGTTTCTCCAGATTGCGAAATGGCAATTACCACGTCTCGGCTATTTATTATTGGATTTCTGTATCTAAATTCAGAAGCATATTCGACTTCTACAGATATTCTAGCAAATTCTTCAAAAACATATTCTGCTACTAAGCCTGCGTGCCATGAAGTTCCACAAGCGACAATAATAATCCGATCTGCATTCAGGAATTTTTCTAAATTATCCTCTACACCCGACATTTGTATTATCCCTTCATTTGCATGTAATCTTCCGCGATACGTATCTTTTATAACGCTTGGTTGTTCGTATATTTCTTTCAACATAAAATGATCGTAACCCCCTTTTTCAATTTGCTCCAAGTTAATTTGAAGTTCTTGGATATAAGGAGCGACTAAAGAGTCATCTTTAATTTTTCTCACTTTTATTGGCTTGTGGAGCCTTATATTTGCCATTTCACCGTCTTCTAAATATACTGCATTCGAAGTGTATTCAATAAATGGAGAAGCATCCGATGCAATGAAATATTCACCTTCGCCAATTCCTATCGCTAATGGGCTTCCCAAACGGGCAACAACGATTTCATCTGGGTTTTTTTTGTCAAAAACGGCAATTGCATAAGCCCCAACAACTTGGTTTAGTGCTATTTGAATAGCTTTACCTAGTTTTATTTTTTCTTTTTTTTGTACTTCTTCTATGAGATTTACAAGTACTTCGGTATCTGTATCTGAATGAAAAACATACCCTCTTTTTATCAATTCTTCTTTGAGCGGAGCATAATTTTCAATAATTCCGTTATGAATTATTACCAAATCCCCAGAATTAGATAAATGAGGATGTGAGTTCACGTCGTTTGGAACGCCGTGTGTTGCCCAACGTGTGTGTCCTATTCCAATGATGCCATTGATTGTAATCTCTTTTAAAGACCTCTCTTCAAGATCTACAACTTTTCCTTTTGTCTTTGAAAGTTTTATGTCAGTTCCGTCATATAACATAACTCCTGCACTATCGTATCCTCTATATTCTAGCCTTTTTAATCCTTTAATAACAATAGGATAAGCTTCTCTATAACCGATGTATCCAACTATTCCGCACATAATTTTGGTTAATTAGTTTTTGGTTTTGTATAATATATTTCAAGCTTTAGTCTTTTGTCCTCAGGTACTGTAGTCGCACTTCCATAAAGTATAGTTCCTAATGGACTCATAACACTTGCCCTTGGTGCTTGTGAAATAGTATTCGCAGTTCTTAACTTATTAGAATATAAATTCGCAATATCTTCAGTAACTACAATCCCTAACTTGACATTTGTTGAATCTACGTTTTTTACAAGCCCTCTGATCTGATCTGTAATCCTGATTTTATATGTTGTCCCACGTTTTGACGTTGCATCTGTATTTATGTTTCCGCCAAATACTGATTTTTCTTGTTTGGCATTAGCGCTTGTTGAGCCGTCTGTAAAATAATCCATCACAGGACGGTTATTGGTTAAATCAAACAAATATATTCTCTGTGGTTCATAGCTGTTTGCCATTGTACCCGTATCAACATTAAACACAAGATTGGCTTCATTAATTAACCATCCGCTTTTTCTAATATTGTCTAACTCATCTGAAACGTTGTTGGGTCCTGTTAGATTTCCTTTTTTATCATACCCAATTAAATCAGTTTTATCAAAAAGTTCTAAAACCGCCATTGAACCTTCGCCTCCTTTTAAGTATAATTTTTCATCGCCAATTGTAGTGTTTGCCGCACTCATGGCGCTTGAGTAAGCAGGAGTTGTATCGGTTTGGTTCAATAAACTTACCGTGTTTCCTGTCATATTAAGCACTATCGTTTTGGTAACCTTCGTAGTTACTCCATTTGTAACAAGGTCCTCTTTATAATTAACCGTAATTGTTCCTTTCGAAAAATTCATCATAGCCATACTCCCGGCATCACCGCCAAATTGTTCTACTTTGAAATATAATCCTCGAAAATATTCCTTGAAAATATCATTTGTAAGCAATTTACCAGAGGTAGAAGCGTCCATTATTTTTGATTTAAAAAAACTGGTGTTTAGATTCAACCGCATTGACGGAACTGTTCTTGTAGTTGTAACCACTTTTGTTGTAACGTCCGTAATGGAGACGGTATGTTCAGCAGGGTCAAAGAAAAACGCATCATTCTGAGCTACATCTGTGGTGTCATTCAAACGATTTCCAATTTTGAGGTTGTTAAAGTCCGTGTTTTGATCCGTGAAATACTTTTGTGTAGTTTGAAACCCTCCAATTGGATCTAAGTTTCTCATAAAATATCCTGACTCATAAACACTTAATTTAATTTTCGCCTCAGGTTCACCATAGATAGAGTCCAGTGTGTAAACATGGCTGCCATCAGTATTATTTACTATTTTGGACGCATCGGTAAAATACGGCACATTTAAAATCACGTTATCAATTACCGGATTACTTCCTATTACAGGGTTTACAGCACTCAAAACTAGCTGTGTTGCGAAATTTGCAGTTGTTTTACCAAAGGCGGGATTATTGTAAATTCCCAAAGCGTTTATTGGTAAATTTTCAGATTCAATTGGGGTGATTTTTTGGTTATAAGCCACCACGCTTGAACTGTAACTTTTTAAAGTAAAGTTATTGTCTCCTATTAGATCGGCTCCAATTACATTATATTCTTTATCACATGAAACGAAGAAAACGATACTTACAAAAAATAGAATTTGCTTAAAAAAAGAATTATAGCGCATATTTAAAGTGGGAAATTTAATTTATAGAACACTGCTTTTGTAGAAATCAACATACGCCTCTGCGAATTTGTCTTTCGGGGCGAAAGGTAAAAAAGGTTTTCCTGAAGATTCTATAAATTTTGTTAAACTTGAAGAGAGGTTTTCTGAAGCAATAATAACAGCGTCAGAATGGTTAATTGAGGCTTTCATTATGCCTTCGTAGTCAGGACTTTTCATATCTAAAACAGCTTCGTTTGGTACGCCGTCAAACTTTACTTTGTTAATCATTTCAACATCCAAAGTCCCTTCAAAAGACTGGCCATAGACAGATGTTACAATCTTTGTGTCTGAAAACAAGGCTTCGTTTTTGTAAAAATGCTTCATGTAAATGGGCAACATTGCCGCCATCCATCCGTGAACATGAATAATATCAGGGACCCAATTGAGTTTTTTTACCGTTTCGACAACCCCTTTTGCAAAGAAAATGGCTCGTTCGTCATTATCAGGAAACATAATCCCCTCTTCATCTGTAAATGTCGCTTTCCTTTTAAAATATTCATCATTATCAATAAAATAAACCTGAATTCTTTCTTTTGGTATTGAAGCTACTTTTATTATTAAAGGCATATCCAAGTCATTTACAACTAGATTCATGCCCGAAAGACGAATTACTTCGTGTAATTGATGTCTTCTTTCGTTAATATTTCCATATCTTGGCATAAAAATTCTTATTTGTCCCCCTAGACTATTAATCATTTTTGGAACCTCATAAGACATCGAAGACACCTCATTCTCAGCTAGATAAGGCACCACCTCTGATGATACATATAATATTCTCTTATCTTCCATATTGTAATTTACTTAATTTATTGTCTATAAAAACCATGCAAAATTACAAAAATTTATGCAGTTATTGTCTAAAATATTATGTTTGCAATTAATTTCAATAAAACCGCCATGCATATTTTCTACGGAAAAGCAGCTTTGATAGACTATTTAAAACCCTCAAAAACCAATTATTCAAAAATTGGCTTTGTTCCAACCATGGGTGCTTTACACCAAGGTCACCTTTCGCTGATACAACAGTCTATGTCGGAAAATGAAATTACAGTTGTTAGTATTTTTGTAAACCCAACTCAATTTAACAATCTCGAAGATCTAGAAAAATACCCCAGAACACTGGAAGATGATCTAAAAAAAATTACCTCATTAAGCTTAAAAATCATAGTGTATGCCCCCCCTATAGACGATGTTTATGAAGGGAGACCTTCTTCTGGTTATTTTAATTTTGATGGATTAGAAGATCAAATGGAAGGCAAATTTAGACCCGGTCACTTTAATGGAGTTGGCACCATTGTGAAACGTCTTTTCGAAATAGTAGAACCTACAAATGCTTATTTTGGCGAAAAAGATTTTCAGCAACTTCAAATAATAAAAAAAATGGTTCGTAAAAAAAATCTGAAAATCAATGTAATCGGGTGTCCTGTTTTTAGAGAATCGAATAGTTTAGCCATGAGTTCCAGAAACGAACTCTTGACCCCAGAACAAAAAAAAGAAGCGTCCATTATTTATAAAACGTTAGTAGATGCAAAAGCAAAATTTAAAACAAATAGCGCAACAGTAACAGAAAAGTGGGTTCAAAAATCTTTTGAAAAAAATTCAAATTTCAAATTGGAATATTTTCAAATTGCAGATGAGGAAAAACTTTTGCCTTGTATGAGAAAAAACAAAACCAAAAAATATCGGGCTTTTATTGCTGTTTTTTTTAATAATGTGCGTTTGATTGACACACTTTCTTTAAATTAATTTGCTTTTTAGGACCGCGCATTTAGGTGTTAAAATAACCCACTCTCTAAAGGATAACTGCGTAAATCTAAATTATATCAAAAAACCAACAATTGACGAACCTTTACTCGAAGCTTCAAACATCATCGAAGACTAGTGATACATCGCTTATGCTGTTAAATACTGGGAAAATCTAGAACAATTACACTCAAGGGTTCGGTCGTTCGAAAAGCACAAAAAGATAACCCAATCATCATTTGTTTTGCCACGATTGACTTTCAAGAAACTACCCTCTTCGGGCCTTGGGTTCTTTTTCTAATAAAAAAAGACCATCCCCTAACCCAAATAAAGCCTTTCATTTTAAACAATTAAATCCTTCTAATTAAAATTCTTTATCCTAAATTTGAATTTAATTTAGTTCTATATAATGTCAAAAGTAAAAACCTCCTTTTTTTGCCAGAATTGTGGCGCCCAATATTCGAAATGGCAAGGTCAATGCAATTCCTGTAAAGAATGGAATACCGTCGCCGAAGAAATTATTCAAAAAGAAGAAAAATTAAGTTGGAAACCCACAACTCCTGACCCCAAAAAAGTTTCAAAACCATTAAAAATCAACGAAATCGATTCCAGTCAAGAGATTCGAATGGACACTCGTGACGGCGAACTCAATCGGGTACTTGGTGGCGGTATTGTTCCTGGCTCTTTAATCCTTTTGGGCGGTGAGCCCGGCATAGGAAAAAGCACGCTTCTTCTACAAATTTCCTTGAAACTTCCTTATAAAACCCTATATGTTTCTGGTGAAGAAAGCCAAAAACAAATTAAAATGCGCGCCGAAAGAATCACGCCAAACAGTGAAAATTGCTATATTCTTACTGAAACCAAAACCCAAAATATCTTCAAACAAATTGAAGCCATCGAGCCCGAAATTGTCATCATAGATTCCATTCAAACGCTTCATACTGACTATATCGAATCGACGCCCGGAAGTATTTCACAAGTTAGGGAAACCACTGCTGAATTGATAAAATTTGCCAAAGAAACCAATATTCCTGTAATCCTCATTGGTCACATTACTAAGGATGGAAACATTGCTGGGCCAAAAATATTGGAACACATGGTCGATACCGTTTTGCAATTTGAAGGAGACAGAAACCACGTATATCGTATTTTACGTTCGCTAAAAAACCGTTTTGGATCTACTGCCGAAATAGGGATTTATGAAATGCTTGGAAATGGTTTGCGAGAAGTGTCGAACCCATCCGAAATATTAATTTCGCACAAAGACGAAGAATTATCAGGGACCGCTATCGCTTCGACTCTCGAAGGAATGCGCCCGTTGATGATCGAAATTCAATCGTTGGTTAGTACTGCCGTTTACGGAACGCCGCAACGCAGTACAACCGGTTATAACGCCAAAAGACTGAATATGATTTTGGCGGTTTTAGAAAAAAGAGCCGGTTTCAGGCTTGGCGCCAAAGACGTTTTCCTGAATGTAACTGGAGGAATTTCAGTAGATGATCCCGCGATCGATTTGGCAGTTGTCGCCGCTATTTTATCATCGAATGAAGATATTCCGGTAAATAAAGATTTTTGTTTTGCGGGGGAGGTCGGTTTGTCAGGCGAAATCCGGCCTGTGAATCGGGTGGACCAACGCATTCAGGAGGCTGAAAAATTAGGTTTTTCGACTATTTTTGTGTCTAAATACAATAAAATTTCCTTAAAAAACACGATAATAAAAATCCGTTTGGTAGCAAAAATAGAAGATGTTGCAAGCGAATTGTTTGGATGATTACTTAATTTATTTTTCATAAAACATAAACATTCAGGTGAATAATTCAATTTAATTCTTTAAATCTGCTCAGCTTTCATTATTTATTGGTGATTTTATCTTTTCCTTTCTCCAATGAAAAGAATTCAGAAAATGAAACCATCAAACAAACAATGATTCATTTCTACCAACAACTTGGCAAGGTGTTCTATCGAATTGCTTCAGCAGATAAAGTTGTCCAAAAAGAAGAAATTGCTCAACTCAATGAAATTATAAAAAACCAATGGCTTGCGCTCGAAGATTCTTTAAATGAACTTGGTGATGATGCCGCTTATCAAATTGAAATGGTTTTTGATTCACTTGTGGAAAACGAAGTTTGATAACCGAAAAAACAAATGAATTCTTATTTAGACGCCGTGATGAATTATATAAAAGGTTCTGATTATCTCTATATATTTCGTCCAGCCGAAAACAAAACAAAATTGGAACAACGAATATTTAAAAAAATTCCCTTGGCAACATTAATCTTAAAGCTGTGGAACCCTCAGAAAACATAACTTTAAATGATATTGTAGCTAAGGTTAAGAATTTTTATAATCCGTTGCAACGCAAAATCAATTTGGATAAACAACGATAAACTTAAAGGTCTATTTTAAATATAAACCACAACATAAAATATGTTGTGGTTTAGAAGTACCTCCGAATGACTGTTTCTGGCAACCATTATTCCAAAACCAAGAAAATTTATGTGGCAATTTGACCCCGAAGGAACGCCAAAAACTTTCGCAAACCAATAGCAAAAATTCTTAAGTAATTTGATGTTGCGAAGATGGGTTTTAACTCCAGAAGACACTATTGGACAATCTGTTCCAATAACTATTTCGGGTTTCGCGCATTCTCTTTTGAAACTGAAAACACAAGGCTCTATTCCTTTGGATTCATTGGCAGCAGATGAACCATTTGATTTTTGATTGTTAAACCAAAAAGATGCAAAGAAGTTGTATAATACAGGAAGATTTAAATATTCTCTTCGTGTCTTTGTAGTTAAAAATTTAAGGTGCTGGATCTGGAATTGCAGCCTGAACCGCTTCAATTTCCTTCAGGATTTCGTCGGATAAGACGACATCAATCGTGGCGATGTTTTCCTTTAATTGTTCCATTGTTGTGGCGCCAATAATCGTACTAGTCACAAAAACTTGTTGGGTTACAAAAGTCAAAGCCATTTCGGTCAAGGTCAAGCCATTTTTGTGTGCGATTTCTTGGTATAATCTAGATGCTTCGGTACATTGCGCGCTGTTGTATCTTGCAAATTGGGGAAATAATTTGATTCTCGCATCAGGGTGACTTTCGCCAGATAAGAATTTCCCTGACAAAACCCCAAAAGCCATTGGAGAATAAGCCAACAAACCTACATTTTCCCGAGCGCAAATTTCAGCAGAACCGTTTTCGAAAAGGCGATTCAACAACGAATACGGATTTTGAATAGTTTTTATTCTTGGGAGATTCTGGTATTTGCTTTCTTCCAAAAACCGCATAATTCCCCAAGGTGTTTCGTTTGAAAGTCCTATGTGGTTTATTTTTCCTTGCTTGATCAAACCTTCTAAAGTTTCTAAAACAGAATGAACATTGTCCTCCCAAGCATCGTGTTGCACTTTAAAACCACGTTGTCCAAAAAAATTTGCTTTGCGCTCTGGCCAATGCAATTGGTATAAATCGATATAATCTGTTTGTAAACGGGTCAAGCTTTTTTCCAATGACAAGGTAATGCTCGCCGGAGAAAAATCCATATTTTCTCGAATGTACGACAATCCCGGATTGGGTCCCGCAATTTTTGAAGCCAAAATCACGTCTTCTCTTTTACCTGATTTATTGAACCAAGTTCCAATGATTTTCTCTGTGCTCCCATAGGTTTCCTTGCGTCCCGGAACAGAATACATTTCGGCGGTGTCGAAGAAATTAATTCCTTTTTCGAGTGCGTAATCCATTTGGACATGACCATCGGCTTCGGTGTTTTGTTGACCAAAAGTCATCGTGCCAAGGCAAATTTTGCTAATTTTTATGTCGGAATTAGGTAAAGTGGTGTATTTCATTTATTAGAAGTGCTTAATTTATTGTGTGCAAAGGTAAAGGTTAGTCTGGTGATTGGGCGTAACATTAACAGTTTTTAAAATAAAAAAAGGTTCAGCATTTTCACGCGAACCCTTTTTAACTTTAGTTATTTAAAACTTAATTTATCTCTTTCAACATCTCGGCAATTTCGTCTAATCTCGGTGTCAAAATAATTTCGATTCTACGATTTCTTGCTTTCCCTTCAGCAGTTGTGTTGCTTTCCAATGGGGAGAATTCGCCTCTGCCGGCAGCGGTTAGGTTTTTTTTGTTGATGGCTTTGTTTTCACTCAAAATTGCCACTATTGCCGTGGCTCTTTTGGTCGATAAATCCCAGTTATCTGCAATTGGTCCTGAACCTCCAAAAGGATCATCATCCGTATGACCTTCGATCAAAACAGAAATATCAGGATTGTCGCCCAACACTTTTCCCACTTCGACAACGGCTTTTTTACCTTCGGTTCCTACTGCCCAACTTCCAGATTTGAAAAGCAATTTGTTCTCCATAGAAACATACACTTTCCCGTTTTTTTGCTCCACGGTTAAGCCTTTCCCTTCAAAACCATTCAAAGCATTCGAAAGTGTTTCTTTTAATTTTCGCATACTTTCCTCTTTGGCGGCTATCAAGGCTTCTAATTCATTCAATCGCTGGTTACTTTTGTCCAAACGTTCTTGCTCCAATGCCAATGTTTTTTCTTTTGTCTCTAATTGAGCTAATAGATCTCGATTTTTAGCCATATTTGCTTTCAAGGCTTCATCACTATTTTTTTCCAAAGCAGTGTAAGAGTCCTGCAAAAGATGCAGTTTTTTGTTTGCAGCGGTATAATCGGCTTGTAGTTTATCTCGCTCCAATTTTACTTTTCCTAATTCCGAAATCAAGGCTTCACGATCTAATTCCAATTGGCTTTTTGCTTTAAGTAAATCTATGTTTTCGTCAGAAAAGCTCCTGTTTTCTTTCTTTAAATCAGCGTATTTGTTTTCTAAATCATTGTATGTTTTCTTGGACACACAAGAAGTTGAAAGTGCTACAATCAGCAATCCGAGGGAAATTCTTTTTATCATTTTGTTTATGTTTAGGGTAAGTTTTTATTCTAATTCCACAAATATCGGGCAATGATCCGAATGTCTAGCTTCAGGTAATATAACGGCTCTTTTGATTTTTTGTTTCAAAGGCTCACTAACCAAGCAATAATCGATGCGCCAACCTTTGTTTTCTATTCTTGCAGAAGGAAATCGAACCGTCCACCAAGTGTAATTATTAGGTTCTTTGTTAAAAAATCGAAAACTATCGATAAATCCATTTTTTAAAAAAGTGTCAAGCCAAGCTCTTTCTTCGGGCAAAAATCCCGAGACCCTCTTATTTCGAATTGGATCGTGAATGTCAATGGCTTCATGGCAAATGTTGTAATCTCCACAAATTATCAAGTTTGGTATTTCATTTTTCAACTCGCAAATATAATTTTGAAAATCATCCATATACATAAACTTGTGGTCCAGTCTTTCGCTATTGGTTCCCGAAGGCAAGTACAAACTCATCACCGAAAATTGATCAAAATCGACCCTGATATTTCTTCCTTCGAAATCCATATGCGGAATTCCAGTTCCAAAAACAACGTTATTAGGTTTTGTTTTCGACAAAATCGCAACGCCGCTATATCCCTTTTTTGTGGCTGGAAACCAGTAATGATAAGGATACCCTGCAAGTTCAAAATCTAAAAGTGGGATTTGTTCTGGAGTCGCCTTAATTTCCTGAAGGCAAATCACGTCGGGATCAACTTGTTGAAGCCAGTTGATGAATCCTTTAGAAATCGCGGATCTAATTCCGTTAACATTATAAGAAATGATTTTCATTAAAAAAATTTAGTGTTTCAAAAGTAATAAAAAAAGGACGAAGAATGATTAATAAAAAAAGAAGAAAATGGAGTTTTTTGCTATCTTTGTTTTTCGCTCAACACACAAAAATTATATGGGTTTAGTTACTGCAAAAGAAGTTGCCAAATCAATAAACGCTGACAAGTACGGGTTTTTAGGTACGTTTTCAGGTTGGTTATTGATGAGGGTGCTGAAAATTTCCACTTTAAATAAATTTTACGATAGTAATAAACACTTGAAAGATTCTGATTTTTTAAATGCTATAATAGATGATTTACAAATTAAGTTCGAAATTCCCGAGGAAGATTTCAAACGTTTGCCAAAAGAAGGAGCGTACATTACTGTTTCCAACCACCCTTTAGGGGGAATTGACGGTATTTTACTTTTGAAGTTAATGCTCGAAAAAGAGCCGAATTTCAAAATAATAGCCAATTTTCTATTGCATCGAATTGAGCCTTTGAAGAAATACATCATGCCTGTGAATCCTTTCGAAAACCACAAAAAAAATAAATCAAGCGTTGTGGGAATCAAGGAAACACTTCGCCATTTGAAAGACGGAAAACCCCTGGGAATATTTCCCGCTGGCGAAGTTTCTACTTATAAGGATGGTAAACTTGTTGTGGATAAAGCGTGGGAAGAGGGCGCGATAAAAGTAATCCGTAAGGCTCAGGTGCCTGTTGTTCCTATTTATTTTCACGCCAAAAATAGTTGGTTGTTTTATTTTCTTTCGAAAATTAGCGATACCATGCGCACAGCAAAATTGCCTTCGGAAGTATTCAGTCAGAAACGTCGCGTTATAAAAGTTCGTATAGGGAAACCGATATCCGTTGCAGAGCAAAATGAGCATTCGACAATTGAAGATTATTCGGAATTTTTAAGGCGAAAAACCTATATGTTAGCCAATCCTTTCGAAAAAGAAACGCCTTTTTTGCCAACACCAAATTTAAAACTTCCTAGAAATCCTAAGACGATAATAACTGCCGCAAGCCCGGATAATATGGTTGCCGAAATCCATTTCTTACGTGATAACGATTGTCGATTGTTGCAAAGCAAAAACTATGAGGTTTTTTTTGCCAAAGCCGCAGAAATTCCAAACATACTACATGAAATTGGTCGATTGCGCGAAATTACTTTTCGGGAAGTTGGTGAAGGAACAAATGAATCTACGGATATTGACTCTTTCGACAAACATTATCGCCACATGTTTTTGTGGGATGATGATGCCAAAAAAATTGCCGGCGCATACAGAATGGGATTGGGCTCAGAAATTTATCCACAATATGGAATCGGAGGTTTTTACCTGAATGATCTTTTTAGATTTGAACCCGAATTACATGATATGCTCAGCAAATCTATCGAAATGGGTCGTGCTTTTATCATTAAAGAATACCAGCAAAAACCCATGCCTCTTTTCCTGCTTTGGAAAGGAATTATCCATATAACATTGCGTTATCCTGAACATAAATTCTTGCTTGGCGGGGTGAGCATCAGCAATCAGTTTTCAAATTTTTCGAAATCATTGATGATTGAGTTTATGAAATCGAATTTCTACGACCCTTATATTGCGCAATATATTCATCCGAAAAAAGCATTCAAAGTCAAACTAAAAGATGCTGATAAGGACTTTATTTTTGATGAAGCTGAAGCGGATTTGAATAAATTTGATAAAATTATAGACGAATTAGAACCTGGAAGTTTGCGTTTGCCTGTTTTGATAAAAAAATACATTAAGCAAAACGCTCGTGTGGTTGCGTTTAACGTTGACCCTTTATTTAATAATGCTGTCGATGGATTAATGTACATCCGGATTTCCGATATTCCGGATAGCACCGTAAAACCCGTGATGGAAGAATTTCAGGCAGAACTTGAAAAAAAATTAGCAGAAAAAGGGGAGTGTGATTAAGTTTATGAAGAATGTTTTTAATCAAAACATTCCTCTCCTATTTCCTTATAGAATATTTTTCTTTGATTTTATCGACAATTACTTGTGCCAATCGCTCGTGACTTTCAAAAGTCCAACCGGCTATATGTGGTGTAAGGATTGTGTTTTTTACGTTCAACAAATATTGAAATGCTTCGGGTGTTTTTCCCTCTTGAAAAAGGGTTTCGAAAGACAATTTTTCATATTCCAAAACATCCAAACCGGCTCCAAGGATTTTTCTAGATTTCATCGCTTCTACTAAATCAGTGGTCACAATGTTTTTTCCTCGTGAAGTATTTATGATCCAAAACGGATTAGCGAAAGCATTGATAAAATCAGCATCAACCATTTTATCTGTTTCGGTTGTCCAAGGGATATGAAGACTTAAAACATCGATTTTTTGTTGTAATTCTTCGAGAGAAACTTGTTTGGCATTTTCATTGCCTACATTTTCCTGAATATCATAACACAAAACTTCAACATCGAAACCTCGCAGTTTTTTGGCAAACGATTTTCCCATATTTCCATAACCAATGATACCCACGGTTTTTCCGTCGAGTTCGTGCCCACGGTTATTTTCGCGATTCCAATATCCAGATCGAATTTCTATATCGGCAGTATTTAGTTTATTAAAAAGCGACAAAATCATTCCCAGTGTGTGCTCAGCAACTGCATTCCTGTTGCCTTCTGGGGCAGCAATAAGTTGGATGTTTTTCGTTAACGCATAGTCACAATCAATGCTTTCTAATCCAGCCCCAACGCGGGCAATGAATTGCAAACTCGTGGCTTTGTCTAAAAATGTTTTATCAATTTTGAATCGACTTCGGATGACAATTCCTTGGTAATCCTTTATTTTTGCTTCGATTTCTTCTTTGGACGACGAGAAATCTTCGTGGTTTATAAACCCCGCTTCTTGTAATTGCTTCCAAAGTATGGGGTGATTGCTGTCGATATGAAGGATTTTAATGTTCATAAAATGTGTTTCAATATTTGGTTTACCAAAATAACAAAAAATTTGTGGTTTATCGTTTTGCCAATGGGATTTAGTGTCTCAATTTTGTAATTTTGCAGAAAGGGAACTAACGAAACAACTTTCGGGATTTTCATTTACTTCATAAATTGTTAAAAATTAAAATTCAACTATGCGATTAACAAAAATGTTTTTAGAATTTTCCGAAAGTGAAAAGACTGGCGGTCTACTCTTACTTTTTGTAACAATTTTATCCCTGATTCTTGCTAATTCTCCTATTCAAACCGAATACATCCAGTTGTGGGCAACTAATATTGGTCACCACTCCATCACTCATTGGATAAACGATGGTTTGATGACGATTTTCTTTCTTTTGATAGGGTTGGAATTAGAGCGTGAAATTTATAAAGGGGAGCTGTCTAGTATTAAAAATGCGGCCTTACCGGTTTTTGGGGCTATTGGAGGAATGCTTGTCCCAGCGGGATTATTTTTATTGTTAAATTTTGGCACATCAACACAAAACGGCGCCGGAATTCCAATGGCGACTGACATTGCATTTGCTATAGGGATTTTATCTCTTTTAGGAAGTCGAGTGTCCTCTTCGTTAAAAATATTTCTTACGGCCTTAGCTGTAATGGACGACTTAGGAGCTATTATTGTGATTGCTATTTTATATACAACAACTATTGCTTTTGTGAATTTAACCATTGCTTTGGCTATTTTTGGGTTTTTACTTTTTCTAAACCGGGTGAAAGTTCACAACCTAATTCCATACCTAATTGGCGGAGTAGCGATGTGGTATTTTATGCTTAATTCAGGTGTTCACGCTACAATAACTGGCGTATTATTGGCTTTTGCCATTCCGTTTGGTGATGGTAAGAAAAAATCACCTTCCTATATTCTTCAACATTTTTTACACAAACCTGTTGCCTTTTTTATTCTGCCTCTTTTTGCCATTGCTAATACTTGTATCTCCATTAATCCGGATTGGAGTGAAGGTTTGAGTCAATCCAATTCATTGGGAATTATTCTTGGTTTAATTGTTGGGAAACCATTGGGAATTTTTCTTTTTTCTTTCCTTGGGGTTAGTTTGGGGTTGTGTAGCTTGCCAAAAGACATGAAATGGGCTAGTGTTGTTGGGGCTGGAATGTTAGGGGGAATTGGCTTTACGATGTCTATATTTGTTACACTTCTTGCTTTTCCTGGAAATACCGAAGTGATTATCAATTCGAAAATAGCCGTTTTGATAGCTTCCTTTATTGCTGGAACTTTAGGGTTTATTTGGTTGAAAATCAACTTAAAAACCCCAGCTCAAAAAGTAAAAAAGCGAATAGAATAGCTTTCTAATAAATAGAAAAAAGGTGTTTAGTTACTTAAAACTAAACACCTTTTTTAATTATAATTCTAAAATCTACCCCTTAATTTGCTTTAAAGAAGTTTTTATTCCTCTAATCAACGACGAACTGAATCCGTGAGTTTCCATTTCGTTTAACCCAGCAATCGTACATCCTTTAGGCGTTGTCACTCTGTCAATTAATTGTTCTGGATGCCCTTTTTCTTCGAGAAGCATTTCGGCTGCGCCTTTTACAGTTTGGGCTGAAATTGCCAAAGCTGTTTGCCAGTCGAATCCTATTTCGATTCCGGCTTGCATCGAAGCGCGAATATAACGCAAGGCAAAAGCGGTTCCGCTTGCTGCTAAAACCGTGGCTGCGTCCATCAATTTTTCATCAATAATAGGCGCTGTTCCCAAGTCTTGGAATAAGGCAACCACATTTTGCCCGCTGTCTTTGTCTTTTTCACGGAAAGCGATACAGGTAGCTGATGCTCCAAATTGAGCCGCAATATTCGGCATAATTCGGATAGCACTGTTTGATGCTCCAATTTTATTTTGCAAATCCTCTACCGACAATCCACTAACAGCTGAAGCTATTGTTTTGTTCGCTGTTTTCGAAAGTATTTCGTTTAAAACAGTATCCACTTGGTACGGTTTTATAGTTAGAATAATAATATCTGCTTCCTGAATATGATGCGTATTGTCAGTAGAAACCGTGATCCCTAAGTTTTCAAGATGCAAAATACTTGCCGTATTCCTTCTTGTTATGGTAACCTGATTGTTTTTTGAAAATTTTGCTATTCCCAATGCAATCGAAACGCCAAGGTTTCCTCCTCCAATAATGTGTATTTTCATTTTGTTTGTATTTCCTCTTTCCAAAAATCCTCAAAATATAGGGTGTCTAAACCGAGAGTATTATTGTAAATTTGTTTTTAAATCGTCTTAATTAAAACCCTAAAATCAGTTTCGCTATTGTAAAATAGATAAGAATTCCGCAAATATCATTACTGGTAGTAATAAATGGTCCTGTGGCAAGCGCAGGATCAATCCCAAATTTATCTAGTAATAAAGGAACAAAAGTCCCGATAAGCGAGGCAATAATAATTACTGAAATCAAAGCTATCGTAACAATAATTCCAACAATAAATTCTACGTTTAAAAGAAAATGACTTCCCAAAAACAAAATAGTTGCCAGAATTACTCCGTTCAACAAACTCAATGAAACTTCTTTTATCAATCGGTTGAACAACGAACCGCTCAAGGTGTCATTCGCTAAACCTTGTACAATAATTGCCGAAGACTGAACACCCACATTTCCTGCCATTGCAGCTATAAGAGGTGTAAAAAAGAATAAGTTTCCGTGTTGCAGCATTGCATCGCCAAATAATCCAAGAACTTTTACAGAGACAAATCCTCCCAAAAGTGCCAAAACTAACCAAGGCAAGCGCGCTTTTGTTAGTTCCAAAATACTGTCATCCGCTTCGACGTCTTGCGAAATACCTGCTGCTAATTGATAATCCTGATCCGCTTCGTCCTTGATTACATCAACAATGTCATCGATAGTGATTCGCCCAACTAATCGCCCCATTTCGTCAGTAACTGGGATGGCTTCTAAGTCATATTTTTGCATAATCCTAGCGACCTCAACATCTTCAGCATCGACATTAACCGAATTTAATTTTTTGATATAAACGTCGGTAATTGGTGTCTTTGCAGATGTTGTCAACAAATCTTTGAGAGACAAACGTCCTAATAATCTGTCTTCATCGTCTACCACGTAAATAGAATGTACCCTGGAAATGTTTTCGGCCTGAACTCGCATTTGCTTGATACAAGTAAATACAGTCCAGTTTTCGTTTACTTTAACTAACTCTTTATGCATAATTCCGCCAGCAGTATCTTCGTTATAACGCAACAAATCAACAATGTCTTTGGCGTGTTCAACGTCTAGAAGTTCTGAGATTACTTCTTGTTTTTTGCTTTGTGAGAGTTCGGCAATAATATCGGCTGCATCATTGGTTTCTAGTTCGTCCAATTCTTCGGCAATTTCTTTTGGCGAAAGCCTACTCAATATGTTTTCCCGCAAATCATCTTCTAGTTCAAGAAGAATTTCGGCAGTTTTTTCACTGTCTAAAACCTTAAAAATATAAGTTGCTTCGTCGAAATCGAGTTCATCAAGAATTTCGGCAATATCAGCGTGGTGCAAATCATTTAGCAAAACTTCCAGTTGCTGGTCGTCTTTACTTTGAATAAGTTGCTCTAATTCCTGGATTAGTTCTTTGCTGATTTTAAACTCCATCGGCTTCTATTTTTTGGGTAAGTGTTATAAATTGTTCGACATTAAGTTGTTCTGGACGCAGATTAAAAACCTCATCTTCTCTTAAATTATCGGACAAATTTAGTGTTTTTAAACTGTTTCTCAATGTTTTTCTGCGTTGCTGAAAAGCAGTTTTTACGACCGTGAAAAATAACTTTTCGCCACAAGGCAAAGTGTAATTTTCTTTTCGACGCAAGCGTAAAACTCCTGATTTTACTTTTGGTGGAGGAATAAAAACGTGTTCGTCTACCGTGAATAAATATTCGGCATCGTAAAAAGCCTGAACTAAAACAGACAAAATTCCATAGGCTTTGGTTCCTTTTTTTTCGCAAATACGTTGGGCCACTTCTTTCTGGAACATCCCTGCAAATTCTGGAATTTGGTTGCGATATTCTAATGCTTTAAATACAATTTGTGTTGAAATATTATATGGGAAATTTCCAATTATAGCGAATTGCTTGTTTTCGAAAACCTCATTAATGTTGTATTTCAAAAAATCTTTTGAGATGATTTTATCTTTCAATTTTGGGTAATTCTCGTCCAAATACGTCACCGATTCCGCGTCTATTTCTATGACATATACGTTGACGACAGGTTTTTCCAATAAATATTTCGTCAAAACACCCATTCCCGGGCCTATTTCTAGCACGTAATCATAGCCTTCCAGATTCAAGGTGTCGGCAATTGCTTTGGCAATGCTTTCGTCTTTTAAGAAATGTTGTCCGAGGTGTTTTTTGGCTTTTACTTTTTCCATATTGTCATTGCGAGGCACGAAGCAATCTCGTTTTATTTTTAAGTTTATTTTGCCACGAAGGCAATAATCAAATTATATTTATTGCGCCAAAAATGACACGATTTTACAGACAGAAGCGGGGGTTATTTTAAATTTAGGCTTGAAAATCTATATTAATCGGTTTAATCTGTTCAATCCGTGGTTAATTCTTTTTAAAATTGATTCCTGAACACTTTCCTCTAATATTCTGAAATCAACTCCAATTCTGTTCTAAAAGAAAGCATTTTATCTCCAAATAATTGTTTTATTTCTTCTCGCATTTTTGGGGCATCTTCTTGATAATACTTTTCTAAAGTTGCTTTGCTATCCGTTGAATATTGTACCGAATAGGTTGTTCCTCCCATTTCCTCCTCAATTAAAACCCGCACCATTCGGGCCGATGAAAATTTTCCTGTGGCAAGCATTTCTGGAATGTGTTTGTGTTGCATCCAAATCATCCATTTTTCGTGAACCATTTCGTGTATGTTTGTGGTAACGTTGTAAATAATCATTTTAGGTCTTGGTTTTATGTTTTGGGTCTAAAATTTTCAGATTATAAATTTGTGTCACCACGCAATTGCCTGTATTTTTTTCGAGCTTCAATAAAGTAAATACTGTCCTGATGACTGAAAATTATTTTTTCGTAAAGCGGTTTTGCTTTCTCGGGTTCTTGTAATTTGCTATTATAAATTTCTGCCGAAAAATATAAAGCTTCATCCATATAAATTCCATCAGCGTGATGGTCAATTATATTTTGAAACTGACCTAAAGCCGAATCATTGTCATTCAACTTTTCATGAATCCCCCCCAAACGCAACAATGTCACCGTCTCAATCTCTTGTCCTTTGAAGCTTTTCAAAATTGACTGAAACTGCTCAATCGCTTCCTGGTTCCTGTTTTGATATAACAAATAATCCCCTTTGGCAAATTGTTTCAAGGCCGTTTGTGTCGAATCGGCAATGGTGTTGTCATTGATTAAAAGGAAATATTCCATTGCGTCATTGGCAATCAATTCTGAATTGGCGGCTTTCAATTCCTTGAATTGTTTCAACGCCCAGACAAAATCTCCTTGAAAATAACTCGTTTTGGCGGCTTTCAAACTCGCTTCGTGCGCTACCTCGTCATTTTTTAAATCTTCCTCAATTTGCGAATAATAAAGCAATGCCTGATTGTATTTTTCCTCATAAAGAAAAACATCAGCCAACATCATTTTGGCCTGAGCCGCTTCGTAATAGTTCAGTTGTAAATCGAGTGCTTTCTTGATTATTGCTTTTCCCTCCTCGGGTTTTCGCAAATTAAAAGCCACAAAATGCGCCTGAATAAGTTGCAAAGATAGTGTAAAAGGACTTGTTTCATATTCCTTCAACAAATCCTCCAATTCGATGTTAATGGAGGCAAAATCCTTTTCCTGTGCCTTTTCGATTTTTATTTTTATCAAGTAGGAATTTACCTGAATGAGTAGTTCAAAATCGTTGGTGTTTTCCAAAACAAATCCCAGAATTTCTTTAGCCGCTTCCTCATTATCCTCATCGATGGCAAGTTGTCCTATATTTACGATTCCGGAAAGTGATTTAGGATTGCGTTTGTAGATTGCTTTTTCCTGGATAAAAGCCTTTCCAAACTCTTTTTGTTGCACATAATACCAACTCAAATAATGGTTCCAAAAAACGTCTTGATTTTTCTGAGCTCTTATAATTAATGCTTTTCGAAAAGTTTCGTTGAAGTTTTCATCGCCTTCATCGACCATAAAACGAGCCAACTGATTCTGGATTTGAATCGAATTCTGTGGGTTTTCAAAAGCTTCATCGAGAAAAGTGGAAATCATCATTTCGGCATTGCCAAGTTGACCATAAAGCAGCGCCATTTGATAATTAAAATTATACTTTGGCTCTATGGCTATTGCCGTTTGGTAGGATTTCAAAGCATATTCAATCAAGACTTTTTTCTCGAAAGAATTCGAAATTCCATAAACCTCATTTGGCTTATTCTTGATTCGTTCGATAGCCTCATCGTAATACTTTTTGGCGGAAGTCTCGTTCTTTTGCAACTGGAAATTATAACCCAATTCGACCAAAAGATTCCCTTGTTTGTATTTGTCCAATCGCTCTCGAATCGCTTTTTCGGCAACGTCAAACTGTTGTAATTGTTGGTAACAGTCAATAATTCTATTGAAATACTGATAGTTTTGAGGTGTTTCTTTTACTAATTCTTCAAAACTGATTTTTGCTTTCTCGAAATCACCTTTATCAAAATAATATTGCGCCAATTGCTCGTTTTGCGAGAAACACGCCAACGAAAAAAACAGGACGATATGTAGAAAGAAGTATTTCATTTCAAAAGCGTTCGGTATTTGGTGTTCAGTTTACAAAAGGAGTTTTGTCCAATAAGGAACCGAACACCGATTACTGAGAACTGAACACTAGTTAATCTATAATATCAAACCCACAATAGCTTCTTAAAGCCTCCGGTATTACAATCCCTTCCTGTGTTTGGTAATTTTCTAAAATTCCCGCTAAAACTCTTGGCAAAGCCAATGAACTCCCGTTTAAGGTGTGAGCCAATTGGTTTTTTCCATCTTTGTCCTTGAAACGCAATTTCAAACGATTCGCTTGAAAAGTTTCAAAATTAGAAACCGAACTGATTTCTAACCAACGTTCTTGCGCCGTAGAATATACTTCGAAATCATACGTCAAAGCTGATGTGAAACCCATATCACCGCCACAAAGACGCAATATTCTATACGGTAATTTCAATTCTTGCAAAATGCTTTTTACGTGTTCTACCATTCCGTCCAAGGCTTCGTAGGATTTATCAGGATGTTCCACTCGCACGATTTCAACTTTGTCAAACTGGTGCAAACGATTCAATCCGCGAACTTGAGCGCCATAAGAACCGGCTTCCCGACGGAAACAAGGCGTGTATGCAGTCGTTAAAATTGGTAATTCGTTTTCATTCAGAATCACATCACGAAACAAATTCGTTACCGGAACTTCGGCAGTTGGAATCAAATATAAATTATCGGTGGCGTCGTGGTACATTTGCCCTTCTTTATCGGGCAATTGTCCCGTTCCATAAGCCGAAGCTTCGTTGACCATGTGCGGAACCTGAACTTCATTGTAGCCTGCAGCTGTGTTTTTATCAAGAAAATAATTGATTAAGGCTCGTTGTAATTTGGCTCCTTTTCCTTTGTAAACCGGAAATCCAGCACCTGTGATTTTTACACCTAATTCAAAATCGATGATATCGTATTTTTTTACTAATTCCCAATGGGGTTGCGCACCTTCGTGTAAAACGGGAATTTCGCCTTCTTCAAAAATGTTTAGGTTATCTTCAGGGGTTTTTCCTTCAGGAACAATATCAGCTGGAAGATTGGGTAAAGTGTATAGTTTTTCTATAAGATCGTCGGCCAATTGGTCGGCAGTTTCAGCCAGTGCTTTACTTTTTTCTTTTAATAAAAATGTTTTTTCTTTGAGAATGGCGGCTTTTGACTTTTCACCGTTTTTCATCAATTCGCCAATGTCTTTGGATAATTTATTAGATTCGGATAAAATTCCGTCCAACTCCACTTGTGTGGCGCGACGTCTTTCATCCAGTTGTACCACTTCTTCAACAACACCTGTGGCATCTATATTTCTTTTTGCCAAAGCCTTGATTACTTTTTCCTGATTCTCTCTAATAAATGCTATTTGTAACATAACTTGATTTTTTTAACTCTTTGTTTTCAATATAAGGAAGCAAATTTAAGGAAATGTTTTTATAAAAAGGGGGAATCAAAAAGTTAAGAACGATTTAGACGATAATGGTGAATTGTGTTTGTGCTTTTTCTGCTATTATAGATTGTATTTCTGATAGATTACTTATTTTTAGCATAAATATTTCAGTCAATGAAAAAAATACTTCTCTTCGGTTTTCTGTTGTTTACCTCTTTCGTTTTTTCGCAAGAAAATCTTGTTTTATTTGAAAAAATGAGAGCATCTGAAGCTAACTCTGCTTCAAAACTTATGTCGGTAAAAACCAATCCTAATACTGCAAATTATGACATTACATACCATAAATTAGAATGGAATATCAATCCAGCCATCTATTTTATATCCGGAAAAGTAACGACTACTTATATCGCACTTTCGAATATGACGAGCCTAACTTTCGATTTAGCTAACACATTAACAGTAAGTTCCGTAAAAAAAGGGGTTGATAATTTGGCTTTTACACAAACGGAAACCGAATTGCAAATTACTTTACCCACAACTCAACCAAAAGGGATTTCTGAAACAGTTGAAATCAACTATTCCGGAACACCTCCCTCTTCTGGTTTTGGCTCGTTTGAAACCACTACACATAATGGAATACCCATAATGTGGACTTTATCTGAACCTTTTGGAGCAATGGAATGGTGGCCTTGTAAGCAAGATTTGAATGATAAAATAAACAGCATTGATGTTTATATAACTGCTCCAAGTCAATATACAAGTGTTTCTAACGGTGTAGAACCCGAAGCACCTGTAATTAATGGCCCGAACAAAACCACTCATTTTCATCACAATTATCCCATTCCTGCATACTTAATTTGCGCGGCAGTAACTGATTATGCTGTTTACAATCAAACTGGTGGAACTATTCCGAATCAATATCCAATTGTGAATTACATTTATCCAGAAAATTTCACTCCAACTGTTCAAAACCAATTGGCACAAACACCATTGATATTGAATTTATTCGAAAATTTATTAGAAATCTATCCTTTTCATGACGAAAAATATGGTCATGCTCAGTTTGGTTGGGGTGGTGGAATGGAACATACCACGGTTTCATTTATGGGTAGTTTTGGAAGACAATTAATAGCGCATGAAATGGCGCATCAGTGGTTTGGAGATAAGATTACTTGTGGCACTTGGAAGGATATTTGGCTCAACGAAGGATTTGCAACATATCTTGCCTCGATGGTTATTGAACATTTTGATGGTGATGTGGCTTTTACAGCCGATAAAACTAATATGATCAATTCAATAACTTCCATCACAAACGGAGCTGTTTATCTTACGGATACCGAAGCTACAAATGTTAACAGGATTTTTAACAGCAGATTGTCGTATTATAAAGGCGCAATGGTTTTGAATATGCTACGTTTAAAAATGGGTGATGCGTTGTTTTTTCAAGGATTAAAAAATTATTTAGCCGATACAGATTTGGCCTATAAGTATGCTGTCACATCTAATTTGCAAACGCATCTCGAAGTGGTTTACGGCAGTAGTTTGACTGCGTTTTTCAATGATTGGGTTTACAATCAAGGTTATCCTACTTATTCGATTGCTGTTCAAAATAATTTTAATGGCACGGTTGCTTTAAGTGTCAATCAAACGCAATCGGATGCATCGGTATCTTTTTTCGAAATGCCACTTCCTATTCGAGTTTTTGGAGCTAGTGGCGAACAGGTGGACTTTGTTTTAAATAACACTTTCAATGGAGAACCTTTTGTTAAAAATGTTCCTTTTGTGGTTACAAGTGTAGTTTTTGATCCGAAAAAAGATTTAATTTCTAAAAATTCCAGTATTACATTGGCCACAGAAAATTTCAAATTAGAAGGTATAACGTTATATCCAAACCCAACTAATAATAAAATATATCTAGATTTTCCAAAAGAAATTTCTCTTCAAAAAACTATCATTTATAATGCTTTAGGCCAAAAAGTTAAAGAAACAACTTCGCCTACCTCTTGGGATGTTGGTGCTTTTTCGGAAGGTGTTTATTTTATTAAAATATATACAAATGAGGGAACTAAACAATTTCAATTTGTGAAAAAGTAAACTTTAAAAGCAGTTGGTGGATTTTAAAAAAGCGATGTGCTATGGCGTTACTATTAAACTCTTTTAATCTCGTGACCCACAAATTCTTCCAAAGTGGCAAACATATCATCAACGGAAAGCACTTCGAAATTGGGATGGGTTTTTAGAAAATTAGCGTTCAAGGTAACCAAATTTTCATCTATTTCGAAAAAAACATCATTGTTGAGCAAGTCTCTCGTGGGGTTTACGCCTTCTAATTTACCTTTTAGGAATTTATTGAGCTTTACACTGCTCATTAATTTCACTTTTTTGGATTGTTGTTGAAACAATTCCAAATGGTTGTAGGCCCCAATGAGTGCCAAACCTTCTTCTATCAATTCGTTCAACTCCTTGTCCCAACTCAAATTATATACAAATTGCGAAAAGTTTCCTGCAACATATTGCGACGTATAATAATCTAAATAATAGCTCGTTAAAGCATCTTCGTGGATGAAATCGTCATCTATTTTTTCCTCACGCATTAAGTTAATTACCGAAATATTGGAGTTGACAACATCTTGACTGTTTTCACTGTTGAAGGCTGTTTCTGAAACTATTATTCTGCCGAATTCCATCCGTTTTGTGTTTAAATATTGGCTGCAAAATTCGGGTAAATAATAACAGAAACGAAATTTTGTTTAGCCTTTGTCAAAATTTAAACTTTGACAAAGGTGTTTTGGAGACAAAAAAAAGCTCCATCGATGAAAAAGTAGCTTTTTGCTATTCTAGCATAAACGGTGTTTTTTAATTCGTTTTCATTGGCGGCAAGTCAAATGCTTTTGAATCACATTCAAAATTATTGCGGTGTGAACCGTCACAAAAAGGTTTGTTGGTTGATAACCCACAACGGCAAAGGCCTAGCGATGTTCGACCCTGAAGTCCAAAAATGTTTCCTTCTTGGTCTACTATTTCAAAATCCCCTTCTATTTTTATAGATCCGTTTTTGTTAATTGTTAGTTTTGATTTGCTCATATTGTTTTTATTTTAGAGGCCAAAGATTGTAAAATATTTTCTGATTACATCAATTCCTGTTTTTTATTATTTATTAAAGGTTCTAAATCAATAACGGAATCTTAGTGAATTAAATCGTCACCGCTCTTTTGCTGATTCATTTTTGCCACTAAAGCTTTCAATCGCAAGGCGCTTGCTTTTTTCTCATCTTGAATTTTAGTGTTTTTTCGTTTTAGCAATTTGGCGTGTAAAGTCTTGTTGTTAGTCTTTTTTTCAGGTCCTTTTGCCATAATTTACAATGATTTATTGTACACAAATATAAACAAAGGGAATGATTAAATTATTATGAAACCGTTTTGAAATCTCAAATCCCCTAGCCCCGATAGCTGTGGAAATCCTTTTGCTTTTTCCTTTTAAAAGCAAAAGATTGCAACGGATAGCAGGAGATTGATTCAAAAAAACCAACAATGAGCGCTCCGGATTGCCACGTTCCTCGCAATAACAATAAATAATTCCTTATTTTTGCAGCAAATTAAACTGAATTATGCTACAGAATCCAAAAAGATATACCATCACGGCGGCATTGCCATATACAAACGGACCGATTCACATTGGGCATTTGGCGGGTGTTTATGTGCCTTCGGATATTTATTCTCGCTATTTGAGATTGCAAGGAAGAGATGTTTTGTTTGTTTGCGGAAGCGATGAACATGGTGTAGCAATTTCGATGAAAGCAAAGAAAGAAGGGGTTACGCCTCAGGAAATAATCGATAAATACGATGGGATAATTCGAAAATCGTTCACGGATTTTGGAATTTCATTTGATAATTATTCTAGAACATCCGCTAAAATTCATCACGATACAGCATCAGAATTTTTTAAAAAATTATACGATAAAGGTGATTTTATAGAGCAAGTTACCGAGCAATTATATGACGCAAAAGCAAATCAATTTTTAGCCGACCGATTTGTAGTTGGAACTTGCCCAAAATGCGGACATGAAGAAGCATATGGCGATCAATGCGAAAAATGTGGTTCGACGCTGAATGCAACGGATTTGATTAATCCAAAATCAACAATTACGGGAGAAACCCCGATTATGAAATCGACGAAACACTGGTTTTTGCCTTTGGATCGTTATGAAGAATTTTTGAAAGAGTGGATTCTCGTTGGACATAAAAACGACTGGAAACCTAATGTTTACGGGCAAGTAAAATCGTGGATAGACGGCGGATTGGAGCCTCGTGCGGTAACTCGTGACCTCGATTGGGGGATTGACGTTCCGGTTGAAGGTGCCGAAGGAAAAAAATTATATGTGTGGTTTGATGCGCCAATTGGCTATATTTCTTCTACAAAAGAATGGGCATTGCGCGAAGGAAAAGATTGGGAACCGTATTGGAAAGATCAGGACACGAAACTGGTTCATTTCATCGGGAAAGACAATATCGTTTTTCATTGCATCATATTTCCGGCGATGTTGAAAGCCGAAGGGAGTTGTATTTTACCAGACAATGTTCCTGCAAACGAGTTCTTGAACTTGGAAGGAAATAAATTATCGACGTCTAAAAACTGGGCGGTTTGGTTGCACGAATATTTGGAAGATTTCCAAAATCAGCAAGATGTTTTGCGTTATGCGTTGACATCAAATGCACCAGAAACGAAGGACAATGATTTTACTTGGAAAGATTTTCAGGCGAGGAACAATAATGAATTGGTTGCGATTTTTGGAAATTTCATCAATCGTGTCGTGGTTTTAACCAATAAATATTACGAAGGAATCGTTCCAAGTCCGAACGGATTTTCGGAAGTGGATACGGCGACTTTGACCGAATTGAAGGCCTATCCAGCCGTGATTTCGAGTTCTTTGGAACGGTATCGATTCCGGGAAGCTTTGGGCGAATTAATGAATGTTGCCCGATTGGGAAATAAATATTTGGCCGACGAAGAGCCTTGGAAAATGGTAAAAACCGATCTGGATCGTGTACAAACCCAAATGTATGTGGCTTTGCAAATTGCGGCTGCTTTGCGTGTTTTGTGTGAGCCGTTCTTGCCTTTTACCGCTTGCAAATTATCCGGTATTTTGAAAACAGATTTAAAATTAAGCTGGAATGATGTTGCAACAAATTCCGATTTGATTCCTGCAGGACACCAAATTGGAGAAGCAGAATTGCTTTTTGCCAAAATTGAAGACGATGAAATCCAAAAACAAATAGACAAATTGGAAGCAACAAAGACAGCTAATTTAGCCGAAAACAAAGTGGTTGAACCACAGAAAGAAACCATTCAATATGATGATTTTGCCAAAATGGATTTGCGTGTGGGTACAATCATTGAAGCTGAAAAAATGCCAAAAACCAACAAATTGTTGATTTTGAAAATCGACACCGGAATTGACGTTCGCACCATCGTTTCGGGAATTGCCGAGAGTTTTTCGCCAGAAGAAATCATTGGCAAACGCGTGACAGTTTTAGTGAATTTAGCGCCAAGAAACCTTCGTGGCGTCGAAAGTCAAGGAATGATTTTGATGACGAATAATGCTGAAGGGAAACTGGTTTTTGTGAATCCTGATACGGATGGAGTTGGGAATGGGGAGACAATAAATTAAAAATTAGCTGCAAATTTCTAAAAATTTTTAATTCATGAATTCGTGGCAAAAAAAATAAAAATGAAGCTAAAAGTAATTGCTTTCGATGCTGATGACACCTTGTTTATCAACGAACCTTATTTTCAGGAAACGGAACAAAAATTCTGTGGTTTGATGGAGGATTATTTGTCGCATCAAGGAATTTCGCAGGAACTTTTTAGAGTGGAAATCGACAATTTAAAAATCTACGGTTACGGCATCAAGGCTTATATTCTTTCGATGATTGAAGCGGCGATGCGAATTTCTAACAATACCATTTCCATTGAAGTTATTGAAAAAATAATCGAATACGGGAAAGAATTACTCGAAAAACCAATTGTTTTATTGGATGGAGTTGAAGAAACACTGGAAGTTTTACACGGAAAATACAAATTGATTGTCGCTACCAAAGGCGATTTGTTAGACCAACGCCGAAAACTGCACGATTCCGGTTTGGGGCATTATTTTCACCATATTGAAGTAATGTCAGACAAGCAAGAAAAAGATTATTCTGATTTGATAAAACGTTTGGAGATACAACCCGCTGATTTTTTTATGATTGGCAATTCCTTAAAATCAGATGTTTTGCCGGTTTTGGCAATTGGCGGTCACGCGGCGCATATTCCGTTTCACACCACTTGGGAGCACGAAAGAATCGACCATACAATTGAACACAAAAATTTTTACGCTTTCGAAAAAATGACTGATGTTTTAAAAAAAGTACAATAGTGAAAGCCTTTTTAGACTTAGAAAATTGGCCAAGAAAAGAGCATTTTTTGTTTTTTAAACAATTCAAAGAACCTTTTTTCGGAATCACCACAACCATCGATTGCACAAAAGCCTACGAAACGGCAAAACAATTAGAAACTTCCTTTTTTGTATATTATTTGCACAAAACAATTGCCGCGGTGAACACTGTTGAATCTTTTCGCTATCGAATAATAGACGATGCGGTTTGTGTTTTTGACATTATAAATGTATCCGCTACGATAATGCGTGACGACGAAAGTTTTGGGTTTTCGTTGATTGAATATTCGCCAGATTTTGCTGTTTTTTCGGAAAACACATTCGAAGAAATTCAAAGAATAAAAAATACACCTGGCCTTTTTACCAGAGAATTCCCTAGCGAGAACGTGATCCATTTTTCTGCAATTCCTTGGGTAAATTTCACCTCTATTTCTCACGCCAGAAGTTATACTTTTCCGGATAGTTGTCCGAAAATATCTTTTGGAAAAATGATGGTTGATGAAAACGGAAAAAGAACAATGTCAATGTCGGTTCACGTACATCACGGATTAATGGATGGTTTTCATGTGGGACAATTTGTGGATTGTTTTCAGGAATTGATGAATAAATAAATCCAGTGTTTTAGTTCGTGAATTTGGTTTTTCGGATTGAAATTCCGTCAGGATAAAAACTAAAAAAAGGCTTCCGTTTCCGAAAACCTTTTAATATAAAAACCCTTCTTGGATTTATTTTCCTAAAAGCAGTACGTCATTTGCCACTACTTCTGTAATATATCGTTTTTCACCGTTTTTATCGTCATAACTTCTATGAGTAAGTTTGCCGTCAATAGCGATTTCTTTCCCTTTAGTAACGTATTTTTCGATGATTTCGGCGGTTTTTCCCCAGGCAACCACTTTGTGCCATTCGGTTTGTTCCACTTTTTCTCCCTTATCATTTTTGTAACTATCGTTTGTGGCGATAGTAAAATTAGCTACTTTTTTCCCTCCGTCAAGATTTTTGATTTCTGGATCGTTACCTACATGTCCAATTAACTGTACTCTGTTTCTCATTGCATTCATGGCTTATAAAATTTAAATTGTTAGTATAAATGTTGAATTGTTCGTTCAAATCAACAAGGCAAAGATGCGATGACTCTAAAATTTTATTCGGTTAATAACTACTTACTTTCGGTTGTAGTTATTTGTAACCGTTTGTAAATGGATAGTATATTTACTACCTTGGTCAAAACTAAACCTCTTTATGCAAACAGAAATCAACAAAGTTGAACTTCGTAATCTAAGAATCGAAGATTATAAAGAATTAAAACATTCGATGATCGAGGCCTATCCTGGAATGATTAATTCGTACTGGAAAGAAACACACATTGAAAATCTCCTACGATTATTCCCTGAAGGCCAACTTGTGATTTTGGTTGATGACATCGTTGTTGGTTCTGCTTTATCGTTAATTGTCAATGAAAGAATTGTTGAAAAAAATCATGATTACGCAAAAATAACAGGGAACTACACCTTTTCAACACACAATCCTGACGGTGAGGTATTATATGGGATTGATGTTTTTGTACATCCAAAATACAGGGGGTTGCGTTTAGGGCGACGAATGTATGAGGCGCGCAAGGAAATTTGCGAACAACTGAACTTGAAATCAATCGTCTTTGCAGGAAGAATTCCAAATTATGGGCAATACGCCGAAGAATATTCGCCAAAAGAATACATAGAAAAAGTAAAAAGAAAAGAATTGCACGATCCGGTGCTTTCCTTTCAGCTAAGCAATGATTTTCACGTAATGCGGATTATGAAGAATTATCTTGAAGGGGATAAACTTTCCAAAGAATTTGCCGTTTTACTAGAATGGAACAATATCTATTATGATGAAAGCCCTAGAATAATTAACCTTGAAAAAAGCGTTATTCGATTAGGATTAATCCAATGGCAAATGCGTCAATTAAATAATCTGGATGCTTTATTTGAACAATCTGAATTTTTTATTGATGTTGTTTCTGGTTACGGAAGTGATTTCGCGCTATTTCCAGAGTTATTTACCGCGCCTTTAATGGCAGATTACAATCATTTAACAGAAGCCGAAGCTATTAGGGAATTAGCAAAACACACAGAGCCCATTCACAAACGATTTCAGGAATTTGCCATTTCGTACAATATAAATATCATTACCGGAAGTATGCCATTTATAGAAGATGGATCTTTGTATAATGTTGGTTTTTTATGCAAAAGAGATGGAACTTCTGAAATGTATGCTAAAATTCACGTAACGCCAAACGAAGTTCAACATTGGGGGATGAAAGGTGGTTCAGAAATTAGAACTTTCGATACAGATTGTGGAAAAATAGGAATCATGATATGCTACGACGTCGAATTTCCTGAACTAGCAAGATTGATGTCAGACGAAGGAATGAATATCTTGTTTGTTCCGTTTTTAACTGACACTCAAAACGCCTATATTAGGGTCAAGCATTGTGCTCAAGCAAGGGCTATCGAAAACGAGTGCTATGTTGCAATTGCGGGATGTGTGGGGAATCTTCCAAAAGTGAACAATATGGATATTCAATATGCGCAATCAGCGGTATTTACCCCTTCTGATTTTGCGTTTCCAAGCAATGGAATAAAAGCAGAAACCACAACAAATACGGAAATGACGCTGATTGTAGACGTGGATTTGGATTTATTAAAAGAACTTCATGAACACGGAAGTGTTAGGATTTTAAAAGATCGAAGAACTGATTTGTATGAAATTAAAAGAGTAAAACTATGAAAACTTGCCTTGAATGTGAAGATAAAATTGTAGGTCGCGAAGATAAAAAGTTTTGCAGCGACGGCTGTCGTAACGCCTACAATAACAAAATAAACAAAGACAGCACTAATTTTATGCGCAACGTGAACAATAAGTTACGCAAAAATTATCGCATCCTTTCGGTGTTGAATGTTGATGGAAAAGGAAAAGCCACAAGAGCAAAACTCTTAAGTAAAGGTTTTGATTTTGAGTTTTTCACCAATATATTAGAAACAAAAACTGGAAATACTTATTATTTTGTTTACGACCAAGGCTATCGTGTTCTGGAAGATGATTATTATATGTTAGTTAAAAAAGAAATATAAACCCAAAACGTACAGTGATGAAAAAAAATTATTCCTCCCTTGTTTCTGTTGTATTTATCCTTGCAATTCTTGCATTATTTTTCTACACAATGATGCCACAACGGATCCCTAAAAGGGAAGTTCCGCTTTCGGAATTTTCGACCCAAAGAGCTTTAAAACAAGTCAAAAACATTTCTAAGGAACCCCATTTCGTGGGTTCGGAAAATCATGATGTTGTTGCAAACTATTTGGTAAAAGAATTGCAAAAAATGGGGTTGGAAACTTCCGTTCAAGAAGGTTTTGCTTTTTCAGATTGGGGAAATCTAACAAAATGCAAGAATGTCTTGGCGCGAATAAGGGGGAACGACAGTAAAAAAGCTTTGCTTTTGCTTTCGCATTATGACAGCGCTCCACATTCAGCTTCTCACGGCGCGAGTGACGCTGGTTCTGGAGTGGCAACAATTCTCGAAAGTGTTCGTGCTTTTGTTTACAACAAAAAACCACATAACAACGACATTATCATTCTTTTTACAGATGCAGAAGAATTGGGTTTGAATGGTGCGGCACTTTTTGTAACCCAACATAAATGGGCAAAGGAAGTGGGCTTGGTGCTAAATTTTGAAGCCCGAGGTTCTTCAGGTCCAAGTTATATGTTGATGGAAACCAATAATGGAAATGCTGGATTGGCAAAAGAATTCGCAAAAGCAAACGCAAAATATCCCCTTTCTAATTCATTGATGTACAGTATTTATAAAATGTTGCCCAACGATATGGACATGACTGTTTTTAGAAAACAAGGGAATATTCATGGCTATAATTTTGCCTTTATGGACAGTCATTTTAATTATCATACGGCTCAAGACGACGTCGATCATTTGAGCAAAAATACACTGGCACACCAAGGCACTTATCTGATGCCATTATTGAATTACTTTTCGAATGCCAACATAAGCGGTCCACAAACTAATGAAGATGACGTGTATTTTACAATTCCTTATGCTTTTATTCATTATCCGTTTGACTGGGTTTTGCCAATGGTGATTGTTGCATTTGCGTTTTTATTATTGTTGATCTTCGTGGGAATGGGCAAACGAATTTTATCGTTCAAGGAAATTGTAAAGGGATTTATTCCATTTATAGGTTCTGTAATTATTTCTGGATTAATTACCTTTTTTGGATGGAAAGGATTGCTGAGGGTTTACCCACAATACAACGATTTGCTCAACGGATTTACGTATAACGGACACGATTATATGGCGGCTTTTGTACTCTTGAGTTTGGCAATTTGTTTTGCTTTTTATCAAATTTTTTCTGCTAAAAAACTGACTATGAACCATTATGTAGCTCCATTATTGATTTGGATCATCATCAATTTAGGTATTGCTATCTTCCTAAAGGGAGGGAGCTATTTCATAATTCCTGTTTTTGCGGGATTAATGATGCTGGCTTATTTTATTCTTACTCAAAAATCAAATTGGAAACTGAACCTGTTTTTTAGCGTTCCTGCATTGCTCCTCATAGCTCCATTTGTTCAAATGCTACCAATTGGTTTGGGATTGAACATGCTATTTGGTATTGCTATTCTTACGGTATTGGTGTTTGGATTATTACTGCCTGTTTTTGGTTCATTTAAACGAAAAGGAATACCATCCTTAATCTTGTTTATACTAGCTATTGGCTTTTTCGCTAAGGCACATTATAATTCCGGTTATGAATTAGGCAAAGCCAAGTCCAATAGTTTATTATATGTTCTTGACGCCGACACAAACAAAGCTTTTTGGGCAACTTATGACATCAATCTTGACGAATGGACAAAGGCATATTTGGGAGAAAACGCAAAAAATGCCAATGAATTAAATTCGCTTTCATTACCAAGTAAATACAAAACTGGATATACTTATATGGCCGATGCGCCAGTGAAAGAAATGGCAAGAGCCACGATCGAATTCCTAAAAGACAGTGTTTCCGGTTCAAATCGCTATTTAAAAATACGGATTACGCCCAACCGAAAAGTCAACAGGTATGATGTTTTTGCCAATGAAGATTTAGACATTCAAAATTTCAGGGCTAATGGCTTGACGCTTTTAGGTCAAAAAACTTCAAAATATATCCGAAAAAGAAAACATATTATAAGTTATTATGTGGTAGACCAACTTCCGCTGGAAATGGAATTTAATGTTCCTGTTTATAGTGTTTTAGATTTGAATTTAATGGAAAGCTCTTTCGACTTGATGAAGAATCCGCTGTTTTCAATGACAAAAAGGGCCGATTGGATGATGCCAACCCCTTTTGTGTTGAATGATGCCGTGATTATTAAAGAAAAAATAAGGCCTCCGCAAAAAAAAGAAAGTCTTATTCCGGTTATAGAAGCAAAAAAAAATCCATTGGTAGTGCCCACTTCTAATGATTCTATTCAATTAGAAAAATGACACAAATCAGCATTCTGGGTTGCGGTTGGTTGGGTTTGCCTTTGGCGAAAGCCTTGCTGAATAATGGTTTTTCAGTAAATGGTTCAACGACTTCAAATGAGAAACTTTCTGTTTTAGAAAACTCGGGGATTCAACCGTTTCTAATTACGCTTGAAAGCAAAAGTGTTTCAGGAAATATAAAAGGATTTTTGGAAAACTCTAAAATTTTAATTGTCGATATTCCTCCCAAATTAAGGGGGAATTCGAAAGAAGATTTCGTTGGAAAAATAACAACCTTGATTCCGTTACTTGAAAAATCCGATATCGAAAACGTGCTTTTTATTAGTTCGACATCTGTTTATGGTGATGGCAATTCTATCGTAACCGAAGAAACAAAACCTCATCCGGAAACCGAAAGCGGTAAACAATTGTTGCAATCAGAACAACTTTTGCAAAGCAATTCCAACTTTAAAACCACCATTCTTCGCTTTGGCGGATTGATTGGAGAAGGTCGACATCCCATAAAATTTTTGGCAGGTCGCGAGAATCTTGAAAACCCAGAAGCACCCATAAATCTCATTCATCAGAAAGATTGCATTGGAATAGTTCGAGCCATTCTTCGACAAGCTCTCAATGACAAATTTATTTGGGGAGAATCTTTCAATGCCGTGGCTCCTTTTCATCCGAGTCGAGAAACCTATTATACCCAAAAAGCCAAAGATCTAAATTTGGCCTTACCAAAATTTAATCACGAAAAAATTTCTGTTGGAAAAACAATTTCAAATGGTAAAATAAAAACTATTTTAAATTATACTTTTACCGAACCAAATTTATAAAGTGAAAGCTAAAATTAAGAACGCTGTTTCCTCTAAAGTAAACGCTATTGGTTTGCCAATAATCGCCTTGTGTTTTGTTTGTTTTTTCTGGGGCACCACTTGGATTGCCTCAAAAGAAGGTGTAAAACATATGCCCGCTTTGCAACTCGCCGCTATTAGGCAATTTATAGGAGGGTCTCTTTATGTCTGTTATTTCTTGTTTAAAAAAGCACCTTGGCCGAAAGGAAAACAATGGAAAACGATCCTCATTTTGAGTGTTCTCAATTTTGCATTAAGCAACGGACTCAGTACTTGGGGTGTGAAATACATCAGTAGTGGTTTGGGCGCGATCATCAATGCCATTTTCCCTTTATGGATTGTAATAATTACACTTTTTAGGGGAGAAAGATTAGCTCGATTGGCCGTGTTTGGATTAATAATAAGTTTTGGGGGAGTTTGCGTCATTTTTTATGACCATCTTAATGAAATTATAAAGCCCAATTTTACTTTTGGGATTTTACTTTCGATAATTGCCACTATTAGTTGGGCTTTCGGGAGTTTATACACCAAGAAAAAAGCAGCTTCTTTCAATCCTTATTTTAGTCTCGGATTACAAATGGTGATTTCAAGTGTCTTGCTTTTTGCCATAACTGGGGCTACTGGTACCGGAGTAGCCGTAAATTTAATTCCTGTAAATTCCTGGTGGGCGATTGCTTATTTGGTCATAATTGGTTCGGTTTTATCTTTTATCGCCTTTATTTATATGTTGCAAAGACTTCCTCCCGAAATAAACAGTATTTATGCTTACGTCAATCCTATTATTGCCGTTCTTTTGGGCGCAATGATTTTTGGAGAACCACTCACAATAGCAATTGGCATAGGAGGTGTTGTTACTTTGGGCGGCTTGTATATGGTCAATTATTCGATGCGAAAAGCTAGGTTGTAATACGATTAAAACAAAAAAATTCCCACGCGCAAACTTGGGAATTTTTATACTAAATAGTTTCAGTTACCAGATTTTCACTCTTTTTTCTGGAGCAATATACATTCCGTCTCCCGCATTGATATTGAAGGCTTCATAAAAAGCATTGACGTTTTGCAAAGGAACATAAGCCCTATACATTCCTGGTGAATGTGGATCTGTTTTTAATTGATTTTTTAAAGCTTCATCACGAATTTGTGAACGCCATTTTGTTGTCCAAGAAATATAAAATCGCTGTTCTGGAGTGTAGCCATCTATTAATTCGGGCCTTCCATTTTCTTTTAAAAACAACTGCAATCCGTCATAAGAGACATTTACGCCTCCTAAATCTCCAATATTTTCGCCCAAAGTGAATTTCCCGTCAATATGAATTCCTGGCAATGGTTCTATCGCAGAATATTGATTGGCAAGTGCGCCTGTTAAGACTGTAAATTGTTTTAAATCTTCGGCTGTCCACCAATTATTTAAATTCCCATAGGCATCATAACGAGAACCTGAATCATCAAATGCGTGAGAAACTTCGTGTCCAATGGTACATCCTATTGAACCATAATTTACGGCATCATCTGCTTGATAATTGTAAAAAGGAGATTGAAGTACCCCTGCTGGAAACGTGATTTCGTTAAAGGAAGGGTTGTAAAAAGCGTTTACTATTTGAGGTGATGTTCTCCATTCTGTCTTATCAACAGGTTTATAAAGTTCGTCTATGTCTTTTTGGAAACTCCAACGACTAATGTTTTTCATATTCTCAAAATACGTTCCGCCTTCATCCGGGCTGTTTAAAGTCAGCGAGGAATAATCTTTCCATTTGTCAGGATAGCCAATTTTTGCTTTTATTTTGTGCAATTTTTCAACCGCACTTATTTTGGTAGCGGGTGTCATCCAAGGTAAATTATTGATTCGGTTTTCGAAAGCTAGAAAAATATTCTTGATCATTTTCTCGGCCTTCACTTTGGCTTCTGGTGGAAACTTTTTCTCTACATATAATTTCCCAAGTGCCTCTCCAACCACTCCATTAATTACCTGCAAGGCTCTTTCGTCACGAGGTCTTTGTTTCATTGCCCCAGTCAGGGTTTTGCCATAAAACTCCCAATTTGCCACTTCAACGGTTTTAGACAATTTCCCTGAAGAACTATTTAGTAAAGACCAACGCAAATAGGCTTTCCAGTCTTCGACCTTGTTTTCTTTGAAAATGGCCTCTAAGGCAATCATATATTTAGGTTGCGTAACAACTAAAGAATCCACGTTCTTCAAACCAATATTTGTCAAATAGGAATTCCAATCTATGGAGGGGGTTAGTTTTTGCAAATCAGAAACCGTCATTGGATTATATGATTTTCGTCGATCTCTTCTTTCCACTCTATCGAATCTTGGTTGAGACATCGCTGTTTCTAATGCCAAAATTTTGTCTGCATCAGATTGGGATTTTTTGGGTTTTTCCCCTAAAAACTGTAACATTCTAGCCACATGCAAAACGTATTTTTCTCTTTTTTCTTTAGAATCCTTGTCGTCAGAAATATAATAATCACGGTCTGGCAAACCTACGCTTCCTGGGCCAACATATATCAAGTTTCTATTGCTGTTCTTGGCATCGCTACTAATTCCAACACCCATAAAGCCAATACCGCCAATAGGTTCCATTTCGATTAACAATGCCTGTAAATCCTTAACGTTTTTTATTGAATTGATTTTAGCCAAATAAGGTTTAAGCGGAGACAATCCTTTTTTATTTCTGCTAATGGTGTCCAAAATGGATTTGTACAGATTTACCGCTTTTCCTTGATCGGTATTGGATTGGTATTTTGGATTTTCGGTTGCTTCTTTCAATATATTTAAAGCGTCGATATCCGTTTTTTGACGTAATTCATCATACGTTCCCCAACGTGTTTTGTCTGCAGGAATTTCGGTTTTTTTAAGCCAACCTCCATTAACGAATTTATAAAAATCTTCGTTTGGTTTAACTGATAAATCCATATTCGAAATAATAACCCCTTCTTTTTGCTGAACTGGCGTTTCTTGTGCAAAAATTGATGAGAAGCCAATGATTGTCGGGATAACAAAAATCAATTGTTTTCTTAAATGTATTTTCATTTATTTTGATAGTTTAGTTGTTTCACAAATCTATTTATAAAATCCCCAAAAAACATTTAATCTATTTAGAAAACAACACTCTATAAGTTTAGAATTTTATTCAATCAAAGATGTTTTTTGTACATTGCTATTTCAGGACAGAACAAGGATGTAATTTAAAAAATTCCCAAGCGCAAACTTGGGAATTTTTTATGGTTTTAATTTTTTTACCAGATTTTTACCCTTTTCTCTGGAGCAACATACATTCCGTCTCCTAGGTTGATGTTGAATGCTTCATAAAAGGAATCTATATTAAGTAATGGCACATATCCACGGTAAATTCCTGGCGAATGTGGATCGGTTTTTACCAAGTTTTTTATGGCTTCGTCACGCATTTTTGTTCTCCAAACCGTAGACCAAGAAATAAAGAAACGCTGTTCTGGTGTATAGCCATCGATTAATCCAGGATTTCCGTTTTCTTTTAAATAGATTTGTAAACCATCATAAGCCGCGTTTAGTCCTCCTAAATCCCCAATGTTTTCCCCCAAAGTAAATTTTCCATCAACGAAAGTTCCCGGCAAAGGTTGCAATGCACTGTATTGGTCAGCAAGCGCACCTGTTAAAGCCGCAAATTGTTTCTGGTCATCTTCCGTCCACCAGTCTTTTAGGTTTCCATCAGCATTGTAACGGGATCCAGAATCGTCAAATCCATGTGAAATTTCGTGACCAATTACGGCTCCAATTCCTCCATAATTTACTGCTTCATCTGCTTGATAATTATAAAATGGCGGCTGCAAAATGGCGGCTGGAAACACAATTTCGTTATACGAAGGATTGTAGTATGCGTTTACCGTTTGTGGAGACATTCCCCATTCTGTTTTATCAACTGGTTTGTACAATTTATCTAAATCTTTTTTAGAACTCCAACGAGAAATGTTTTTTGAATTTTCAAAATAAGTTCCCCCTTCTTCCGGGCTTTCTAAAGTCAGTTTTGAATAATCTTTCCATTTGTCTGGATAACCAATTTTTACTTGTGATTTATGGAGTTTTGCAATAGCACTTACTCTTGTTTCTACTGACATCCAGGGTAAATTATTAATACGGTTTTCGAAAGCAAGAAAAACATTTTTAATCATTTTTTCTGCTTTGGCTTTGGCTTCCGCCGGAAATTTTTTCTCTACATATAGTTTTCCAAGTGCTTCTCCGGTGGGCCCATTAATTACCTGCAAAGCTCTTTCGTCGAGAGGTCTTTGCTTTATGGCTCCAGTCAACGTTTTACCATAAAATTCCCAGTTTGCGGTTTCAAGAGTTGTTGATAATTTAGAGGATGACCTGTTTAACAATGTCCAACGCATGTAGGCTTTCCAGTCTTCGACTTTGTTTTCCTTAAAAATAGCTTCTAAAGCTTCCATATATTTTGGTTGCGAAACAATCAAAGAATCTGCTTTTGTTAATCCTGTTTTTGTTAAATAATCTTTCCAATCAATAGTAGGTGTCAATTTTTGCAAATCAGAAATTGAAAGTGGATTGTATGATTTTCTGCGGTCTCTTCTTTCAACTCTGTCCAATCTCGGTTTTGACATTGCGGTTTCTATTGCTAGAATTTTATCGGCATCTGCTTTTGCGTCGTTTGGAGTTTCGCCTAAAAGTTCTAACATTCCGGCTACATGCAAAACATATTTATCTCTCTTTTCTTTTGAGTCTTTGTCATCAGAAACATAATAATCTCGGTCTGGCAAACCTAAACTTCCTGGGCCAACACTAATGACATTTCTATTGCTATTCTTAGCGTCTGAGCCAATGCCAACGCCAAAAAAACCAATGCCGCCTATGGGATCCATTTCTATTAAAAACGCTTCTAAATCTTTGGAGTTTTTTACTGCATTGATTTTTTCTAAATACGGTTTTAACGGAGACAGCCCTTGTTTGTTTCTGCCAACTGTATCCATAATAGTTTTATACAGATTTATAGCTTTGCCTTGGTCTGTATTTGATTTGTAAATAGGGTTTTTTGCAGCTTCTGCCAAAATTTCAAGAGCATCTTTGTCTGTTTTTTGACGCAATTCATTAAAACTTCCCCATGTAGTTTTGTCGGCAGGGATTTCGGTTTTATCGAGCCAACTTCCGTTTACAAATCGATAAAAACTATCGCTGGGCCTTACTTCCAAATCCATATTCGAAACATTAATTCCTGGTTCTTGGCTTGCTGGTGTATTTTGTGCTTGAATTGAAGTAAGTCCAATGATTGCGGGAATCACAAAAACAAGCGCCTTATTGAAGTCTATTTTCATTTTTTTAATGATTTGATTACTAATACAAAGCTATACTTATTTTTTAATTAATTGCCCTAGTTTGTTTAAAAACAACATTGTGTTAAATTAATTTAAAAGCAATTGTCCTTTTCGTACTTTTACACGAAATGTTTTTTATGAAAACCATTCTCTATAAATACCGAAAATTCTTGACGGGGTTTTTGGTTTTTTCCGCTATTACGCTATCCTTTTTTTATACGGCTTTGAAGCCGGCGAAAACCTTGCCTATATTCAATCCGGTAGATGTAAATCCTGAATTAGTTGATAGTACGGTTCAATATATTAGCAAATACCACACAATTACTGATTTTTCGTTTACCAATCAAAACGGAAAAACCATCACTCAAAAAGACTATGAAGGTAAGATTTATGTTGTCGATTTCTTCTTTACAACTTGTGGATCTATTTGCCCGAAAATGACGACTAACCTAGTCGATGTGCAAAAAGCTTTTCTTAATAATTCAAAGGTAATGTTGTTGTCGCATACTGTTTTTCCTGAAATCGACAGTGTTTCTGTTTTGAAAAAATATGCCAAAACGTATGGCGTGAATGATAACAAATGGAACCTAGTTACTGGGGGCAAAAAAGAGATTTACACAATGGCACGAAAATCCTATTTGGTCGTAAAACTAGGAAAGCCAGACCAACTTTATGATATGGTGCACACCGGAAATTTTGTGCTTGTAGATACAAAAAGACAGGTTCGTGGCTTTTATGAAGGAACCGAAAAGGAGGAGATTCAAAGGTTAATCGATGACATCAATTGGCTTTTAGAAGATGGAAAAAAATAGTAAACCTAATAATTGTCATTTAATATTCTTTTTTTATCTGTACTTTTGTAATCTAAATTCAATCTAAATAAGAATTTGAAAACTACGATTGCCAACTTAAAAAAAGGAGATAAGGCCCTGATCATCGATTTTGATGTCGAAGCCATCCCGTTAAAACTTTTGGAAATGGGGTGTTTGCCTGGAAATCAGGTCGAATTGCTCCAAATTGCTCCCTTAGGCGATCCTTTATTCTTAGATATAAATGGTTCTCACCTTGCTATTCGAATCGAAACCGCTCGTGAAATTGGAGTTGAAATTGTTGCAAAATAAGTTGAAATGAGCAAGCAAACCATTAATGTCGCTTTAATTGGAAATCCTAATACAGGAAAAACCTCTGTGTTTAATGCCTTAACAGGATTGAATCAGCAAGTTGGAAATTATCCCGGAATTACTGTTGAAAAAAAAGTGGGCTTTTGTAAATTGTCCAACACCATCGATGCAAATATTCTTGACTTACCGGGTACCTATAGCTTGAATGCAAGTTCTATAGATGAAAGCGTTGTTATTGAACTATTATTAAACAAGAACGACAAACTCTATCCTGATGTAATTGTTGTGGTTGCCGAGGTCGAAAATTTGAAGCGCAACTTATTGCTTTTCACTCAAATCAAGGATATAGAGATTCCAACAATTCTAGTCATTAATATGATTGACAGAATGGATTATAAAGGGATTTCACTCGATATTCCATATTTAGAAAGCCAGTTAAACACAAAAATTGTATTAGTAAGTACCCGAAAAAAATCTGGGATTGAAGATTTAAAAAATTTAATTACCACTTACAAAACCATTTCAACAGAACCCTGTTTAAATGCCTCTTCAATAGATGATAATTATTTTGAATCCTTAAGAAAAACATTTCCAAATCAGTCATTATATAAGCTTTGGTTAGTTATTACACAGGACGTAAATTTTGTTGATTTAAATAGAAAATCCTTAAAGAACACTTCGTTTACAAAAACCAATTCGGAGTTAAAACGCTTACAACAAAAAGAAACAATCAAGAGATATCAATATATAAATGAAGTCTTGAAATTGGGTCAAAGAGTAAATTCGGCTACAGCCAAAGATTTTAGAAGTAAACTAGACCGAATTCTAACCCATAAAGTTTGGGGATATTTTATATTCTCTCTAATATTATTCGGAATTTTTCAGTCCATTTTTGAATGGTCAAAAGTTCCGATGGAACTAATTGATCAATCCTTTGCCGATTTAAGTTCTTTGGCAAATAAATTCTTGCCACCTGGTTCATTTACAAACTTAATTGCTCAAGGAATTATTCCTGGAATTGGTGGGATTTTAATTTTTATACCTCAAATAACCTTTTTGTTTTTATTCATTTCTATCCTCGAAGAAAGTGGCTATATGAGTCGAGTAGTCTTTTTGATGGATAAAATTATGCGCAAATTTGGCCTTTCAGGAAAAAGCATAGTGCCTTTAATTTCAGGAACTGCTTGTGCTATTCCAGCAATTATGGCTACTCGAAATATCGAGAACTGGAAAGAAAGATTAATCACCATATTGGTAACTCCATTTACCACTTGTTCGGCTAGATTACCCGTTTATGCCATTATCATTGGACTGGTAATTCCAGATCAATATGTTTTTGGTTTCTTGAATTTACAAGGACTAACATTAATGTTGTTGTATCTATTAGGTTTTGCAATGGCAATAATTTCGGCTTATGTGCTTCACAAAGTGCTTAAACTAAACTGCAAGACATTCTTTGTTGTTGAAATGCCTAATTATAAGTTACCCTTATTAAAAAATGTGGTGATAAATGTTATCGAAAAAACAAAAGCATTTGTTTACGGAGCAGGAAAAATCATCTTGTCAATTTCAATTATTTTGTGGTTTTTGGCATCGAATGGTCCAACAAATAAATTTAGTGATGCTGATGCTATTATTACATCGAATACAGAGAATATTGGAATAGATAAAACAGAACTTAAAAACAAAATAGCTTCTTATAAATTAGAAAACTCTTATATTGGAATAATGGGAAAAGCGATTGAACCTGCTATTTCACCATTGGGATATGATTGGAAAATTGGCATAGCTATTATTAGTTCATTTGCAGCAAGAGAGGTTTTTGTGGGAACCTTAGCAACAATATATAGTGTAGGTGGTAGTGATAATGAAGACACCATAAAAAATAAAATGGCCGCTGAAGTTCATCCTGAAACAGGAAATAAGATATTTAATTTTGCCTCAGGAATTTCTCTATTGTTGTTTTATGCATTTGCCATGCAGTGTGCGAGTACTCTTGCGGTGACCAAAAAAGAAACTAATAGTTGGAAATGGCCTCTAGGTCAATTAATTTTTATGAGTAGTTTTGCTTATATTGTAGCTTTGTTAGCTTATCAAATATTAAAATAACTGATTATGTTACAAGAGATTTTAGCTTATATTACACTAGGAATTGCTGTTTTGTTTTTGATTAAAAAATTCTTTTTCAAAAAGAAAAAAAGCGATAAAAATTGTGGTGATGGTTGTGGTTGTCACTAAAGTTATTCTAAATAAAATATTTGAGTTGATTACTCTTTTTGAATACTAAAAATTAATTGACGCTGTTTTTCAATTTCACTGCTTTTATTTTCAATCATTTTAAGGCTCTCTTCTATTTCTTTTTCTTTTTTTGCAAATAAATCTTTCGCATCTTTTTCATAAATTAAAATTAAGTTTTATTCTTAACTTTTTATGAAGGTAAAGTTAGCGGGGCCAGTCTTCTAAATTGTATTCAGAAACATTTTGAATAAAATCCTGTATTCCAGATTGAGCACCTTTGCTCATCGTTCTAGTAACTTCTTGTGTAACCAATGCTTATGAAAACCTTATTCCGGTTGATTACGACGACAAAAAAGTGTTTTTGTTTTGAAATTTAAGGTATAATTTACAAAAAAAAGAATAAAACCCTAATTTAGTTTCACATAAACATTCATAGCTATCTTGTTAGAAATAGTCAAGATAGTTTGGTTAACTCTAATTTTTAAAGACAAATCAAAACTTTCTTTAGCCAATATTTCAATTGTGGAGCCTAATGCAATTTCTTGTTTGTCTAAGTATTTCAAGAATTCGGCTGAGCTATCCTTTACTCCAACACATATCCCTTGTTGATTTTCTATTAATTCTGAAAGTAATTGTTTATCGATAGTAATTATTTGACCTTTGGCATTAGGAATTGGATCACCATGTGGGTCTTCGGTAGGGTTGCCTAAAAAATCATCTAGTTTATTAATTAATTTTTCTGATTTAATATGTTCCAATTGCTCAGCAATATCATGAACCTCATCCCAAGAAAAATCTAATTTTTCAACTAAAAACACCTCCCATAAGCGATGTTTTCTAACAATCATTTTTGCAGATAATTTGCCTTTTTCTGTGAGTGAAACACCTTGGTACTTTATATGATTTACTAAGTCCTTTTCGGATAATTTTTTAATCATATCCGTAACCGATGATGGTTTTGTTTCCATCATTTCGGCAATAGCATTCGTACTCACTTCGGATTTAGTGATTCCAGCAAGGTGATAGATGGTTTTAAGATAATTTTCTTCTGAAAATGTCATTTGATTTATGGTTCTAGATTAACGATTTTAGATTGCAGATTATAGAATTTTAATAAAAAAATTGATATATACTACTTAATTCTTAATCCTGTTTTTAATTCTTAACAATAAACAAAGGTATCGAAATTTTGTGTCTCAATTTGTCAACAGTAGTCCCAAAAAGCAAGTCTTTGAAGCCTGTGTGGCCGTGTGTTCCCATAACTAAAACATCATACTCGCCCTTATTTATAATTTCAGGAATCACTTTGTCTGGGGTGCCAAAACCGAGTTCTGTTTCAACTTGAAATCCTTTTTCAGTAAGCATCTTTTTATATTCTTTCAATAATTTATCATCAATTAGTGTTTCATGATCGTCAATATTATCCCCATATATCATTGCTCCAACAGTTTCCACCACATGAATTAAAGTATATTTAGCGTCTGTGCCTCCTAATTCAAACGCACTGTTTATGGCGCCTTCATCAGATGATGTAAAATCTACAGTAACTGCAACATTCTTCTTATTATACCCTCCTTTATTAGAGAATTGTAAATTTAAATTATGTGGAGAATGGTTGTGAATATCGATTTTTGCTCGTGTAATAAACGGTCTAAATACGATGTAAAAAAGCAATATTAAAAAGGCAAATGAAAGCGGTATTACAGTAAGCCATAAAACTAATGGGTCTTCTGAGGTTGCTAACCAACCTTCAATTTCATTATACACCAATTGTATGTTTAAGGAAACAATAATCAAGGCTACAATCCATGAGGCGAATTGAGTTGTTTTACTAATGTGGAACCCTTTCATTTTGGATTTATCACTCACAAAGTGAATCAAAGGAATAATGGCAAAACCCAATTGCAAACTCAAAATCACCTGACTCAAAATCAGTAATTTTCCAGTGGCGCTTTCGCCAAAAATAGTGATAACGATTACTGCTGGAATAATGGCTATCAATCTTGTAATTATTCGTCGAACCCAAGGTTGGATTCTTAAATTCAAATAGCCTTCCATTACGATTTGGCCTGCCAATGTTCCTGTAATAGTCGAACTTTGACCTGCTGCTATCAGTGCAACAGCAAATAATATAGGCGCCCATTTGGTGCCTAAAATAGGTTCCATAATTTTGTGTGCATCTTGAATTTCAGCAACATCAAACAGTCCGTTATTGTGAAATGTGGCTGCCGCTAAAATTAAAATGGCAGCATTTACAAAAAAAGCTAGGTTGAGCGCAATTGTACTATCAATAAAATTATATTTTAAAGCTTGTTTAATTCCCAAAGGTGTTCGATCGAATTTTCGAGTTTGAACCAAAGAGGAATGTAGGTATAAATTGTGAGGCATAACCGTAGCACCAATAATACCAATAGCGATATATAAAGCAGCAGAATTTGGCATTGAAGGAATTAAACCTCGCATTACATCACCCATAACTGGTTGAGCAAAAAACATTTCAAAAACAAATGAAATCCCAATTACCACAACTAATGCAATAATAAACGCTTCCATTTTACGAATGCCTTTGTTGATAAGAAACAACAATAAAAAAGTGTCTAAAGCGGTTATTAAAACTGCATCAATAAGCGGAATATCAAACAATAAATTGATACCTATTGCCATACCCAAAACTTCGGCCAAGTCACAGGCGGCTATTGCAATTTCAGCAAGAAAATAAAGAATATAATTGATAAATGGTGAATAAGTTTCTCGAGAGGCTTGTGCTAAATCCCTTTGGGTTACAATTCCTAATCTAGCACTTAAACTTTGCAAAAGCAAGGCCATTATATTACTCATCAATAAAACCCAAAGTAATGCATAACCAAACTGACTTCCGCCTGCAATATCTGTTGCCCAATTTCCAGGGTCCATATAACCAACGCTGATTAAATATGCTGGTCCGAAAAAAGCAAGGATTTTTCTGAATCTAGTTTTTTTGTCTTGGGTGGCTACAGATTGATTTACTTCTTCTAGTGAATGATTCATAAAAATGGTATTTGTAGCAAATATAAATTATTTTTACTAATCAAATAAAATTTTTAGACAAAACTAAATTATGTCGATTTGAAAATTAAACTTAATTATCAAACTATAACAAAACTTTATAATTCAATCTTACATCTTATTTTGAAACTTTGTACCTTTGTGTCTAGATTTTTTATATCTGAAATCAATAATCTTTAAATAAAAAAATATGTATCCAGAAGAAATGGTTAAACCAATGCAAGCTGAATTAACAGCTGCTGGTTTTCAAGAATTACATACGGCAGAAGACGTTGAAAACGCAATGAAAGCAAAAGGAACAACTCTTGTTGTGGTTAACTCGGTTTGTGGTTGTGCTGCAAGAAATGCTCGTCCGGGATCGAAAATGAGTTTAGACAACGCTAAAAAACCAAATCATTTAGTGACTGTTTTTGCGGGAGTTGATAAAGAAGCGGTTGATGCCGCAAGGGGATTTATGTTTCCATTTCCTCCATCTTCACCCAGTATTGCCTTGTTCAAAGATGGCGAATTAGTTCACATGCTAGAGCGTCACCATATTGAAGGCCGCCCTGCTGAATTGATTGCTGAAAACTTAAAAGATGCTTTCGAGGAATATTGTTAATTATTTGATCTTTAAATTTGTCAAAAGCACTATTAATTTAGTGCTTTTTGTTTTTAATAAAAATATATACACTAATCTTACCCAAATTATGTAACTTTACTCTTCAACATAATCCAAAAGTTTATTAAAATGAAATGGGTTTTTAAAGTTTTAGCGATTTCTCTAGTGCTTCAAGGTTTTCAATGTAGTGATTCAAACAATACTTCAGGCCTCATCACGTCAACGCAATTAGAAACCAAAAAACAGGAAATTCAAAATTACATCAATAGCTCTTCTTGCTACGAAAATCTTGGATGTGGTTATATTGCCTTTGGCTCAAAACCTTGTGGTGGCCCTTGGTCCTATTTGGTTTTCTCCAATAGTGTCAACTTGGATAAACTAAAAGAAATGGTTTTAAACTACAATGAAATGAATCGGTTGTACAACATTCAAACGAATGCCATGTCAGACTGTATGGCTATAACGCCTCCAACCGAAGTCAAATGTGTCAATGGCGTTTGTACCGTGATCAAGTAAAAACCACACAATTACCATAAAGCTTCGTTCATGCGGTTTTTATACAGCTCTTTGTTAACTTTTCAAAACCCTTGCGCCTTTGTGGTAAAGATTCTACCTTTGCACAAATATTTTCTCAACTTAAACTGTTTATAGCATGCAACTGTACAACACATTAAGCGCAGAGGAAAGAGCGGTCATGATTGATGATGCCGGAAGGCAACGCCTTACCTTGTCTTTTTATGCTTATGCGCAATTACCAAATCCAACACAATTCCGTAACGAATTATTCCTAGCTTGGAATCCACTTGAGGTTCTGGGCCGAATTTATGTCGCCAGTGAGGGAATTAACGCCCAATTATCACTTCCTGCCGACAATTTTTATGCCTTTAAAGATTCGATTGAAAACTATCCTTTTATGAAAGGCGTTCGTCTGAATATCGCCGTAGAACAGGACGATCATTCCTTTTTGAAACTGACCGTAAAAGTCCGTGATAAAATTGTGGCTGATGGTTTAGAAGATGCTTCTTTTGATGTAACCAATATTGGAATCCATTTAAAAGCCAAGGAATTTAATGCTCTTTTAGAAGATCCCGACACTATTGTGGTCGATATGCGAAATCATTACGAATCAGAAATTGGTCATTTTACCAGCGCCATAAAACCTGACGTGGACACTTTTAGAGAAAGTTTGCCCATAATCGAAGAACAATTATCCGAACACAAACAAGACAAAAAAGTATTGATGTATTGCACCGGAGGAATCCGTTGCGAAAAAGCCAGTGCTTATTTCAAACACAAAGGTTTTGAAAACGTCTATCAGCTCGAAGGCGGAATTATTGAATATACCCGACAAGTAAAAGCCGAAGGTTTAGAAAGCAAATTCATAGGTAAAAACTTTGTTTTTGATCACCGCTTGGGCGAAAGAATCACCAACGATATTGTTTCACAATGCCATCAATGTGGCGCCCCTTGCGACGTGCATACCAATTGCGACAACGAAGGTTGTCATTTGCTTTTTATCCAATGTGATTCTTGTAAATCAAAAATGGAAGGTTGCTGTTCGGACAAATGTGTGTCGATAATTCATCTTCCCGAAGACGAACAAAAAGCCGTTCGCCGTGGATTAAAAAACGGAAATAAAATATTCAAAAAAGGAAAATCAGACGTTTTAACGTTCAAAAATAATATAGAAAGTCAAGGAGTTTTTGTTGCTGAAGAAAAAAAATCAGTTGTTGCAAAAGCCCAAAAAATCAAGAAAACATTGATCGGAAAAGGAACTCATTTTTATCCAAAAGTAAGTATCGCTCAATTCGAAATTGAAGAAAACGAAATCAAAATTGGCGATAAAATCCTTATCAAAGGCAGTACAACTGGCGAACAACAAATGATACTTTCAGAAATGTTTGTCAACGAAAATGCTGCACAAAAAGCAATTGCTGGCGACATATGTACTTTCAAAGTTCCTTTCAGAATTCGATTGTCTGATAAATTATATAAAGTTTTAGACTAGTTTTTCAAGACCTTCAACTTTTGTCAACGTTCAAAACTTTGATAAAGATTTTAACCCTACTATTTATCGCTATGAAAAAATTGCTGTTTTAATTTAAAAGTTCCTCAAAAGAAAACTTTAAACTTTAAACTTATAAACCTTAAATTAAAATAATATCTTTACAAATTAAACGTTTTAAGAACTTAAATTGTGTTCATCACAATACTACATATAAATTATGGCATGTACAAGTTGTTCAACTTCTGATGGCGGAGCGCCAAAAGGTTGTAAAAATAATGGGACTTGCGGCACCGATAGCTGCAACAAATTGACGGTTTTCGATTGGCTTTCTAATATGAGTTTACCCAATGGCGAAGCGCCTTTTGACTGCGTTGAGATACGTTTCAAAAACGGCCGAAAAGAATTTTATCGCAATACTGAAAAACTGACTTTAAGTATGGGCGACATCGTCGCTACCGAAGCTTCACCGGGTCATGACATAGGAATTGTGACATTGACAGGAGAATTGGTACGCATCCAAATGAAGAAAAAAGGAGTCAATCCTACCAGTGCTGAAATCACAAAAATCTACAGAAAAGCTTCCCAAAGAGACATCGATATTTGGTCAACAGCGCGCGATAAAGAAGAGCCTATGAAGGTTCGGGCTCGTGAATTGGCGATTGCCCAAAAACTCGAAATGAAAATCTCCGACATCGAATTCCAAGGCGATGGATCGAAAGCCACTTTTTATTATACTGCCAATGACAGAGTCGATTTTAGACTATTAATCAAGGATTTTGCGAAAGAATTCAGCACCAGGGTCGAGATGAAACAAGTAGGTCTTCGTCAGGAAGCGGCTCGTTTGGGCGGAATTGGTTCTTGCGGAAGAGAGTTATGTTGTTCCACTTGGCTAACTGATTTTAGAAGTGTCAATACCTCAGCGGCCCGTTATCAGCAACTGTCCTTGAATCCTCAAAAACTGGCTGGACAATGCGGTAAATTAAAATGCTGCCTGAATTATGAACTCGATACTTATATGGATGCGCTGAATGGATTTCCTAGTTTTGACACAAAATTAGTTACCGAAAAAGGAGATGCTATTTGCCAAAAACAGGATATTTTCAAAGGAATGATGTGGTTTGCCTACATCAATGATTTTGCTAACTGGCATGTATTGAAGATTGACCAAGTCAAGGAAATCATTACCGAAAACAAACTCAAAAACAAAGTGGCTTCATTGGAAGATTTTGCAATAGAAATTGTTCAAGAACCAGAAAAACACTTCAATAACGCTATGGGTCAGGAAAGTTTAACGCGTTTTGACCAACCTAAGAAAAAGAAAAAATCAAATAAAAATCGGAAATCATCTGGTGAGAATTTGATTGTAGCCAACAATAACCAACCCAACAAAAGCAATAATAACAATAATCCAAACCAAAACGCCAAACCCAAGGAGGCGAACGAAAAACTAGTAGTGGCAAGAAAACCCATAATTATCACTAAAAATGAGAATAAAGAATAGTGTATTGCTTCTTTTACTTGTGACTCTCTTTTATTCGTGTGATAAAAAAAGAGTTTTTGACGAATACAAATCCACCAGGAGTGGTTGGCACAAAGACAGTGTTTTAACCTTCAACTTGCCCGAATTAGATTCATTAAAACAATATAATTTGTTTGTCAATTTGAGAGACAACAACAACTATCCTTTTAACAATATCTTTCTAATTGTGTCATTAGAAAAAACGAATGGTTTTACAAAAGTCGATACGCTTGAATACCAAATGGCAAATCCAGATGGAAGCCTTTTAGGTGATGGATTTACCGACATAAAGGAAAGCAAGTTGCTCTACAAAGACAAAGCAAAACTGAACGGAATATCTAAAGTTCACATTAAACAGGCGGTTAGGGAAAGTGGAAAAATTTCTGGGGTTTTGGCTTTAGAGGGAATTACCGATGTGGGTTTCAGAATAGAAAAAATAGACTAACATAGAATTATGGCTGCTCAAAAAAACAACAATCAAGCAAAAAAAAACCAAGATAACATAACCTATTATAAAAAGAATTTTTGGAAAATTTTCTTTTATGGAATGGGAAGTGTTATGGTGTTCTTCTTATTTGCTTCTTGGGGACTTCTCGGCCCGATGCCTTCTTTCGAAGATTTAGAAAATCCAGATTCTAATTTAGCTACCGAAATCATCTCGACCGATGGGGTTATTTTAGGTAAGTATTTTGAGCAAAATAGATCCCAATTAAAATACTCCGATTTACCTAAAAACTTCGTTCAAGCGCTTGTCGCTACTGAAGACGAGCGTTTTTATGAACATTCCGGAATTGATGGAAGAGGAACGTTGAGGGCAATCGCTAGTTTAGGAACTACCGGTGGAGCAAGTACCTTAACACAGCAATTAGCCAAACAATTATTTCACGGTGAAGGTTCTAGATTTCTGCCTTTTCGAATTGTACAAAAAATTAAGGAATGGATTATTGCCATCCGTTTAGAAAGACAATATACTAAAAACGAAATAATCGCAATGTATTGCAATGTGTATGATTTTGGTAATTATTCTGTTGGAGTAAGTTCAGCGGCAAAGACTTATTTTTCGAAAGAACCAAAAGATTTAACCATAGACGAATCTTCAATGCTTGTAGGAATGTTTAAAAATTCGGGATTGTACAATCCTGTTAGAAACATTAAAGGTGTAACCAATCGTAGAAATGTGGTCCTTGCTCAAATGGCAAAAAACGATATCATCACGCAATCTCAAAAAGAAAAACTACAAAACGAACCTATCGTTTTACATTTTAAACTCGAAAGTCACCGCGAAGGAACCGCAACTTATTTTAGAGAATATTTGCGTGATTATATGAAGAAATGGGTCGATGAAAACAAAAAACCCGATGGTTCTGATTATAACATTTACAAAGACGGTTTAAAAATTTATACCACTATCGATTCTAGAATGCAACTGCACGCCGAAGAAGCAGTTACAAAACATATGGAAAACCTTCAAGAAGAATTTTTCCTTCAATCTAAAAACAATAAAAATGCTCCTTTTGTAAATATTTCTGATGTTGAAACCCAGCGTATTTTGAAACAAGCGATGAAATCGTCAAACAGGTGGTACTTGATGAAACAAGAAGAAAAAAGCGATGAAGAAATAATAAAAAAATTCAACATAAAAACTAAAATGACCGTCTTCACTTGGAAGGGAGAAAAAGACACCGTTATGACTCCTTTAGATTCCATCCGATATTACAAACATTTTTTGCAATCCGGATTAATGGCAATGGATCCCCAAACGGGTGGAATAAAAGCTTGGGTGGGCGGAATAAACTACAAATATTTCCAGTACGATCACGTGGGACAAGGAGCTAGACAAGTGGGGTCCACTTTCAAACCTTTTGTTTACGCAACCGCCATCGAGCAATTAGGAATGTCGCCTTGCGACACTATTATAGATGGTCCGTTTATGATTCACAAAGGGCGTCATCACGTTACTGCAGATTGGGAACCACGAAATTCCGACAATAAATACAAGGGAATGGTTACATTGAAGCAAGGATTGGCAAATTCAATTAACACCATTTCAGCTAAATTAATTGACAAAACAGGCCCTGAGGCCGTTGTGGAAATGGCACACAAACTGGGTGTAAAATCTGATATTCCCGCACAACCCTCAATAGCCCTAGGTGCTGTTGATGTTACCGTTGAAGATATGGTGGCGGCTTATGGAACTTTTGCGCACCAAGGCGTATATGTAAAACCTCAATTCATTTCCCGAATAGAAGACAAAAGCGGGGTGGTCATCTTTGAGCCCATTCCCGAATCGCACGACGTATTAAATAAAGATGTCGCATTTGCCGTTATCAAATTACTCGAAGGTGTTACTGAAAGTGGCTCTGGCGCACGATTGAGAACACAAGGTGGTGGAAGTGGCGATAATCGCTGGACAGGTTATCCGTATATGTTTACAAACCCAATCGCAGGGAAAACCGGAACCACACAAAACCAGTCTGACGGATGGTTTATGGGAATGGTTCCTAATCTTGTTACTGGCGTTTGGGTTGGGTGTGAAGACCGTTCTGCTCGTTTCAAATCCATAACTTATGGTCAAGGGGCAACCGCAGCGCTTCCAATTTGGGGTTATTTTATGAAACTTTGTTATGCAGACGAAAATCTCAAAGTTTCAAAATTAGATTTCGAAAGACCTCCAAACCTTTCCATAAAAGTGGATTGTTTTACCGCCCCAAAAGTAAAAGACAGTATCGATATTGAACAAAATACCGAAGAATTTGGATTATAGTCGTAATTACGGGTTCTGGTAACTATCGGAACAAAGAAATCTTTTTTTAGAGGATTTTTTTAGTTTGGAGCTATTTCCAGCTGTTCGATAAATCTTTTCCTTGCTAAAGAAGCAATAAAAAGGATATCACTGCCATCTGGGCTAGGGCATTTGTTTTCAAAATAATATATCAATCTTGATTTTCTTCCCTTTCAAAGGGAATTAGTAACCTAATTATTATGATCAACAAAAAAGTTAAAAACGTACAAGAAGCGCTCCAAGGAATCGAAAACGGGATGACCTTAATGCTTGGTGGTTTTGGGCTGTGTGGCATTCCGGAAAACTCCATTGCAGAGCTAGTAAAAAAAGAAACCAACAACCTCACCTGTATTTCTAACAATGCCGGAGTAGATGATTTTGGTCTCGGACTCCTTTTACAAAAGAAACAAATCAAAAAAATGATTTCTTCCTATGTGGGAGAAAATGCCGAATTTGAAAGACAAATGCTTTCCGGCGAACTCGATGTGGAGCTTATTCCACAAGGAACTCTCGCAGAAAGATGTCGCGCAACTCAAGCTGGTATTCCCGCTTTTTTTACACCTGCGGGTTTCGGAACCGAAGTGGCCATTGGAAAAGAAACCCGAGAATTCAACGGAAAAATGCACGTGATGGAATTCGCTTTCAAAGCTGACTTTTCTATTGTAAAAGCTTGGAAAGGAGATGCCGCAGGAAACCTCATCTTCAAAGGAACTGCCCGAAATTTTAATCCTTGTATGACTGGTGCAGCAAAAATTACCATCGCCGAAGTCGAAGAATTAGTAGAGGCCGGAACATTAGATCCAAACCAAATCCATATTCCTGGAATTTTCGTACAACGCATTTTTCAAGGCGAGAAATACGAAAAAAGAATCGAGCAGAGAACGGTGAGAAAAAAAAGTGTTCTATAATCCGTTTTTAGTAATCCATTCGAAAACTGAACTTGTGTTTTTTAATATGGTTCAAAATCCTTAATTTCTTAATGGTTCAAAACATAAAATCATGGCTTTAACAAAAGAAGATATCGCAAAACGCATCGCCCAAGAAGTTCAAAATAATTATTTTGTAAACCTCGGAATTGGCATTCCAACCTTAGTGGCAAACTACATCCCAAAAGGAATTGACGTGGAGTTTCAAAGCGAAAACGGCGTTCTAGGAATGGGCCCTTTCCCTTTTGAAGGAGAGGAAGACGCAGACTTAATTAACGCCGGAAAACAAACCATTACGACTTTACAAGGCGCTTCTTTCTTCGACTCGGCGATGAGTTTCGGTATGATTCGCGGGCAGCACGTCGATTTGACAATTCTTGGCGCAATGGAAGTTGCCGAAAACGGAGATATTGCCAACTGGAAAATTCCCGGAAAAATGGTAAAAGGAATGGGTGGCGCAATGGATTTAGTCGCTTCTGCCGAAAATATTATCGTGGCTATGATGCACATCAACAAAGCCGGTGAATCTAAAATTCTTAAAAAATGTACTTTACCTTTAACAGGTGTTGGCTGTGTAAAAAAAGTAGTTACGGAATTAGCCGTTTTAGAAGTAACTCCAAAAGGTTTTAAACTCTTAGAACGTGCGCCAGGTGTTTCAGTAGAACACATCATTACTTCTACCGAAGCGAACTTAATTATCGAAGGAGAAATTCCCGAAATGGTGATTGAGCAAGTTGCCGAATATCACGATTAACTTTGTCAAAGTTTCCAAAAAACAAAAACCGTTTACTCAATAAGAATAAACGGTTTTATTATTATAGGACTCTTTGCTAAGCTTTCGAAAAGCTTTGAACCTTTGGGGTTAAATTTTTCTCTAAAAAAACCAAGTCGCCACAAAAATAGCTGTAATTACACAAATTAAATCTACCAAAAGCATTGTTCCAAGTGCGTAACGGGTGTTTTTTATATTAACGGAACCAAAGTAAACCGCAATCACATAAAAAGTACTTTCAGCACTACATTGAAAAATACTACTTAACCTTCCCGTTAAGGAATCGGCACCAAAAGTATTCATCGAATCAATCAAAAACCCTCGTGATCCTGCAGAACTAAAAGGTCTTAGCAATGCTACTGGTAAAGCATCTGTGATTTCTTTACTTACGCCCATATTAGAAAAAGCAAAAGCAATCCAGTTACTAATAATTTCAAATAAACCACTGTTTCTGAATAAAGAAATGGCTACTAACATTCCCAAAACATAAGGAAAAATGACAACGCCTGTTTTAACACCGTTATTGGCTCCTGCCACAAAAGCTTCATAAACAGTAGTATTAGCAGCTGCAAAATCCTTCTCTTTAACAAAGGAAAAAATCAAAGTAAAAATAATAATACCCACCAATATTAACGCTGAAAGATTAGAGGTAAAATAATTTTTACCTATTATATCTAAATGGTTTACATACATCAATAAACCTACAATTGCAGCAATTAACACCATTAATGTTGTTACTAAAGAAGCGCTTTTGAAATTAATTTTTTGTTTAATTCCAACTATAAGAAAAGCAGCAATTGTACCAATAAATGAGGTGATGATACAGGGCAACATAACATCAGCAGGGTTGCTTGCATTGGCAGCAGCACGATAGCCAATTATAGAGGTTGCTATTAGGGTAAGCCCCGAAGCGTGTAAGCACATAAACATAATTTGTGCATCACTAGCTCGATCTTTGTCGGGATTCAGTTCCTGTAAACTCTCCATCGCTTTTAATCCAAAGGGTGTTGCGGCTGAATCTAACCCTAAGAAATTAGCAGAAAAATTTAAGGTCATATAGGAAATAGATGGGTGATTTTTAGGAATACTTGGAAACACTTTTACAAAAACTGGGCTCAATACTTTAGCCAGTTTTTCGGATGCTCCAGAAATAATTAAAAGTTCCATCAAGCCACAGAAAAAAGCCAAATAAGCCATAAGTGGCAACATCAAATCAAGTAATGTGCTTTTGCAAGTGGGTAATAAACCATCCGATTTTTGAACCCCACTAAAAATTTTCACTACCCTGTTATTGTAAACATAAGTATAATCTACATTTAGCGAATCACGATTGACAATCATGGTTTGATCCGGAGCCCTCATAATGCTATCTCTTATGAATACTGGAACCTGATCAATATATTTTTCAGCGATCAGAATGGGGTCGTCTTTTTTTCCGTTTAAAACATTGTCAATTGTATAACTGTTGCCAGAAAACAAACTAAAAATCACAAATGCAATTGAAGAAATAAAAATCACCAGCCAAAATCTACTCAATACCATAACCTCTTTTTTTGTAAATGTAATTATTTATGTGTAAAGTTTAAAAAGTAATTTAAACGTGAATAATTTCCTCCTCAATCAATAAATCTTCTCGTCTTAGTCGAAGGAAAATCTGCGCTACGGCAATAGTGTCTTTTTCGCAATAAGTTACAATACGGTCGATGTCTTTTTCAACATAATATACACGACCCACTTGACTTCCGTCGATATCGCCTTTTGGAGATGGGATTCCGAGTACTTTACACATTAATTTTAGAGAAGTATAATGCTTGTAATCACCAAACTTCCATAACTCCAATGTATCGAGATGTGGAATTTCCCATGGTTTTTTTCCAAATAAATTGAGCTTGTTAGGGATGGAAATGTTATTAATAATCATGCGGCGGGCAATATACGGAATGTCGAATTCTTTAGCATTATGGCCACACAATACGTGTTGTGGCTGATTGAAATGATTGTTCAAAAGGTTTGTAAAATCGTGCAAAATTTTCTTTTCTTCTCCAAAAAAAGAAGTCACTCTAAAATTTCGAATGTCGCCTTTGATGGTAAAATATCCGGCGGAAATACAGACTATTTTTCCGAACTCTGCCCAAATTCCTGCTCTATCATAAAAGTCTTCTGGCGTGTATTCGTCTTTACGTTGGTATTGGGTTTTGTGTCCCCAAAGATCTTGCATTTCAGCATCCAACTCATTAAAATCGGCTGCTTCTGGAACGGTTTCAATGTCAAGAAACAGAATGTTATTGAGGTTTATTTTTTCTATCATACCTATATAATTTAAACACGAATTAGCACGAATTCATAACACTTAAAATAATTTCACAAACGTATTAGAATTTTAAAATTAACCAAATTTATTAATCTATTCTTTTAATTCGTGACAATTTGTGAAATTCGTGTTAGATTTTCAAAAAAGACTTTGTTGATCGCTAGGGTTTTCGTGTTCCAACAACCATTTTTTTCGCCACAATCCTCCGGCGTATCCTGTGAGTGAACCATCTGTTCCTATGACTCTGTGGCAAGGAACAACAATCCAAAGAGGGTTTTTTCCATTGGCTGAAGCCACTGCACGAATGGCTTTGACATCGCCCAGTTTCTTAGACAATTCCATATAACTCATAGTCTTTCCAAAAGGGATTTCGAGCAATCCTAGCCACACTTTTTGTTGAAATTCGGTTCCTGTAGGATTTAATTTGAAACTAAAATTAGTTCTATTGCCATCGAAATAATCCTTAAGTTGTGAAACGGCTTCATTTAAAACGGTTGGAATTATTGAAGAAATTTGCTTCGCCTGTTCTAGCTTTGCTCTCGAGTCTCCTTCATCAGAAACTGATATTACTGAAATTCCGTTTTCATCACCACTAATTTTAGCAATTCCTAAAGGTGTTTTAACGAAAGTTGTTTTCATATTATGTAACTAATCAGTTGATTCCAATTCGAAAATATCATTTACAGATTTGTCGAATAGTTTTGAAATTTTCAATGCTAAAACAGTGGACGGAGCGTATTTCCCTGCTTCAATTGCATTTATAGTTTGTCTACTTACTCCAATTTTTTCGGCGAGTTGTGCTTGAGTAATATTAGCAATGGCACGTTGTGTTTTTACGCTATTCATCATAATTATAAATTTTATTGTTTCTATAAATCATCCAATGAAATCGAATGATAAAAGAAAATAAAAGGGTAATCATATTGTAAATCATTACACTTAAGAAAGATAGTCCATAAATAAAAAGAATGCAAAATATTAGAACAGCATAATTTACATACATTGCCCAAACTAGACTTTCTACGCGGATTTTGGAAATCATTTCGTCTTCAGTTTTTTCTTTTGAAAAAGCAAACATAAGTCCACTAAGAATTAATATTATCCCTATTATTTCTTGCAGTATATCTTCTTTTGTCCAGCCTATGCTTTTAACTGTGAGACCTTCATTAAAAAATATAGCGAAAACATTTATTTCTAATTTTAATGTTCTTCCATTTTCATTAATAATTGGAATTAAAATTAGTGCAAAGAATGAAAGTAATAGAATTATTCCACTACTTTTTTTTAAATAATTGGGAAATAAATAATTGGTTTTCATATTTAATACGTTTTAAAGTTCAAACAAATGTATGCTTTGTTTTCCAATATGACAAATAAACTTTACTTTTTTAATATGAAGAAACATAAGCTTCCAAAGCTTTTAATTCTTCGTCTGTTAAGGTTTTTGTTATGGCAAAATTAGTCTTCATTATTTCATATTGTGTTGGGTCAACGATTGGTTCGCCTTCCCCTTTAAGAAAGCTTACCATATTCCCGTTTTTTTCTTTATATATTTTTGCAATATCCTGAAGACTTGGTCCAACAAGTTTTACATCTGTTTTATGACAAGCAACACAAGCCCCTTTGCCTTCGAAAATTTCCTTTCCTAAGACTTCTGGGCTTTGAACTTCGGTTGTGGTTTCGGATTTCCCAAAGGATTCTTGACTCTCTTTTTTACAAGATACTATGGCTGCTAAAGCCACTACTAAAATTAATTTTTTCATTTATAAAAGATTTACCAACCCACGTATTTTGGAGGCTGAATTTGACACAAATTTAAATATACGATTATCTGCCCTCGGTGATGTGAAACGTGGTCTTGCATTAGGTTGAGGATTTGTAATTTGGATTTAGGACCCCCAAAAAGCACTACTTTTTCGCTAAAATCTATAGTTTTATTAGCTACTACTCTTGTTCTGGCTAATTCGAAAACAGTATTGATTTCGGCAAGGACTTGAGCCTTTGTTTTAATTGAGCTAAAGTCTCTTTTTTGATATTTAGTTGTGGTAAAATAGGTTTCACTAAGCCAATTCATATTGTCTAAAATATGTATAATTTGCTCTTTAAAATTCATTTCCCTTTCACTTGGTTTAAAAGTATACTTTTCTTCGGGCATTGCTTCTGCCATTTGTAGTAAATAGGATTTAGAATTCTCCCATTTCTCAACAAAATTTTCTGTGATAAATGTTTGTGCTGATATCATATTGCTGAAAAGTACTAAGACAAGGAAGATTTTTTTCATTCTATTTATTTAAAATTATTGCAGCTTCCTTGGCAAAATAAGTCGAAATAATATTGGCTCCAGCTCTTTTGATACAGTACAATTGTTCAATCATAATTTGGTCGTGATCCAACCAGCCTCTTTCGGCAGCGGCTTTAACCATCGCATATTCGCCAGAAACTTGGTACACCGCAACTGGAACAAGAACTGCATTTTTTACTTCTCGAACGATGTCAAGGTAGGCCATTCCTGGCTTTACCATCACAATGTCAGCACCTTCGGCAACATCATCCAATGTTTCACGAATGGCTTCAATGCGATTGGCATAATCCATTTGGTATGTTTTTTTGTCCTTTGGAACATTGTTTAAATCTACAGGGGCGGAGTCTAAAGCATCACGAAATGGGCCATAAAATGCAGAGGCGTATTTAGCGCTATAACTCATAATACCTACATTGTGATGTCCGTTTTCTTCCAATGCTTTGCGGATGGCAAGCACACGACCGTCCATCATATCGCTTGGCGCAACAAAATCGGCACCGGCTTCGGCGTGACTCAAACTCATTAGTGTCAATGCCTCAATCGTCGCGTCGTTTACGATTTGTCCGTTTTTTATAATGCCGTCGTGACCATAAATAGAATATGGATCTAAGGCTACGTCCGGCATCACAATCATTTCTGGGACGGCATCTTTGATGGCGCGAATGGTTTGCTGCATTAGCCCATTTTTATTCCAAGCCTCAACGCCAGCATTGTCTTTTAAATTTTCGCTTACTTTTACGTAAATATTGACCGCTTTGATACCTAAATCCCAAGCTTCTTTGACTTCTTTAATCGTGTTGTCTAAAGAATGGCGGTAGATTCCGGGCATAGATGCGATGGGAATTTTAACGTCTTTTCCTTCAGCAACAAACATAGGAAGCATAAAGTCGGTTGGACTTAATGTGGTTTCACGAACTAGGGAACGAATGGATTCGTTGGTTCTTAAACGGCGGTTTCTTTGTAATGGGAACATATGATTTTTGATTAACAATTGATTATTTTTGATTTAAAACAAATTGGAGACAACAGAAAATCTGACTCGAGCGATAGCGAATAGACGAAGTAAATCACAAATCGTAACCCGAGAGCTTAGCTCGAATTGGCGAAGCAATCGTCAATCTACAATCCAATTTTTTGGGTTCTCTAACACTTTTAATATTTTTTCTTCTTCGCTTCCTTTTTTAGGATGATGGCCATAAACCCACTGAACGTGTGGCGGTAAACTCATTAATATACTTTCAATTCTGCCATTGGTTTTTAAGCCAAAAAGAGTGCCTTTGTCGTGCACCAAATTGAATTCGACATATCTTCCACGACGGATTTCTTGCCAAGTTCTATTATCTTCCGAATAGGATAAGTTTTTTCTTTTTTCTACAATTGGAACATACGCTTCCAGAAAACTATTACCGCCTTCGGACACAAAATTAAACCAATTTTCCATTGACATTTCGTCTGTTGCTTTGCAATAATCGAAAAACAATCCCCCAATTCCTCGCCCTTCATTGCGATGTGAATTCCAAAAATAGTCGTCACATTGTTTTTTATATTTTGGATAAAAATCAGGATTGTGTTTGTCACAAGCGGTTTTACAGGTTTGATGAAAGTGTTTTGCATCTTCTTCAAACAGATAATAAGGCGTTAAATCTTGACCACCACCAAACCATTGCTGAATCACGTTTCCTTCATCATCATACATTTCGAAATAGCGCCAATTAGCGTGAACTGTTGGAACCATTGGGTTTTTTGGATGCAAAACCAAACTCAATCCGCAGGCAAAAAAATCAGCTTCGCCAACATTGAACATTTTCTGCATAGCTTCAGGTAGGTTTCCATGCACAGCAGAAATATTGACACCGCCTTTTTCGAAAACTGCTCCATTTTCTATTACGCGTGTTCGTCCACCCCCACCTTCTGGTCGTTCCCAAATATCCTCACGGAATTTAGTTTCGCCATCGGCCACTTCCAATCCTGTGCAGATTTGGTCTTGAAGGGTTTGTATGTATTGGTAAAATTTATTTTTCATTTCTATTTCTGCTTATACTCCTTCACTGCATCGATAAATGCCTTCGCGTGATCTACAGGAATATTTGGTAAAATACCGTGACCTAAATTAGCAATATATTTGTCTTTTCCGAATTCGTCAATCATTTCGTGAACCATTTTCTTGATTACAGAAATTGGCGAAAGCAAACGACTTGGATCAAAATTTCCTTGCAATGTGATGTTTCCTCCCGACAAATATCTTGCATTTCGTGGAGAACATGTCCAATCAACTCCCAATGCCGAAGCCTTGCTTTTTCCCATTTCTCCCAAGGCAAACCAACATCCTTTTCCGAAAACAATAACGTGTGTTTCGTCTGCCAAAGCTTCTACAATTTGGTTGATGTATTTCCAAGAGAATTCTTGATAATCAACTGGCGAAAGCATTCCGCCCCAAGAGTCAAAAATTTGAACGGCATCAACACCAGCTTTTACTTTTTCTTTCAAATATAAAATAGTAGTGTCAGTAATTTTTTGCAATAATACGTGCGCTGCAACTGGATTTGAAAAACAAAATCCTTTGGCAGTATCAAAACTTTTTGATCCTTTTCCTTCCACAGCATAACAGAAAATTGTCCAAGGCGAACCTGCGAAACCAATTAACGGAACTTCATCGTTCAACATTTCTTTGGTCAATTTTATAGCGTCCATTACATAACCCAAAGTTTCTTGGATATTAGGAACAATTACTTTTTCGACATCCTGAATAGTACGAATTGGATTGGGTAAAAACGGGCCGAAATTCTCTTTCATCAAAACTTCAATTCCCATTGCTTGTGGGATAACCAATATGTCTGAGAACAAAATTGCAACATCAGGACCAATTCTACGAATGGGTTGAACGGTAATTTCAGCGGCTAATTCTGGTGTTTGACAACGCGTAAAAAAATCATATTTATCACGCAAAGCGATGAATTCTGGCAAATATCTTCCGGCTTGACGCATCATCCAAACTGGTGGGCGCTCTACTGTTTCTCCTCTTAATGCTTTTAAAAATAGGTCGTTCTTTATCATTTTTTGTTTGTTTTGTTTTAAATACCTGTCAGATATAAACCCAATTATCTAAATTCTTCGATTACATCATCAATCACATTTTCAACCGAAGGCTGATCTGCGACTATTATATTTTTTGTTGCTTTTTCCAATGATTCGGCAGTTGTGTTGCCAATACAAAAGCAAATTTCGGCTTTTATTTTGTTCTCCTTCAAATAACTTTCAACAGCTGATGGGCTAAAAAACAGTATTCCATCGACTGTAGTTTTTATATTTTGAGGTGTTAAAGTCGTTTCATAAACCTGAATTTCATTAAACTTAATTTTAGCTTCTTTTAGTGCTTTTGGTAAAGTCTCTTTTCGCAAATTACCACTAAAAAAAGTATAGCTTTCACTGGAATAAATCAAAGTGATGATTTCTGCCAAATCAGAAGCATAATCGACGTAAACTATGACATTAAAACCGTTTTCTTCTAATAACGCTTTCGTTTTCATACCTACACAAAAAACATTTTTAGTTTTTAATGCTGAACATTTTGAATGAAGTAAAATACTTTGAGCGGCATTTTGGCTTGTAATTATCAAATTATCGAAAATATCTTTAAGTTCAAAACTTTGGTTTTGTGTGGCAATAAAATCAGCTTCCAACACATTAAAATTAGCATTTACTAATTCCTGTTTCTGGACCTTTGAAAGTGTTTTTGTCGAAAGTATCTGGATTTGTTTACTCATTATTTTTTCAATGCTGTTTTAATAGAATTCATAAGTTCTGCTCCTCCATTATCTAAAATTTCTTTAGCCAATAGAAACCCTAGTTTCTTCCATTCCCCAATTGAAACCGTCTTTTCGACTTCAAATTTTTCTTTTCCATCTAATGAAAAAAGAACGCCTTTAAATTCGATAGTGTCTTCCGCAAATCGAGCAAGTGCTCCAATTGGTGCCGTACAACCACCTTCCAATGTTTTTAGAAATTGTCTTTCTATATAGGTACAAATATCGGTTTCGAGGTCGTTAAGTTGGGCAACTGCTTCTTTACAAAATTCATCGTTTGCTATAGCAACAATTACCATTGCGCCTTGAGCTGGTGCGGGAATCATCCAATCCAAATCGATAAAATCGATAGGCTTTAAATTGATACGTTCCAATCCAGCAGCAGCAAAAACAGCTCCGTTCCAATCGCTTTCATTCAATTTTTGCATTCGAGTATTTACGTTTCCACGTAAATCGACTACATTATGATTGGGATATTTATTCAACCATTGCGCTTGACGACGCAAACTTCCGGTAGCAATTGTTCCGTTTCCTTCCAGAAAATCAAGGTTTCCCTTGTGAACTAAAATATCCAAAGTATTGGCTCTTTCAAGAACTGCAGCTTGAATAATCCCAATTGGCAAAGCCGTTGGAACGTCTTTCATCGAATGTACCGCAATGTCAACTTGGCCGTTTATCATGGCAATATCGAGTGTTTTTGTAAAAATTCCTGTGATTCCGAGTTCGTAAAGTGGTTTGTCAAGTAGAATATCGCCTTGAGATTTTATGGCGATAATTTCGGTTTTATAGCCTAAATTATTTAATTTTTTTTGGACCGTGTGGGCTTGCCAAAGTGCTAATTCGCTATCGCGAGTCCCAATTCTAATAACTTTTTGAACCATTCTTTGTTTTTTTTTGAACCATTAAGAAGTTAAGGGTCATTAAGTTTATTTGTGGTTATTACGATAAAGTAATCTTATATTTCTCTTCCGCTAGTGAAGTTTCTTTTTGGGGAGTTGTAAAACCTATTTGGAATATTTTTTCAATAAAATCGAGGCTTTCATCAACTGAGGTGTTTTCGTCTTTTAGGTGGTTAGCGAAATGATTGGTGATTTTTTGAATTATTCTGGAGCCAATTAATTCGGCTTGTTCTTCGTCAAAATTGGGTGTTTTTTTACGCTGCAAAGTCAATTCCCCGGCTACAATATCGTTCAGTTTTGATTTCAATGCGTGAATTGTTGGCGCAAATTTTCTACCATTCATCCAAATATTAAGCTCTAATTTCATGTCTTCGATAATGGCCTCAGCAGCAGGAATGTGTTGTTTCCTTCTTTCGAGTGTGTCGTCTGTCATTTGTGATAAATGATCCATGTGAATTAAAGTTACCTCTTTTAAATCTTGGACATTCGTATGAACATTTTTGGGAATGGACAAGTCTAAAATTAACATTGTTTTTTTTAAATTCAGTATCGCCTTGTCAATGGTTGGATTGTGGGCTCCTGTTGCCACGACCAAAACATCGGCTTTTTGTAATTCCTGATGCAAATCTGAATAATCTTTTACAACCAAATTAAGTTTTCCAGCTAATATTTCGGCGGTGCTTTTCGTTCTATTAATTAAGGTTATTTTTTTGTTTTTGGTGTGTTTTACTAGGTTTTCACAGGTGTTTCTACCTATTTCTCCTGTTCCAAAAAGCAGGATGTTTTTGTTGCCAATATCCTCAACGCTTTTCATTATGTATTGAACCGCCGCGAAAGAAACAGAAGTTGCTCCTGAGCTGATTTCGGTTTCGTTTTTTATTCTTTTACTGGTTTGGATAACCGTATTAATCAATCTGTCTAAAAAAGCATTGATTAAACCCAGCGATCTTGATTCTTCTAAACTGTTTTTAATTTGGCCTATAATTTCAAAATCCCCAAGAATTTGGCTATCTAAACCGGTCCCAACTCGAAACAAGTGGTTTATAGCTTCTTGGTTTTTATATACAAATCCTACTTTCTGGAATTCTTCAACAGTGCCCTTGCTGTTTTCGCAAATCAATTTGATCAACTGGAAAGGATGTTCTGCATATCCATAAACTTCGGTGCGGTTGCAGGTTGAAATTATGATTAAGCTTTCTAATCCGTCTACTTTAGCCTGAAGCAATGCACTTGTTTTTGCTGTAGCGTCCAAGCTGAATTTCCCTCTAACATTTGCATCAGCTTTCTCATAACTCAACCCGATAGAGTAGAAAGTTTTATATTTTGATAAATTTAGATTTTCCATAAACAATATTTTTCTGAAATGCTCGACAAATTTATAATTAAGGTTTCTATTAAAGTAACGCTAAAAGTACTTTTTGTGTCGCTGAATGATTTTTAATTGATAAATATTATTTTTCTTGTAAAAAACACTATTTTTGTAATGAAATTAGGCCTTTGAAAAACAAATTCACTAGTTTATAATACGCAAAAACCTAATAATTATCATATTTACTAATAAAAAATGTCGCAATGAGTTCTCGAGATATTATAACAATTGAAGATGACTTTACCCTACTCCGTTTCGAAAACGACAGTGATGAAGTTTATTATACCCAGCGTGAAGTTAAAAGCGGGTTGATCCAATTTCACTTTGGGTTAAAAGGAAAAGCAAAGTTTATTTTCAACCAGGGGAATTATGCCTTGGACTTAAGAGAGGAGAAATCGCTGCTATTATACAATCCACAAAAAGAGCTGCCTATAAACCTTGAAATAGAGCCAAATTCTTGGGTAATTTCTGTTGTTATTTCGATTAAAAAATTCCATAATTTATTTTCTTCCGAGGCTAATTACATCACTTTTTTGAGTGATGACAACAAGGATAAAAAATATTATAAAGAAGGTGATATTAGTCCATCGATGGCGATTGTTTTAAGTCAATTATTTCATTACAACTTACATCCTTCAATAAAAAATTTATATTATAAAGGAAAAGGATACGAGTTGTTGAGTTTGTATTTTAACCGAACCGAAGATCCAAACGCAGAACAGTGTCCGTTTTTGATAGATGAAGAGAATGTTTTGAAAATAAAAAAAGCAAAGGAAATCATTATTGCAAACATGGCTGAACCACCCGGATTACAAGAATTGGCGGATGAAGTTGGTTTGAATTTAAAACGATTAAAAATGGGATTCAAACAAATTTATGGCGATACCGTTTATGGATTTCTATTTGATTATAAAATGGATTTTGCTCGCAAATTATTAGACAGCGGTTCTTATAATGTAAATGAAGTAGGGCTGAAAATTGGCTACAGCACCGGAAGTCATTTTATTGCCGCTTTTAAAAAGAAATTTGCCACCACTCCCAAAAAATATTTGATGGCCATAAACCAAAATACGTAGTGCCGTTTTTAAACAATAAACAAAGTCTAAAAAATAGTTAAACACAAAATTAAAAAACAAGTTTAAATTACTTTTATCAAAAAAAAGAAAGAAATGAAAGGTGTATTATTAGTTAATTTAGGTTCTCCGGAAAGTCCAACCACAAAAGATGTAAAGCCTTATTTAGACGAATTTTTAATGGATAAATACGTGATTGACGTTCCGTTTTTATTACGGGCGCTGTTAGTTCGTGGTATCATTCTTCAAACCAGACCTAAAAAATCAGCTGCGGCTTATGCTAAAATTTGGTGGGAAGAAGGCTCGCCGTTAGTGGTTATTTCTCAAAGAATGCAGGAAAAAGCACAGCAATTGTCTTCAATTCCTGTAGCGTTGGCAATGCGTTATGGTAAAATGTCAATCTTAAAAGGATTACAAGAATTAAAAGACAAGGGTGTTGACGAAGTGATGTTGTTTCCACTTTATCCGCAACACGCGATGGCTTCTACAACTACCATTTTAGAATTGGCAGAAGAGCATAGAAAAAAATATTTTCCTGAGATGGAATTTACAATTGTGCCCGCGTTTTATAACAAACCAGATTATATTTCAAGTTTATCTAATTCAATTAAAAAACATTTAGAAGGATTTGAATACGATCATATATTGTTTTCGTATCACGGAATTCCTGAGCGTCATATTCGTAAAACCGACATCACAAAATCGCATTGCAAAATTGATGGCTCTTGTTGTAACACGCCTTCGCCAGCACACGAATTTTGTTACCGTCACCAATGTTATGAAACCACAAAACAGGTAGTGAAATATTTAGGAATTCCAGAAGGAAAACACAGCCAAACGTTCCAATCTCGATTGGCGGGCGACAAATGGCTAACTCCTTACACCGATGTGGAAGTGAACAAAATGCCTGAAAAAGGGATTAAGAACTTGGCGGTAGTTACCCCTGCATTTGTGTCAGATTGCCTAGAAACTTTAGAAGAAATTGCAATAGAAGCCGGCCATGAATTTAAAGAGCACGGAGGTGAAAATTTCATAGCTATTCCTTGTATGAACGATGGCGATGAATGGTGTCAAACTGTTGCAAATTGGATTGCAAATTGGGCAAAAAATTAATAGTGTATAAAAAATGGAACTTTACAACTACCTAAAATCGCTTCACCTTATCTTTGTAATCACTTGGTTTGCGGGGCTTTTTTATATTGTTCGCCTATTTGTTTACCAAATTGAAGCCAACGATATGCCATCGCCTGAAAAGGAAATTTTGCAAAAACAATACAAAATAATGACCTATCGTTTGTGGTATATTATCACGTGGCCAAGTGCGGTTTTAGCAACCGTTTTTGCACTTTCATTATTGCATTTAAACCCTGATTTACTAGGAATGTCATGGATGCAGGTGAAATTGGTTTTTGTGGTTTTATTGTTTATTTATCATTTTAAATGCCACCAAATTTATTTGCAATTGCAAAATAATGAAGTTAAATATACTTCCAATTTTATGCGTTTGTGGAACGAAGTTGCCACAATCATCTTGTTTGCCGTAGTGTTTTTGGTCATTCTGAAAAACGCCGTTAACTGGATTTATGGAGTTGTTGGTGTTATGTCATTTTCGATTTTGATTATGCTGGGTTTTAAATTTTACAAAAGAATTCGAGAGAAAAACAACCCCTAAAAAATGTTTAAAGACTTCAAAATATCGATGCTTTCCCTGCGAATCAGGATTTTCCTTTCGATGATTGTATTGATAATTGTCGCTTCGGTTTTGCTAGCCACAATTTCGATTTTCCAATTCAAAAACGAAGCAAAAAAATACCATCAAGAACGGCTCGATCGCAAGGAAGACGCTATAAAAGAGAATATCAATTATGTGCTTTCGAATACGACTTATCCACTTACTCCAAATAATCTCTCGTTGATATTTAAGGATAAAATTCACGAATTATCAGATATTCACAACCTAGAAATCAATATTTATAGCTTGGGCGGAAAGCTTTTAAAATCTTCGAAATCGAAATTTTCGATTGATCCCGTTTCACCTCCAATTCCTAAATACATTGTAAAACTCGTCCAATCTTCCGTCGAAAAACGTTATATTGACATCAAAACCATCGACGGAAAAAAGAACCGTTCTTCGCATAGTTTAATAAAAGACGATAAGTTTAAACCCTTGGGAATCTTGAATTTGCCTTATGTGGAAGATGATAGCTATTATCAAACGGAACTGCAAAATTTCTTGATGCGATTGGCACAAGTATACACTTTTATGCTCTTGGTCGCATTTGCCGTAGCTTATTTTCTTTCGTCCTATATTACAAAATCCCTCAAGACGATTTCTGATAAATTGAGCGAAACAAGCTTAAACCAGAAAAATGAAAAAATTGTCCTTGAAGCAAGCAGCAAAGAAATCAATCTTTTGATAAAAGCTTACAACGCAATGGTCGATGAATTAGAGGAAAGCGCTCTAAAATTGGCTCAAAGCGAACGTGAAGAAGCTTGGCAGGAAATGGCTAAACAAGTGGCGCACGAAATCAAAAATCCGCTTACGCCAATGCGATTGACGGTGCAAAGTTTTCAAAGAAAATTTGATCCTAACGACCCGAACCTGAAACAAAAAATCAACGATTATTCCGAAACCTTGATACAGCAAATCGACACAATGAGTTCGGTTGCTTCAGCATTTTCGAACTTTGCTTCGATGCCAGCGCAACAAAACGAAACATTGAATGTGGTTGATGTAGTAGAACTGACGATGGATATTTTCAATGAAGAATACATCCATTTTGAGGCAGAAGAACACGAGATTATTTCGAAAATTGACCGAACACAACTCATCCGAATCATTACTAATTTGGTCAAAAATGCAATTCAATCTATTCCCGAAAATCAAGAAAAGAAAGCAATAGCCGTAAAAATAAAAAAGCAAAACAACACTGTTTTAATAGTTGTTACCGACAATGGAATAGGAATAGCTGTTGAAGATTTTAATCGGATTTTCCAACCTAAATTCACAACAAAAACAAGCGGAATGGGATTGGGTCTTGGAATTATCAAAAACATTATCGAAAATTATAAAGGCACGATTACACTAGAATCACAAAAGGGAAAAGGAACGATCTTTACGGTTTCACTTCCTATAATCAATCAATAAAAAAAAGTTATGGTACTAGAAAACATCATCTTAGAACACGAAAAAGGCATCACCACTATTTTTATCAATCGTCCAGAAAAGTTAAATGCCTTAAACAGAGCCACGATTTTAGAGTTGCATGAAACTTTAGAGATGGTTGATAAAAATTCAGAAGTTCGGGTAATTATAATAACCGGAAGTGGGGACAAAGCTTTTGTAGCTGGCGCTGATATTTCTGAATTTGCTCATTTTTCGGAAAATGAAGGGGCAAAATTGGCTGCAAAAGGACAGCAATTGTTATTCGATTTTATCGAAAACATGAAAACTCCAGTAATTGCCGCCATTAATGGTTTTGCACTTGGTGGCGGACTGGAACTAGCAATGGCATGCCATTTTAGAATCGCTTCTGACAATGCAAAAATGGGCTTGCCAGAAACTTCGCTTGGCGTGATTCCTGGTTACGGCGGAACACAGCGCTTGCCTCAACTTGTTGGAAAAGGACGAGCAATGGAAATGATTATGACCGCAGGAATGATTGATGCTGAAACTGCAAAAATCTACGGATTAGTGAATCACGTGGTGCCACAATCGGACTTATTCTTGACTTATATGACGCTTGCTACTAGGATTATGAAAAATTCTCCCGTTGCTATTTCTAAAGCTATCGAAGCTGTAAACGCTAATTTTGTGTCTGGAGTGGATGGGTTTGATTTGGAAATTAAGGCTTTTGGTGAATGCTTTGCCACCGAAGATTTCAAGGAAGGAACATCGGCTTTTTTGGAAAAAAGGAAAGCGGAATTTAAAGGAAAATAAAAAATGTGCAGTAATTAGTGGGCAACCCATCCAATCGCATTTATTACTTCAAATATCATATTATTATACTTTTTTTGATTGTAATATCAAAAAAGTATAATTTTAAAAACACATTTCTGAAAACAATCTAATAAATTAATAACTTATGTCATACCAACCCATATTTGCCCAATTTTGGGAACAAGTAAAAGAAAGTATTGAAAACCACACTTATGCAAAATTAACACTGGCAAAAACCATTGGCGATACCGAACTGAAAAACATTTATGTGCGTCCCGTTTTATTAGAAAACGACGTTTTTATCCTTTCGCTAACCACCAAGTACAAGACCGAAGAGATAGAGAGTTTTCATTCTTTAGAAGAAGCTTTTTTTGTGTTGGCACCCTATATGAATAATCCGTTTTTAACGGCACTTTTGTTCACCACCGAGAACGACATTACCTTCAAACTCAATAAAAAACGAGTGGGAAGTATCATTGAGCAAGCTCCAACTTTCAAGAATGCCTCGGATGTGATTTTGGAAATGAAGATAAAAGGAATTTGATTGCTAATTTTTGATTTCAGGTGTGTAAAACCCTTAAAACAGACAGTTTTTTTTATTAACACAAAAATCATTAATCCTTAATCTAAAATCCTATTTCTCTCCATCCCATTCCGCATAAAATTGCGAAAGGAAAGTCATCATAAACCGATGTCTTTCTTGGGCAATTTTTTTTCCGGTTTCGGTATTCATTTTGTCTTTTAAAAGTAGTAATTTTTCGTAAAAATGATTCAATGTTGGCGCTTCGCTGTTTTTATATTCTTCTTTGCTCATGTGAAGATTTGGAGCAATTTTAGGATTATATAGCGATCTGTTTTTGAAACCTCCATAGTTGAAAGTTCTTGCGATTCCAATGGCGCCCATAGCATCTAATCGGTCGGCGTCTTGAACAATATCGAGTTCTATTGATGTGAATTTTGCAGCAATGTTTCCGCCTTTGAAAGATATGTTTTCAATAATATTTATAACATGTGCGATTGTGGCTTCATCAATGTTTTCGCTTTCAAGAAATTCGCGTGCTGTTTTTGGACCTATAGTTTCGTCTCCGTTGTGAAACTTACTGTCCGCAATATCATGGAGTAAAGCCCCTAATTTAACTACGGTAACGTCACAAACTTCATTGTTAGCAATCGCTACCGAATTCTTAAAAACTCTTTCTATATGAAACCAGTCGTGTCCACCTTCGGCGTTTTCTAGTTTTGACTTTACAAAAAGAATTGTTTTGTTGATTGGGTTTTCGTTATTCATGCTAATATTGTTTAAAAAAAATGTTGAATCTTAGGGTTAGTTCCTCCTTAAAAATTCAACATTAAATATTTTTAATTCAATTCTATTAGATTCTTGCCGGCTCGACCCATTTAAAAATAAATGATTCTTGTGGAATAACCAACCTCTCTGAAATTCTTGCCATTCTTGCTGGTAATTTCATTAAATAATCTCTTGCTTTTTCGGCTTCGTCTGTTAATCCTGAAATCTTGTCGATTTGCCATTTTTCAATTAATTTCTGCATAATATCAACATAATCGCTGGCTGTGTAAACACCCATACGCTGTGCTGAATCTGAGAAATGTTCGAAAGCAGAACTTATTTTTTGTCCCGATTCCCTTAAAAAATGCGCTGGCATTACGATTTTTTGTTTCATCATATATTGGAACGCAAGCATCATTTCACTAGGGTCTAATTTAAAAATCTGATTAACAAATTCGCTGTAGGCGTGATGATGGCGCATTTCATCTCCTGCAATCATTTTGCACATTTTGGATAATTTGTTATCTCCATAATTTTTAGCCAATTGGGAAACCCTGTTGTGAGAAACATAAGTCGCTAATTCTTGGAAACTGGTGTACACAAAGTTTTTATATGGATCTCTACCGGTTCCAATATCGAATCCATCACTGATAAGGTACTGTGTCGTCATTTCGATTTCTCGCATATTCACACGACCTGATAAATACAAATATTTATTCAGTAGATCTCCGTGACGGTTTTCTTCACTGGTCCATTGGCGAATCCATTTTGACCATCCGTTTCTTTCAATATTATCTATGCCTTCTATTTCTATTAACCAGGATTCATAAGTGGGTAAAGCCTCCTCGGTGATTGTGTCGCCCACCATGGCAACCCAAAAATCATAGGGTAAATCTTTGGCTATTTCACGTAATTCTTTCACTTCTTCAAAAAAAGTGTCACTTTCTGAATTAGGCAAAAAATCAGACGGTTGCCAAATTTTCTCAACAGGTATTAAATATTGGTCAACATAACCGTTAACGTTCTTCTCCAAAAGTTGCATTACTTCTAATCGAATGTTTTTTATAGACATTGTATTTGTTTTAATTTTTAATTCCTTCTACCACTGCTTTTTCGACCTTTTGTGACAATTCTTCAAACGACAATTCTTTTACAGAAAGTGGTTTGTGAATGGTAAAGGTAAGGTGATTTCCCAAACCAAGTGGAAAAAAACCAAATCTAACCATTTTCCATGAATTATTGATACTTATTGGAACAACATAAGCCGATGGTGCATATTTACATAAAATTTTTAATCCACTTTGCGCGAATTCTTTTGGAACACCTGTTTTACTTCGGGTTCCTTCCGGAAAAATTACTGCTGATCGGGTATGTTTTTCGATATATTCAGACAATATTTTTATAGCTGGAATGGCTTGTTTGGGGTCTTTACGATCAATAAGAGCGGAACCGCCGTGGCGTAAATTATAGGAAACACTAGGGATTCCTTTTCCTAATTCTTTTTTGCTCACAAACTTGCAATGATAACGTCGCAAATACCAAATCATAGCAACAATGTCGTACAAACTTTGATGATTGGACACAAAAATAACCGGAACTCCTTTTGGAATTAATTCCCTGTTTTTGAAAGTGTAAGTCGTTCCCAAAACATTAGTACATCTCAATAAAAAAAAATTTAAATAATCAACGCTTTTTTTATGGGCTTGATAGCCAAAAACATTGAAACAAAACCACTGTGTCGGATGAAAAACAACCAACATAAGTCCGAAACACAAATAATAAATAACAGAAATAGGATACGAAATTAGCTTTTGCATCTTGAAAATTTAAGGTGCAAAAATAAGAAATATATCTTTAGCGGTATTTTAATCCCAAACAATAATGCTGTTTAGGGTTTAATTGTACCTTTGCTTATTAAAACCCCTGTTATTTTTAAAACCAAAATGAATTTCACTTATCCAAAAAACGAAAAGTTAAAAAGTAAAATCACGATAGATTTGCTTTTTTCTAAAGGTAAATCCGTGTCAAAATATCCTTTGAGACTGGTTTATGTGGAAAGCGATTATGGTATTCCCGAAGATTCTGGACAAAAAATAAAAATGGGTGTTTCGGTTTCCAAAAAAAAATTTAAGAATGCCGTGGATCGAAATTACTTCAAGAGGCTTTTAAGAGAGGCGTATCGATTAAACAAACATTTGCTTGTTAATACCCTTGACAAACCATATGCTATTATGTTTTTTTATCAAACCAAAGACCGATTATCTTATGAGCAAATCAACGCTAAAACCATTCAATTGTTTGAAAAATTTGTACTTCAAATAAAAAATGAGGAATAAGAATTTTGTCTCGCTGTCATAACTGATGGATAATTCTTAATTTAGTGGTTTATAATTAAACCCATTTATTTTTATGACATCCCTTTTTAAAAAAAAACACATCATTCCTTTTGTCGCATCGGCATTTTTATTTGTAGGCGTTAGTTTTAAAGATGATTTTTTTGAAATTGCAAAGCAAATAGAAATTTTCACCACGTTATTTAAGGAGCTGAATAAAAACTATGTGGACGAGACCAATCCTAGTGATTTAATGGATAAGGCCATCAAAGGAATGTTAGTTAGTCTTGATCCTTACACCGTTTATTTCAACGAGCAAGATGTCGTAAAATTTAAAATAAATAACACGGGTGAATATACCGGAATTGGAGCTTCAATTACTCGAAAGGACGATAAATTAATCATCAGAGAACCGTATAAAAATTTTCCTGCTGACAAAGCTGGGCTTAAAGCCGGTGATGAAATTATTCAAATAGGGGACGTACTTTTATCTGATTTTAAAGACGATGCGTCACAACTATTTCGGGGGGCGAAAAACACAAAAGTGGATGTTAAATACACGCGCCAAGGTAAAATAAATACCACCCAAATTGTACTTGATGAAGTCGCTATAAAATCGGTGCCCTTTTTTGGAAAAATTGACGCTAAAACCGGCTACATCGTTTTGTCGCGTTTCAACAACAAAGCGTCGCTCGAAACCAAGGAGGCATTGGAACAATTGAAAAGAGAAGGGGCAGAAAGAATAGTGCTCGATTTAAGAGGAAATCCTGGTGGACTTTTGAACGAGGCCGTTAATGTTTGTAATTTGTTTGTTCCAAAAAACGAAACAATCGTTACCACAAAATCAAAAATAGAGAAACACAACAGCACCTACAAAACCTCTAGAGACCCTATTGATACTGAGATTCCTCTTGTTATACTTGTGAATGGAAAAAGTGCTTCTGCATCAGAAATTGTTTCTGGAGCTTTGCAGGATTTAGATCGTGCGGTTATAATTGGCGGCCGAAGTTTTGGAAAGGGATTGGTTCAAAGGCCTGTGGAATTAACTTATGGAACGCAGTTAAAAGTGACGATTTCGCGTTATTACACGCCATCTGGAAGGTGTATTCAGGCTTTAGATTATACGCACAAAGACAAAAATGGTATCGCAACAAAAACCGAAGCTAAGAATTTCAACGCTTTTAAAACCCGAAAAGGAAGGGCTGTTTATGACGGTGGTGGCATTCAGCCAGACATAGAACTCGAGGAAACCAAGTTGAGTCCAATAACCGATGCTTTGATTAAAAACGATGGGATTTTTAATTATGCAACCACTTATTATTATAAAAACCCGAGTATAGGCAATCAAATTCCATTGTTTTCTGATGCTGGTTTTTTAGATTTTAAACAATTTTTAAAAGACCAGAAATTCTCTTTCGACACTGAAACTGAACTTGCCTTAAAAAACACTTTGGCAGTAGCTAAAAAAGAAAAAATAGACGAAAGTATTAACTCCGAATATCAAAATTTGTTAACTGCGCTCCAAAAAAGTGAAGACAAACTATTGGATAAAAACAAACAAGAAATCACAAATTTAATCGTGGACGAAATAATAAAACGTTATCAATACCAAGAAGGATTGTATCAATATTACCTACAAAAAAACTCAGAAATTAAGAAGGCGGTAGAGGTTTTGAATTCTGGGTCGGAGTATAAAGAGATTCTGAAAATGCAATAAAAATTACGTTTTTTTCATCTCAATATGAGGTATATCGTCTTCCAGGTACATTTCTCCGGTTTGAATAAATCCGTGACTTTCGTAGAATTTTTTTAGGTATAGTTGTGCTCCAATCGTTATTTTACTTTCGCCAAAACAAACCTTAATTCCGGAAATTGATTTTCTCATTAAGTCGTGACCCAATTTACGGTCGCGATAGTTTGCGTCTACAACAACCCTCCCAATGGAAGCGTTATCAAAACTAATTCCAGAATTTAAAAGCCTAGAATACGCCACTATTTTATCGTCGAATGTGCCAAAAAGATGAAAAGAAAGGTTGTCTTTGTCGTCCATATCTAAAAAAACACAATTTTGTTCGACCACAAAAATATTACTTCTTAATTTCAGGATGTCATACAATTCCTGTGGAGAAAGATCTTCAAAAGACTTTGTTTTCCATTGTAATTTCATGTTTCGGGGTTTTATTTTAAGATTTTAATTGATTTGATAATTGACTCTAATTCATGCATTAGATCCCGTTCTTCTCTAGAAGGCGAATAACAAAACCCTTCCAAAACCAAGATTCTGTTGTGTTCCTCGTCAACAATTGAATAATTAATGAAAGGTCCGGACATAAAGTCGTTTTTGAGTACCCAAGTACCCTTTGTTTCGTAGGATTCTTTTCCATCTAATTCTATTTTAGAAAAATAAGGCGCATATCCTTCTTCGGTAATCATTTTTGTATCAAGTTCAGTTCCTCTAATGTATAATTCTCCAACTGAATCTCGCATTTTGATAATATTGGCAATCAAATTTGAGTCTTTTTTAATGGAAGCTATTGGAACCTGATAAATCAAAAGGCTGGTGTTCCCGCTAACAATTTCTTTCTTTAACCAAATAAATTTATTTTTCTTAATCACATATGAATAACCGGAGGGCACTTTAAAAGATGCGTGAAAATCCATGGAAATAGCATTCGTGTTAAGAAGCGATTGATTGATAATTCTTTGGTTTTCGGTGATTTCCGTTTCCTTGATGATTTGAATTATTTTTGGGGTGTTCTTTTCGATAATTTTAAGAATCTCAGCGCCACTTTTTCCGGAAATATGAAATACGGTTTGAGGGGATGCGTATTGATCTTTCTTTATTTCAAATTTGTTTTTGTCTTCTTTTTTCACAACAATTATCGTCCGACTATCGGTCATAAAGCCCTCCATAAGTTTGACGGGATATTGATTTATGGTAAACAGAGGTTCTTCTTGTGGTAGTCCAATAACTGGTGATGCAAATTTATTTCGAATGCTATCGCCAATCTCACCATTCCATAACTGATCGTCAATAATTACCGAAATAATATTGATTTTTCCAGTGGTTTTTCTTTGTAAATTATCTTTTTTCTTGGCACAAGAAAAGAAGACAATCGAAATAAGTAGAAATAAAAAACGGGTCTTATTCATTATAAAACAATTGTAAAATAAACCCCAAATTTATAGAAGATTATTGTATTATCCGTTTATTTTTAGTTTCATTCCGGGTTTAAGTACTTCCCCACGAATATTGTTCCATTTTTTTATGTCGGATATGCTTACTCCGGGGTGTTTTTTGGCAATACTGTATAAAGAATCTCCTTTTTTTACGTAATAATCCGTAGTATTCTTTTTAGAAACGGATGCCAAATTTTCTTTTTTCTTGAACGTTTCTGCAGAAGTTTCACTTGTCGTTAGAACTTCTTTTTTTACCACAATCAAGCTGTTTCCTATAGATATATTGTTGTCGTGTAAGGTGTTCCATAGTTTCAAATCATCCATTGATACTCCGAATTTTTTAGAAATATTCCCCAAATCATCTCCTTTTTTAACTACATATTCCACGTTTTCTGTGATGGTTGTGGTTAATTCTTCTTTTATTTCTGGATTGTTTTTGGCAACCTGTAACGAGGCGCCTAGCTGAATATTTAAATCCGAAAGGCGGTTCCATTCCTTAATTTCTTCAACGGTAACATTGTGTTTCTTGGCGATGTTTCCTAAATTATCTCCTTTTTGAACTATATGATACGCTTTCGTGTAGGCCGACAATGTGTCGGTTTTATTCGATTTGTTGGTGGTTTCCTCTTTGAGTTTTTTTGATTCAGTGGAAGCGGTTTTTTGGTTTTCTGAAACGATTTCTAAAGAAGTTTTATTGGTTTTAGGTTCTTTTTTTATCGTTCTAACAACACTTTCGTTAGTGATGATTTTTAAACTTTTTCCATAGGAAATAGTATTGTTGCTCAGCTTATTCCATTTTTTTAAATCCACAACACTTACATCATATTTATTTGCAATTCCACCAAGATTGTCTCCGCGTCGTATTTTGTAATATTTTGTTCTTGGAATCGTAACGCTTTGTGTGATATAATTAATTGTGTCGTTTAAAACAATTGGTTTTGTAGCCCGAAAAGGTTTTTCGCGAAAGTCCATTTCATGTTGAACATAAGCATAAATTCGATCTTCATTAGAAGTAAAAACAGCTGTTTTGTCTTTTGGCAACCTCAAAAAATGGTTTTTATCTTCGTAAAACGGAATCACATTCACTTTATACGACGGGTTCAATAATTGCAATTGTGCCACCGGAACATCAATCAAATCTGAAATTTGTTTGAATGAAATTTGCTTTTTGATCATAATTGTATCGGTGGAAAAATGATTTACTATGGCTCTATCTGGATGAATTCCGTGTTCGTTGTGGTATTCGAAAATGTACATTGTGGCAAGAAAAGCGGGAACATAGCTTTGGGTTTCTTTGGGAAGAAATTTTCTAATATTCCAGAAGTTTTGTTGTCCTCCAGAACGCCGGATCGCTTTTGTGACATTTCCTGGACCTGAATTATACGATGCCAATACTAATTCCCAGTCTCCAAAAATCGCATACATGTTTGTCATGTATTGTGCCGCTGCCTCGCTGGATTTTAGAGGGTCGCTACGTTCATCAACATAAGAATCAACATTTAATTTGTATTGCTTTCCTGTTTGATACATAAATTGCCAAAGACCCGTTGCGCCCATTCTAGACACTGCTTTTGGGTTTAACGCCGATTCAACAATAGCTAAATATTTTATCTCTAAGGGCACATTTTGTTTGGCCAAAGCCTCTTCAAACATTGGAAAATAATACTCCGAAACCCCCATCAATCGTTCAAAAGATTTTTTTCTGTTTTTAAGAAACGACTTGATTATATTTTCAAGTCCTTGGTTGTATTCGATGTGAAAAGGCGATTTTGCATCCATTGCCTTTAGTCTTGCTTTTAACAATTCGGAAGACAATTCATAGTCTATCTTTTCATCAATATTAATAGCTTGAATGTCGCCTGAAAAATCATTGTATAAGTCCAGATTTGTCAAGTCTTTTAACCAAAGACTGTCCACGCGAGAAGCCATGTCATATTTAGTAAAGGAGTTTTTGACAGAATCTAAATAGGATAATCTCGGTTCTGTTCTTGCAACTTCTTGTGAAAACAACTGAATAGACAATAATAATAAAAACGATAAAATGGGGTTTTTTGCAATCATAATTTTTAATCAATAGGCTATGTTCTATACGGTTATACAACCGTTCTTGGTAAACTTAACACATTACAACTAAAATTTAATTTAAATGTTATTAAAAATATCTTTTTTATTCTAAAATTGCTGCAATTCCCGGTAATATCCTACCTTCAAGCATTTCGAGCATTGCGCCACCTCCGGTGGAAACATAACTTACTTTTTCTTCAAATCCGAATTGTTTTACTGCCGCTACTGAATCTCCTCCGCCCACAAGAGAAAATGCTCCGTTTGCGGTTGCTTCGGCAATAAAGTTACCTAGTTGTATGGTGCCGTTGGCAAAACTTTCCATTTCGAAAACCCCTAAAGGGCCGTTCCAAAGAATTGTCTTTGATTCTAAAATCACTTTTTTGAAGTTTTCTAATGATTTTGGACCCGCATCCAAACCTTGCCACCCATCAGGAATTTCTCTTACATCTACAATTTTAGTGTTGGCTGAATTTGAAAAATCATCCGCCGCAACAACATCTACCGGAATGTGAATTTGAACTCCTTTTTCTTTAGCCAATCTTAAAATTTCCAATGCCAATTCTTGTTTGTCATCTTCGCAAATAGATTCGCCTATTTTTCCGCCTAGCGCTTTTACAAAAGTAAAAGTCATTCCTCCTCCAATAATCATGTGGTCTACTTTGTCAAGAATGTTTTCGATAACTGTGATTTTAGAAGATACTTTCGAACCTCCAAGAACCGCTGTAACGGGTTTTTTAGAATCCCTTAAAACCTTGTTCAAGCTTTCGATTTCTTTTGCCAATAATAGTCCGAAGCATTTTTTATTTGGGGAAAACTGTGCGATTATTGTTGTGGAGGAGTGCGCTCTGTGGGCTGTTCCAAAAGCATCATTTACATAAATGTCTCCAAGTGACGCTAATTCTTTTGCAAAAGCAACATCTCCTGCTTCTTCTTCATTATGAAAACGTAAATTTTCTAACAGCAAAACACTTCCAGATTTTAAATTTTGGCAAGCTTTTTTTGTTTCTTCACCAACACAATTTGCGGCAAATTGAACTGGTATTCCAAGTATTTCTGAAACTTTATTTAAAATATGTTTCAAAGAGTATTTTTCTTCAACACCAGAAGGTCTTCCTAAATGCGACATCAAAATCACACTTCCACCATCGGCAAGAATTTTGTCAATTGTGGGTTTTGCTGCTTCGATTCGGGTAGTGTCGGTTACGTTAAAATTTTCGTCTAAAGGTACATTAAAATCAACTCTAATTATGGCTTTTTTATTTTTAAAATCAAAATCATTTATGGTTTTCATTGATGTTTTTTTTTTAGTTTTTTTTGAAAGAAAAGCAAATATAGGACTTTTATTTAATCGATAAATTCTAAAATGGCAAAACAAGGTTTGATTGAATAACGCAATCGTTGTAAATTTAGTAAAGAAATTGTTTTTTGCTTTTTTATCCAATAAAAGCAGAATTGAACCCTGAAAATAATGGCAAAACTATAAAAAAAATTGAAATCCTGATTTTCTAAAACTTTACAAATGAAATTTAGAGAATCGACCATTTTCTTCTATATTTGCCTTATGCAGTTTTCAGAAATTTTAGGACAGGATCACATCAAAAATCACTTGACACAAAGTGCTGGTTTGGGTAGAATTCCTCATGCACAATTATTTATTGGTCCAGAAGGAAGTGGCACTTTACCAATGGCGATTGCTTATGCTCAATACATTTTATGCAGCAATCAAAATGGCGAAAATACTGGTTTTAATGAAGCTTGTAATTTAAAATTTCAGAGGATTTCACATCCCGATTTGCATTTCGTTTTTCCTACAGTAAGCACTGAAGATGTTAAAACTAAACCAAAAAGTATTGATTTCATTGCTGATTGGCGCTTGTTTATTGCCGAAAATCCTTACGGGGGTTTGTTCGATTGGTATTCTGTTTTGGGGGTTCAAAACAAACAAGGTGAAATTAGAGTCGATGATGCTCAAGAGGTTTTAAAATCATTAGCTTTAAAATCATACGAAGGAGGTTATAAAATTATGATTGTTTGGATGGCTGATAAAATGAACATATCTGCTTCCAATAAATTACTAAAACTGCTCGAAGAACCACCAGAAAAAACGGTTTTTATTTTAATTTCGGAAAACGAAGAAGACATCATTCAAACGATTCGTTCTCGTTGTCAGGTGTTGCATTTTATTGGATTGAGCGAAAACGTCGTTGCCGAGGCTTTGGTTTCTCATGAACAAATAGAACCAAAACAAGCCGCTAAAATTGCGCAACAAGCGCAAGGAAATTACAATAAAGCCTTGCATTTGTTAAAGCACGATAGCGACGAATTTCCGTTCGAACAATGGTTCGTGGTTTGGGTTCGTGCGGCTTTCAAGGCCAAAGGAAATCCTGCTGTTATTGCGGATTTAATTCATTGGAGTGAACAAATTGCTGCTTTGGGAAGAGAAACCCAAAAAAAGTTTTTGCAATATTGCATTGATGTTTTCCGTCAAGGTTTAATGCAAAATTATGAGGCAAAAGATTTGGTTTATTTTGAGCCCAGTGCTGATTTTAAATTTAAAAGTTTTGCGCCTTTTGTCAACGGAAACAACATTAAAGAAATATTCCAGGAATTGTCCGATGCTATTTACCATATTGAACGCAATGGAAACGCCAAAATAATCTTGACCGATTTATCTATAAAACTCACCCGTTTAATCCACAAAAAATAGACTTATGAATAACGCTGCACCGTTTTTAATTTTGATTTTTTTAGCCATCACTTTTATACAATCAGGCTATGACAAACTTTTTCATTGGAAAGATAATCTCGATTGGCTAAAGGGGCATTTTGCTAAAACTCATCTCAAAAACCTGGTCCACTTAGCTTTGTTGAACATCCTAGTTTTAGAATTAATTTCAGGGATAGTTTGTGTCGTTGGTTGCGTCGAATTATTGGTTAGCAATGGAAGAACCTTTGGGTTATATGGAGCTGTTTTTTCTTGCATCACTTTATTGATGTTGCTTTTCGGACAACGGTTAGCTAAAGATTATGATGGTGCCAGAACGATCGTTATATATTTTATTCCAGCAGTTATGGCGGTGTATTGGTTAAATTAGAAAAAAAATTGAGCATAAAATTTACATAAAAAATGACTTCAAAACATCCTTCAGAATCTTTGACCATATTAACCGATTTGGTCTTGCCCAGTGAAACCAATCAGTTAAATAATCTTTTTGGGGGCGAATTGTTAGCCCGAATGGATCGTGCCGCAAGCATTGCTGCCGGTAGACATTCCTGCAGGGTTGGCGTTACCGCTTCTGTAAATCATGTGGCGTTCAATAAAACGATTCCGCTGGGAAGTGTTGTGATTGTTGAGGCAAAAGTATCGAGAGCGTTCAAGACTTCGATGGAAATTTACATTGATGTTTGGGTCGAAGACCGACTTTCGGGAGAAAGAACCAAGGCCAACGAAGCTATTTACACTTTTGTTGCGGTAGATGAAACAGGGAAACCGGTTGAGGTTCCTGCAATAATTCCAGAAACTGAACTAGAAATTCAACGTTACGATGCCGCTTTGAGAAGAAAACAATTGAGTTTGCTACTTGCAGGAAAAATAAAACCGGAAGAAGCTACGGAATTGAAGGCGTTGTTTGTGTGAAACACATTCCTTTTTCTATTAGCTTTATAATAATTAAGAAAAAAAATCCTGTTGAAACTTCCAAAAAAAGAAGTATTTTTACAAAAAGAGAAACACAAAATATAAAATGAAAGAAAAGATGAGTTCAGAGAAAGAAGCCAAATTAAAAGCACTACAACTTACCCTTGACAAACTAGATAAAACCTACGGAAAAGGTACGGTTATGAAAATGGGGGATAAAGCCGTTGAGGAGGTAGAAACTATTTCGTCTGGGTCTTTGGGAATCGATTTAGCCTTGGGAGTTGGCGGATACCCAAGAGGAAGGGTGATCGAAATATACGGTCCGGAATCTTCCGGGAAAACAACCTTGACGTTGCACGCCATTGCCGAAGCTCAAAAAGCCGGGGGAATCGCTGCTTTTATAGATGCTGAACACGCTTTTGATAGAAATTATGCCGAAAAATTAGGTGTTGACATCGAAAACCTAATCATATCGCAACCTGATAATGGGGAACAGGCATTAGAAATTGCCGAGAATTTAATTCGTTCTGGCGCGATTGATATTGTCGTGATTGACTCAGTTGCCGCTTTGACTCCAAAAAGTGAAATCGAAGGCGAAATGGGTGATTCTAAAATGGGATTACATGCTCGTTTGATGTCTCAAGCCTTGAGAAAACTAACGGGAACTATTAGCAAAACCAATTGTACGGTTTTCTTCATCAACCAGTTGAGAGAGAAAATTGGCGTAATGTTTGGAAATCCAGAAACCACAACAGGTGGGAATGCGTTGAAGTTTTATGCTTCAGTTCGTTTGGATATTCGTCGTTCTACACAAATAAAAGATGGAGATAACGTACTTGGGAACAGAACCAAAGTGAAAGTCGTAAAAAACAAAGTGGCACCACCTTTCAAAATCGCCGAATTTGATATTATGTATGGAGAAGGAATATCGAAGACTGGTGAAATCTTGGATTTGGCCGTTGAATTTGAAATCATCAAAAAAGCGGGTTCTTGGTTTAGTTATGGTGAAACCAAATTAGGACAAGGGCGTGATGCGGTGAAAGCTTTAATCAAAGACAATCCTGAATTAGCCGATGAATTAGAGGCCAAAATCAAGGCTTTGATAAAAGAAAAAAATGCTTAAAATTAGAAAAGAGTCCCGCTTAGCAGGACTCTTTTTTGTTTCTTTTTATGGGACTATATTAACTCCTTGTAAATTAATTTCCAAGAGTGATCCCGAATTTCATTAACATCTGATTTTGTTTTATCATTAGTTTCTAAAAAAGGTAGCGTTTTTACTCGTAAAAGTCCTGGTTTACCACTAAAAATAGTGTATGAATATCGTTTTTTATTGTCTAAAAAAGCTATTGGCACAATTGTTAAATGGTGCTCAATCGCTAAACGAAAAGCTCCATTTTTAAACTCATCTAACACTATAGATTCGTCTTCAGGGACTTTTCCTTCTGGAAAAATACATATACTTAAACCTTGATTGATTCTTTTTCGAGCGCTTTCAAAAACTTTCCCCCTGCTTCGAGAACACCCCCTATCAACCAAAATACAAGTTCGTTTGTAGAACAATCCGAATAGTGGTATTTTCGATAATTCCTTTTTTCCAACAAAAACAAAAGGCTTTCGTGTTGTGACCAGCATCAGCATAATGTCGACCATCGAAGTGTGATTGGCAACAAACATGTAGCTTTTGTTCTCTTCTAGTTCTTGTCCTTTATCTATTTTGTAATAAAATCCCATTCCGAAAAGTATAACCTTCGACCAAATTCTAGCCATTTTAAAAAAGTATGGATAGCCGCTATCTGTCAAAATAGAAGCCACCAAAAAGGGGAACATAATAATAATAGGTATGGCCATTAAAATGTAAAACCAAACGCGCCAAACCAACCAAAAAATAATTTTAATTCCTCTCATAGAGTCCAAATTTACTTTTTTAACCGAAATATTGTGTTTTATTTTATCAAAATTCTTAAATAATATCATTTCAACGAAGGAGAAATCACATAACAAGAGAGTTGGTGTGATTTCTCCTTCGTCGAAATGACAAAAATAATATCTCAAAAAAAAGTAATACCGTGCTAATTATTTATAAAAGCATTAAATTTGAAAACTTATTTAAGTATAAATTACAATGGCAAAAATACTCACGGGCGTTCAAAGCACTGGAACGCCACATTTAGGAAACTTACTTGGCGCAATCATTCCCGCAATTGAATTGTCGAATCATTCCGAAAACGAATCATTCCTTTTTATTGCCGATTTGCATTCGATAACCCAAATAAAAGACGGAAAAACATTAAGAGAAAATACGTATAGCACGGCTGCGGCTTGGCTTGCTTGTGGATTAGATGTAAATAAGGTGGTTTTTTACCGTCAATCCGATGTGCCACAAACAGCGGAGTTATCTTGGTATTTGAGCTGTTTTTTTCCTTTCCAACGCTTGACATTAGCGCATTCGTTCAAAGACAAAGCCGACAGATTAGAAGATGTCAATGCGGGGTTGTTTTCCTATCCAATGCTTATGGCTGCCGACATTCTATTGTACAACGCCCAATTTGTTCCTGTCGGCAAAGATCAATTGCAACACCTTGAAATCACGCGCGATGTGGCTTCTCGTTTCAATCACCAAATGGGAGAAACTTTTGTGATTCCTGAAGCTAAAATTCAGAAAGACACCATGTATGTTCCAGGAACTAATGGTGGAAAAATGAGTAAATCAGCTAATAATTTCATTAATATATTCTTGGATGACAAAAACCTGCACAAACAAATAATGAGTATAGAAACCGATAGCACACCGCTTGAAGATCCAAAAAGCCCAGATACTTGTAATGCTTTTGCTATTTATTCCTTATTGGCTACGCAAGTACAAATAGAAGTAATGAGGGCTAATTATCAAGGTGGAAATTACGGTTACGGTCACGCTAAACAAGCCTTGTTTGAATTGATTGTCGAAAAATTTAAAACCGAAAGAGAGAAATACAATTACTATATCAACCACCTCGCCGAAATAGACGCCTTGTTAAAAACCGGCGCCGAAAAAGCAGGCGTTGTTGCTAATGGTGTTTTGGGAAGAGTAAGAGAAAAATTGGGGTTTGAGTAATTAAAGATTTATATCGCTTCAAATAATTTTCCTGGTAATGGCCTAATCACACCTTTGAGTTCCATATTCAGGAGCATTCCTGAGATTTTATAAATAGGAAAGTCACATCGAAGGGCGATAATATCCATCAATTCTTTTCCTGTTTTTAAAAGGTAATCATATACTTTTTGTTCATCTGGTTCGAGTGTGACAAACAACTGTTTTTGCACTGGTTTTGTTTTACTTTCAATATCCCAATTCAGGATATAAACCAAATCAGCAGCACTGGTGAGTAGGTTCGCTTTTTGGGTTTTTATTAAATTGTTGCAGCCTTGACTGTATTTGTCCGTTGTTCTTCCCGGAACAGCAAAAACATCGCGATTGTAATCATTAGCTATATTTGCGGTGATTAGAGAACCGCCCCTATCAGCAGATTCGATGACAATCGTGGCTTCGGAAATTCCTGCGACAATGCGGTTTCTGCGTACAAAATTTTCTTTGTCTGGATTGGATGAGCTCCAAAATTCAGTCATAAAACCACCATTTTGTTCTACTTTGGCAACATATTTCTTATGTGTTTTAGGGTAAATTTGGTTTAAGCCGTGTGCCACAACGCCTAGGGTTTGCAAGTTGTGTTCCATCGCTAATTGATGGGCGAAAATATCGACACCATAGGCAAAACCACTTACGATTACGGGGTCAAGCGGTGCAATATCTTCAATCAACTTTCGGCAAAAATCCATTCCATAAGAAGTGATTTGTCGCGTTCCAACAATGCTGATTATTTTTTTGTTTTTCAAGTCGATGTTTCCTGATGAAAATAACAAAACTGGTCCGTCGATGCAATGTTTCAATCGTTCTGGATAATTATCGTCTAGAAAACAATCCACTTTAATTTCGTTTGTTTTTATAAATTCGAGTTCTTGTTCTGCTTTTTCAAAGATAGATTTACTCTTTAAGTTTTTTATTAATACAGATCCAACTCCATCAATTCCAGCAAGTTGATGTGATTTAGTTTCGAAAACTGACGCTACGTTTCCACAATGATTTATCAATTTTTTGGCTATAATATCACCAACGCCCTCTACTTGTTGCAACGCCAAAAAATAAAATAACTCTTGCTCCGTCATACTAATCGTTTGAGGTTGAAATGTATAAAAATTTATGCAGATTGTTAATAAAAATTGTGAATAAAATTTTGATAACTATTTTCAATGTGTAACTTTGTAACTATGAACATTGAACCATACATCGCGCAACTTTTATACCGTTACCAATGTGTAACCGTTCCGGGATTCGGGGCTTTTTTGACCGAAATTCAATCGGCTCAGTTAATTGGAAGTTCCAATTCGTTTTTTCCTCCAAAGAAAATGATTTCTTTCAATGCGTATCTAAAAAACAACGATGGATTATTGGCCAATCATATTGCGCAAGCGGAAAAAACATCTTATGAATATGCCGTCAGCGCAATTCAATACGAGGTTTTCAATTGGAAAAAAGCGCTACAGGAAAATGGATTGTTCTCCATAAAAAACGTGGGGAGTTTTTCGCTTAACGCTGATAAAAATTTAATTTTTACGCCTTACGAACAAACTAATTATTTGACCAATTCTTTTGGATTAAGCGCCTTTGTTTCGCCAAAAGTGAAAAGAGAACTATTCGAACAAAAAATTGAAGCTCTTGAAGAAAATGAAGTAATTGTCTTGGCCCCTGAAAGAAGAAGAACGGGTGTGTATTTAAAATATGCCGCAATTTTTGTTTTAGGATTGGGTGTTACAGGAGCTATTGGTTATCCTGTTTATCAACAACAAATTGCGAACGAAACAGTTCTTGTTGAAACTGCTGTTCAAAAACAAGTGCAAGATAAAATTCAAGAGGCCACTTTCTTTATTAAAAATCCAATCCCTGCGGTTACACTTACGGTGAAAGAGGAAAAAATGTCCTATCATATTATGGCAGGTGCTTTTAGAGAGGAAAAAAATGCTCAAAGATCTTTCGAAAAATTGTCGGATTTAGGTTATAAAGCAAGGAGGATTCCACAAAACAAATACGGTTTATACCCCGTTCTTTACGGAAGTTACGCTACTTATACTGAAGCCCAAAAAGCAAAACAAGAAATTCAAAAAACAGTCAACCCCGATGCGTGGATTTTGATAGAACCCTTGTAAACCCAAAAAAACCTATTCGAATCGAATATTTTTTTTTTTGGTTTAAAAAGTTTTTTTGTATTAAATATTCAAGCTTGCCTTAAACATTTTCAATTCGTCCCAAGTGAATTTTTCGCCATATTGTTCCTTTAAACCGTTTAGGGTTTCTTCTTTGTAGCCTCTGAAAGCTTTTTCCAGTTCCAGGATTTTATCTTCGGGCAAAACGGCAGTGATTGCGATGGTTCCGGATTCAATGAGTTTGGCAATATGAGTTCCTATAGTTTGAGATGTGAGTTTTCTAATGGTTGCAATTTCCTTAATCGTGTTCTTTTCGAGCCACAATTCATAGGTTTCCTGAACGGTTGGTTTCTTAGGTTCTTTGGGGTGTGTTTTTGTTTTTGTGTATCTTTCCAAGTCGGCCTCATCTTCGATTAAAGTTATGTTTACGGCCTTAAATTCTTCTTGGATAATTTTTAACTTGTTAATTTTGTAATATTTAACTTCATCCGAAAACAGCCTTTCTTTCGAAATTGTTTCTCCATTTACGACAGTTTCTATCAATAATTTGGCTTTCATTAATCGCAAAACGGACTTGATTTGCATCTCTTCGAGCACAACTAATTCTTCATAAAAGGCCTTTACTTTTTTGATGCGTTTTACTTCTTCCATTTTCCAAAGGATTTCAAAAACCAAATTGTCCATTGGCAACAAAAAATAATTGACCGCAGCTTCTATTCGCTCTAAAACGTGATTCAAATCTACAGATTCTTGGCTAAAAAGTTTGTTTAATTGCAGGATGAATTTCCTAGATGGATCCAAAAGGGATTCGATTGCTTCGGATTGTTTTCGCGCCCAAACAGCGTGTTTCGATTTCTCGGAACCATCGCCTTTCGCGTCATAACTAAATTTATGGTTGCGCCATTCTTGTGCCAAATCACTCCAATCGAAACTGCTATTGAGAAAGTTTTGTATAAAATTTCTGGTTTCTAATTGTAATGAATGCTCTAAAACTTCTTCCGATGCTTTGTTAAGCGAATAATCCATCACGTCTTGATCATTCGAAATGCCATTCATTCGCAACGGAGAAAGTAAAATTAAGCCATTTAACGAGCGCAAACGCGACAATGCCACGTATGCCTGTCCGGGAAGGAAAACCTGCGAAACGTCGAGTGCTGCTTTGTCAAAAGTCAGACCTTGGCTTTTGTGAACCGTTATTGCCCAGGCGAGTTTTATTGGATAATGGACGAATGTTCCTGAGACTTCTTCCTCGATTTCCTTGGTGTTTTCATCCACTTTATACCGGATGTTTTGCCATTCATATCTTTCGACTTCGATAGTTTTATTTTCTTCGGGAAAATGTATAAGTATTTCCTGGCTCGAAAGCGATTGTATAAATCCTATTTTTCCGTTGAAATATTTTTTATCGAACGATAAGTCGTTTTTTACAAACATCACTTGCGCGCCCACTTTAAGTTTTAAATGTTCTTCAACAGGATATATCTTATCCGGGAAATCGCCCACAATTTCGGGTTTATAGGTTACTAATTTCCCTTCTAAATCTTCCAAAGCTTGTGCATTCATAGCATCAGCTTTTGCATTGTGCGTGGTCAAAGTGATGTATCCTTTATTGGTTTTCAAATCAAAATCAGGTTTTACATATTGATTCAAGTTTTGAATGTCTATCGCAGAAATTTGATTGTTCCTGAGGTTGTTCAAAATCGAAATAAAAGCATTATCGGTTTGACGAAAAATCTTGGACAATTCAATATATAAAGGTGGATTTTGCTGTATAACGTGTGAGTGAAAAAAGAATTTTCCTTTGTAATACGTTTTTAAAGTGCGCCATTCTTCATCCCGAATCACGGGCGGTAATTGCAATAAATCTCCAATAAATAAAACTTGAACTCCTCCAAAAGGAGTGCTTTTTCTGCGAACGGTTTGCATCATAAAATCCATTGCATCCAATAAGTCTGCGCGAAGCATACTCACTTCATCAATGATGAGCAATTCCATATTTCGAATAACAGATTTCTTTAAACCACTCATTTTCAAGTGTCTGCGCAAGGTGGCTTTGGTTTCAAATTTGATGTTTTCTGAAAAATGGGGAGCGGAATTGTCGGGAATGAATCCGCCGAAAGGCAACTGAAACATCGAGTGAATCGTTACGCCGCCAGCATTTAATGCCGCAATTCCTGTTGGCGCTACAACAACTGTGTTTTTGTGTGTGGTTTGAATAATTTCTCTAAGAAGCGTTGTTTTTCCGGTTCCAGCTTTTCCGGTTAGAAAAATAGAGCGATGCGTTTGATTGACAAATTGCAAGGTGTAAGCGGCGACTTCGGAAATAGTTTGCATTTGGCGTGTAAATTAAAAGCTAAAATATTGTTTTAAAGTTGATATAACAAAAAATGCCACGCAATTGCGTGACATTTAATATACTAATTGTACAAAATTATTTTTTTACCTCTTCTTTTGCAACAGGAGCTTTGTACTTGTCATTCAGCAATTTGATAATTTCTTTCGTGATATCAAATTTGTCTTCTGAATATAAAATAGTTGCATTAGAATCTCCTGTTCCATAAATGTATGCATACCCTTTTTCTTTTCCGTAAGCTTTGATGGTTTTTTTAACTCCAGAAACCAAACTGTCCATTTCTGTTCCACCTTCTTGTTGCAATTGTTGAGAAAGGGCTTGTTGGGCTTGGCCTAATTGTTGCTCTCTTCTTTGCAATTCCGCTCCTTTTTGTTGTGCCCAAGCTTGCCCGTTTGCTTGTGCTTGTGCTTGAAAGTTTGAAGCTTCTTGTTTGAATCTATCAATTTCGGCTTCAAGTTGCCTTCCTTTTTCTTCCCCTTTCGCTTTATATTTAGCATCAAGATCTTTGGTGGCTGTATATTCTTTCATTAAAACAGAAGTGTCTACATAGGCTGTTTTTGCTTCCTTAACTTCTGCTGTTTTGTTACAAGAAACAATTGAAATTGAAAGCGCAATAATTAATAACGATTTTTTCATTTTGGTGATTTTCTAATTTTTAAAGTGTTGACAACAAAAATATAAAAAAAAAAGTAGCATTGACCAAAAGTGAAGAAAATACAAAAATATTTTAAATATAGGATTTCACTATCGAAACTAAAAAAACCATAAGTGTTTATTATTTAGATTGGATTCGTTAGGCTTCAAATAAGGCGCCCCAAGAAAAAACCAATAAAAACCACCCAAACCTAACAAAACTTTTGTTTAAAGCGGCTTAAAATTGATTTAGGTGTTTTTAAGGAGGTAAATGTGAGAAGAATATTCGAAATTTTTCTTTGCTGAAAGATTTGATTGTAAACCAATAAAAAAAGCTTTAATAAAATTCATTTTTCCGGATTTGTATTTTTCGGAAAGTAGGCTCACGTAAAAAGAGTCAAACTTCATTGGCAGGACTTTTTCCAATTTCATTTCTTCTTTTTCGAAAAGTAATTTTATGGCTGTTTTCGAAAAATGCCAAAAATGAATGGGCACATCATAAGCTGCCCAAAATTTTCCATAATGTTTTGCGTCAAAAGATTTGAAATTGGGAACAGCAATAATCAATGTTCCTGTTGGTTTTAACAATCGCTTCAGTTCTTTAATTTGTTTGTCTAAATCTGGAACATGTTCCAAAACGTGCCACATCGAAATCACATCAAAGGAATTGTTTTCTAATACTGCTGTTTTATCAACGAACGAAACTCCTTTGTTTATCGCAATTGCTTTTGCTTTTTCGCTTGGTTCCACCCCTATTGTTTGCCAACCACCCTTTTTTGCTGCCGATAAAAAATCGCCCGTTCCTGCTCCAATATCTAATATTTTGCCTTTATCAGGTTGAAGCGAGTTTATTAAATCGAGTTTGTTGTTTAAGGCTATAGTTTTTATAAAATGGTATAGTTTTTCAAACAACGAACGTTTGCTGTCTGTGTGCGAAATGTAATCAACGCTTTCGTAATACTTGCCTAAATCCTCTATACTTGGTTGTGGAAAAGTGATTAACATATCCAACACTTCGTCTTGATACAAGTCGAAAGTTTCCTTAGAAACCGAATAGTCTTTTACGGTAAGAAAATATTTTTTGTTTAAAATGTCCATGTTTTAGTATTCAGTATTCAGTCGCAGTTTACGACTGAACCTCTTATTATATAGGGTTAATCTTATTTTGTTTCACGTGGAACACTGTCGAAATATTGTTTTTCTAATTACTGAACACTTCGACTGCGAACTAATTACCTCCCCATATAAATCAGCAATACAGAAACGTCGCTTGGAGAAACGCCGCTAATTCTCGATGCTTGAGAAATCGTGACTGGTCGAATCTTGCTTAATTTCTGTTTGGCTTCAATCGACATTGATTTTATCTTGTTGTAATCGAAATTTTCAGGGATTTTAACGTCTTCTAATCGGGTTAGTTTGTTGGCGTTATTTCTTTCTTTTTCGATATAACCTGAATACTTCACTTGAATTTCGGCTTGTTCCAATATTTCTTGATCCAAATCATTTTCCGCAACATATGAAGCTACTTTTTCGAATTTGATAATATCTTCCAAATCAATTTGCGGGCGGGAAAACACTTTGAACATTTTATCTCCTTGAGTAATCAAGGCGGTGTTTTTTGATTCCAAAATAGGATTTGCTTCAGCTACAGAAACACTGGTTTCTTTAAAAAAAGCGACCATTTTTTCAGATTCGTTCAACTTATGTTCCATTCTGCGAAGACGTTTTTCGGACGCTAAACCAATTTCGTAAGACATTGGCGTTAGTCTAAAATCGGCATTGTCTTGCCTCAATAACGTTCTGAATTCGGCACGAGAAGTAAACATTCTGTATGGTTCTTCGGTTCCTTTCGTAATCAAATCATCAATAAGAACTCCAATATAAGCTTCATCTCTTTTTAAAATTAACGGTGCTTTTTCCTGGACTTTTAAGGCTGCATTTATTCCAGCCATCAATCCTTGGGAAGCCGCTTCTTCGTAGCCAGTGGTTCCGTTTATTTGTCCGGCAAAATACAACCCTTCGATTAACTTCGTTTCAAGTGTGTGTTTTAACTGTGTTGGTGGAAAATAATCGTATTCGATGGCGTATCCAGGACGGAAAAATTTCACTTTTTCGAAACCAACAACCGAACGCAAAGCCTTGAATTGAATGTCTTCGGGAAGTGATGTAGAAAACCCATTAACATAAACTTCGACGGTATTCCAGCCCTCGGGCTCTACAAACAATTGATGCCTTTCCTTGTCGGCAAAACGATTAATCTTGTCTTCAATGGAGGGACAATATCTCGGTCCAATGCTTTTTATACGGCCGTTAAACATAGGTGAACGATCAAAACCCTCCTTTAAAATATTGTGAACTTCAAGAGAAGTGTATGTCATATGACAGGACTTCTGATGAAGAAGAGGTTTGGTTATGTCTGAATATGAAAATTTATCCGGTTTGGCATCCCCTTTTTCCTCATTCATTCTTGAATAATCTAAAGATCTTCCATCTACCCTTGGAGGGGTTCCTGTTTTCATTCTACCTGCTTGAAAGCCCGCATTGACTAAATCTTCGGTAATGCCAAAGGCGGCGCTTTCGCCTGCCCTGCCGCCACCAAATTGTTTTTCACCAATATGTATCAATCCATTCAAGAAAGTTCCATTGGTTAAAACAACCGATTTAGCTTTAATTTCAACTCCAAGCGAAGTTCGGATACCTTTGATTTTTCCGTTTTCGATAATCAATCCTTTCACCATTTCTTGATAAAAATCTAGATTTGGCGTTCTTTCCAACATCAATCTCCATTCTTCAGCAAAACGCATACGGTCACTTTGAACCCTTGGCGACCACATTGCAGGGCCTTTTGACTTGTTCAGCATCTTGAATTGAATCGCCGTATTGTCAGAAACAATTCCGGAATATCCTCCAAGCGCATCAATTTCTCTCACGATTTGCCCTTTTGCAATTCCTCCCATAGCAGGATTGCAAGACATTTGCGCAATGTTTTGCAGGCTCATTGTGACCAACAAGGTTTTTGATCCTAAATTCGCTGCTGCAGCGGCGGCTTCGGAACCAGCGTGCCCTGCACCAACAACAATTACATCATATTCATCTTCAAACATTTTTCTTCTTTATAATGATTCTACTATTTAGCAATAGTGAAATAGTGCTTACTGATATTTCGCATGAAACAACCTAAAATTATTTTTGTTCCACGTGAAACAAAGCTAACTTTTCATCTTCTTTTTTTCTCATTAAAAGCTCATCTGCTTCGGTTTTATCTTTATAGCCACAGTAGTGTAAAACCCCGTGAACCAAGACCCTTTTGAGTTCGTTGTCGAAAGGAACGTCGAAATCGACAGCATTGTCTTTTACCCTTTCGATGGAAATAAAAATATCCCCATTTATTTCGTTTCCAACGCTATAATCAAAACTAATAATATCAGTTAATGTGTCGTGACCAAGATGCTCTAGATTGATTTTATGCAAGTAGTCATCGTTGCAAAATATGTAGTTAATCTCCCCTTCTTTCTTGTTTTCTGACAAGATAACATTTGATAGCCATTGTGTAATGGTTTCTTCGTTCTCAAGAATGAAATCTGTTTCGTAATTAAAGTGTGTCATTTTGTGTTGAAATATTCCTGAACTTTTTGATTGAAATTCGAGCGCAAAGGTAAGGATTGTCTATTTAATATTTCAATACTGTTTAAATAATCCAATAAGTTGGACGGAAGGGCTTTTGATGGATTGTTAAACATCTTTTTATTGGTTTCGGATTGACGTTTGTTTTCTTGACCTTGTTGTTGCATAGCATTATTGAGTTTTAAAAGTTCTTGTTTGACGTTGAGTATCTTTTGGAGAGTCTCGTTTTTAAACCCTTTGTTTAATAATTGTTTTTCTACTTGCTTCATCTGCTCTAAAGTGTTTTGACCGTTTCCGCCAATTCCCCGTTTTTCCAATTCGTTTTGTAAAGCCTCCCGCAATTGTTTTTGGTCTTTGTAAATTTCCATAATGGCTTTTGCATCTCCTTCTCCGTCCTCTCTGTTTTCACCTTCTTTACCTTCTCCCGGTTTTTGTCCTTTTTTTATACCATTCTGTATCTTCTTAGCTAATCCTTCCTGCTTTTTAATGATATCCGGCAATTGCATTCCATCTCCTTGTCCGGGTTTTGGCTTTCCTGGTCCCATACTCGACATAGACATTTGCATATTGTTTAAAATCTCGGCCAAAAAATTTGCCAATTTATTTGATGATGACACCACATATTGCTGATGGGAAACTCCTTTTGGAATTTGGGCTTCGGCCAAATTTTCTAAGGATTTATCTAGATTATATTGGGTGTTTCCTAACTCTTTTGTGATGTTTTCTCCAAGTTTTGGGTTGCGTAAAGACATCGCAAACAAACTGTCATCAATATGTTTAAACTGAAGTTTTAAATCTTGTTGAAGCTTTAAATTTTTATTAAAAGCGGGTGAGCCCGTTTGAAAACTTTTGAATTTATCCATTAGCTCTTCCTGAGAAAACGAAAAAGCAAGCAAATTATCTAGAATTTGACGCAACATTGCAACGTCTTCTTCAAGTTGTTCCTTCTCACCACCCTCCATGCTTTGCTCCATTTTTTGGGCCATTTGTTTCATTTTCTTGGAGGCGCTTTTCTGTTTGGGTTTCGCATTTACTTTCTTGTCTTTCTGTAATTCTTCGGTAGCTTTGTTTAAATCCTCGTCAATTTTTTTTTCTTGTTCTTTGTCAATTCCAACATCCAACGGATTTTTTAGTTCCTTATTTTCTTTATCCAAATCTTTTAGTTCTTCTTGTATTTTATCAAATTCCTTATTTATTTCTTCTTGGTTTTCGATGTTATTTTCTTGGTCTTTGTTTGATAATTTTTCTTGCTTGTCTGAAAGTTTGTCGAGTTTGTCTTTGAGTTGTTCGGCTTTTTTCTGGACATAATATTTCTTGGTCAGTTCAACCAACTGTTCTAAACTCTTGGCTTGATTTTTTGCGTTCTGTTTAAACTTCTCCATTTTGTCCATCAAATCTTCTTGCTTGATTTTATCATTTAGTTCTTTTAGTTCGTCCAATAATTTTTTGTTTTTTTCCAAATCCTTATCAACATTGTCGAGCCTTATTTGCAAATCTTCTTTGAATTCGTCTTTTTTATCCGATTTTAATTTATCCATGTTGTCTTTCATTTTTTCCGCAAACCTTTTCATTAATTGATCTTGCTGTTTTTGACGTTTTAAGAAATCGTCTATCTTTTGACGGTCCTTGAATTCGAGATTTTCTTTTTCTTTGTTGGAATTTTGAAGTTTTTCTAAATCAGAGATTTGTTTGTCTTGGTTTTTCAATGATTTTTCTAATCTATTAACATTGTTGTTTTGTTCTTGCAAATCTTGGTCTTGCTTTTCTTCATCTGTTGCAATTCGATTAGAGAAAACGGAAGATTTAGTGCTTTTAAAATGATGAATGGCGTCGTTGTCGAAAACCTCGAAATAATATTCATAGGAAACCCCTTGCTCAATGAATAGATTACCGGGAAAAGCGAAAATAAATTGGTCGAACACCTCCTTCTTAACGTTAATCGTTCCTCGCTTGAGTGTTTCGGGTTTGTTTTTAGGGTAATAAACAATTTGGAGCTTAGAAAGTCCATAGTCATCCGAAATTTGTCCTAAAACAATACTTTTGTCAACTTTTAAACTGTCGGGAGCTTTATTTACAATGATTGTCGGAAACTGGTCTTTAATTATCGAAATTTGATAATTCAATTTTTCATAATTTATTACTTTCACATTCGAAGTAAGAATTTGATATTCTGTGTTTTGAGAAATGTTTTTAGCAAAAGTGAAGTTGTTTTCCGATTTTAAAAAAGGGAAATTGGAGGTTAAATCTTTCCATTCTACATTTTGAGTTGCTAAGGTGTTGATTTTCCAAATAACACGAGTTCCCTCTGGAATAATGGCATTACCATTTCCTTTTATAATTTCTGCCTTTCTGTTCAAATAGGATGGAAAATTCAACCGCATTTCAAAGTTGGTGATTGATGGCACAGCCAACACATCTAATTCATATTCAGAAGATGAAACCGCATTGGCCTCAATGTGAAACAAAACATTTGATGTTGGTTTTTCAATTTTAAATTGAAATTCTCCCGCTTTTGTAGTTTCCATAAAATAACTTTCGTCTCCAATAAAAATCATCGCGTTTTCGGGAATCACTTTTCCTTCGGTCTTTACCAGAATGATAAAATCCTTGTTTTGTTCCGTTTGCAAATCCTTGCTCAAAACAATAAATTTAAAAGGAGCTGGCCGTATAAATTGTTCTTGAAAATGTACCACCCTATTTAAGCTTTGTAAAATTATTTTGCTGTTTCCTGACAAATAAAAGAGCAAGAAAAAAAGAATTGGAAAAATCACAAGTGGTAAATACCTTCTGTTTTTATTAAAATTAATGGCATTGCCAAATGGTATTCGTTGCAATGCGTTCGCTTTTTGTTCTATGGAAGCCAATAATAATTCCGATTGGTTTTTGTCATTCGACAATTGAAGGAAATTCGTGAGTTTGTCGCTTACTTCCCAAAAATGATTGCCAATAATTTTCGACACATCTTTGAAATCAATTCCCTTTTTAAGTTGGAACAATTGGAACATTGGAAACAAAATAAACCGAAATAAAAGGAAGGTTTCAACACTAACAAAGGCCCAAAACAAGAATGTTCTTCCTGTTGGTTTAAGCCAAAGAACATATTCTACAAAAAGTGTAAACAGGAAATACAACAAACCTAAACCAATAAAGAAAATAATCCCCCTGATGAGTTCGTTTATGTAAAACTTTTTAATGAAAAGCTCTAATTTTTGATAAATAAAATTTGACGTTTCCAAAATTTATAATTTGTGTTTAAAGAACTGCTAAAAGTACTAATTTATCTTAATTAGAAAAAGTTAAAATAAATCAAACTTATATAGTTGGTGAATTAAAAATGATTTGGTAATTTTATAAAAATCTTTTGATATGAAATATTTATGGGCATATAGCATTCCCGTTATTGGTGTTCTGGGAATATATTTAGGTGGTTTTTGGTCGGTCTCTGCATTGTTGTTTGCTTTTGTTGTAATTCCTTTTTTGGAGTTGCTCTTACCAATAGATAAAAAAAATTATAGTCAAGGGGCTGTTTCAGAAAGATTAGAAAACAAGTTTTTCGATGTATTGCTCTATTTAAATGTTCCTATAGTATATGGCGTAATAGCATTTTGTTTGTATAAGATTAATCAAACCGAAGTGTCTCAAACCGAAATCATCGGAATGACATTGAGTCTTGGGGTTATACTAAGTGCTAACGGAATTAACGTTGCGCATGAATTGGGTCATAGAAAAAATCTTTTTGAAAAGGTTCTGGGCAAATTTCTTTTAATCCCAAGTCATTACACCCATTTTTTTATAGAACACAATCATGGACATCATTTAGATGTTTCCACACCCGAAGATCCGTCAACGGCAAAATACAATCAAAATCTATATGCTTTTTGGTTTCAAACCGTGACCGGAACTTATAAAAAAGCATGGAAAATTCAAAAAAAATTAAACACTATTGATAATCGTTCCTTCTTTTCTGTGAAAAACGACATGTTTTGGTATACGATAATTCAAATTAGTTATTTAGCGCTCATATATTCGTTTTGTGGACTCAAAGGGTTTTTGTTTGTTTTGTTTGCGGGAATTGTGGGTTTTCTATTGTTGGAAACCATTAACTATGTAGAACATTATGGGTTAAAAAGAAACCAACTCGCATCCGGAAGGTATGAACGTGTGTCAGAGAAACATTCTTGGAATTCAAATCATGTTCTTGGGCGAATTATTCTTTACGAACTAACCCGCCATAGCGATCATCATTATAAATCTCAAAAGAAATATCAAATTTTAGAATATCACGATATTTCTCCCCAAATGCCTTATGGTTACCCAACATCTATTATTTTGTCATTCTTTCCTCCGCTTTGGTTTGCGGTTATGAATAAACGAATACCCGAAGAAATGAAGTAGGATTTTAGAGGTTTTATCTAAAAACTCAAGAAGTCTGCCAATCTACCAATCCATTTAATTTATCTTTGCAAAAAAAATCACAAAGATGTCAAAGCAAGTTCGGGTGCGCTTTGCACCAAGTCCAACTGGACCTTTACATATCGGCGGTGTTCGTACCGCGCTTTTCAATTATTTGTTTGCCAAAAAAAATAACGGCGTTTTCTTTCTTCGAATTGAAGACACAGATCAAAATCGTTTTGTACCCGGTGCCCAAGAATATATTATAGAAGCCTTAGAGTGGTTGGGAATTGCTCCAGATGAAACCATCGGAAAAAATGAAAAATTTGGTCCTTACAAACAATCCGAAAGAAAGCATTTGTATAAAAAACATGCAGATGAGTTAATTAATTCAGGAAATGCTTATTATGCTTTTGACACTGCTGAAGGGTTAGATTTTCATAGAAAACAACACGAAGAACAGGGTAAAACATTTATATACAACTGGCACAATCGAGAAAAACTAGATACTTCTTTGGCAATCTCTGCTGAAGAGACCGCTAAAAGAATTGCTGCTGGTGAAGATTTTGTAATTCGTTTTAAAACTCCAGTTAACGAAACCTTGCATTTGCAAGATATCATTCGTGGTGAAGTGAAGTTTGAAACCAATCTTTTGGATGACAAAGTTTTGTTTAAAAGTGACGGAATGCCAACCTATCATTTGGCAAATATTGTTGATGATTATTTAATGGAAACTTCTCATGTAATTCGTGGTGAAGAATGGTTGCCGTCGATGCCTTTACACGTTATGTTGTACCGCGCTTTTGGTTGGGAAGCTCCAGAATTCGCCCATTTACCCCTGATTATGAAACCTGTTGGAAATGGAAAATTATCCAAACGTGACGGGGATAAAATGGGGTTCCCTGTGTTTCCATTAGATTGGAAAACAGTAGAGGGTGTTTCGTTGGGTTATCGGGAAAAGGGATTCTTTCCTGAAGCGGTAATCAACTTTTTAGCCTTATTGGGTTGGAATGATGGAACCGAAAAAGAAATTTTTTCTTTAGAAGAATTAGAAAACGCTTTCGACCTGAGTAGGGTTCATAAGGCGGGAGCCAAATTTGATCCAGACAAAAACAAGTGGTTCAACCATCAATATTTAGTAAAAAAGAAGGATACAGATTTAGCTAAAAGCTTCGCTGCCGTGGTGGTTGAAAAAGGTTATTCTGTGCCCGAAAGCTCTTTAATAAAAATAGTTTCGTTGGTTAAGGAACGCGCTCATTTTGTTTCTGAATTCTGGGAATTGAGTGATTTCTTTTTTATAGCCCCAACATCTTATGACGAAAAAGCATCAAAAAACTGGAAAGAAGAAACTCCGGCTTTAATGCAAAAGTTGATTTCGGTTCTTGGAGAAATAACGGATTTTACTGCTGCAAACATCGAAACCATTGTGAAGGATTGGATGACTAAAAACGAAATTGGAATGGGAAAAGTGATGCAGCCGTTTCGTTTGAGTTTGGTTGGCGCTTTGAAAGGGCCTCATTTATTTGACATCGTGGAGCTCGTTGGAAAAGAAGAAACGATTCAAAGAATTAAGAAAGCAATAGCTTCTTTATAAAATCATAAAATATAATTTAAAGCTTCTCGCCTTTTGAAAGGCCGGAAGCTTTTTTATAAATACAAAACAATATTCCCGTTCAAAATTCCCGCACTCCCTTTAAAATCAATTTCTAAGTTCTTGCTATTCAAATTCCCAAGAATATTATTGATGCCCTGTAGATAATAAATATTTAACCTTTAGTGTTTCGCCTCGAACGTAATTCCAACGGTAGGATAAAAATTGAATCTAGAAACATCTTCAATGTCTTTGACAAGGAATGTTGTTCCGTAAATAATATTGTTTTCATTTGACAAATCGGTTTTTAATTTTCCGTTCACTTGGGATGTTGATTCAAATTCAATACTCAAATGATTTTGAACAATTTTATAGCTTAGCATCAAGGTTGTTTGGGCTGATGATAATTTATAATTCGTGTCTTCTTTAGTAAACCCACTATTTACGGCAACACTAAAATTCTTTTCACTAAACTGCATTGCATAAGCCACGTCCCGGTCATCATAAAAATTTCCTCACATTGAAAGTCCAACGCTCAAGACCGATCCTGGCTTTGTTTGAAAATTGTTTGTATTTAAGTTAAATTGATTTACCCCAATAGAAATTCCTATTCTATTCGAATCCCCATAATTGTATTGTGCAAAAGCTGTTATTGAAAACAAAAACAAAACTTATTTTTTTCATAAAATTTTTATTAAACAGGGGTGGACCTAAAGTTTTTTTGTAATTTAACAGTTAATTATTTTAACTTAAATTTACTTATTATGAACATTGCCTTAATCGTCCTTCTTTCAATTGGATTGTTTATTTTATTTTCTTCTTTTTTTACCGTAAAACAACAAACCTCTGTAGTGGTAGAGCGTTTTGGAAAGTTTTTAAGCATACGGCAGTCTGGTCTTCAATTAAAAATTCCTTTAATCGACAATATTGCAGGTCGAGTAAATTTAAAAATTCAACAATTAGATGTTATTATTGAAACCAAAACCAAAGACAATGTTTTTGTAAAACTAAAAGTTTCTGTACAATTTATGGTTGTTAAAGAAACGGTTTATGATGCTTTTTACAAATTAGAATACCCCCACGACCAAATTACATCTTATGTTTTTGATGTGGTTCGTGCCGAAGTTCCAAAATTGAAACTAGACGATGTTTTTGAAAGAAAAGATGACATTGCTATTGCTGTGAAAAGAGAGTTAAACGAGGCAATGACCACTTATGGTTACACGATTATCAACACTTTAGTTACGGATATTGATCCTGATATTCAGGTTAAAAATGCAATGAATAGAATAAATGCGGCTGACAGAGAAAAAACCGTAGCTGAGTTTGAAGCTGAAGCTTCCAGAATTAGAATTGTGGCAAAAGCAAAGGCTGAAGCGGAAAGCAAGCGCTTGCAAGGACAGGGAATTGCAGATCAAAGACGTGAAATTGCCCGTGGCTTGGTCGAAAGTGTTGATGTTTTAAACAAAGTGGGTATTAATTCGCAAGAAGCTTCTGCGTTAATAGTAGTAACCCAACATTATGACACTTTACAAGCTATTGGCGCAGACGCAAATTCAAATTTAATTTTATTGCCTAATTCTCCGCAAGCTGGTAGTGATATGTTGAATAATATGGTGGCATCATTTTCTGCTTCGAACCAGGTGGGTGAAATGATGAAAAAAGGAGGTCGAAAGGGCAAGCCAAAAAAGACTGAATATGACGAATTAAAAGATTCTGAAAAATCCGAATCAACAGAATCTGAATAATATTTTTTTTTTAAATTCACAAAAAAGGGGCTTGATGGCCTCTTTTCTTTTTTAACCAATTGATGATAATTGGAATTGTGACGCCGAGAATAGTTACACACGAATCAGAAAAATGTTTATTTGTAATACGCAACACCTTTGTTGATAATTTTTGGTGTGAAACCTTCTTTTTTTTGAGCTTTCCAAACTATTGGCTGATAGTTAGGTTATTTTTCGAGCTTAATTTTTTTAGATTCTATTTGTTTGTAAGAAGACTGTTTTTTAGTGTTCATCTTTTATTGAATTTTATAGAAAATAATGTGTCATAGGTGTTGTCAATAACAAAAAAAACAACCCATTAAGGTATTTTTCAATTGTTAAAAACTTTAGTTCAAATTAAATTAATAACCCCAAGATCTTTTCATTTTTTTCTATTTTTTTTAATTCTGAAAGTTGTGTTTTGAAATCATTAAAATTATGTAAATCATTATTTAAATTTTGAATTGTAAAAAACCGAACCGGTGCCAATTGACTTTTTAACGACATCAAATATAGTTTTGTTAACGATTCTTTTTCGATGTCGTTTGCATTAACCTTGTCTGAAAAGTTCAAAATTAAATTTGAAAACAATAACGAATTGTTGTCGTTTTTTATGTTTTTGATAATGGTATTTACGATTAGACTGAAATTGTCAATGCTTTTAATGTTGTCGACAATTAATTTTAGAATGGCTTCTGCTGTGTTTTCTTCTTTTTCTTTGACATATTTATTGAGTTCCTTTTGAGTGTTCATCAATAAATTTTCTTCTTTTTTTCCTTTTTCTTCCCAAGCATCTTTGAGTCCAACGGTTTTATTGAAAACCAATTTAGACGCGGCTGAGTCTTTATCAACATTGAAATAACCCAAACGTTGAAACTGAAATTTTTCTCCAAGTTTAACTTGGGATAGGCTTGGTTCGACAAATCCTTTTATGATTTGCAAAGAATGTGGATTCATAAAATCTAGGAAGTTTTTATCTTTTTGGCTATCTGGTGATTCGTCGATAAAAAGTCGGTCATACAAACGAACTTCCGCTTCAATGGCGTGATTAATGGAAACCCAATGCAAGGTTCCGGCCACTTTTCGTTGACTGGCTTCACTCCCACTTCCTGAAAGGGAATCTTCGTCATAGACGGCATTAATTTCTGTAATATTACCTTCCAAATCTTTTACAACACTTTCTCCTTTAATGATGTAAGCATTTTTTAATCGGACTTCTTTTCCAATGGACAGTCGGAAAAATTTGGCTGGAGCTTCCTCTAAAAAGTCTTCTCTTTCAATATATATTTCTCTAGAAAAAGGCACTTTTCTATAACCTGCATCTTCGTCTTCCTGATTATTTTCGGCATCCAAAAGTTCTTCTTTTTCTGATGGATAATTCGTGATTACTACTTTTATTGGGTCTAAAACAGCCATAACTCTTGGTGCGGTCTTGTTTAAATCCTCACGCAAGCAAAACTCCAAAAGCGAAACATCTATCACATTTTCACGTTTGGCAACCCCAATGATGTCGCAAAATTTCCGAATGGAATTCGCAGTATAACCTCTTCGGCGTAAGCCTGAAATTGTTGGCATTCTTGGATCATCCCAACCGTTAACAATATTTTCTTGGACCAATTGCAACAGTTTTCGCTTGCTCATTACTGTATAATTCAAGTTCAAACGAGCAAACTCATATTGAGTGGGTTTTACTTTCTTATCATCATAAATTTGATTTAAAAACCAATTGTATAATTCTTTATGCATAACAAACTCCAAAGTGCAAATAGAATGCGAAACTTGCTCAATATAATCACTTTCACCGTGAGCAAAATCATACATCGGATAAATTTTCCAATCGCTTCCCGTTCTGTGATGATGACGGTGTAATATTCTATACATCAATGGATCGCGCATCAACATATTAGTGGATGTCATGTCTATTTTGGCACGTAAAACATGGCTTCCTTCAGGGAAATCACCATTTTTCATTTCTTGAAATAAAGTCAAATTCTCTTCAATAGAACGATTTCTGAATGGTCCATCAACTCCTGGTTGTGTTGGTGTTCCTTTTTGATTTGCCATATCCTCGGAAGATTGGCTGTCGACGTATGCTTTTCCGTTCTGAATCATAAGAACAGCCCAATCGTATAATTGCTGGAAATAATCAGAAGCATATCGTTCTTCTGCCCATTCGAAACCCAGCCATTGTAAATCTTCTTTAATGGCATCAACGTATTCTTGTTCTTCTTTTGCGGGATTGGTGTCGTCAAAACGTAGGTTTACAGGCGCATTATAACGCAATCCTAAGCCAAAATTCAAACAAATAGATTTGGCGTGACCAATATGTAAATACCCATTAGGTTCTGGTGGAAAACGAAAACGTAATTTATCTTTAGAAAAACCACTCGTTATGTTGTCTTCTATGATTTGTTCTATAAAATGAAGTGATTTATCTTCGGTTGACATAATTTTGTTTAATTTTAGCAAAGATAAAAATTTAGATGATAGATAATAGACAGATAGATAATAGATGTGTTATTATTTACTTATTTAACCGAATGCTACTAACTGAACATTAAAGACATGGGGACTATAAAACTAAAAAATATCCGAACTTACTCTTATCACGGTTGTTTGACAGAAGAGGGAAAAATTGGTTCTGACTATTTGGTTGATTTAGAAATTAAAACCGATTTGCAACAATCATCAATTTCAGATAAATTAAAAGACACGGTTGATTATGTGCTTTTAAATAGCATAGTTGTAGATGAAATGTCTATTCGATCTCATTTACTAGAACACGTTGTTCAAAGAATTATTACAAGATCTTTAAAGGAAATTCCATCTGTTTTGTGGATAAAAACAGCAGTTTCAAAACTAAATCCACCAATTGGTGGTGATGTTGAGGCGGTTACTATTGAAATGGAACAATCTAGAAATTAAGTTAATTGGGAATTATAAATTACTACTCAATAGTGTTTTTGCCCGAACAAGCGAAGCAATTTCTAATTTTTAAAAATTTTTGAACTTTAATCTTTTAAACTTTAATCTTTTTAGTTACTTTTGCCGTCCATTCAATAATGGCGTCGTGGCCGAGTGGCTAGGCTGGGCTCTGCAAAAGCTCCTACTCCGGTTCGAATCCGGACGATGCCTCTAAAACCTTCAAATCGGTTTGAAGGTTTTTTTATGTTTAATTTTTAAGAAAAATTAGGTAAAGAAGGGGTTTGAATCAGGACGGTTAGGTGGGGGTATTCTAAGTAATTTTTGTTTTTTATTTATCTATCCTTTCCAAAACATCTTTCAACTTTTCTTTTTCATTGGGAAACCAACCTTGGGTAATTAAAATAACACCAAAAACCATTAACACAACACTTATTCCTTTTTTAATTTTAAGAGTGTTTGTGGGTGTCATCTTTGTTTTTAACTGCTTGGCTAATACAATCTTGATACAATCAACAAATAAATAAGACATAATTACTGTTGTAAAAAAGGTCATCATTCTCGAGGTTTGCATTTCTAGTTTTGGTCCTATTGAAATGATAATTGCTAACCAAAAGCCAAAAACACCAATATTAATGATGTTTAAAAAAAATCCTTTTACAAATAAACCAAAATAGTTTTTTCTAATAATCTCGTTGTCTATTTTATTGGTATCAATCTTTTTTTCTTTATGTAATCCTATATAAGAAATAACCCCATAAGACAGCATCAATATTCCCCCAAACATAAAAAGAGAGGAGTTGTCTTTAAGGCTTGTGATTAGCCTATAACTTCCTATATAAGCAATCGTGATGAATACTATATCGCCTAAAACGACACCTAAATCAAAAACTAAGGCGGCTCTAAACCCTTTTACAATACTAGTTTCTAGTAATATAAAAAAAACAGGCCCTATCATAAAACTTAAAAATATTCCCCACGGAATACCAGATAAAATATCGTTTATCATTAAAAATAAAATTTATTAAAAATAGAAATTCAATTAAATATTATTGCATTTCCTTAATTGTTCCCCCTAAAATTATCTTCTGATTGATTTGTTTTGGTTTTCCATAAATACTTATAGAACCCCCGGCTTTTACCTTTGCATCTACTAATAAATCGGCAAAAACCAACGCTTGGCCTCCGGCTGAAACACTTACTGTTGTTTGTGAAGTTTGTAAATCTTTCCCGTTGAAAATTCCTCCTGAGGTAATAATTACGTTTTGATTCGTTGCATCCCCTGATAACTCAATAACTCCCCTAGTAACAGCTCTAACATTTACTTTCTCGACATCTAGGTCTAAATTTATCTCCGCTCCTTCACTGGCATCTAAATCTATTGAGGTTTGTTCAAATGTTTTGTCGCACGAAACATAAGTTCCTTCACTAGCTCCAATAGTTTCTATTTTTTTAAAAAATAATGTAATAATAATATCATCGCCATACATTAATTTTGGGAAAGGCATTCTTAATTTTAATTCTCCGTTTTTATTCACCACTTCAACTTCATCTTCCCTGTTTCCATTGATAATTACTTTATTTTCAGTGGATGGAATTAGTTTTACATTGAGCTTGTCAAAAACTTTAACCGAGTCAAAATCTCCAAGATCTCTCGTGACTTGTGAGAGTGTGATTTGGGTTAATAATACGAAAGTAATAATTAGTAAGTTTTTCATTTTTTTTATTCGTTTCTTCTAATAAAATTAAAATCCAATTGTTTTTTAACTAAATCCGCGTTTTTTACTTTAACGTAAATTTCATCGCCTAATTGCAACAAAGCTTTTGTAGTAGCACCAACCAAGGCATATTGTTTTTCGTCGAAAGTATAATAATCTTCTTTAATTTCACGTATTCGAACCATTCCTTCGCATTTATTTTCTATAATTTCAACGAAAATTCCCCATTCAGTCACTCCAGAAATTACTCCTAAAAACTCTTGATCGTTGTGATTCTGCATATATTTTACTTGCATGTATTTAATAGAATCCCGTTCGGCATTAGTTGCTAAACCTTCCATTGTGGAAGAGTGTAAACATTTTGCCTCGTATTTTTCTTCATCTACAGATTTTCCTCCGTCGAGATAAAATTGTAATAATCGATGCGCCATAACATCTGGATAACGACGAATTGGTGAAGTAAAATGACTATAATAATCAAACGCTAAACCATAATGTCCAATATTATCCGTCGAATATTTAGCTTTACTCATCGTTCTTATTGCGAGTGTGTCTATTAAATTCTGTTCTTTTTTTCCGGAAACATCATTTAATAAAGCATTCAAGGATTTAGAAATATCTCCTTTGTTTCTGAAATCTATTTTATAACCAAATTTTGCAATTACAGTTTGCATTGCAATTAATTTATCTTCATTTGGTTCATCATGAATTCTATAAATAAAAGTTTTCTTTTGTTTTCCAATATATTCTGCCACTTTTCTATTAGCTAAAAGCATAAATTCTTCAATCAAATGATTAGCATCTTTTGATATTTTAAAATAAACGCCTTCTGGTTCTCCTTGATCATCTAAATTGAATTTTACTTCTACTTTATCAAAAGAAATAGCGCCTTCATTCATTCTATTTCGTCGTAAAACTATAGCTAAATCTTGCATTTTAAGAGTTGCTGCTACAATTTCGTTAGATACTTTATAAGAACCTCCTGTAATAGAAATATCTTCAGGAATGGTATTGTCTTTTGTTTCTATAATGTATTGTGCTTCTTCGTAAGCAAATCGTTGATTTGAAAAAATCACCGTTCTACCAAACCATTGATTAACTACTTGGGCTTTTTCTGTTATTTCGAAAATGGTAGAAAATGTATATTTTTCTTCTTGAGGACGAAGTGAACAAGCAAAATTTGATAAAACTTCAGGCAACATTGGTACAACCCTATCTACTAAATACACCGAAGTTGCTCGTTGATACGCTTCATCATCCAGTATTGTTCCTTCTTGAAGATAATGTGAAACATCAGCAATATGAATACCAATTTCATAATTCCCATTCTCTAATTTTTTGAAAGACAAAGCATCATCAAAATCTTTGGCGTCTTTTGGATCTATCGTGAAAGTCAATGTGTCACGTATATCACGACGTTTTTTAATTTCTTCTTCCGTAATCGAAGTATCTATTTTTTGAGCATAAACCTCGACTTCAACAGGAAACTCTGCTGGTAAACCATATTCCGCTAAGATGGCGTGAATTTCAGTGTCATGTTCTCCTGGTTTTCCAAGAACTTTAATCACGACTCCAAAAGGACTATCGGCTTTTTTTAGCCAATCTTCAATATGAACTAAAACAACATCACCTTGTTCTGCTTCTCCTAATTTATCTTTTGGGATAAAAATATCGGTATACATTTTAGGATTGGCGGTAGAAACAAAAGCAAAGTTTTCATGAATTTTAATTACACCAACAAAATCAGTTTTTTTTCTCTCAATAACTTCAATAACTTCTCCTTCGGGTTTTTTACCTTTTCTTTTATTGTAAACATAAACCTTAACAGTATCTTTATCTAAAGCGCGATTTAAATTATTAGTTGGAATAAATATATCTTCTTCTAATTCAGAACTAACAAAATAAGCCGTTCTTCGACTGGTCATATCAATAGTTCCTTCGTAGTAATCTTGACTAATTGCTTTTACAAGGTATTTTCCGGGTTCTGTTTCTACTATTTTTTTTTGTGAAGCTAGAATTTTTAAATTTTTAATAATTTCGTTTCTACTTTTAGTATCATCAACATCTAAAATAGCGGCTATTTGTTTATAATTAAATGCTTTATTAGCATTCTGGGCTAATATTTTTATAATTTTATTAGAGAAATCTTTCTCTTTATTTTCTGGTTTTCTCAGTTTTTTACTCATAAATATTTTCTTAAAAGTCTAAAATTACAAAATAGTATTCAGTATAGAGTAATCTAAACTAGTTTTAAAGAAATAATAACTTTGTATATTTATAAAAAATTTAAAAATGGAGGAATTTAAAACTATAGCTATTTTTAATTATACGCACGAAATTGTAGTTCTAAAACATCGTTTTGAATTAGAGGGTATTTATTATTTTTTTGAGAATGAAACCATGACTTCCATTGCTCCTTTTTATTCCAATGCGTTAGGTGGAATAAAATTAAAAATCCACCCCAATGATTTCGAAAGGGTTCAAAATATATTAGATGAATTAAATAATAATTTAAATATAGTTTAAATTCAAAAGTTGTTAACATCTATTAAAAACAATAAAAAGAAAAGAAAATTAAATTTATTTTTTGATGGTGATTATAGTGTGTTAATAGTTACTATAAGTTTTTTTTAAAACACGATGTTTTGTAGATAAATGTTTTTATAACGACTTATTAACACCATTATATAAAGTTAATTTGCTTGTTTTAAAGTGATTTTAAAAAATAATTAACAATGGTTAACAAACCACAAACAATCTCTTTTGTAAATAACTTACTATTCTGTTTTTGTTAACAATATGGGTTTTTTTATCAATAACTTTTCTATAAATTCACCAAACTAAATTTGGTTGTTTCGTTCCTGTTTTGGATTACGTTTTTATTTAATACAAAAAAGAAATACTTTTAACTATCTATGTAAAGTTATAAACACCGAATGTTAATTTAAGGTTATCTGATTATCAATGAATTATAAAACACTATTAACACAACCAGAATAAACCACATTTATAATACCACACCTTTATTTAAGGATAATTTATATTAAAGTCATTTTCTAAAAACTTCTTTGAATTAATACCTTGGCTGTTATATATTTAATAAGATATATTAAAAAATTAAACATTTGTTTCCTTAAATTTGCGATACACAATTAATAAAAAAAAATGAAAATCTCTATTGGAAACGATCACGCCGGACCAGATTATAAAAAAGCAATTATGGAAATGCTAAAGGCTAAAGGATACGAAGTCACGAATTATGGCACAGACACAAATGAAAGTGTTGATTACCCTGATTTTGGTCACGCTGTTGCAAAAGACGTGTCTGAAGGAAAGGTTGATTTTGGAATCGTAATTTGTGGTTCAGGAAACGGAATTGCAATGACGGTGAACAAATACCCGAAAGTTCGCGCCGCTTTATGCTGGACGAATGAAATTGCAGCCCTAGCTCGCCAACATAATAATGCTAATATTATTAGTATTCCTGCGCGCTATACTTCAATTTCCCAAGCTTTAGAAATGGTGGAAACTTTTCTTACTACTGAATTTGAAGGAGGGAGACACCAAACAAGAGTGAGTAAAATAAGTTGTTAAATTATTTTGGGAAACAATCACTACCACAAAAACGAAGTGCAGGGTAAAAACCTTCTTTTTTCGATTATTCTAAATCTAGTAATTACGGTTACCCAAGTTATAGGTGGACTTATTTCAGGAAGTCTAGCTTTAATATCTGATGCGTTACATAATTTTTCCGACGTTCTTTCTTTAGTTTTTAGTTATGTTGCTTATAAATTATCCAGAAAAAAAGCCTCTATAAATCAAACTTTTGGCTACAAAAGAGCCGAACTCATAGCCGCTTTTGTAAACGCAATGACCTTAATAATAGTTGCCTTGTTTTTAATTTACGGCGCAACCGAGCGTTTTTTCAATCCACATAAAATAGCTTCTGAGTTAGTAATTTGGCTTTCTCTTTTAGGAATCATTGTTAATGGATTATCGGTTTTAATGTTAAAAAAAGATGCGGACAAAAACTTAAACATGAAATCGGCCTATTTGCATTTATTTACAGACATGCTGGCTTCGGTGGCGGTTTTGGTTGGTGGTTTGTTAATGAAATATTTTCAATGGTATTGGGTAGATGGCGTAATGACATTACTTATTGCTATTTATTTGATAGTTGTGGGCGTCGATTTACTTAAAAAATCCACCCAAATGTTGATGCTTTTCACCCCAGTCCATATTGATATAAAAGAAATTATTAGCGAAGTTCACAAAATAAAAGGCGTGGGCAAATTACACCACATTCACGTTTGGTATCTCAACGAAGACGAACTACATCTAGAAGCACATTTAGACTGTCTTAAAGATATAAAAATGTCTGAATTTAACGAAATGTTGCACAACCTAGAACGCGTTTTATTTAACAAATTCAAAATCAATCACGTTAATATTCAACCCGAATACAACAAAGAAGACCCAATGGATTTCATTGTCCAAGATTAATATTAAAACAAAATAATGACCAACCTACAATTCATCTCAAAAACAGTTGCTACAGCGGTTATAAACATTCAAAACACAGTTCAATTACTACAAGACGACTGCACAATTCCATTTATTTCCCGATACCGAAAAGACAAAATAGGTAATCTTAACGAAGTACAAATAGAACAAATCGCCAAACTTCAAAAGGAGTATGAAATCATCTTAAAACGGAAAGAGGCGATTTTAAAATCAATCGAAGAACAAAACCCCCTTTCGCCCGAATTAGAAAACAAAATAAAGCAAAGTTTCGATTTACAGGAAATAGAAGATTTTTATTTACCCTATAAAAAGAAAAAAAAAACACGTGCAGATGTCGCTCGTGAAAACGGATTGGAACCATTAGCAAAAATGATAATGGCACAAAACAATGATGATGTCGATTTTATTTCAACTCAATATTTAAATAATAATATTAAAAACGAAGACGAAGCATTGCGGGGCGCACGCGATATTATTGCCGAATGGATTAACGAAAACATTTATGTTAGAAAGCAGTTGCGAAGACTTTTTCAACGAAAAGCTACCATCACCACCAAGGTCGTTAAAACAAAAAAAGAAGACGAGAAATCACAAAAATTTAATCAATATTTCGATTGGTCAGAATCGTTATCTAAAACACCCTCACACCGTTTATTAGCAATGCTTCGTGCAGAAAATGAAGGTTTTGTAAAAACAAAAATCGAGGTAGAAATCGAAGATGCCTATGATTTAATTCACGAAATTATTATTAAAAAACAAGACAAAACAACACCTCATTTACAACTTTCCATAGAAGACAGTTTTAAAAGATTGCTAAATCCAGCAATTTCAAACGAAGCTTTGCAAGAAGCCAAGGTTAGAGCTGACGCCAATTCAATTCAGGTTTTTGCCAATAATTTGGGACAATTATTACTTGCCCCCCCTTTGGGAGAAAAAAGAATTCTGGCTATTGATCCAGGATTTCGTTCGGGTTGCAAAATAGTTTGTCTGGACGAAAAAGGCGATTTGCTCTACAACGAAAACATTTATCCTCACGCTCCACAAAACGAAACAGCGATGGCGATGAAAAAAATTCGCTCGATGGTCAATGCCTATCAAATTGACGCGATTTCCATAGGGAACGGAACCGCTTCAAGAGAAACTGAATTTTTTATTAAGAAAATTGCTTTCGATAAACCCGTTCAGATTTTTATAGTTTCAGAAGCAGGCGCTTCGGTGTATTCTGCATCAAAAATTGCAAGAGAAGAATTTCCAAACTATGATGTGACGGTTCGTGGTTCCGTTTCTATTGGAAGAAGACTTTCAGATCCATTGGCTGAACTGGTGAAAATTGACCCGAAAGCCATAGGCGTAGGCCAATATCAGCACGACGTGGATCAAACCAAACTCAAAGAAGAGTTGGACAATACAGTAATTCGTTGCGTGAATTCCGTTGGAATAAACATCAATACAGCAAGCAAACATTTGTTGAGTTACGTGAGTGGAATAGGAGAGAAGCTAGCCGAAAACATCGTTCAATATCGTTCGGAAAATGGACCTTTTGAAGATAGAAAACAATTAAAAAAAGTGCCTCGATTAGGTGAAAAAGCATACCAACAAGGCGCTGCTTTTATTCGAATTTCGAATGCAAAAAACCCGCTGGACAACTCTGCCGTTCATCCGGAAGCGTATGGAATTGTAGAGAAAATGGCAAAAGACTTGAAACTTTCAGTCAATGATTTGATTGCCAATAAAGAAAAAACCGGCCTTATAAAACCAGAAAATTATGTCACTCCAGAAATAGGAATATTAGGTTTGAAAGACATCATTAAAGAACTCGAAAAACCAGGTTTAGACCCAAGAAAAGCGGCTAAAGTTTTCGAATTTGATTCTAATGTAAAAACGATTAAAGATCTTCGAACCGGAATGATTTTACCAGGAATTGTGAATAACATTACCAACTTTGGGTGCTTTGTTGATCTTGGAATTAAGGAAAGTGGCTTGGTTCATATTTCGCAACTCAAAGCTGGTTTTGTGAGTGATGTAAACGAAGTGGTGAAATTACACCAACACGTTCAAGTAAAAATTACAGAAGTTGACGAAGATCGAAAGCGAATTCAGCTAACGATGGTTATTTAAAACAAAATTCCAAACTCAAGAACAAAATTGTCTAGCGTTTGGAATTTCTTACCGCACTCTTGGATTTTGAGATAAAGAAATTTATTCTTTAGTTTCGTCCGATTTTTTATCAGCCGGCTGGTCGTCTTTGGCTGCATTTTTGAATTCTTTAATTCCGCTACCCAAACCTTTCATTAATTCTGGAATTTTTTTACCCCCAAAAAGTAATAAAACAACTGCTAATATAACAAGGATTTCTGTGATGCCAAATCTTCCCATGATTAAAAATAATTTATTGCCGAAGCAAATTTGTAATAACTCTAATGACAAAGGTATATAGAAATACTTAACTTGAATTCATTTTCAGTTATTTATTTAGTTTTATCAACGTTAAAAATTTGGTAAAACAATTTCTTATTATAAATTCCGCAAAGAAATTTCACGAGTGATTTCAAGACATTAATGATTATATTTGTAAAATAAACACAAAAAATGCCAGATAACAGACTTAAAAGAAAAAAACTCCACAAAAAATTATTCACAAAAAACCGGCTGGTTATTTTGAATGAGGATACTTTTGAAGAGCTTTTTTCCTTCAAATTGAATCTAATGAATGTTTTTGTAACAGTAACCAGTAGCGCCATTTTATTAATTTCGTTTACGACCTATTTAATAGCCTTCACCCCTTTACGGGAATTTATACCAGGATATTCTTCATCCAAATTAAAAAAGGATGCGACTGTATTAGCCTTAAAATCCGACTCGTTGTCGAATGCATTAAAGAAAAACGAAGCTTATATCAAATCTATCCAAAAAGTATTGACAGGCGAATTGGAATATGCAAAATTTAATAAAGATTCTATTCTTGCAACAAGTGATGAAATTCCATCTAAAGTTGATTTATCACCCTCAAAACAAGAAATGGATTTGAGAAATCAAATAGCAAAAGATGAAAACACCCCCCTTTCTAATGCGAATAAAAAAAACAAAAAATAAATGTCTTTAAAATCTTTTTTTGCTAAAATCTTTGCCAAAAAAATCTATCAAAAAACCCAATTTTGGGCAGTAAATCCAATAGAAACACAGCGCAACGTTTTTGAATATTTAATCCGTCAGGCGAAAAACACAACATTCGGTATTGACCATCACTTTTCGCAAATAAAAACCTTCGAAGATTTTACCCAAAACGTTCCTGTTCGCGATTACGAAGAACTAAAACCCTACATAGATAGTGTTGTAAAAGGCGAGGAGAATATCCTCTGGAGAGGCAAGCCACTTTATTTTGCCAAGACTTCTGGAACTACTTCTGGAGCAAAATACATCCCACTTACTAAGGAATCGATGCCTTTTCATATCGAAGCCGTGAGAAATGCGATTCTGCATTATATTCACGAAACCGGAAAGGCTGATTTTCTAGATGGGAAAATGATTTTTCTTCAAGGAAGCCCTATAATGGAGGAGAAAAACGGAATAAAACTAGGAAGATTATCGGGAATTGCAGCTCACTTTGTTCCTAAATATCTCCAAAAAAACCGAATGCCTTCTTGGGAAACGAACTGTATTGAAGATTGGGAAACTAAGATAATTTCGATTGTCGAAGAAACCTTTGACCAAAACATGACTGTGATTTCCGGAATTCCGTCTTGGGTGCAAATGTATTTTGAAAAATTGCATCAAAAAGGAGAAAAACCCATCGGAGAAATTTTCAAAAAGTTCAATTTATTTATTTACGGAGGGGTTAATTACGAGCCCTACCGCGCCAAATTTGAAAACCTTATTGGACGAAAAGTGGACAGTATCGAATTGTTTCCGGCCTCGGAAGGGTTTTTTGCCTACCAAGATTCCCAAAAAGAAAAAGGAATGTTGCTTTTGTTGAATTCAGGAATCTTTTATGAATTTATCAAAAGTGAGGAGTTTTATAAAGAAAACCCAAAACGACACACCATTGGCGAAGTCGAATTGGGCCTTAATTATGTGTTGATAATTTCAACCAACGCGGGGCTTTGGGGATACAATATTGGGGATACGGTTCAGTTTACAAGTTTGAAGCCGTATCGAATAATTGTGTCAGGAAGAATCAAGCATTATATTTCAGCCTTTGGCGAACATGTGATTGGTAAAGAAGTTGAAACCGCCTTGCAAGAAGTTATGATTGGAACAACGATTCGCATCAACGAATTTACTGTAGCGCCTCAAATTACACCAAACAAAGGCTTGCCTTACCACGAGTGGTTTATAGAATTTGAAAATGAACCCGAAAACCCAAATACTTTTGAAGAAGCTTTAGACAACGCGATGCGTAAACAGAACATGTATTACGATGATTTGATTGTGGGTAATGTTTTAAGAAAAGTTGTTATTACTAAAGTTGTTAAAAATGGTTTTCAAGACTATATGAAATCCATTGGAAAACTTGGGGGACAAAACAAGATTCCGAGACTGAGCAATGATAGAAAGATTGTCGATTTGTTACCGATAAAATAGCAAAAAGATGAAAGAAAAAATATTTTTAATCTTGTTTTTTGCCGGTTTTTCTCTAATGGCCCAAATAAAAGGAGTTGTAAAAGACAGCCTTACTGGAAAACCAATACCCTATGTAAACATTTGGGTTGAAAACGAAAATATTGGATCAACCTCAGAAGAAAACGGAATGTTTTTGATTAATTCCCATCCCAAAAACAAAAAATTAATTTTCTCAACTTTAGGATACGAAAAAAAAATAATTAAAGCTTCAGGGGTTTCGGAAGTTAATTTAATACCAATCGCTTACTCCTTAGACGAGGTTGTTATTTCAAAAAGCATTGGAACTAAAGAAGTAGAAATAGGCAAAACAAACAGCGAAATTTTTCAGTCATTTGACAACGGACCAAGGATTGACACTAAATTTTTCCCCTATTTTCCTGCGTATAAAAGGACAAAATACTTGAAACAAGTTTCCATTTATACCGATAGTAGAATAGAAAACGCCATCATTAAAATTCATTTTTATACTGTTGATTCTAATGGTTTTCCTGGAGAAGAATTTCTTGACAAAGATTTTGTTGTCATGGTAAAAAAAGGGACAATAACAAACCGATTTGATTTAACCGAATTTAATTTAACAATGCCCGAAAAAGGAATTTTTGTTGGTTTTGAAAAATTAATGATAGAAAAGAATAAAACAGAGAAAACCATTACAGATTTAAACACAAACATTACCCAAACACAAAGGACGTACTTTCCCTTCGTTTTGTATAATTATGTGGAAAGAGAGTTTTTATACACTTTTTCAGGAGGAAAGTGGAATAGAAAAACAAAAGAGAACAATAGCGATTCTCCAGATAAAATGATGATAAACGAACCGGTAATAAATCTTATTTTAACCAACTAACCCATAAAAACCATACATTTGCAGGTTACAAAATAAAAAGCAATGAAAGAAATTAAAAATATATCAAGATCCAGAGCTCAAGAATCTTCTGCGGCAATTGAAAAAATGTACATCACAATGCGCCATTTGTTTAACCGCGGGTTCTATAAACCAATGGGCGTTTCGGGCGAAACTTTGCGCGAAGCATTGCTTTCTTTGCGACCTGAAATTTATGGAAATATTGGCGAAGAAAAAGTAGAATTAAGTGGACTGTTATACGTTATCGAACGTCTTCCGGTGGGGATTGAGGAATGTCGATTTATTAACCTAACCTCAGATGAAGGGTATTCGAAGTCACATTTTCAAGCAATTGTTCCTCCCAAAAGAAGAAGAAATTGTTACCGTATTGACGAAGAACAAATGAATGTCGAGATTACCCGTGGACGTTCCGATATTTATGATATTTTAACGCATTTAACGTTTATTTTTATCGAATCACATAAGATAAAAAATAGGGTTTTGCTTGATGATGGAGGCGAAGTTTCACGTGATTGGTCAAAGTTGCAACAAGCGGTTTTTCAAAAGAAAAAGCTTACACAAATTGAAAAAGAGAAAGCGGTTTCACATGCCGCCAACATTCTTGGCAGAACATTTATAGAAGTTTTGGATATTTACGATGCATTTGGATCTGAACAATCACCAGATCGTTTCTTGCACGTTATCTATTGGTTGGGAAAATTAGCAATCGAAGAAATTGTCGATGACAACAAAAGAACAATAACCTTTAGTCCAATTTTAAGAGAAAGACTAGGACACCATATTCATGGGGAAATTTGGGCAACCAACATCAAGGAGGTTTTAAAAGAAAATAAGCTTTTAGACCGCCCAATTCATATTATTAGCGCCAATATGCACAGCGTAATGAACTCCGTTTTTGCCACAACGGTTTTGAAAACCAAATTTAAAGACAAATCAGATTTTTTTATTTATGAAGAATTGAGCAAATCTGGCGCATATGAAGTTAGGGACAAAGTCGAGGAATTTGCAAAACTGCACGGAATGATCTCTGTCCCTGATGAATCTGGAACCAATATTGACGTTCAAATTTTTGATACCGCAAAAATTGAGTGGGCAAAATCATCATTTCCAACGGCAAAAATAAAAGGGGAAAACCCGGTAATCATTGTAATGGATTATGCTTTTGGAGAACAAGCGTATGAAACCATCGATGAATTATTGAAACCATTCAAGAAAAACAACAGTTTAATCAACGTGGAATCTGTTTCCATAATGGGAAAAGCGGGAATTCTGGAAGGCGGAAAAGGGGATATAATGATCCCGACAGCCCATATCAACGAAGGAACAGCCGACAATTATTTTTTTAATAATGAATTATCCGCAGCAATGTTTGAAGGAAATGGCATTGCCGTTTTTGAAGGCCCAATGGTTACTGTTCTTGGCACTTCACTGCAAAACAAAGATTTATTGAAGTTCTTTCACGAATCAACTTGGGGAGTTATCGGATTAGAAATGGAAGGTTCTTATTACCAAAAAGCCATCCAATCAGCATCAAAAATCAGGAAAAGCATTCCTCACGACGTGAAGGTAAGATATGCCTATTACGCTTCGGATAATCCCTTGGAAACAGGAAGCACGTTAGCTTCGGGTGGATTGGGAACAACTGGTGTAAAACCAACGTATTTGATAACAATCAAAATATTGGAACAAATTTTTAATGTATAATAAATACAGTCAGTTTGAGATTATAAGAACAAAAGAACTTTTTAATGTATTCAACCAAAAAGAGAATATGAAAAAAATATTAATAACAGGAGCTGCAGGGTTTTTAGGCTCTCATCTTTGCGATCGTTTTATTAAAGAAGGATATTTTGTTATAGGAATGGACAATCTCATCACGGGGGATTTAAAAAACATTGAACATTTATTCAAATTAGAAAATTTTGAATTTTATCATCACGACATTACTAAATTCGTTCATGTTCCTGGAAATATAGATTATATCCTTCATTTTGCATCACCAGCAAGCCCGATTGATTATTTAAAAATCCCCATCCAGACTTTAAAAGTAGGCTCTTTAGGAACGCACAATCTTTTAGGATTGGCAAGAGTAAAAAACGCCAGAATCCTTATTGCCTCTACATCGGAGGTTTATGGCGATCCATTGGTTCATCCTCAAACAGAAGAATATTATGGCAATGTAAACACGATTGGTCCTAGGGGAGTTTATGACGAAGCCAAAAGATTTCAGGAATCCATCACGATGGCGTATCATACTTTTCACGGTGTAGAAACCAGAATTGTTCGGATTTTTAACACCTATGGACCTAGAATGCGACTCAATGATGGAAGAGTTATTCCGGCTTTTATTGGACAGGCGCTTCGGGGTGAAGATTTAACAATTTTTGGTGACGGTATGCAAACACGTTCTTTTTGTTATGTTGACGATCAAGTGGAAGGCATTTTTAGATTACTACATTCTGATTATGCGTATCCAGTAAACATTGGTAATCCCGACGAAATTACCATAAAGGATTTTGCCGATGAAATTATAAAACTCACAGGAACGACTCAAAAAGTAGTGTATCATCCGTTACCAATAAACGATCCTTTACAACGACAACCCGATATTACAAAAGCGAAAGAATTACTAGGTTGGAGCGCTAAAGTTTCAAGAGAAGAAGGAATGAAAATTACCTATGACTATTTCAAATCATTATCTACAGAGGAGCTTTTAAAAGAAGAGCACAAAGATTTTTCTAAATACATAAACTAGTGAAAACTAATACAGGAAGATATTCAGGCTATATTCGCCCTTTCTCCTATGTGATTGATCTTATTATCATCAACATATTAGCTCTTTATATAGTTCCGTTTCACACAAACGAAATTGTTTACTCATTTTTTATAAGTATTGCTTGGTTTTCGACCGCCTTTTATTTAGGTTTTTATGAAGTATATAGATACACTAAGGTAATATCAATCTTAAATTGTGCATTAAAACAAACATTTATTTTCACCTTGTTTTGTCTGGCATTGGAGTTGTATTATTCGGAATTTGCAAATCAAAAAAGAGTTGTTCTATTTGTTTTTGCCTCCCTGTTTTTAGTTCTTTCAATTAAAATTTTTATTTATTATTTTTTAAGAAGGTATAGGGTTTTAGTTGGCAGAAACTTCAGAACCGTAGTGTTATTGGGAAACAAGAAAAACACAAATCCGTTAAAAGCTTTTTTTACAGAGAACCCAGATTATGGTTATAAATTAATTAAAGTTTTTACATTAGAACACCATAAAACCGAAAAAATTGAAGACTGTGTTTCGTTTGTATCAGAGAACAAAATTGATGAAATTTACTGTGCCACAGCCGATTTGTCAGACAAGCAAATTAGAGAAATCATTAATTTCGCGGATAATAATTTAAAGACACTAAAGTTTATTCCAGACGAAAAACAAATGCTTTCTCGTAATGTGAAGTTCGAATATTACGATTATATACCCGTTATTCCTTCAAGAAATATTTTACAAGACGAGACTTTAAATAAAATTATAAAACGGGGTTTTGACCTACTTTTTTCAGCAATAATCATCCTAGGTGTTTTGTCTTGGCTTACGCCAATTATGGCTATAATAATAAAAATAGACTCAAAAGGCCCCCTTTTTTTTATCCAAAAACGCAACGGTTTGAATTATAAAGTTTTCAAATGTTTTAAATTTCGATCTATGGAGTTAAACAACGAAGAAAACAAGGACTTAGCTTTAATAAACAACATCAAAATAACTAAAATAGGACGATTTATTCGCAAAACAAGTATCGATGAGCTGCCACAGTTTTTCAATGTTTTATGGGGAGACATGTCGGTTGTGGGACCAAGACCACACCCAACAAGCCACAATGATAAATATGCCCTAATGACAAATAATTTTATGGCGCGACATTTTGTTAAACCAGGAATTACGGGACTTGCTCAAACAAAAGGATATAGGGGAGAAGTCGAGACTGAAGAAGACATTGTAAATAGAGTAAAATATGATGTTTTTTATTTAGAAAACTGGTCTATTTTATTGGACATTAAAATCATCGTAAACACCCTCTTCAAGATGTTGAAAGGAGATGAAAAAGCATATTAATATGTTAAATTCATTGGGCTCAATAATAACCCCTACTTTCAATTCAGAGAAATTAATTGCCGAAACAAAACAAACCGTGCAAAGCCAAACCTTTGAAAACTGGGAAATGATTATTATTGTTTGTTAGACAATACTTTCTCCATTATTAAAGAAAAGGCCTTTAATGACAATAGAATTGAGATTTTTCAACTCGAAAAAATTCCGGAACCGGAATTGCTCACAATACAGCAATGTCTAAAATCAAGGGAAAATTAAATAATAGACCAAGAAAAAGGTTTAATTTTGAAACACCTAATTATATTTTTAATCAAAAAGTTGCATTTATAACTTGAATCCAGCTATTAAAATTTTTATCTTTTAATGCAAGTTTAAACACAAAAGAATTTATTTTTGCACCTCACAACAACCCATTACACAATGACAATTTTACTACTAGGTTCAGGAGGAAGAGAACATGCTTTTGCTTGGAAAATGCTTCAAAGCCCTCTTTGCGACACGCTTTTTGTAGCTCCCGGAAATGCCGGTACGGCATCGATCGCAATCAATATCGACATTAGCCCATTAGATTTTGACGCATTAAAAACATTCGTTCTTCAAGAAAAAGTGGAAATGGTGGTAGTGGGTCCAGAAGATCCTTTGGTAAAGGGAATTTTCGATTTTTTTAAAAACAATGAAAGTTTAAAACACATCCCGGTTATTGGACCTTCAAAAACAGGAGCACAACTGGAAGGGAGTAAGGAATTTGCGAAAGAATTTTTGATCAAACACAATATTCCAACCGCAGCTTACGATAGTTTCACCGCTGAAACGGTAGAAAAAGGATGCGATTTTCTAGCCACTTTAAAATCACCATACGTTTTAAAAGCAGATGGATTAGCAGCAGGGAAAGGCGTTTTGATTATTCACGATTTAGCGGAAGCCAAGGATGAATTAAGAAACATGTTGGTGCATCAAAAATTTGGTGCCGCTAGTTCGAAAGTGGTAATCGAGGAGTTTCTGGATGGAATAGAATTGAGTTGCTTTGTTTTGACAGACGGGAAAAACTATAAAATTTTACCAACCGCCAAAGATTACAAACGCATTGGCGAAGGCGACACAGGATTAAATACCGGCGGAATGGGAGCGGTTTCCCCCGTTCCTTATGCCGACGCTGTTTTGATGAAAAAAATCGAAACACGCATCGTAAAACCAACAATTAAGGGCTTTCAAACAGACGGAATTGAATATAAAGGTTTTGTGTTTATTGGATTAATCAACGTGAATAACGAACCAATTGTAATTGAATACAACGTGAGAATGGGCGATCCCGAAACCGAGGTGGTTGTTCCGAGAATGAAATCCGATTTAGTGGAATTGTTTTTGGCCGTGGCCAATGAGAAACTGAACGAATTCCAACTTGAAATTGATGAAAGAAGCGCCACGACAGTTATGCTTGTTTCAGGCGGTTATCCTGAAGATTTCGAAAAAGGAAAAGTCATTTCAGGGCTTGAAAAAATTCAGGATTCGATTGTTTTTCATGCGGGAACCACATTAGATAACGGCAACGTGGTTACCAATGGCGGAAGAGTCTTGGCGGTCACATCGTACGGGAATAATTTTCAAGAGGCCATAAAAAAATCTTACCAAAACATAGACAAGCTGCATTTTGATAAGATGAATTTCAGAAAAGACATTGGCTTTGACCTACTTTAAAAAAGATTGAGCCGTTGTGTCTTGATACTCTTCTCCGTTATCTTTGTGTAATTTCAATTGTTTACACCAATAGACTATAGCAACTGCGCAAATGGCCATAAAAACCCAATTTACAGCATTTGCAGCAACCCAATTTTTAAGCTCAAGTGCTCTAAGAAAATCGTGTAACGCAAAAAAAATATTTTCAAATAACCATTGAATTCCTTCAAAAAATGCTCTCATCTCATTAATTTTATTTGTTAATTATATTCGATGTAACTCGTCATTGTATTTATTTTAATGAAATTAACTTTACTAGCCTCGTTTCATCTTTGTGTAAGTATTATATTTACGGTCACAAAAGTATAAAATATCCTTATGATAACAAGTGTTTTTAAAAAATCTACACCAATAAATTTAATTTTGGTCGTGATTTTGATACTGGTTTTCTTTTTAATTTTCCAGTTTCAAGATTTGACATGGTCAAACCCTGTATTTTTAATATTAAAAAAAACAGGACTGTTTGTCATTTTACTCGGCTCTGTTTTTATGACTAATTTTGTTGCAAAGAAAAACGGATTGAGCAAAGACAGCGGCTATACGATATTTTTCTACTTTTTATTTCTACTTTTCTTTCCTTCATTATTTAACAACACGAATCTAATTATAGCTAATTTTTTTGTGTTGTTGGCACTTCGTAGATTAATTTCATTGCAAACTCAAAAAGCATCCAAAGAAAAAATATTTGATGCATCGTTGTGGATTTTTTTGGCATCATTATTTCATTTTTGGAGTGTTCTGTTTATTCTATTGGTTTTTATTTCCATAATTTTTCACGTGTACAGAGATTATAGAAATTGGGTCATACCTTTCATCGCTTTTTTTGTAGCAGGGATTATTTCGATGCTTTTATCGATGCTTTTTTATAAAAATGCTGTTAGATTCATAAATACAAATGCGGCAATCAATTTCAAAATGGATTATTTTACCAATAATTATCAAAATGGCGCCTTGTCAATTTATGCAACGATTGCTTTGTTTTTTGTAGTTTCGATGATTGCTTCTTTATCAAATAGACCGCAAGTGCTGCACAGCTCTTACAAAAAAATTATTGGATTTTTTTTTATTGGAATAATGATTTTTGTCGTTTCGTCTAATAAAAGCAACGATTTATTGGTATATACAATCGCCCCTTTGTCAATAATCGTCACCAGTCACATCGAAATGAAACAACCAAAATTGCAACAGGAAATGATTTTATTCGTGCTAATTGCGTGCGGTTTATTTGCTTTTTTTTCCCAGTTATAGTTTATTCCCGTAAGCCAAATCGCCGGCGTCGCCCAACCCAGGAACAATGTATTTTTTCTCGTTCAATTTCTCGTCCAAAGTAGCTACCCAAAGATGGCAAGAATCCGGCAAATGTTTTTCGAGATAGTCAATTCCTTCTGGAGCGGCAATGATAACGGCAATATGAATTTCTTTTGGAAGCCCTTTTTCCATCAATTTGTTAAAAACGGCAACCATGGATTGTCCTGTGGCAAGCATCGGATCAATCAACAGCAAAGTCTTGTTTTCAATATTTGGAACAGCTTGATATTCAACCAAAATATCAAAATAATCGTCATTGTTTGGGTGATGTCTATAAGCCGAAACAAAACCGTTTTCGGCACTGTCAAAATAATTCAAAAACCCTAAATGCAAAGGCAATCCAGCCCGAAGAATTGAACATAAAACAAGCTTATCCTCAATTTCAGTGGTTTTTTTAATACCAAGAGGTGTTTGAATTTCGATAGTCGCATAATGCAAATCTTTGCTCAATTCATAGGCCATTACTTCGCCAATTCGCTCAATATTTCTCCGAAAACGCATACTGTCGTGTTGCACATTCACGTTCCTGATTTGACCAAGAAAGTGATTAAGAATACTATTGTCCTCTGATAAATAGTGTGTTTGCATTGTTTTAAATTTGAATTAATCTTCTTAAGTTTTTAATAGACTATAAAAGTATAAAAAGTATCTTTGTTTTTTAATATAAAAAAATATGTTTTCAAAAGTAGCGTATTCCGTTTTCGAACAAAGCATTCAAGATTATCACTTATTTGATAATGTGGACCAACCTATAAATAATCCTTTTCCAAAAGAAAAAGTAGAACATTTGTTATATCTGAAAAATTGGATTGACACCGTTCAGTGGCATTTCGAAGACATCATTCGGGATCCAAATATTGATCCAGCGGCAGCATTAACCTTGAAAAGAAGAATTGATGCTTCCAACCAGGAAAGAACGGATATGGTGGAATATATTGACGGTTATTTTCTCGAAAAATACAGTCACGTTATTGCAAAGGAAAAGGCTAAAATCAATTCTGAAAGTCCCGCTTGGGCGTTAGACAGGTTGTCTATTTTAGCTTTAAAAATTTATCATATGAACGAAGAAGCCAATCGCGCAGAAGCTTCACAAGATCATAGAGACAAATGTCAAGTAAAATTAAATGTATTGTTGGAACAAAGAACTGATTTGTCAACCGCTATAGATGATTTACTAAATGACATTGAAAAAGGAGATAAATTTATGAAAGTGTACAAACAGATGAAGATGTACAACGACGATGATTTGAATCCGGTTTTGTACCAAAACAAGAAATAATATCCAATAGACCTTGTCAAAACCAATAAAACATATAGCCGTCATTCGTCTGTCCGCAATGGGAGATGTCGCTATGACGGTTCCTGTAATTTTGGCTTTGGTACAGCAACATCCCGAAGTAAAAATCACGATAGTTTCACGTGTTTTTTTCAGGCCATTTTTTAAAAACATTCCAAATGTTGATTTCTTTTCTGCCCAAGTTCATCACGAGCACAAGGGATTCTTGGGATTATTTCGTTTATACAAAGATTTGAAATCGAAAGGAATCACGGAAATAGCAGATTTGCACAACGTTTTACGTTCAAAAGTTATTCGGACTTTATTTGCTTTTGGCGGAATAAAAACAGCATTTGTTGATAAAGGCAGAGCCGAAAAAGCAGCGTTGACACGTTCTGAAAACAAAATTTTCAAACAACTTCCCACGATGTTCGAAAGACACTCCAACGTGTTCGGGCAACTAGGATTTCCAATTGATTTGAATTCCCAAGACATCGGGAAGGGATTTCTTCAAAAACAAGATTTAGATCCTGAAACCGTTCGTTTAACGGGTGAAATTTCGAAAAAAACCGGGATTAAATTAATTGGGATTGCACCTTTTGCGCAATACGATTCGAAAGTGTATCCGCTGGATTTAATGCAGGAAGTCATTGATACATTGGCCAAAAACAAGGAGTATAAAATTCTTCTTTTTGGTGGCGGGAAAAAAGAAATAGAGTTGTTAGATTCTCTTTCAAAAGACAAAGAAAATGTTGTCAATATTGCAGGGAAAATAAATTTTAAACAGGAGTTGAAAGTCATCAGCAATCTTGACGTGATGCTTTCTATGGATTCCGGAAATGCTCATATTGCTGCAATGTTTGGTATAAAAGTCATTACACTTTGGGGAGCAACGCATCCTTTTGCGGGTTTTTCTCCTTTTAATCAGCCAATAGAGAATACCTTGGTTTCGGATAGAAATTTATTTCCAAAAATTCCTACTTCGGTTTATGGGAATAAAAAAGTGGAAGGTTACGAAAGGGCAATGAGAACGATTCCGGTTGAGAAGATAGTTTCTAAAATTCAAGAACTGTTAGCATAAAGTCAAAAACTTGTTCGGCTAATGGAATCCATTTTGTTTGACTATTCCTTTGCCGATTTTTGAAGGGCTTTACTTTTATTTTACAAAATTTTCAGCATATTAAATGACGATTGAAACCATTTTAATAATTAATTTTGGTTAAAAACGAATAATTTAAGGACTGTTATTATATCAGTTTCCAATTTTTTTTAACTTTAACACAGAATTCAACGAATAAAAAAGTTGAGACTATAAATTATTTTAATCACATTTTAATATTAAATAGTATGGTAGTACAATATCAGGGAAAACAAAACGAAATTCTGACTACATTCACCATAAAAATCAATGGGAATAATCTATCGAAAAGCAGTTCTAACTACCAAGTCGATTTATTGGTAGGCGACAAACAATTACCAACTTTTACGACAGCAATTCACCAGAGTTTGTCTAATTGTTTAAAAGAAATTTACTTATTCAGAAAACACAACAACATAAAGTTTGATGCGTCTTCAGAAAAAGTAGCGTCTAAACTAGTTCCTTACGATTTGGTTTTATACAACTACCACAAAAACACCCTGTTTATGGCTTAAACCATTTTTCAAGACATAAAAAAAAGACTGTTCATTGAGCAGTCTTTTTTTTGTCGTATTTACAAAGCTTTAGAGAGTACTTTTTCATAGGCTTTTCTTGGACTTCCTCTGAAATATACTTCCCCACAGCAAGTGTAACCCGATTTTTCAAAAATTTTCAACATAGCAATGTTGTCATAATTAGTGTCTGCTTTTACACTGAATATGTTGTTAGTAAGAGCAAAATCTTCTATATATTCGAGGATTATTTTAGCGAAACCTTTTCCCAAATACTTTTCTGAAATAGCGACTCTATGAAACACGACAAAATCATCATCCGTAAGCCACTTTCCTTCAATTTTTTCATATTCAGGCTCGTCATTGACTAAGACCGCACAATACCCGATGATAGATTTTCCTTCAACCAAAACATATCCTTCCCCTTTTTCAATGTCTTTTTGTACAACTTCAGGATTTGGATAACCGTCTTGCCATTGATTACTGCCATCTTCTTTTCTTCGAAGGATGGCTTGTAGTAAAATATCCCAAATTGTAGAGGTTTCGTCAATTTCAGCTTTTCTAAAGTGATAATTTATCATTTCAACCTTTTTTAAACATCGTCATAATCCACAAAAATTTCTGCAGATGTAGGATGCGCCTGACAAGTAAGAATTAAACCATCTGCAATTTCGCCATCAGTCAGGATAGAGTTTTTTGTCATTTCCGCAGTTCCGGATTTAATTCTTGCCAAACAACTACTGCAAATTCCGCCTTGGCAGGAATAAGGAGCGTCAACACCTTGTTTTAGCGCCGCTTCAAGAATAGTTTGTTTTTGCGACATTTCGAAAGTCGTTTCCTCATCATCGACAAGAATGGTAATTTTTGTGTGACCTTCCAGCGATTTTTCGATTTTATTCTCTGCAGATGATGACGAAAACAATTCGAACTTGATATTTTTTTCCAGAATGTTATGTGCTGCCAAAACAGCCGAAACGGTATTGATCATTTCTTCGGGACCACACAAATAGAAGTTGTCGAATTCCAATTCCTTGTGTTTGTTATTCAAAACAAAATTAACGGCGGATTTATCTATTCGGCCGAATAATTCGCCGTCCGCTTTGGCTTGACTGAAAACATAATGAACAAATAATCGACCGGTATATTTAGATTGTAAATCGTGTAATTCTTGATGAAAGATGGTTTCTTCAGGTGATTTGTTTCCGTAAACCAAAACAAAACCGCTTCGTGGTTCGCCTTTCAAGACCGATTTCAGAATAGAAATTACGGGTGTAATTCCGCTTCCTGCCACAAAAGCAGCATAATTTTTTTGTCTGTCATCGTGTGGTTGGAAGGTGAATTTTCCTTCCGGTGTTCCTACTTCAATAAGATCGCCTACTTTTAGTTTTGTATTGGCAAATTGGGAAAATGCACCGTCTTTCACCGCTTTAACCGCAATTCTCAATTCTCCACTTTCTGGCGAAGAACAAATAGAATAGGCACGACGGATTTCCTGTCCGTCCAGTGTTAATCTCAAATTAACGTATTGACCAGCAATGAAAGTATAATTTGGTTTTAATTCTTCGGGAACATTAAATAGAATGGAAACCGCAGCAGCAGTTTCGTGTTTTATCTCTTTTATAACAAGTTTCTTGAATGATGGCATTATGATTGTTTTTTTGCAAAAATAAGAAACGGTAAATAAATCGCGCTTATAAAGTGTCTAATATTTTATTTTAACAGTAACAATTTCTTACTTTTAGCATCTAATCACGAAAACCAAAACGAATTATGATTAAAAAATTCCTTTATCTCGAATGGAAAGCGTTTATAAGGTCGGCATCCTTCGGAACTAATTTAGCGCTGAAAATCCTTATGGGTTTTGTGGCAATTTTGTACTCTTTTATTTTGCTAATGGCAGGAATTGGAGCTTTTTATGGGCTAAAAAAAATGAATCTTGATCCGTTGCAGCAAGTTAACAAATACTTAATTTACTATTTTTTTATCGATTTAGGCATTCGTTTATTATTGCAAAAAATCCCGGTATTGAATATTCGGCCGCTGTTGGCTTTGCCAATTAAAAGACCAACAATTGTTAACTTCTCCATTGGAAAAACACTCTTAACTTTTTTTAATTTTCTCCACGCTTTTTTCTTTCTGCCGTTCTCAATTGTTTTGTTAGTCGAGGGCTACGACGTTGTAAGTGTAATTCTTTGGCATTTGGCAATGATAGGATTGGTTTATTGCAATAATTTCCTGAATATTATTTTAACGAACAGAGACAAAGTGTTTGCCGTTTTCTCGATCACAGTTCTTTTTCTTTGGGGTTTTCAATACTATCAATTTTTTGATATTACCACTTATACCGCTATGTTTTTTGATGGATTATTTAGCATAAAAGAACTGTTTTTACTTCCGGTTTTGGCTTTGATAGGCTTGTATTATTATACGTTTAACTATCTAAAAAACAATTTATATCTCGATGCAGGATTATCAAGCAAACACGATATTGCCAAAACAGAGAATCTAACTTGGTTAAACCAATTTGGAACTTTAGGAACATTTTTAAAAAACGACATCAAACTTATCAAAAGAAACAAACGTTCGAGAACTACTGTTTTTATGAGTTTGCTATTTTTGTTTTATGGGCTGATCTTTTTTAAAGAAAACTCACACCAACCGGAAGTAATGCGCATTTTTGCAGGAATTTTTGTTTCGGGTGGATTTTTATTCACTTTCGGGCAATTTGTACCTAGCTGGGATAGTTCGTATTACCAATTAATGATGACACAAAACATTTCCTATAAAGGTTATTTGAGTTCAAAATGGTGGTTGGTGGTTATTGCGACATTTATTTCGACCGTTTTGGCCTCGTTTTATTTGTTTTATGGATGGCAAGTCTACCTAACAATTGTCGTTGGAGCAATTTACAATATTGGCGTCAATTCGCATTTGGTTTTACTTGGCGGCGCTTATACAAAAACACCAATCGATTTGCAGTCTAGTAAAGGCGCATTTGGCGACAAAAAAGCATTTAACACAAGTGCAATGCTGCTTTCGTTACCAAAATTAGTATTGCCATTATTGCTTTACTGGGCGGGATCTTTAATAATGAATCCTAATTTAGGACTTGTTTTTGTTGCCCTTGCAGGAGTTTTGGGTTTTGCACTAAGAGATAAAGTTTTCTCAATAATTGAAAAAATCTACAGAACTGAAAAACACAAAACCATTGACGCCTACAAGCAAAAATCGTAATTCATAAATCTAAAATCGTAATTCAAAATGATACAAGTACAAAATCTTTCAAAAACATATAACGGAACCACCGTATTAAAAATAGACAATTTAGAAATACCAAAAGGACAAAGTTTTGGTCTCGTTGGCAACAATGGAGCGGGAAAAACCACTTTTTTTAGTTTAATCTTGGACTTAATACAGCCTTCGACAGGAAATATAATTAACAACACAATTCAGGTAAATACAAGTGAAAACTGGAAACCCTTTACATCTTCTTTCCTTGATGAAAGTTTCCTGATTGGCTATCTCACGCCTGAAGAATATTTCTATTTCATAGGCGATTTGCGCAATCAAAACAAGGCGGATGTAGATGCTTTATTAGCAAAACACAATGAGTTTTTTAACGGGGAAATTTTAAAAAACAAAAAGTATCTTCGTGATTTATCCAAAGGAAATCAGAAGAAAGTAGGAATCATTGCCACACTTATTGGCAATCCAGAAGTGGTAATTCTCGACGAACCGTTTGCCAATTTGGATCCAACAACCGTTAGCCGATTAAAAAAAACAATAAAGGTACTTACCGAAAACCCTGATGTTACCGTGCTGGTTTCGAGCCACGATTTGCAACATACCGTTGAGGTTTGTGATAGGATTGTTGTGCTAAATAGAGGTGAGATTGTCAAAGATATTCAAACATCAAAGCAAACCCTACAAGAGTTGGAAACGTTTTTTGCGGTTTAAATTTTCATATTTCAAAAAGAAACGTATTTTTACAAGTCATTATACTAAAACTCACTTTTAAAAGTTTAATGATTAAAGAGTTTACCATTGAAAACCAACACATATAAATACACATTTATTTTAGGATTTTTATTTTTCTTGATAGCTTGTTCTACCAAGAAAGATGTTTTTTTGGCTAGAAAATCACACGCTCTAAGCACAAAATACAACATTCTATTTAACGGACAAATAGGTTTAGACAAAGGAATAGAAGGAATAAAAGCCAACAGCAAAGACAACTTTTGGAAACGATTGCCTATCGAAAGAATGCAAATCAATGATGATTTAGCTGGAGGAGAAAAATCAAAGAATAGCGATTTTGAACTTGCCGAAGCCAAAGCCACCAAAGCAATTCAAAAGCACTCAATGAACATTGGCGGAAGAGAAAAAAACAGTCAAATAGACGAAGCTTATTTGCTACTTGGCAAAGCCCGTTATTATGATCAAAGATACATTCCAGCTTTGGACGCTTTCAATTATATTTTGTATAAATACCCCAACAGCAGCAATATTTATGAGGCTAAAATTTGGAGAGAAAAAACCAATATGCGTCTTGGAAATGACGAACAAGAGGTAAAAAACATCAGTAAACTCCTAGATAAAAAAAAGCTAAAAAACCAAGTTGTCGCTAACGCCAATGCCCTGTTGTCAGAGGCTTTTTTAAACTTGGAAGAAAAAGACAGTGCCATTTCGAAATTAAAAATCGCAGAAAAATCCACAAAAATAAATTCAGAAAGAGCCAGGTATCGTTTTATTCTTGGGCAATTATACCAGGAAATAGGCAAAAAAGACAGTGCTGTTTATTGCTTTGAATCCGTAATAAAGATGAAAAGAAAAGCCGACAGGAAATACGTTATTCAAGCGTATGCCAAAAAAGCACAATTGTTTGATTATGAAAATGGAGACCGAGATTCATTTGTAAAAACATTTAATAACCTACTTGCCGACAGAGAAAACAGACCATTTTTAGACGTGATTCACTTTGAAATGGGAGTGTTTTATGACAAACAAAACGATCAGAAATTAGCTTTAAAATCATACAATGCCTCTTTAAAAACAAGCTCCTTAGATCCCTATTTAATCGCATCGGATTATAGAAATTTAGGAAATATGTATTTTAAAGAGGCGAATTATTTTGTTGCTGCAAAGTATTATGATAGTACATTAGTGAAACTCGACGTTAAAACAAGGGAATATATTCATATTCAAAAAGTCAGAAAGGATTTAGACGAAGTTATAGAATATGAATCTATTGCCACTAGGAATGACAGTATATTGAACGTGGTTTCCTTGTCAGAAACGGACAGGGTTTTGTGTTTTGAAAATTATATTGTTAAATTAAAGAAGTCTGATGAAGACAAAAGAATTGCCGAAGAAAAGCAAAAAAAACTTCTTGAAAACATTGATAGATTCAATAAAATCGGCTCCGATGATCCCGCTACTAGCGCTCAAGTTCCAGGAAAACCAACTAAGAAACCAGGACTTACTCCACCTTCGTTTAGCGATGCCTCCACAAAAGGAACAGCAAGCGCCTTTTATTTTTACAACCCCTCAACCGTAGCTTTTGGAAAATTAGAGTTTAAAAAAAAATGGGGAAATAGAACCTCAAATGGCTACTGGAGATTACCGAGCAATAAAATGGAATCAAACATTAACGACACTATAAATAACGACAAATCGATAGCGGAAAATAAATTAGCCGATGCTAAAATAATCGAAGAATATACAGTCGATTATTATTTAAAACAGCTTCCAACAACACAAATAGAAACAGATAGTATTGCCAAAGAACGAAATTTTACCTATTATCAACTAGGAGTTATTTACAAAGAAAAATTCAAAGAATATAAATTAGCTAGTAATAAACTGGAACGGTTATTAAAAAATAATCCAGAAGATAAACTAGTACTTCCCGCAATGTACAATTTGTATAAAATTTATCAGATTACAAATAACGCTATGGCGGAAGAGATAAAAATCAAGATTTCTACTCAATTCCCAAATTCTCGCTATGCACAGATAATCAACAACTCAAACATTAATAACATTTTTGCAAGCGGCACCCCAGAAGACATTTATGGAGAATTATATGAACTATTTCAAGAGGAACGGCTTATGACTGTTCTAAATAAAATTGACGAGTTGATTAATCAATTTTCAGGCGACGAAATTGTATCTAAATTCGAATTACTAAAAGCAAATACCATTGGAAAACTTCAAGGATTGGAAATGTATAAAAAAGCAATGCAAAGTGTTGCCGATAATTATCCAAACAGCGAGGAAGGTAAGAATGCACAAGAGATTTTGACAACTCAAATTCCGTTATTGGAGAAAATGAATTTTACACCAACCGACACTAAAAAATGGAAGATTCTTTATAAAATAAAACCTTTAGACGATAAAAAAGCAAAAACAATAGAAGAAAAAATCAACAAGTTAATTGCTACTGAAAACCACAAAATCTTAACTTATTCATTCGATAATTACACTGAAAAAGAAAGTTTTGTTGCTGTTCACGGTATAAATTCAGAAGAATATGCAAAAAACATAATCAAAACATTAAACGATAAATACAAAGTTACCGAACCGGCAATTGCGATTACCAATGAAAACTACAAAGTAGTTCAAATTAAGAAAAACCTCGAAGAATATTTGGCACCGCCAAAAGCTACCCTAACCACTACTCAAACAGTAGTTCCTGAAACGGTGATTTCTCAACCATTAAATCCAGAAACGACAATGCCGAATCAAAACTTCTCTAAAGACACAATCCCAAAATCAGGAATTCCTAACACGGAAGACAAGTACAAACCCACTCCAAACCCACCCCAAAAACCTTAAATTATGTTTGATTCTAAACCAAAAAAATACACAGAACTTTTAGGGAAAACAAACAGAATTGTTGAAGGAACAATTATTAAAGGCGATATCATTTCCCAAGCCGATTTTAGACTTGATGGCGAATTGATAGGGAATTTTCAATCTACAAGTAAAATTGTAATTGGTCCGGCAGGAAGTGTCACAGGCGACATCATTTGTAAAAATGCTGACATAGAAGGAAAATTTAACGGCAAGATTCAGGTTGTTGAAATACTCAACGTTAAATCAAAAGCAAGCATTCACGGCGAAGTTACCGTAGGAAAACTATCAGTAGAGCCAGGCGCGGATTTTAGCGCTTCTTGTGCGATGAAGACCAACACAAAAAACACGATAGCAAATGAAGGACAACCAAAACCCGAAGAAGCAAAATTCACAACTTAATTCTTATGCACGTTTTTCAAGCATTGCTATTCAAATGTTTGCTATTATTGCTATCGGAGCCTTTGGCGGAATAAAGTTAGACGAATATTTTCAAAACAAAAACGATTTGTTCACCATAATTACATCCTTACTTTCTGTAATAATATCTATATTATATGTGGTTCGGAGTATTATTTCCTCCTCAAAAGACAATAAATAAAATGAGTTTAACATTCCGATCTAGGCAAATTTCTTTTTTAACCCAATGCGGATTATTTGCAATTGCACTATACTCCATTCATAGTTATTTGTTGCATTATTTTGCAGCTAAAACAATGTTTTTATTTCCACTTTGGCACATTTATATTTTTAATTTTGCAACCACAGCCCTCCTTTACACTATTATTAATCACAAATATTCAAAAGGCAAAGACACTGTTTTTAATACTTTTATGTTAAGTACATTATTTAAAATGATATTGGTTATCGTTTTTTTATCACCACTTTTAATGGGAGAATTTAAAGACAAAAAACCTGACGTGTTTAGTTTTTTTATCACCTATTTCCTGTTTCTGATATTCGAAGTCTATTCTATAACGAAATTACTCCAAAACAACAAGTAAGATACCGCTTTAAAACAATGATAAAATATAGTTTGTATATTAATAACAAAGTGTGTAAATTTGCGCAAAATTAAACAAGGCATTTTAAGTTATAAATATGGGATTAAACACTTTTAAAGCTGCGTTATTAGCCGTGTTGTTTTTAGCTAGTACAACATATTTAAGCGCATCAGAAAATAACACAAAAAAGGAAAAAGAGCCATTCAATGCAAAAGAAATGATTATGCATCACGTAAAAGATGCTCATGAATTTCATATAGTTGAATGGAATAACAAACCAATAACATTTTCTCTGCCAATTATACTTTGGACAAACAAAGGTTTAACAACTTTTTCGTCAAGCGAATTTCATCATGATGATTCAGGGCAACAAATAGTGGAAAGAAATGGCAATAGATTTGTTAAACTTCACGAAAAAATTTATCAATTAAATGATGGTGTTGAATCTGTTTCACTTAACGAAAAACAGCACCCAGAAAACGCATCACTTCCGTTAGATTTTTCCATCACAAGAAACGTTTTTATGATGTGGGTGTCGGTAGTTTTATTGTTACTCTTATTTATTACATCAGCCAGAAAATACAGATCATCAGAAAGCAATGTTCCAACAGGAATAGCTGGTTTTGTTGAACCTTTGATTGTTTTTGTTAGAGATGAAATTGCAAAACCAATGATTGGGGAGCATAAATATAAGAAATATATGCCTTATTTATTAACGGTGTTTTTCTTTATTTGGATTAACAATATTTTTGGATTAATACCTATTTTTAATGGAGCAAACGTTAGTGGAAACATTGCGTTTACGCTAACATTAGCACTGTTTACATTTCTTATTACAACTTTTAGCGGAAACAAGAATTATTGGAAACATATTTTTTGGATGCCAGGAGTTCCTGTTCCAATGAAAATATTTCTAATGCCAATAGAATTAATTGGGATATTCACAAAACCAGTTTCGTTAATGATACGTTTATTTGCTAATATAACAGCAGGACACATTATCATTTTGGCATTAATGTCACTAATTTTTATTTTCGAAACAGTTTGGGTTTCACCGGTTTCAGTAGCTTTCTCATTATTTATTGGAGTTATAGAAATTGTTGTAACTGCAATACAAGCATATATTTTTACAGTGTTGTCTGCCTTATATTTTGGTATGGCAACCGAAGAAGAGCATCATTAATTAATTTAAATTTTCTATTATGACTATTACTGGAATTGCAGCAATTGGAGCGGGTTTAGCGGCTATTGGAGCTGGTATCGGAATTGGTAAAATTGGTGGATCGGCTATGGATGCCATGGCTCGTCAACCAGAAATGCACGCAAAAATTCAAGCATCTGCTTTGATTTTAGCAGCTTTTGTTGAAGCGGTAGCGCTTTTCGGAGTTGTTGCGGCGTTAATCGTTTAATTATGATTGATTAAATATAGAGATAGCGGTTGGCTATCTCTATATTTTTAATTTAAAAAAAATTTAAAAATGGATTTAATAACACCTGGATTGGGATTAGTATTTTGGACAGTAATAACGTTCTTAATTTTACTTATTATACTAAAAAAATTCGCTTGGAAGCCTATTTTGGATGCCGTTAGCGAAAGAGAAGAATCAATAAAAAAGGCCCTGCTTTCTGCTGACAACGCCAGAAAAGAAATGCAGAATCTTCAAGCGGATAACCAACGTATTTTACAAGAAGCAAGAATGGAACGCGATGCAATGTTAAAAGATGCTCGTGAAATAAAAGAAAAAATGATTGCCGATTCTAAGAATGAAGCTCAAGCTCAAGGTCTGAAAATGATCGAACAAGCAAAAGCAGCAATAGAAAGTGAAAAAAATGCAGCAATGGCAGAATTGAAACTTCAGGTTTCTACCTTGTCTATTGAAATTGCCGAAAAATTATTAAAAGAAGAACTCTCTAACAAAGAATCCCAAGTAAAACTAGTGGAGAAAATGTTAGGTGATGCTAAACTAAACTAATATGTCAGGTACAAGAGCAGCAATTCGTTACGCAAAAGCAATTCTAGAAATCGCAGACTCTAAAAAAGCAGCTTCTGAAGTTGGTGCCGATATGGTATTAATTTCTTCTACTATACATAATAATGCAGAATTGAATATTTTTATTCAAAGCCCAACTATTAAAGTAGAACAAAAAGAAAATGCACTTTTAGAAGTTTTTGCCAATGCCAATGCAGTAACAAAAAGTCTTTTCCGTCTATTATTAATAAACAAAAGATTTGAAATTTTAGACGCTATTGCGATAGAATACAACAAATTGTTTGATATTATGAACGGTGTTGAAGTGGCGAAAGTAACAACAGCGATTCCTATGGATGCCGTTTTAGAAGCTAAAGTTTTGGCTAAAATCGGAACATTTTCAAATAAAAAAATTACAATTGAAAGCACTATAGACGCTTCTATCATTGGAGGATTTATTTTAAGAATAGGCGACAAGCAATACAACGCTTCTGTTGCTAACAGATTACAAGTTTTAAAAAGAGAATTGAATAACTAGTTATTTATAAATAATTATGGCGGAAATTAAACCTGCTGAAATTTCAGCAATATTAAGAAAACAAGTAGAAGGATTCGAATCTGGAGCTACATTGGAAGAAGTTGGATCAGTACTAAATGTAGGAGATGGAATTGCACGTGTTTATGGGCTTTCTAATGTTCAATATGGTGAATTGGTAGAATTTGATAATGGTCTTGAGGCGATTGTATTGAATCTGGAAGAAGACAATGTTGGTGTGGTGCTTTTAGGACCATCAACAGGAATCAAAGAAGGTTCAACCGTTAAAAGAACACAACGCATTGCCTCTCTTAAAACAGGAGAAGGAATGGTAGGCCGAGTAGTAAACACTTTGGGTCAACCAATTGATGGTAAAGGTCCAATTACAGGCGAATTATTCGAAATGCCATTAGAAAGAAAAGCTCCTGGAGTTATCTTCCGTCAACCAGTTACCGAGCCACTACAAACAGGGATCAAAGCAGTAGACGCAATGATTCCAGTAGGTCGTGGACAACGCGAGCTAGTTATTGGTGACCGTCAAACAGGTAAATCTACCGTTTGTTTGGATACCATTTTGAATCAAAAAGAATTTTACGATGCAGGAAAACCTGTATTCTGTATCTATGTTGCAATTGGACAAAAAGCGTCAACTGTAGCAGGAATCGCAAAAATGTTGGAAGAAAGAGGTGCAATGGCATACACAGTAATTGTAGCCGCTAATGCTTCTGATCCAGCGCCAATGCAGGTTTATGCGCCAATGGCCGGAGCTGCAATTGGAGAATATTTTAGAGATTCTGGTCGTCCAGCTTTAATTGTTTATGATGATTTATCAAAACAAGCTGTTGCGTATCGTGAGGTTTCTCTTTTATTAAGAAGACCACCAGGACGTGAAGCATATCCTGGAGACGTTTTCTACTTACACTCTCGTTTATTAGAAAGAGCTTGTAAAGTAATTGCCGATGACGGAATTGCAAAAAACATGAACGATTTACCAGATTCATTAAAAGGTATCGTAAAAGGAGGAGGTTCTTTAACTGCTTTGCCAATTATCGAAACTCAAGCTGGTGACGTTTCTGCTTATATTCCAACGAACGTAATTTCGATAACTGATGGTCAGATTTTCCTTGATGGAGATTTGTTTAATTCAGGTGTTCGTCCAGCGATCAACGTAGGTATTTCGGTATCTCGTGTTGGAGGAAATGCACAAATTAAATCAATGAAAAAAGTAGCAGGTACTTTAAAACTAGATCAAGCACAATACCGCGAATTAGAGGCGTTTGCTAAATTCGGTTCCGATTTAGATGCCGTTACTTTAAACGTAATTGAAAAAGGAAAAAGAAACGTTGAGATCTTGAAACAAAATCTTAATGACCCTTATACTGTTGAAGATCAAACGGCTATTATCTATGCTGGTTCTAAAAACTTGTTGAGAAATGTTCCTGTTAATAAAGTAAAAGAATTCGAGAAAGATTTCTTAGAATACTTAAACAACAAAAACAGAGCTACTCTTGATGCGTTGAAAGCAGGAAAATTGACTGACGAAATTACAGATGTACTTGAGGCAGTAGCAAAAGAAGTTTCAGCGAAATATAACTAATCCCCACCCAGCCTCCCCGAAGGGGAGGAGTAGAAAGGGAAATAGAAATAAAATATTAATATAAGACAGATACCCTCGTTTGGTCTCCCTCCCCTTCGGGGAGGGTTGGGGAGGGGAAAAAATGGCAAATTTAAAGGAAATCCGTAATAGAATTACTTCCGTTTCATCGACGATGCAGATTACATCTGCGATGAAAATGGTTTCTGCAGCGAAGCTTAAGAAGGCACAAGATGCCATCACAGCAATGCGACCTTATGCTGAAAAATTAACGGAATTGTTACAAAACCTTTCAGCGACTCTTGATGGAGAGGTGGGAGGAGAATATACTAGACAAAGAGAAGTTAAAAAAGTATTGGTAGTTGCGATAACTTCAAACAGAGGTTTGTGCGGTGCGTTTAATTCAAATGTAATTAAAGAAGTTAAAATCCGTTCTGAACATTACATGGGAAAACAAGTTGATGTTTTTGCCATCGGAAAAAAAGGAAATGACATCTTAACTAAAACGCATGCTGTGGTGGATAACCAAAGTGCTGTTTTTGATGATTTGACTTTCGAAAATGTTACTGTAATTGCTGAAACATTAACTCAGAAATTTGTTTCTGGTGAGTATGACAAAATCGAATTGGTTTACAATCAATTTAAAAACGCGGCTACTCAAATCGTTCAAGTAGAGCAATTTTTACCTTTAGCAGCAATAAAAACAGACACACCCGTTTCAACTGGGGATTATATTTTTGAACCTTCAAAAGAGGAAATTGTTTTGACTTTGATTCCAAAATCATTGAAAACACAATTGTACAAAGGAATTCGTGATTCATTTGCCTCTGAACACGGAGCGCGAATGACTGCAATGCACAAAGCAACAGACAACGCCACCGAATTGAGAGATCAATTGAAATTAACCTATAACAAAGCACGTCAAGCTGCAATTACTAATGAGATCTTAGAGATTGTTGGTGGAGCGGAAGCTTTGAAAGGATAAGAAAAACACCTTTTTTAAATATATTATAGAAGTCCCGCAATAGTGGGACTTTTTTTTACTTAATTTTATAAAAATTTACCGACTTGAAAACAATAGAAATCACTACAATCGAAGAAATGCTTGCTCAGTTTGAAATAATGAAGCATTTATATCCCAATTTCACTATTGAAAAATACAGGTCTTATCTAAAAGAAATGATCCCCCACAATTATACCCAAGTTGCCGTTTTCGAAAATGAAGAATGCGTCGGACTTACTGGATTATGGTACGGAATCAAACTTTGGTCTGGAAAATATATGGAAATTGATAATTTTATTGTTCATCCGGAACATCGATCAAAAGGGATTGGTAGACTTCTTACCGATTATGTCAATCAAAAAGCTACTGATTTAGATTGTACGATGATTGTTCTCGACGCATTCAACGGAAATTTCACGGCGCATCGATTCTACTACAATCAAGGATATAATCCCAGAGGATTTCATTTCATTAAAACCTTAAACGAAGCAGGATTGTCATAAAACGTTTATAAAAACTGAATATATTGAATCAACAAAATCAATATTAAATGATAGAAATGGTTATTTTTGTTTCATAAAATTTAAAAAACAACCCTTTGGGATTATATAAAAACCTTTTCAAACAAACGGCCATTTACGGACTCGCTACGGTTTTGCCGAAAATGTTCGCTTTTTTGTTGGTGCCGCTTTACACAGATTTACTTCCAAAAGAAGAATACGGCAAGGTTACCATCATTTTTGCTTATATGATTTTCTTTAATGTCATCCTGGCTTACGGGATGGAAACCTCATTTTTTAGATTTTACAACAACGAAAAAGATAAAAAATCGGTTGTTGAAACTACAATGGTTTCTGTTTTTTGGTCCACAATAATATTTCTATTTCCTGCATTATTATTCCGAAACACATTGGCTTCCTTTTCCGGGATTGATGTTCAATATATCACCTATACAATCTGGATTTTAGTGCTTGACGCATTGGTAATTGTTCCATTTTCTAAATTAAGGGCAACCCAAAAGCCAATGGCGTATGCCATAATTAAAATTGGTAATGTGGTTGTTAACCTTAGCTTAAACTTATTCTTTTTAATTTATTTACCAAAAATAGCCGCCGCTCATCCCGGAGGATTTTTAAGTTCGTTGTATGCAGAGAACTTTGAAATTGGTTATATTTTTGTAGCTAATATTATCGCCAGCTTACTAACATTTGTGGCTTTGTCACCGGATTATTTTTTATTAAAATGGAATTTCGATTTCGGTTTATGGAAACGAATGATGCGCTATGGTTTGCCAATAATGATAGCCGGAATAGCTTTTGCCATCAACGAACAGTCCGACAAAATCCTTTTAGGAAAATGGTTGCCCGCCAACATCGCCGATGCTCAAGTAGGAGTTTACTCGGCCTGTTATAAACTGGGGCTGTTTATGGTTTTATATCGAACCGCCTATACCTTAGGAATCGAACCCTTCTTTTTCAGTCACGCTTCTGATAAAAACGCACCACAAACCTACGCCACTGTCACAAAATACTTCATCATTTTCGGCTCTTTCATTTTACTTGCGGTAATTGTTTTTGCAGATCTTTTTAAACAACTTATGATACGCGATTCATCGTATTGGGAAGCGATGAAAGTTGTTCCTTTGATTATTTTGGCCAATTTTTTTCTAGGCATTTACACGAATCTTTCCGTTTGGTACAAATTGATCGACAAGACATACATAGGTGCCTATATCTCTATTATTGGCGCCATTGTGACACTCGCGCTCAATTTTTTACTCATCCCATCGATGAGTTATTATGGTTCGGCAATCGCGACAATTGCAGCTTACGGCACAATGATGTTGATTTCGTACTTTTTGGGTAACAAATACTATCCAATTCCTTACGACATCAAAAAAATCGGAAGCTATATGGGTGTATCAATCCTATTTTCCATACTATCGTTTTATTATTTCCGCGAAAATTATTTCGTTGGCATCCCTTTATTAATCGGGTTTATGTATTTTATTTATCACAACGAAAAAGAAACTATTTTAGGCATTATAAAACGAAAATAATTATATTGTAAGTACTGACAAATCTTGACTTGTCCCTTCGATATTTCAAAACAAAAAAATGAAAATAAACATCATCAACAAATCGCAACACGACATACCAAACTATGAAACTATAGCCTCGGCAGGAATGGATTTGCGCGCTAATCTAACAGGATCCATAACCCTGAAACCCTTAGAAAGAACCATCGTAAATACAGGACTTTTTATCGAATTACCAATAGGTTTTGAAGCACAAGTGCGACCAAGAAGTGGCTTGGCGGCCAAAAAAGGAATTACCGTACTCAATTCGCCAGGAACGGTCGATGCTGATTATCGTGGAGAAATTGGTGTGATTTTAGTAAATTTATCCAATGAAGCTTTCGTCATCGAAAACGGCGAACGCATTGCCCAACTTATTATCGCAAAACACGAAAGAGCCGATTGGATTGAAGTTCAGAAATTATCCGAAACATCACGTGGTAAAGGTGGTTTTGGAAGTACGGGAGTGAAGTAAGCCCCCTAAACCCCAAAGGGGAAATGAAAGAAAAACAAAATAATAAAATAATATAACTTAAATCCTACTTACTCCTAGTAGTAGTTCCCCTTCGGGGGTTAGGGGGCTGATATGAAAATAATAGTACCAATGGCTGGACGAGGCTCCAGATTAAGACCACACACATTAACCATTCCTAAACCATTAATTCCTATTGCTGGCAAGCCAATCGTGCATCGTTTGGTCGAAGATATTGCAGGAGTTTTGAATCAGGATATCGAAGAAATAGCTTTTATCATTCACGAAAGTTTTGGCAAAAAAGTAGAAGATGATTTAATTGCCATTGCTCAAAAATTAGGTGCCAAAGGAACAATTTATTACCAAAACGAAGCGCTTGGAACAGGTCACGCGATTATGTGTGCCAAAGAATCTTTGAGCGGACCTGCGGTTATTGCTTATGCCGACACTTTAATTCGCGCGGATTTTAAATTAGACGCCACCGCCGATAGCGTTATTTGGGTAAAACAAGTTGATCAACCGGAAGCTTTTGGCGTAATCAACTTAAACGAAAAGAATGAAATAATCGAATTAGTGGAGAAACCAAAAGAATTTGTTTCGGATCTTGCTGTTATCGGAATTTACTATTTCAAGGATGCTGCCGTTCTAAAAAATGAATTGCAATTGGTTTTAGATAATAACATTATTCATGGTGGAGAATATCAAATAAATGACGGAATCAAACAAATGATGGCAAAAGGCTTGAAATTTGTACCGGGAGAAGTAGCGGAATGGATGGATTGTGGAAACAAAGATGTTACCGTTGAGACCAATTCCAGAATGTTAGGATTTTTGCACAATGATGGGGAACGTTTAGTAGATTTTGACGTAAAGTCGGAAAATTCTACAATTATTCCTCCTTGTTATATTGGCGAAAATGTGGTTTTGATTAACGCTACAGTTGGACCAAATGTATCTTTAGGAAATGGATGTCACGTGAGTAATAGCAGTATAAAAAATAGTTTGGTACAAACACAAACACATATAAAAAACGCCAATTTAGACAATGCAATGATTGGGAATCACGCCAGTTTTGATGGGAATTTTACAAGCATCAGCATTGGCGATTATTCAGTTCTGGAATAATTTGGACTGAGAATGACAAACAACAACAATGAAAAAAACGGTTTTATTCTTTCTATTCTTGGTTTTGCTTTGCAATCCAGCGGTGCTTTTGGCACAAACGGAACCCGAGCAAATCGTGCCTGAAACAGATAAATTCCAAGATTATTTTTATGAGTCGTTGTTGCAAAAAGGAATCGAAAATTATGACAAAGCCATCGCGGCTTTAGAGCAATGCTTAAAAATAAAACCGAAGGATGCCACTGTTTATTTTGAATTGGGAAGAAATCAGTTGGCTTTAAAGCAGTTTGAAAACGCTTATAATTCATTCGAAAAGGCCACACAAATTGACTCCAAAAACAAATGGTTTTGGTTGGGAATGTACGATGTGGATTATCAGACTGGAAATTATAATCGTGCGATAATTGTGGTCAATAAGTTGATTGAATTTGACGAAATTTACAAAGAAGATTTGGTTTCGCTTTATATGAATACGCAACAATTTGACAAAGCGCTTTCTCTTATTAACGAGTTGAACGATAAAATTGGAAAATCAGACAGAAGAGATTTATATAAAATGCAGATTTTGTCCCAAAGGAAATATCAAAATGCAGAAATTGCCCATTTGATAGACCAAATCAATAAAAATTTAAAAGAGGAATCAAACTATATTGCCTTGATTCGTCTGTATTCGAAAAATAACGATGTCGAAAAAGTACTTGAAATCACTCGAAAACTAGAAGTGGAAATTCCAACATCGGAATGGGCACAAGTGGGTTTGTTTAAATATTATTTGGACAATAATGAAGAGCAAAAGGCGGTAAATTCAATGAATATAGTTTTGGCGAGCACTAAAACGGATCCCAAAATCAAGTACCGAATCCTGAATGAATTTTTGATTTTTGTAGACAAGAATCCACAATATGCCCCTGATTTGGAAAAAGCCATTTCTTATTTCGCCAATGACTCCAATGTAGATGTTGCCAAAAAAACAGGGAAGTATTACCACAATAAAAAACAGTGGGACAAAGCGGTTCAGTATTATGAGCAAGCATTAAAAAATAATTCGGGTGATGATGTTGAAACTAATTTATTTTTGTTTCAAGCTTATATAGAAACAAAGCAATTTGATGTATTGGAAAAAAAAGCAACAGCAATGGTCGAAATTTTTCCAACACTGCCCCAATTTTACTATTTTTCAGGCTTGGCGAAGAATCAACTGAAACAATTCAAAAAAGCTAAGGAAATGCTTGAAATGGGAATGGATTATCTGGTTGACAATGAAATTTTGGAAATCAATTTTAATATTCAACTTGGTGAATCCTTCAATGGATTGGGAGATTTAAAGAAAAAAGAGTTTTATTTTTCTAAAGCCGACCAATTATTAAAGAACAAAAAATAAATAAATTCAAATGAAAAGATTCTTGTTATTAATGATAGTTTTTGGGTTAGGTGGTTCGCTGACTCTCGTGTGCTGTAAATCGAAATCGGCGGTAGTTGGAGCAACAGAAAAGACAACCCATTTAAAAGCAAGCAAAATAATAGAAAACTACAATAACAATAAAATCAACTTTTCCACATTATATATAAAATCTAATGTTCAATATTCGGATGGGAATCAGACACAAAACGTTACCGCAGAAATAAAAATAAAGAAAGACGAGCAGATTTTAATCAGCATTCGTTTTTTGGGAATCACAATGGCAAAAGCCTTAATTACGCCTACAGCCGTAAACTATTATGAAAAAATAAATGGCAGTTATTTTGAAGGCAACTTCAGTATGCTAAGTCAATGGTTGGGAACTGATTTGGATTTTAATAAGATTCAAAACATGTTGTTGGGACAAGTAATAGATGATTTAAAAAAGGAAAAATTCACAGAATCAGTGGATAACCAAACGTATAGGTTGGACAATGCATTAGAGAATAACACCAAGAAATCCTTCTATTTTGATGCCAACAAGTTTTTTGTTCAAAAACAAGAAATAACACAAACCATCGAGGCGAGAATGATTCAAGTTACCTATTTAAACAATGTTTTTTACAAGGAGGCAATATTGCCCTCGAGTGTACTTATTAAAACCTTTCAAAAAGGGCGCAAAACCGAAATCAATTTAGAATATACCACGATAACATTCAATGAAGAATTTTCTTTTCCATATAGCGTTCCAAATGGTTATAAAAGAATTTTAATTAATTAAGTTTGCATAAATATATTTTTAAGATGCCAAAATTTCTCCTGACGCTGATTTTTATTTGCTTGACTTCACTGATGTGGTGCCAATCGTCTCAACAAGAAAAATTAGAAGAGCGAAAATCCCAAATCCAAAAAGAAATCAGGGAAAATGAAGCCCTGTTACAGTCTGTAAAGAAAAAGGAAAAATCGGCCGTGAATGTATTCATGATTCAAACCAACAAAATAAAGCTCAAGGAAAAACTCATTAACACCACCGAAAAGCAAACCAAGTTGTTAGGCAACGACATGTATATAAATCAAATAAAAATCAACAAACTCAACAGAGAATTGGTTGTGCTCAAAGAAGATTATGCCAGAATGATTATGAAATCGTATAAAAGCCGCTCAGAGCAAAGTAGGGCGATGTTTATACTTTCGTCCAATAGTTTTTTGCAGGCATACAAAAGGGTTCAATACATGAAGCAATACACGAATTACAGGAAATTGCAGGGCGAAGAAATTCAATCAAAATCGACCCAACTTATTGATTACAACAAAAAGTTGAATGTTCAAAAAACAGCCAAACAAAAACTGATTGTAGAAAATGAGAAAGAAAAATTGTCATTAGAAAAAGAAAAGAAAGAACAAGAGAAGCTGGTAAAAACCATTAAAAAGGACAAGAATAAAATAGCAGCAGACATAAGAAAAAAACAACAGGAATCAAAAGCCATTGACAGACAAATTGATCGATTAATACGGGAAGCTATTGCTGAAGCTAATAGAAAAGCCGCCGCCGAAAACGCAAAAGCTAACCCAACTGCCGTGGTTTCTAAAACAACGGTATCTTCATCAAGAATAATCTTGACAGCAGAATCGAAAATATTGGCAGATAATTTTAAGGCAAATCGAGGTAAATTACCTTGGCCAGTCGAAAAAGGGTTTGTCTCTCTCGGTTATGGCGACCAACCACACCCTGTTTTCAAATCATTAACGGTTCATAATAGTGGCGTGGAAATCACCACAAATGAAGGAGCAACCGCAAGAGCAGTATTTGCAGGTGAAGTAACAAGCGTAATGATTTTGTCGCCCGTAACTAAAGCCGTAGTAATACAGCATGGGGATTATTTTACCGTTTATCAAAACTTGAGTTCGGTTTATGTAAACAAGGGGGACAAAGTGAGCATAAAACAAAATATTGGTAAAATAAGAACCAACGGAGATACAGGAAAAACGGTAGTTAAATTTACCATTTCACAAAACACCACATATGACAATCCTGCTAACTGGTTGTTTAACATGTAATAGAGAAAAATTAATTTACTTTTAAACGGAAAGAAATTTCACGCATCATTAAAATTAAACTCCAAACAATCATTTATAAAGACCAGACCGAATCTAGATAGGCAAAATAATCTATGGGTTGCGAAAGAGTTGTTCCAATCACACCAAAGCTTTTTGGATGTTTTTTAATTTGTATTTGGTCAAAAACCACTCCCTATTTTACGAAACGGGGTCTTGATTGATTGCCAGCCAACAAAACACACACCAACACTAAAAAGCAACTAAATTTTTTTTATGTTTCAAAAGTTGAGCGCAATGAATTACTGATATTGGATATAGATAGGCTTTGGAGTAAATTTTAACAACTCTTCAGGAGTATACATTTGCCAGTCATTTTTATTGTTGTTTTTGTAAAATAATTTAAACCCAGCAAACTGAACCAGCCCTCTATAAACATATCTCAGATAAATGGATTTTTTTAAAACCTTACTGCCAAATCAACCCATATCTATAACCACCTGAACTTCGGGTACTTTTTTTATATTTTTGTAACCAGTTACCATACCCTGTGTGAATCGGTGTACCCCAAAAACTTTAGGAGTCAGTCAGTTTGTTTTTTCAAACTAAGTTTGCTAAAATAGCTATGGTATCATTGATGTCATCCGAAGTGAAAGAACCTGTTTTGGTTCCAGGAACCTCACCGTTTTTCAACGAGAATTCAGGATCAATTCCTAAATGAACATTGGGCATTAAGATAAGATTCTAACGAAGCAACTTCGTCCTTGACATTGCTGTGCCCAACTTAAATATCTAAAAAAACCAAAGCATTGATTGGTTTGCCCATTTTAAAACAGTATCTATTTGTTTAAATGGCATTCGCATTCTATACAAATTTTCTTTTCCTGGAACGCCTTGCGTAGTTGTGGCAATATAATGCAGGGCAGGAATCGCCTTTACAGTAGAATCGCCGGCTTTCCATTTAACCACTTCTGATTGCAATTTTCGTAACATTTCTTCTCTTGGTAATTCCCCAAGAACACCCATTTTTTAAAATATAAATTCCCATAATACAAAATAATCCTGCTGTACGGCAATATCGTACCTGGCAGCGAATAAGAAGTTTTTTTTACAGGCCATCTTCTGGTAGTATCGTTGTTGGCCAGAGCAAGCATCCTTTTGTTATAATCGAAAGTGTCGATTGTGGGAACAATTGTTTCGGGAATAATTGAGGGCTTTACAACTTCTTTTTTTGTTTTCAAGGATTGAAACCGAGGCCTTTCCCTTATTGCAACTATTAAGGCAAATAAGAAATAAACAAATAAATTAAACACACACTAAGACCCTTTTTCATAAATCGAAGCTATTTATTAGAAAGTAAAGATAATTCATTTCGAAATCACAAACTTTTATTTTGTAAAAAAGAAAGTTATATTTTTTTGTACTATAGATCAGCATTTATTTAAAAATCAGAGAATCACATTTTCAATGCACTTTAGATAATTTTGCGTTAAAACTTGTTTGTTTTAAAATTGTTTGTATTTTTATTAAAATAATGGGCTGAATTATCCGACGAATCAAATTAACATATAGTATTTTATGACCAAAAAGATAAATAGTTCAAACCCTTCCTTGTACAGCGAAGACTTAGCTCCAATACCAGAAGATAAAAGAACTTGGAACACTTGGAATTATGCTGCATTATGGATAAGCATGAGTCTTTGCATACCCACTTATATGTTGTCGAGCTCCTTGATTGAAGGAGGGATGAATTGGTGGCAAGCCATTCTTACTATTTTCTTGGGGAATACAATTGTACTGATTCCAATGATTTTAAACGGCCACGCTGGAGCGAAATATGGCATTCCATTTCCGGTTTTTGCCCGTGCAAGTTTTGGAACGAAAGGAGCCAATATTCCAGCCTTGCTTCGTGCAATTGTTGCCTGTGGATGGTTTGGAATTCAAACTTGGATTGGTGGATTTGCCATTTACCAAATGATGCGCTTATGGATTCCTTCAATAGAAACATTACCACAAATTTTCCCCACATCTTTTGGACTGCAAACCGGTCCAGCAATCTGTTTTTTCTTGTTCTGGTTGCTTAATATGTATGTAGTTTATCTAGGAGTTGAAAGCATTAAGAAATTACTGGTATTTAAAGCCATATTTTTGCCCATCGCCGCCTTGGCATTGCTTTTTTGGGCAATTAATGCAGCAGATGGTTTGGGTTTAATATTAGAAACACCATCTAAATTTACAACTTCAGCAGATTTCTTTCATTTCTTTTTTCCAGCTTTGACGGGAATGGTTGGGTTTTGGGCAACACTTTCGCTTAATATACCAGATTTCACAAGATATGCCACTTCACAAAAAGCGCAAATCAGGGGACAAATAATCGGTTTACCAACCTCAATGACGCTTTTTGCATTTGTTGGTGTTGTAGTCACTTCGGCAACCGCAATTGTTTTTGGAACGACGATATGGGATCCAGTAATATTAGCAGCAAAATTTGAAAGCAAACTATTAGTTAGTGTTGCCATGACTGCTGTGGCAATTTCAACATTGGCTACAAATATTGCAGCCAATATTGTTAGCCCTGCCAATGATTTTGCCAATTTTGCCCCTTCCAAAATCAATTTTAAAACCGGAGGTTATATTACAGGAATTATCGGAATCCTAATTTTCCCTTGGAAATTAATTGCCGATCCAACGGGTTATATTTTTACTTGGCTCGTGGGTTATTCCAGTTTATTGGGCCCTGTTGGGGGCATTATGATTGTAGATTATTATTTCATCAGAAAGCAAACCTTAGTCCTGAATGATTTGTATGACTCCAATGGGATTTACAGTTTTTTAAAAGGGTTTAACATTAATGCCATTTTAGCGTTAATTATTGGAATCGCGCCAAATGTTCCCGGTTTTCTATCTACAATTAAAGTGGTTTCCTCTGATGTTTTTCCAAATTGGGTAACAGGCTTATACAATTACGCTTGGTTTGTGGGCTTTGGAATAAGTGGACTGGTTTATTGGATTTTAATGAAGAATAAAAAATAAAGCTATGAGCATTTTAATTAAAAACGGAAGAATCATTACAGCCACCGATGATTATGTGGCGGATATTTTCATAGAAGGAGAGATAATAAAAGCCATTGGTAAAGATTTATCCATGAAAGCCGATCAAGAAATTGACGCGACAGGAAAACTAGTAATGCCCGGCGGAATTGATCCTCACGTGCATCTCGACATGCCGTTTATGGGAACCTACAGCAGTGATAATTATGAAACAGGAACTCGCGCCGCTTTATATGGAGGGACCACAACTGTAATTGATTTTATTTTACAAACTCAAGGTAAAAGTTTGCAATCAGCCCTGCAAGAATGGAAAGGCCGAAGCGACAATAACGCCGTGGGTGATTATAGTTTCCATATGGCAGTTACTGATTTTAATAACGAAACCAAGAAAGAAATCAAACATTTTATTGAAGAGGAAGGCATTACTTCTTTCAAAACTTTTATGGCCTACAAAGGCGCGCTGATGATTGACGACCGCCAAATGATTGGATTGATGCAGGAAGTAAAAAAACATGGCGGATTAATTAATGTTCACGCTACTAATGGTGATATGATTGATTATTTGATTGCCAAACACAGAGCCGAAGGAAAACTTTCGCCTTTATATCATTACTTGTCACAACCCGAAGTTACGGAAGCCGAAGCTAGTGGACGCTTTGCCAACATGGCAAACTACACAGGTTGTCCAGGTTATATTGTGCATTTAACTTGCGAAGGCGCTTTGAACGCTGTTCGGGATTCAACCAAAAGAAACCAAAAAGTATTTGTGGAAACATGTATCCAATATTTGATTTTGGACGCTTCCCTATATGAACAAAATTTCGAAGGTGCAAAATGGGTAATGTCGCCACCATTGCGCGAAAAGAAAGATCAAGCTACACTTTGGGCAGGAATAAATCAAGGCTTAGTTCAAGTAGTCGCAACAGACCACTGTCCCTTTAAATGGGAACAAAAACTGATGGGAATTGACGATTTTTCCAAGATCCCAAACGGTCATCCCGCCATCGAAAACCGGATGGAATTACTTTTCAGCGAAGGCGTGAATAAAGGAAGAATTTCCTTGAATAAATATGTCGAAATTGCTAGTACAAATGCCGCTAAAATTTTTGGGATGTTTCCAAAAAAAGGAGCAATTGCCATTGGCAGCGATGCCGACATTGTTCTTTTTGATGCCAACGAAAAACACACATTGTCAGCTAAAACCCATCACATGAATGTGGATTACAGCGGTTACGAAGGGTGGAAAGTAATAGGAAAAGTAAAAACCGTTTTGCTGCGCGGTAAAGTTGTTATTGATAATAATGAATGTAAAGTTGTTAAAGGCTACGGACAATTTGTTAAGAGAAACAAAGTGGAAGGGAAGATATAAATTGCAATATCAATGACAATTTCAAAAATTAATTTATCATAATCTTAATGAACCTTAATTTCTTAATGGTTTAAAAACAAAAATATTATGCCAAGAATAATAAAATCAGGACTAATCCAATTGAGTTTAGCCAAAACTGAAGGCGAAGGAACTATCGAAGAAATCAAAGAAGCGATGGTTCAAAAACACATTCCATATATTGAGGAAGCCGGAAGACAAGGCGTCCAAATTTTGTGTTTTCAAGAAATCTTCAACACGCCTTATTTCTGTCCGGGACAAGACAGGGCTTGGTATGAATCGGCAGAAACAGTTCCTGGACCCACAACCGAAAGGATGCAAGTCTATGCCAAAAAATACAACATGGTAATTATCGTACCGGTTTATGAAAAAGAACAAACCGGAATTCTCTATAATACTGCGGCTGTTATTGATGCCGACGGAACCTATTTAGGGAAATACCGAAAAAACCATATTCCACAAACAGGGGGGTTTTGGGAAAAATTCTTTTTCAAACCCGGAAACTTGGGTTATCCTGTTTTTCAAACCAAGTATGCCAAAGTGGGCGTTTACATTTGTTATGACCGCCATTTTCCTGACGGCGCAAGATGTTTGGGATTGAATGGAGCCGAGATTGTTTACAATCCTTCCGCAACAACTGTTGGGCAATCACAATCGTTATGGAAACTAGAACAACCAGCTCACGCTGTCGCCAACGGATATTTTATGGGCTGCATCAACCGTGTTGGAATTGAAAAACCATGGAACTTAGGACGATTTTACGGAACCTCTTATTTTGTGAATCCTTGGGGAGAAATATTCGCTTGTGCTTCTGAAGACAAAGACGAATTGTTGGTCGCTAAATTCGATTTGGATTTAATTGAAGAGGTAAGAAGCAAATGGCAATTTTTCAGAGATCGACGACCAGAAACGTATGATGAAATTGTAGCGCCATAATAAAACAACAAAACAAAAAACACTAACTTTAAACTATTAAAATAATAAGGGAATTAACTTTTTGTTGTTTCTTAATTTTTTGACGGCTCAAATATCAACCAAAAATTTATTTTTACAAACCAAACTATGTCTATAAAAAACAATCACTTAACCACCCCAGAATATCAAGAAAATTTCACGGATATTCATCCTCCATTCGAAACACAAGACGCTGCTTTAATAGAAGCCAATCGATGTTTATTTTGTTATGACCCGCCTTGTATGAAGGCTTGTCCTACGTCAATTAACGTTCCAAAGTTTATCAAGCAAATAACTACTGATAATATAAAAGGATCAGCCCACACCATTTTATCTTCAAATATTATGGGAGCTGGTTGCAGCAAAGTGTGTCCCGTTGAAAAACTGTGCGAAGGTTCTTGTGTTTATAATTTTATGCATGAAACACCAATTTCTATCGCCAAATTACAACGCTACTCCACAGAAATTGCCATAAAAAACAACTGGCAATTATTCAAAAGAAAACCCGCAACAGGAAAAAGAGTTGCTATAATTGGTGCTGGTCCCGCAGGATTGAGTTGTGCACATGGTTTAAGCAAAGAAGGTGTCGACGTTACTATTTATGAAAAAGAAGACAAAGGAGGAGGATTAATGACCTATGGAATTGCCGCCTATAAAGTAACCCCGGAATTTTGCGAAGCCGAAGTAAACTATATTACATCAATTGGCGGAATCGAAATAAAACACAATCAAGAATTAGGCAAAGACATCTCCATAGAAGAATTACAGCAAAAATATGATGCAGTTTATTTAGCATTTGGAGTAGGATTGGCCAGACAATTGGAAATTCCCGGGGAAAACTTGACCGGTGTTGTAGATGCTATCAAGTTTATTTATGAATTAAGAACCAATGATTTTTCATCAATAAAAGTTGGAGATAAAGTTGCTGTTGTCGGAATGGGAATGACAGCCATTGATGCTGCGACCCAAGCCAAAAGATTAGGAGCCAAAGAAGTTACCTTGATTTACAGAAGAACACAAGAGGAGATGCCTTGTACTGAACACGAATTAAATATAGCAAAACTAGATGGTTGTGCGATTATTTGGCTTGCTTCGCCAAAAGAAGTTCTTGGCAAAGAAGGAAAAATTGTTCAATTGGTTTGTGACGTAATGAAACTTGGAGAGCCCGACGCTAGTGGCAGAAGAAGCCCAATTACTTCTGGAGAAACCTTTACTATGGATGTTGATATGCTAATTAAAGCCGCGGGACAAATGCCCTTTGAAAACCTAGTAAAAAGCAACCAAATCGAAAACAACAAAGGAAAAATTAAAGTGGAAGATGCATCGGTTACTAATCTAAAAGGAGTTTTTGCTGGAGGCGATTGTGTCAACGGAGGAAAAGAAGTGGTCGACGCTGTTCAGGCTGGAAAAGATGGCGCAGCAGCTATTTTAAACTTCATTTTTAAATAAAAACTAAAAACCACTATTCTAAATTTATAATCCAACATTTAAAACAATCATTATGGCAGACATATCATCAAATTTTCTAGGAATAAAATCACCAAATCCTTTTTGGCTAGCAAGCGCTCCACCAACAGATAAAAAAATAAATGTGATTCGTGCTTTTGAAGCGGGCTGGGGAGGAGTAGTATGGAAAACTCTTGGCTCACAAGTAAAGAACGTTTCTTCCAGATACTCCTCGATTAATTATGGAGGAAAACGAATGATGGGATTCAATAATATTGAACTTATCAGCGATAGACCCTTAGAAATTAACCTTCGTGAAATTACCGAAGTCGTAAAAATGTTTCCCGATAGAGCGATGATTGTTTCATTAATGGCAGACAATGACCGAAAATCTTGGCACGAACTAATAATGAAATGCGAAGATGCTGGAGCAATGGGATTCGAACTAAACTTTGGCTGTCCTCACGGAATGACAGAACGAGGAATGGGAGCGGCAGTGGGTCAAGATCCTGAAATTGCCAGGATGGTAGTAGAATGGGTTATGGAAAAATCAACAATTCCTGTAATAACAAAATTAACCCCAAATGTTCACTCAGTAGTACCAACAGCCCGAGGCGCAGTTCAAGGCGGAACAAATGCTTTAAGTTTAATCAACACCATACAAAGCGTAACCGGCGTTGATTTAGACACCTTAATTCCAAATCCATATGTGGCTGGAAAAAGTGTTTTTGGTGGTTATTGCGGTCCAGCCGTAAAGCCAATTGCCTTAAAAATGCTAACTACAGTTGCACAAGATCCGATCACTTCCCGAGTTCCTATTTCAGGAATAGGAGGCGTCAGCACCTGGAGAGATGCTGTTGAGTTTATGCTTTTGGGCAGCAGTAATGTTCAGGTTTGCACCGCAGTGATGACGCATGGTTTCCGAATTATCGAAGATATGTGCGAAGGAATGAACAATTGGATGGACGAAAAAGGATATAAAACCGTAGACGAATTCATTGGAAAAGCGGTTGAAAAAATCACACATTGGGAAGATTTAGACATTAATTTCCATCATGTTGCCAAAATAAATCAAGACAAATGCATTCATTGTGGGCTGTGTTACATTGCCTGCGAAGACACCTCGCACCAATCTATCAGTATCGAAAAACTGATTCCCCACAACAATTATACAATTAAAGAGGAAGAATGTGTGGGCTGTAATTTATGCAAACTCGTTTGTCCTGTTGATGAATGCATCACGATGGAAGAACATCGTGTAGCACCAGAATACTTGAATTGGAAAGATTGGCAAGCACAGGGATTACCCTTGAACGATCATTAATTTAGGGGCTTGACCCTTCGTAAAAACTTGGGACCGAGCTTTTATTTTGCATTCTTTTTTGTTTATCACCCAAGGCTCGGTTGAAATACTTTTTGTAAAAAAAAGGTTTCACTTCAAACGAAGTTCACTGAACCCAAATGAAAACACAAGCGATGTAATCCCTATAGTACAGGTAATATAAATATTTAGTTAACACTTGAAAATTATAAAATGAAAATAAACGCTACTCGACTACAAAGCCATTTCGAAGCAATGAGCCTAATTGGTAAAATTGGCGAAACAGGCACTTGTCGTCCAGCTCACACTGAATTGGAAAAACAAGGATTTGAACTCGCCTCTTCTTGGATGAAGGAAGCAGGAATGAGCACCCGCATAGATAATTTTGGAAATCTGGTAGGAAGACTCGAAGGGAAAAACTCCGAATTACCCGTTTTGATGATGGGTTCACATCTCGATTCCCAACCCTATGGAGGGAGATTTGATGGAGTTGCGGGTGTTTTATGCGCTATTGAAGCAGTAACCACATTAACCGAAAACAGCATTGTTCCCGAACGTAGCATTGATGTCATTTCCTTTGCCGACGAAGAAGGCTGGCGTTTTAACAAAGGACTGTTTGGTTCACGAGGTATTTTAGGAAAAATCGAAAAAGGCGAATTACAACGTGCCGATAAAGATGGAATAACAAGAGAAAAAGCACTAAAAGATTTTGGTTGCGACACAACACAATTTGCAGCATCACAATACAAACCGGGGAGTATTTTTTGCTTTCTCGAATTACACATTGAGCAAGGCCCTGTTTTAGATATGGCTAATAAACCAATTGGAGTAGTTTCGGGAATTTCAGGACCTTTGTGGTGGACGGTAAAATTAAAGGGAATGGCGGGTCACACCGGCTCGGTACCAATGCCAATCAGAAAAGACGCTTTAGTTGGCGCAGCCGAAATAATCATTGCGGTCAATGAAATTGCCACACAAATTCCGGGCGCCCCAACTGTAGGAACCGTGGGAACTCTAAATGTTTTCCCAGCTTCGAGAAATATTATTCCTGAAGAAGTCACCTTTACAGTCGACCTACGGGATATTGATTTAGAAAGAAGAAACCGTTACGAAAAACAACTTCGTGACCGTATTGAAACCATTACTAAAAAACATCAATTGACTTTCGAAATATCAGAAGACACTAACAGCGAACCCCGTTATTGCGCCGATTGGATTAAGAAAATCATTCACAATGAATGTGAAACATTGCATCTTGACACTCCAGAATTAATGAGCGGACCTTTTCACGATGCTTTAGCGCTGTCTTATGCTTGCGATTACGGAATGATTTTCGTACGTTGCAAAGATGGAATTAGCCACAATCCATTAGAATATTCTTCTAATGAAGATCTGGCTTTAGGGGCCAATGTTTTATTAGGAACTGTTCTAGAGATATTGAAGAAATAACTAAAATAGAGGCTCAAAATTACCTAAAAAGACCATCAGCAACGACGGTCTTTTAATTTTAGTAGCCCCGCCGGGGACCTAGCCCAGATCAAAAGTTTAGGGAATCCTATTCTAAGATTGGAACTACAAGGCTGAAGCTAAAAAAGCTGTCGTATTTGACAACTCCTCTACTTTTTTATCCCATTGAAAGAGGTTTCTATCTACCGTACTTAATCCTAAACTAAAGGGTTAAAATTAGTTCGTTTTGTTGTTGACGATTCTAAGTTTATACTTTTGCAAGGTTTAACTCAGGAAACAGAATAATAAGATTGAAAAAAAAACCAATTGTTAAAATTGAAAAAGTCAAGCTTCCAATAGTTTATTTCATTAGCTTCGTAAATCAAGATTCAAATTCACCGTTTATACTTATATTTGGCGGGTTCGAAAGAACCAATTTTTTAGTCCAAAAAACAATTTACATTTAATTTAATAAGAAAATAAAACCCTCTGTTTATTAGCAAAATTAATATCTCTAATCTGTTTTTCAACCCTATTACAATGCTTTTAATGAACCTATACAGATGAACTATAATAGCCTAACAATAAAAGCACAGCAAGCAGAAAACATTATTTCTGAGCTATATCAAATAAAAGGAGTTGCAACACCTCTTCCCGGCGAAATTGATTTTAATTTTAGGGTTAAAACCAAAATAGGAGAAAGCTATGTTCTAAAAGTTTCTCGACCAAATGAAAATGAAAAATACCTTAATTTTCAGCAAAAATTGGCGCAGTTTATTCAAGAGAACAACTCAAATCTCATCGTTCCTAAAATTGTAAAAGAGGTAAACGGAAACTTCATTTCAGAAATAAAAGACGAATGGGGAAACCAGCGAAAAGTTAGATTATTAACCTGGGTTTCTGGAAGAATTTGGAATGATGTGAACCCACAATTGGATGATTTACGATTTAGTTTGGGCGAACAATGTGGATTGCTAACAAACGCTTTAAAAGGATTTGTTCACGAAGAAGCACACCGCGAACTTGATTGGGATATTGCACAGTCCCTTTGGACAAAGGAACACATTTGTTTATTTAATAAAAAAGAAAAAGAGATAATTTCCTTTTTTCAAAATAGATTTGAAACATCACAAACCACCTATTCTAAACTTAGAAAATCAGTTGTACATAATGATGCAAATGAAAACAATATTATTGTAACCGAAGATTTAATACAACCAAAAGTAAAAGCAATTATTGATTTTGGCGACGCTGTTTATACTCAAATTATTAATGATTTAGCCGTTGCTTGTGCGTATGCAATGATGCGCCATAACGAACCATTAGACGCGGCTTTACCAATTATTAAAGGATATCACTCCAAGTTTCCATTGCTCGAAAGTGAATTAGCGCATCTATATAACGCTATTGCAATGCGATTAGTGATTTCCCTAACAAAATCCGCGATTAACAAAACTAAAGAACCCGACAATACCTATTTGCTAGTAAGTGAAAAACCCGCATGGGAAGTCTTAAAAAAATGGTTTAAAATAAGCGCGGATTATGCTCATTATAGTTTTAGGGAAACGTGCAAATTTACAGCACATCCTAACGAAAACAAGTTCATTAATTGGACGGTTAAAAATAACTTTAGCCTAAATGAATTATTTCCAACAATCCAAAAAAATAAAATCCAACCATTAGATTTAAGTGTTTCAAGCAAGTGGATTGGACACTTTAACGACTTCAATGATTTAGAACTCTTCGAATATAAAATCATAAAATTACAATCAGAAAACACATCAAAAATAATTGCGGGTGGTTATTTAGAACCACGACCGTTATACACCTCAACAGCATTTGATAAAATTGGAAATAACGGAAGAGAAAGCCGAACAATCCATTTGGGAATTGATTTTTGGCTTCCAAACGAAACTCCGGTTCATGCATTAATTGATGGAGAAGTAGTGGTTTCTTATAACAATTTCGGCAATAAACAATATGGCGGGCTTATCATTTTAAAACACGAAGTCAAAGACTTTACATTTTATACGCTTTATGGCCATTTAAGCACGGAAAGTGTTTCAAATAAAGAAAAGGGAGATAAGATTAAACAAGGGGAGTGTCTGGGATATTTAGGTAAAAAGAACGAAAATGGTAATTGGGTTCCTCATTTACATTTTCAAGTGACGCTATCGTTGTTAAATTATGAAATTGATTTTCCAGGTGTTGCATTTCACAATCAAATGGAGGTTTGGAAGAGCATTTGCCCAAACCCCAACTTTTTATTTAAAGCACGCGGACTGGAACAAATTGAAATCAATTCTAATGATAAAATAATAGCTTACAGAAAACAACATTTAGGGAAAAGTTTAAGCCTACAATATAAACAACCAATAAAAATGGTACGTGGTGCAGGCCAATATTTAATGGATCAATATGGAAAAAAGTATTTAGACACCGTAAATAATGTTGCACATGTAGGTCATGAAAAATATTCGGTAGTAAAAGCCGGGCAGGAACAAATGGCTTTAATCAATACTAATTCAAGATACTTACACGAAAACATCAATGCACTTACCAAAGAATTAATTGAAACTTTACCAGCAGAATTAAACGTGCTTCATTTTGTGAATTCAGGAAGTGAAGCGAACGAATTAGCAATTAGAATGGTAAAAGCAGTTACGGGGCAAATAGACATTATTGCTTCGGAAGTTGGGTATCATGGCAACACAAACAGCTGCATTGACATCAGTTCCTATAAATTTGACGGAAAAGGGGGGGCAGGAACTCCCGATCACACCCATATTTTCCCTTTACCGGATGCTTTTAGAGGAAAACACAGAGGGAAAAACACAGCGAAAAAGTATGCAGAAGAAGTAAAAAAGCAAATAATTAAAATCCAGAAAAAAGGAAGAAACGTTGGGGGTTTCATCATTGAGCCCATAATTAGTTGTGGTGGTCAAATAGAATTACCGGAAGGATTTTTATCAAAATCGTATCAATTAGTTCGCGCAGCTGGAGGAATATGTATATCAGACGAGGTTCAAACCGGTTGTGGCAGAATGGGAAAATCTTTTTGGGGTTTTCAGCTTCATAATGTAGTGCCAGACATTGTTACCATAGGGAAACCTTTAGGAAACGGGCATCCGCTAGCGGCAGTTGCCTGTACACAAGAAGTGGCCGATCGATTTGCGAACGGAATGGAATATTTCAACACTTTTGGCGGCAACCCCGTTTCTTGCGCAATTGGCGCCGAAGTCATACGAACGGTTAAGCGAGAAAAATTACAGGAAAACGCTTTAAATGTCGGGGAGTTTTTAAAATCTGAATTAAAAAAAATCGCCATTGAATTTCCTATTATTGGAGACGTTCGTGGCCAAGGCTTGTTTCTTGGGATTGAATTAGTAGATGCTAAAATGATGCCTTTGGCAACTCAAACCGAATATATAGCAAACCGAATGAAAGATCACGGAATATTAATGAGCATAGATGGACTCGACCACAATGTTTTAAAAATAAAACCCCCAATTGTATTCACAAAAGAAAATGCGGAAGAATTGGTTTTTTATTTAAGAACTATTTTTGCGGAAAATTTCATGAAATCCTATCCTAACGCATTTTAAATTTTCACCAAAGGAGCGTTTTTATTCAAACGTATTAACCACCCCTCTTTTCGTATTTCCTAACACAAAGACGTGTGCCTCCAAAATATTTCAAGAAGTTAACATAAAAAGTCTTAACAAATTAACGATAAGACTCGTTAAGCCTCACTATTACTCGGAGTTGCAACAATAATTCACTTTATAAATTCTTGTTTATCCTATTAATTGGGTGAACAAATCTTGCTTTTCGTTGAGGTATTTAAAGTCAAATCCTTTATTAACCATTTTGGTTTTGATAATCGAGATGTCATTTTTATTTCTCAACTCCAGCCCTACCACAGCAGGACCAACCTCTCTGCTGTTTTTTTTTGCAAATTGGAAGTAGGTAATATCATCATCGGGACCAAGAATTTCATTTACAAATTCTTTTAAAGACCCTGGACGTTGAGGAAACTGAATCATAAAATAATGCATTAATCCTTCGTACAACAACGATCGTTCCTTTATCTCAGCGGTTCTCTCAATGTCATTATTACTTCCACTAACAATACAAACAACTTTTTTGTCTTTTATCTCATCTTTGTAAAAATCTAAAGCGGCAATAGTCAAAGCGCCAGCAGGCTCTACAACCATGGCTTCCTCATTATACATTCGTAAAATTGTGGTGCAAACTTTGCCTTCGGGAACCAAAATAATATCGTCCAGATTCTTTCTGCAAATTTCAAAAGTTATATTACCTACTCTTTTTACCGCCGCACCATCCACAAATTTATCAATGGTTTTTAATGTTGTGTTTATGCCGTTTTTAATTGAAGTTTTCATAGATGGTGCACCTTCGGGTTCTACTCCAATGATTTTTGTATTTGGACTCAGGTGTTTAAAAACTTCCGAAAGTCCAGAAGCCAAACCACCACCGCCAATTGGAACAAATACATAATCAATTGATTCGGTAAATGATTCCAAAATTTCCAGACCTACCGTACCTTGACCAGCAATTACATTGACATCGTCAAAAGGATGAATGAAAATCTTTTTGTTTTTTTGAACATCTTCTATAGACTTTTCATAAGCATCATCAAAAGTGTCACCTATAAGTACAATTTCGACAAATGATTTCCCGAATAACTGGACTTGTTTTATCTTTTGTTTTGAGGTAGGTTTTGGCATGTAGATTTTGCCCATTATTTTTAGCAAATTACAAGAATAGGCTACTCCCTGAGCATGGTTTCCCGCACTAGCGCATACTATACCCTGTTTTTTCTCCTTTTCCGTAAGGGAACTCATTTTATTGTAAGCCCCTCTAATTTTGTAGGATCTAACAATTTGTAAATCTTCCCGTTTTAGTAAAATAGTTGCGGCAAACTCATCCGATAGATTTAGGTTCTCTGTTAATGGGGTAGCTGAGACGATACCTTGTAATTGTTTTTTTGCAGCTAACACTCCTTCAAATATAGTCATGTACTTGTTTTATTACATTTCAAAAATCATACTTTTATGATTCAAAAATTCGTTATTTATAGGTTTTTTTGAGGGATCATTTTTTTCCATATCTAGTACTTTTTGGTGGATACCTTCACTCGATTTGATAATAGCTATTCGGGAACTTTTTACAAACTCAATGAGGCCATATCTATCTAGTTCTGAAACCAAATTATTTATCTCTTCGTCTTGACCCGTAGCTTCAAACACAGTATAATCTTCCCGAATCACTACCGCTTTGGCCCCGTATTTTCTAAGCAATCGTTCTACCTTTACCTCTCTCACAATGATAGCTGTTGGAACTTTGTATAATGCCATTTGTTGCCAAATAATTTCGTCATTTGTATTGCAATAGCATTTAAAAACATCTACAATTTTTTCTATTTGTCGCACCAAATTTTTAACCACCGTTTCCGTTTCTCTGATAACGATTGTAAATCTGTATATTTTTTCGATTTCACTAGGGGATGTAGTAAAACTTTCTAAGCTAATTTTTCTTCTAGAAAACATTATAGCTATTTTGTTGATTAAGCCTACCTGATTTTCGGTGTAGATGGTTAAGGTATATTCTTGTTTCATTTTTTGTTATAGATATTATTGATAACTTAACGCTAGATTTCCTCTTTACTCAATATAATTTCCGCAACACCTTTTCCTTGCAGGACCATTGGAAAAACATTGTCTTCGTGAATTACAGCCACTTCCAGTAAGAAGGCACCTGGGTGGTTCAACATTTGTTTTAGACTATCTTTTAATTCTTTCCGGTGAACTAGTTGTCTTCCTTTAATGCCATATGCTTTGGCAACTTGTACAAAATTAGGACTTTTAATATCGGTGAACGAATATCTTTTTTTGTGAAAAAGTTCTTGCCATTGGCGCACCATTCCAAGAAAACCATTGTTAAGAATGATGATTTTTACATTGGGTTTAAATTGCATAATGGTTCCTAATTCTTGCAAGTTCATCTGGGCCCCACCATCTCCCATAATAGCAATAACTTCTCTTTCAGGAGCGCCAAACTTGGCTCCTATAGCAGCCGGAAGCGCAAACCCCATTGTTCCCAATCCACCACTGGTAATATTGCTTCTAGTTTGGTTTTGTTTTGCGTAGCGGCACGCTATCATTTGGTGTTGCCCCACATCGGTTACTATTACGGCATCACCGTTTGTAAGTTCGTTAAGAACATTGATTACTTCTCCCATTGTCAAACCTCCTTCTGCAGGATTCAATTCTTTTTGGATGATTACTAGGTTTTCCTTTTCCTTTTTAACTTTAAATTCATGAAGCCATTCAGTATGCTTTTTCTTCTCCACCAATAGAGTTAGTAGAGGTAATGTTTCTTTGCAGTCTCCCCATACCGAATGAGTCGTCAAGACGTTCTTATCAATTTCGGCAGGATCAATGTCCACGTGAATGATTTGCGCTTGCTTTGCATATTTGTCTAATCTTCCGGTAACTCTATCATCAAATCGCATGCCTATAGCAATTAAAACATCGCATTCATTTGTCATAAAATTTGGCGCGTAATTCCCATGCATGCCCAACATACCCACCCCTAATGGATGATCAGTAGGAATAGCGCTCATTCCCATTATTGTCCAAGCGGCGGGCAATCCTGCTTTTTCTATAAAAGATATAAATTCTTTTTCGGCATTACCCAGTATAACTCCTTGTCCAAAAACCACAAATGGCTTTTTGGCTTGGTTGATAAGAGTTGCCGCTTTCACAATATATTCGTTGCGAACAATTGGTTTGGCTCGGTAACTTCGCACATGTATGCATTGTCTATATCCTTTGTAATCGAACAATTGTAATTGGGCATTTTTGGTAATGTCGATCAATACGGGGCCCGGCCGACCTGTTTTGGCTATAAAAAAAGCCTTGGCAATTGCCTCTGGAATTTCAGAAGCAGCAGTTACTTGGTAATTCCATTTGGTGATAGGTGTTGTGATGTTGATGATGTCGGTTTCCTGAAAAGCATCGGTCCCTAACAAATGAGCAAAAACTTGACCCGTAATGCAAACCAACGGAGTAGAATCAATCATGGCATCTGCCAGGCCTGTCACCAAATTTGTAGCTCCGGGACCACTCGTCGCAAAAACAACGCCCGTTTTTCCGCTCACACGTGCATAACCTTGCGCAGCATGAATTGCCCCTTGTTCGTGACGGACTAGGATATGATTTAGTCTATTCTTGAAGTCGTATAACGCATCATAAATTGGCATTATAGCGCCTCCAGGATAGCCAAAAACAGTATCGACTTTTTCAGATAGTATAGCGTCAATAACCGCAAAACTACCCGTTGTACTAATTACTCGAATCTTTGAATTTTCTTTTAGAGGAAGCTCTAATTTTTTCATTTTTTTGTTATTGTATTTTTATAAGTTCCAAATGTTTTTTTGACAAGAAAACGACCTTTCTAATTTTTTGAGAAAGACCAATAGCGATTATTTTAATTTAACACACAACAGTTTTCGAATCATATTTTTTTGAATATATTTCAATAAGTGAAACTGGTTTAGGCAATTTGACAGCGCGTACATTTTAAAAAACTTTTTTTTGGATCATCCTAATAAAACGAAAATTTCACCCAAGACTTTCCGTAAAAAAAGACTCCAAAAATAAATGTCTTGGAGCCCATACAAATAGTTCTTACATCCTTAACTAGGATAGGCTTTTTAGAGTGCCGTTTTTAAATGAACTCAAATGATAATATAAAAACACTTTTATTTTTTCAACCGATCCGTTTTCCAAATAGACAATCACCTATTTGTTATTCAATATAAACTCAAAAAATTATAATAATTCATTCAATACTGTTTTTAACACTATAGATTATCCCTAAAACCAAACATTAAAAAACAGGATACTTTAATTTTAGCTAAGCGCTTCACCAATTTTTATTCTCTTTTGGGTCAATAGCCGATAGGGACCAATTGTTAAAAAAGCTTAATGTTTTTTGTGTTGAATGCCCTTTTCCCTCTTCAAGATTCGTGCTGTTTTGAGTATGAATTCTATTTCCTTCACCATCTAAAATCACGAATACAGGAAATCCGAAACGCTGAGGGAATCCTAACGAAGCTAGAACATCCAAATTCTTATTTTCTTTGCTATAATTCACATGATAAACCACGAAATTTTTCTCCATAGCAGTTCGTAGTGTGTCATTTGACTTTACTTTTTTATCAAACGCTAGACACCATCCGCACCAGTTTCCTCCAATCTGTAAAAACACGTGTTTACCTTCTTTTTTTGCTTTTTTTACTGCATTTGTAACTTCAACTTTGGCATCACTTGTTGGATCATATAATTTTATATTATTTGGTATTGGCAGATCTTGTGCTATAATACCATTGATACTTAATATTATAACAAAAAAAGAGTGTTTTAAATTTTTCATAATAATTTTAATTTATAATTCGTTAATGGGGTACAACTTAATTTATTAGATAATAATAAAATTCTTATTTAATTTCTGATTTCTTTTCTTTTTCTATTACTATGCGCATTATCTTCAAAAAGATAGACAAGAAAAAGGATGTCCCGGGATTATGTTAAACTTAAAAAAAAGGGTTCCAAAACAAAATGTTTTGAAACCCATACAAATAGTTCTTAAACCTTTAAATTGGATAGGTTTTTTTAAGGTGTAGTTACTAATTTAGGTACTAATTCAAAATAATAACATGAAACACTTTTGTTTTTTCTGCCAATCCGTTTTTAATATAGATAATCACATATTTGTTACTAATAAAAAACTCAAAAATTATAATAATTCATT